>NZ_JBJJBQ010000006.1:0-1157 GCF_045446075.1 Flavisericum labens | reverse complement strand
CCTGTAGAACAGTTATCGGCCTCATCGGTTACGTCACCAACATTAGCAACGCTAACATCGAAGTTGCAATCTGCATCGGTGAATATTTCAATATCTTCAGGTGCTGTAAACGTAGGCACTGTATTATCAGAAATTGTAATGGTTTGAACTTTAACAGTTGTATTGTCGCAGTCGTCTTTTAATGTCCAAGTTCTAGTGATTACAAATGTACCTTCACATGATCCATCAGCTATAGAATCTTCATAAGCAGCTTGAATATCAGGGGAGCAGGTGTCGCCTTCATCAGTTACATCACCAACATTTTCAACAGCCACATCGTATGCACAATCGGCATCAGTGAATATTTCAATATCAGATGGAACAGTAAAGTCTGGAGCAATAGTATCTTCAATTGTAAATTGAGCAGTTGTTTCGCTAAAGTTACCACAAGCATCAGTTGCTCTAAAGGTTACAACGGCACTTCCAGTCATTCCGCAGTCATCACTTAAAGTAGTGAAGTTATTACTCCACACGATTGAAGAACAATCATCAGTTGCTTGAGCTCCACCATTGGATGTTAACCATGTGTTGAATTCCGATAAGTTACCAGAACCATCACATTCAACCGTTTGGTCTGCCGCAGGAGTGATAATCACGGGGTTTTCAGTATCCTTAATCAAGTATGTTGCAGTTGTAGTACTTGAATTATTACACTCATCTGTAGCTGTAAACGTAACAGTAACTGCTCCATTTTCACATTGTACTGATGTGTCTTGACCATAATCATTTGACCAAGTGACTTGACTACAACTATCATTAGCAGTAGCTCCAGCATTGTTATCTAACCAAGCTTGTAAAAGAGCTTGAGTATCAGTTTGAGCATCACATTCTATTTCAATATTTACTGTATTTGTATTATCGATAGAAGGTGGTGTAGTATCTTCCACAGTAATAGTTTGTGTGTCAGAAGTAGCATTACCACATTCATCAGTAGCGGTCCATGTTCTGACAATAGTTTTAGTATTGCCACAAGCGGCAGTTTCCACATCAGACTGGGTAATAGTTACTGTACCACAAGAATCTGTAGCAGTAGCCACGCCGGTATTAGCCGAAGACTCATCTTCAGTACACTCAATAGTAACATCACTAGGTAATGTTAGTACAGGTGGAGTAGTATC
>NZ_JBJJBQ010000005.1:0-294921 GCF_045446075.1 Flavisericum labens | reverse complement strand
CTTGTTGTTTATGGGCACCGACACATCCTCAAACGGGTACTCGTACTCTGTCCGGATTACCTTTCCGTCGCTGTTGGTGGATTCTTGTGTTTTGGTAAGATTGTGCAATGGCTCGAAAGTAAAATTTTTGGTTTCCGTTAGATAGGAGATGCCATTTTCATCAAAATATTCTATCTCTTTACTGTACATATTTGCCGCACCGGAAACAAATTTTCGTAATCCATAACCTATTGCAGGGTCCGGGTGGTCCTTTTCAATATCGAATCGATCTCCTGGATTCAAACAACAATCTCTGTCCCAGTAAAAGTATATATGGCGGAAAGTTGGCATGTCCCAAGCTATATTGTTTAGCGTATAACCCGAACCACAATAATAATTAAATGTCTCTTTTAAAATTTTTTTATAGACTCCATTAACGTTCTTAAATTGTGTCTTGTAGGCTATTTTGCCTCCTTTAAGCAAAATTTGGGGTGAGATGTTATTAAATGGCGCAATAAAAACTTTAGGGTAATCCATGGTCAATGCCGTCCCCCATCGGCCCGTGAATTCCTCTGTGATATTATCATTGTAGCCGTTGGGGTCATCTATGGAACGATATTTCGGATGGTAAACATATTCCGTTCTTAAATTTGTGTTGTTGTTTTCTCCCGTGTATTCGTTTACCACATCATAAGAAACATAATTGCCTCCGAAAGCACTTGACCCCAATGTTGACTCCGAGTTAAACTCACGTGTTCTGTATTGCATTGCATTATTATTAAAAAAAACACCGTCATAGGTATAATCCCACATCGAATACACCTTCATTTCATTAACGGTATACCTACCGGGCCAAAAAGCCTGGTTGAGATACCCGGCTCCGTTGCCATTTTCGCCATATTCAAACGACTTTACGACCCAATCTGTCTGGTTTTGGCTCGGTTTATTTGTTATTTTTTTTATCCTCAACCCTGGACCTTTTTTTATATTTGAACCGTCCTGATAATAGTTATTCTCATACTCAAAAACTGTAGTGCCCTTTGTTGGGTAAGTAATGGATTTTAGCATGCCATATTTAAGAGACTCTAAATCAGGATCCCTGTTTACCGACTGTCCTATTATTATATCGCACCCATAGCCACCATTGTAACAACCTGACGGTATATCAGGTAACAGATGTATTTCCTGCTCCGGCAATAGATCTGTGGTGTTACAATTTAGATATCCCCACCAATCCTTCAAAATTGAACCTCCAAACAACGCATTTGGTAACGGGGTCGAACTTGGCGGTTCGTAGTAAGAGAAGTTATATTCTTTAAAAACTTTATCTCCCGATGTCGTCGGGATTAACATTTGAAAACCATTTAGGTAACGCATGTAATTTTCATTCTCACCAATAGTCTGGATGAACTTGAATTTATATGGGGTTTTACCACTTAGGTTTATTTCAGTCAGTTTTTTTCCCCCATAAACATTTTCATAGCTAAAATCTAGCACACCGTTTTTAAACACTATTGAGCTTAAAACAGGAACTTGGTATTCGGAGGTTTCTGTTAAACAACAAGTTGTAAGACCAAGATCATGGTCAAAAACAGAACCCCATAAACTAACCGCGAAAGGATCTACTGGATCTGGGTTTTCTTGGAAATAATCATTTTTGTCTTCAACATTAATGCCCGAATGTTCAACCAGATCCTGTTTAGTCACCCTTTCTATACGAGTTGCTGTTTGTCTTAAAATGTTTCCGTCGTAGTTAAATGAAATTACATCTTGCTTATCGGCAGATGTAATACTCTTTAAGTACCAACCTGTAACAAAATGATCCCAACCACTAACTGGAAAGCGAATATTCTCGGACGTTTCATATTCAATATAATCCTCAGTATTTTTTTCTCCAAAATGATATATGGTACCATCTAAATCGGTAATTGTTATTTGGGTATAAGACTCTGGATCGTTATCATCTTTGCTCAGTTCTATTTTTAAAGGGGTATAAGGCATGGTCATCACCTTCTTTACCCCATTTTCATTCTTCAGTATAAATTTTCCAGTCCTACCAGATGGTAATTGATAATTGAATATATCATATTCACTGTCATAATAGGTATCTAATTGACGCTTTTTACTACTTCCGTAATTATTATATACATAGGTGAAACCAATTACACTGGAATACAACAGTTCATCAAATGAAGGCACATGTGTATTGTCGTAGTTGTTGGTTGAGAAAATCGGTTGAGAAATGTCATTACCAGGAACCTCATATGTGGTCAGTCCACTCCACTCATCGGGATATCCCTGTATAGTACGTGTTACTATACCACCTGTATTCAATACCCAACGCATTCCTAAAAACCCGTTCATTTCGTTTTCGCGCCTTCCCGAAGCATGAAAACTCATATCAATTGGAAGGGTCAAAGACCCCGATTTTATGGTATAAACAGGTACTCGCATATCTACCAAACCCGTATTATAGTTTACCGGATAGTCGCCATAAAGAGTGAAAGCACTGGCATTTGGAGAAGGATCTGAAAAACTCTCAAGTTCTGGGTAATAATCTTGTGCATTTGAAGAACACAAACCTCCTAAACAAAGGAATAATGAAATATTAAAAGTAGCCTTATATAGGTTGGTAATTAGCTTTTTCGTTTTCATGCGTTATTATGTTATGGTTTATCAAAAAAAACTTTTATAAAACTAGTAAGTTAGTGCACATAAAAAGTAATGGAACACCATGAAAAAAATAAGGTTTAGTCTTTCACTCCATTTTTTTATATTAGCCCTTAACCCCTCACTTATCAGAAATATTTTAGCACCGGTTGACGCTAAAAAACAGCCTTTACACAAGTAAGGATTTCCCTTACTTTATTTTAAGATTATATGAATAGATTTGTTGCACCTGCATCAAATCAAATAAATACTAATGGCTTTTTTTGACTTTGAATTTGTAAGTTATGACCAAACAACTAAACACCTTAATTATTGAAGACCACCCATTTATCATTGAAGGCTATAAAAGGGTATTGGAAACTATTTCTGCCGAGCATGGTGCAATCGATTTCAAAATCTCCTCAGCAGGCAACTGTGATGAGGCCAATAAAGAAATAAAATACGCAACTAACCATTATATTATCGACTTAGTATTCTTGGATATCAGCCTACCTCCATCAAGAGACAGAAAACTAATATCGGGGGATGATATTGGGCTAAAATTAAAATCTCTATTTCCAAATGTTAAGCTCATTGTGGCAACCCATTTAAACAATAATTACAGATTGGTTAATATTTTAAAAACTTTAAATCCAGACGGTCTGCTTTTAAAAAGTGAATTGACCTTTAATAATCTTAAGGAGGGTGTTACAAATGTTATCAACGATGTACCATTTTACAGTAGGCCGATATTAAAATTGCTCAGGCAGCATGTCTCCAACGACTTTAATTTGGATGACATTGACCGTAAAATGTTATACCACCTATCGCAGGGTGCAAAAACTAAAGAATTAACCGAGGTGGTTCATCTGTCACAATCTGGTGTAGAAAGCAGAAAACGGAGGCTCAACCAAATATTTAACAACGAAAAAAAGTCGGACAAAGCCCTTTTGAAATTGGCTCGCGAAAAAGGCTTTATATAGCAGTAATACAACAACGAAAATGGACAAAGACAATTTAAAACGTAAGAGCTTAACCAAACTCCCCGCCTATAACCTCCAGGAGATACTCATCGTACTAGTTATTATAGGTATTCTGCTACTCTTGGCATTGCCCAATTTAATGCCCTTGATTAGTAAAGCAAAAAGTATCGAAGCACAGACCCAGTTAAAATATATCTATAACTCCCAAACATCCTATCGGTTTATGTACTCCAAATACGCCAGCGATTTAAACGATATTGATTTTGAAGCGCCAAAAACGGTCAAGGACAATGGTACGGCCAATTACGTTTACGAAGTTATGGAGGCAAGCAATAATAGCTTTAAGGTGCGGGCCACGGCCATTACCGATTTTGATGGGGATGGCGTATTCAATGTTTGGGAAATTGATGAAAACGGCAATCCAAAACAGACTGTAAAAGATTGATCCTAGCCATGAAAATTATATTGATAATCACTTTAGGAGCTATCCTCTACCAAGATGTTAAGGAACGATTGGTCTATTGGTTTTTATTTCCCATGGTTGCCTTGTGCTTAGGGATGTTGTTCTATTCCAATGTGATACCCCAAATGTTTTTTGCTTCAGTTTTTATGAATTTAATATTCATTGCCATCCTACTTTTAGTGGTGCTTCTGTATTCCAAAATCAAATTAAAAACCAAATTCAATACGGTTTTTGGTTCAGGGGACATTGTATTTTTCTTGGCCATGGTCTTTTCGTTTTCGACAATAACATTTATGATACTCTTTATAAGCGCATTGATATTTTCGCTTGTACTGCATTTGGTGGTAAAAAATAAGCAACGAAGTGTACCCTTGGCTGGCTACATGAGCTTATTCTTTGGGTTGGTCTATTTGGGCTATTGGTCGGGCATTATAAAATCCATTTATCGATTTTAATGACATGAGAAAAACGGATTTTAACATACCCACCGATTTAATACAACTCATCAACAGTGAGCAGGCCTATCATTATCAAATTGTACCGATATCAGCTCACAATGGGAGCCTGACCTTTAAATCGGACAACCCTTCAGATGCCCTGAAACAAGAATTACAGGTGGTTTTGGGAAAACACATTGAACTGGTTCCCGAATCGGCTGAAAACATCCAACAGTACCTCTCAACCAATTTTAGAAAGCAGCGGCATACCCAAAAAGAGGATTTGCACTACACTTCCGATTTTCTCGAAAAATTATTACTGACCGCCAAAAACATAGGAAGCAGTGACATCCATTTTGAACCTTATGAACACCGTTGCCGGGTACGTTTCCGATTGGATGGTAAGCTTAAGGAACAGTTTTCCATTGCTCTTAGCGAATACCCCGTGATAGTCAACAAACTGAAAATCAAGGGCGGATTGGATATTTCCGAAAAACGATTGCCCCAAGACGGGCGCATTACCGTAAAAACGCATACTGATGAATTTGACATTCGTGTATCCAGCTTGCCCACACTTCACGGTGAAAAAATAGTGCTCCGTATCCTGAGCAAGGACGCCGACCATATCCAGTTGGAAGATTTAGGCTTTACGGAAAAAGAACTGAAAACCTATAAAGAGACCATCAAAAAACCGAATGGTATTGTATTGATTTCGGGGCCAACGGGTTCGGGAAAGACCACAACGCTGTATGCGACGCTCAAATTGCTGAACGACGACAAGACCAATATCGTCACCATTGAGGACCCTATCGAATATACCTTGGAAGGCGTCAATCAAGTGCAGCTCAAAGAAAATATCGGTCTCGATTTTGCCAGTACACTCCGAACCTTTTTACGTCAGGACCCCGATGTGATCATGGTCGGGGAAATCCGGGATGTCAAGACCGCCAATATGGCCATCCGTGCCGCATTGACCGGGCATTTGGTATTGTCCACCGTGCATACCAATTCGGCCTGGGCTACGGTATCCCGGTTGATTGACATGGGCATTCCCGCTTTTTTGATTGCCAGCACCTTAAACGTCAGTGTGGCCCAACGCTTAGTGAGGAAGCTTTGCCCCAACTGTAAAAAAGAAACAGCTATCCAAACTGATACCTTCCCACAAAACTTTGTTTCTCCAAAAACATTAAAAACGCATTATATCGCTGTAGGTTGCAATAATTGCTACCACACCGGCTATCAAGGCAGAAAGGCTATTTATGAAATCATTCCAATTGATAAAGATTTAGTGAACCACATCAAAAAAAATGATTTGGAAATTGATGCCTATTTAATTGAAAAGGATATCAAGACATTAAAAAGCAACGCTATCGATTTGGTTGAACGCGGCATCACGTCTGTTGAAGAAGTATATGCCTTGCTTATTGATTAAGGCAGCTACAACCATGAAGAAAAAATTTTTATGAATAAACAACTATATATTTTCTTTTTACTGATTTCTTTTATGGGTTTTGCCCAACAAGAGCACCCACGCATACAGACCATAAAAAACCAATTGGACATCCTTGCCGTTGACAATGCAGGTCTAACCGAAGCGGTAAAGACCGAAATCAACGTCAGCAACATCACACTGTCCAATTTTTTACTGGCGGTTTCCAATGTTCACAAGGTCAACATAAACCTGGCTCCGGAGCTCAACCAGATTACTTTGGTCAACAATTTTTCAAATGTTACCGTGGCCGACCTATTGGTATTCCTCTGCAAGGAATATGATTTGACTATCGATTTTACGGGAAATATCCTTGCCATAAAAAAGTACTCACCTCCTGTTGAAGAACCCAAAGAAAAAGTCATTCCTGTTCAATTTCGTCCCAACGACTCCACCATTAGCATTGATGCCCAAGGTGACAAGCTTTATGATGTATTCAAGCGCATCATGGATGAATCTGGTAAAAACCTGGTATTTGCCCCTGGTATGGAAAACAAACTGTTGACCTCCTACATCAAGGATATGCCTTTTGAAAGTGCCATGGATAAACTGGCACTGGCCAACCAACTGTTTGTGGAAAAGACCAAGGATAATTTTTATGTTTTCGAAGACGCGGAAACAGACGCAGGGACGCCCCAACAATTCAGCAGACGAAACCAAAGTAACTTCAAGGTATTGGATGCCTACAGAAAAGTGTTGGAGGTTGATTTTAACAATACGCCCATAGCCAACATTATCGCTGATATTGCACAACAGCTTAACCTTAATATTTTTACGGCCACTCCTTTAGACGAAGCGGGCACAGTGACCTTTAAAACCGAATCTATTCCGTTTGATGACTTGCTCATCAAAATGTTCGAGTCGCAAAACAACCAAGTGCCTGAACCTGGTCCTAATCGGGAAAACACCCCCAATGGCAACCGGGCCAACCCGAACCAAAACACTTCTAGTCCAAATTTCAGTTCGGCATTGTTTACGTTTAAAAAAGAAGGCGACACTTATTTCTTCGGTACGGAAAACCAATTGAGCGTTCGTTCAGTAGAAATTATCCACCTTCAGCACCGTTCGGTAGAACTATTGGCCGACCCTTCTGGAGGCTACAGCTCCAGAACGGCTGGCAGAACCTATGGCGGAAGTCAAATGGGGTATAATAGCGGTTATGGTAATTCCAACTCGAACAGAAACTTCAACAACTCGTACGGCAACAATTCGGGAATAAATAATGGTACGAATAGAACGCCCATAAATACCGGCACAAGAACCAGCTTTAGCGATTCTGGGACTAAGGCCGAAGCGCTTTTGAGCATTCTTCCCGATGAAATTACCCAAGATCTGGAGGTGAAAATCGATTTTGAGCTCAATAGTTTTTATGTCACGGGCACTGGTGCTAATATTGAGCGCTTTAAGACCTTTGTGAAAAAAATTGACAAGCCCGTTCCCGTAATTTTGATTGAAGTTATGCTCATTGAGGTGAGCCGAAATGCTACAATTGAAGCAGGTGTAACCTGGGGGCTTGGTGATGAGCCCATGAAAACCAAAGGCGGTATTTACCCTACAACGGATTTGACCCTCGGCGCCAAGACCATTAATAAAGTGCTCAATGGGTTCGACGGTTTTGGACATGTCAATATCGGAAAGGTCGTCCCGAACTTTTTCGCTACCATCAAGGCCATGGAAAACAATGGCAATATTAAAATCCGTTCTACACCCAAACTATCGACACTCAACGGACACCGGGCTACCTTTTCCAACGGACAGACCTCCTATTATGCCGTGACACAGCGTAACATTTATGGCACGGACAATCCCCAAACCTCCGAAATCACCAATTACGAACCTATTGACGCCGAACTGGGACTCACCATTAAGCCCATGGTATCTGGTGATGGCCAAGTAACCTTGGATGTATTCGTGGTCCAGTCCAGTTTTGGGCTACGTGTCGCCGAGGATGCCCCGCCCGATTTAAGCTCACGGGAGTTTACCTCCATCATTCGGGTACGCGACCAAGACATCGTAGTACTTGGAGGACTTGAAGAACAGGAAAAGAACGATTCGGGGTCTGGTGTGCCATTTTTGGCCCGCGTTCCGGTCATCAAATGGCTGTTCAGTAAACGCAAACGAACCGATTCCAAAGCCAAGCTTACGGTTCTTATCAAACCAACGGTCATTTATTGATGCTCGAAAACCTAAAAACATATTTGCTCTACAACAACCGTTTTTGCGGTGTTGAACACAGTTCGAAAACTGGTCAGGATTTCATATATGCCACTGTTTTAAAAAAGTCCAAAACATCTTTGGATATAGAGCAAAGCTTCCAGGCTACTTCAGTAGAAGAACTGGCCGAAAAGCTAAAGAAAAAGCAGGCTGCTTTTTTGGTCATAAACGACGATAACGTATTGACCAAACAGGTTTTGGGTCGACTTTCTGATGCCGACAAAATGGTTTTCAATGCTTTTCCAAATATCAACCTAGAACATTTTTATTATGAAATAATTAGTCAAAAAAACACAAACTTTATTTCCATTTGCCGAAAGGATTATTTGAATGGGTTGGTTAAGGAATACCAAACCAAAGGAATAAACATTATTGATGTTTCGTTAGGAAACTTGGTGGTTTCTTCCATTTCCAGCTTTGTTGAGCAACAAACTGTATTCACCTCAAATGCAAAAGTCTCATTTGAAAGCAGAACTATTTCCAATATTGAAAATCATCAAGACGTAGAAACCTCTTCCTACAACATCAATGGACTGGAAGTGGAGAGCAACTATGTACTGTCTTTATCATCGGCATTGATCATGGCGCTGCAACATATACACCCCATCACCAATTTTGATGCTTTAAAAATTGATTTAAAACAGCATTTCAATCAGTCCAGGTATGTGGCACAGTTCTCTAAAATAGGATTGGTCTTGATATTGGGCATCCTATTGGTCAATTTTTTTGTGTTCAACCATTATTATAATGCAGTAAGCACCTTGCAACAAACTTCGCAGGTTAATCAAGCGACGAAACAGACCTTGCTGAAACTGGATGAGGAAGTGAACAAATCCCAAAAAATGGTGGAGGATATGCTCAAGAGCAGCATCTCCAAAAGCTCTTTTTATATCAATGCCATTATGCTGAGCCTTCCAAAATCAGTTTTATTATCGGAACTGGACTATCAACCTTTGGCCAAAAACATAAAAAAAGATAAACCCGTGGAACTGAAACCCAATACCATCATCATCGCCGGGGAGTCGAACGATAGCGAAGCATTTTCGAAATGGTTGGTCGAACTTGAAACCATGGATTGGGTCGGTTCCGTTGAGATTTTAAATTACGGGGACGCTTCACAACAAATCTCAAACTTTAGCCTTACAATCAATATGAACGATGACGATTAAGCAAAAAAACATAGCGTTGGGCATTGGTTTTATCATCGCATTGATAACCTGTTACCAATTGGCCATTTTAAAGACCATTGTGGTAAAACAAGAATACAATGCCCTCAAGAAGCAGGAAACCCTGTTTGAAAACACCCCGAGACAAATCTCCTTGCTGAAACAGAAGCAAAAATACTACGATTCGCTGCTGACCAAATATCAAATTAACGGGAGTTCACTTCAGAACAACCTTTTAAAGACCATCAATACAGTGGCTGACAGCTCCAACATCAAAGTGGTTTCGTTTTTGGAACCGCATGTCATCCTCCAAAATGATTTAAAGATAAACACCCATCAATTTACTTTGGAAGGCGATTTCAATGCCATACTAAAACTCATCCACAAACTGGAACAGCACACCAAATTTGGTGAAATCACCAACCTCCATTTTGAAAAGAAAAAGAATTTTAGAACCGGGAAACATTATTTACAAGCTTCTTTGCTGTTGAAAAGTTTTGGGTAAATTGAAAACTTGCTTTTATAACAATTCTCATAATGGACTTACTGCAGCCGCTCTGTAAATTCATTGTTCCAATAAGTATCAATTAATATTTGTTATTGTTATAATCAGAACCTAACTGAACTCTTCTTGCATAAAAAAAATCTACTTAAAAGTTGTACTTTTACACAAAATGACAACATATAATAAATATGAGTGATAAACTTGTTTTTTCAGGCCACGAAACTTTCCATTGTAAGGGGCTGTGGTTGAAAAAAGGATATGATTTTGTTGAAAACAATGGTAGATTTGTAGATCAGGCATGTATTGATTTGGGAGTGGGTAGAAACATGGTTAGTTCAATAAGGTTCTGGTTGAAAGCTTTCAATGTTGTTGATTTTGAGAATGAAAATTCTACTGACATTGCAAACTTTCTTTTTAATGAAAGTAATGGAAAGGATAAGTATTTAGAAAACGAAACGTCTCTCTGGTTGCTGCATTACTTGTTGATTGTGAGTAATTTCTCCTCTATTTATTCCATAATATTCAATGAGTTTAGAAAACTAAAACCAGAATTTAGTAAAGAAAATTTTATTACTTACATTGAGGGGGTTGATTCAGATCTTAACCAGAATACATTAGCTAAAGATTTTTCAGTCTTTTTAAGAACCTATTATTCAAAAAGCGAAAAGGATATTGAAGATAGTTTTTCTGGAATTTTATCTGATCTTGAATTGATTCAAGAGATAAAGAGAAATCATTCTACAAAATATATTATCCAGAACAATAAGCAAGAAGACATTCCAATAGAGCTAGTATTATATGTCATTTTGGAAAATGAAGAATATGGTAAATCCATAAGTTTTAAAAATCTTTATAGTGATTATAATAGTGTGGGTAATATTTTTGTTTTTTCGAAAGAGCAGCTTGAAAAAAAACTCATACTTATTTCTGAGAAGTATGAAGACATTGTATATTCAAATGAATCTGGGGTTAAAGAATTACAATTTAAAGGTAAAAAGCCAAATTCTTTTGATATTTTAAGACAATACTATGAATAACATAAAACAGTTATCTTCGATAAATATAATTAGAGATCAAGACAAGTCTATCCAATATATTCCTACTGGAAATTCCGAACGCATTGCTAATTTTATATTAAATGAATTTGACAAAGGTGTTCACAGCTTTAACATCATAGGCTCTTATGGCACAGGTAAATCTTCGTTTTTGTGGGCTTTTAGTAGAAGTATCTCTAATTCCAACAACGATAATTTTTTTGGCTTCAATTCCAACGCCATAAAGAATTGTGAATTTATTAATGTCGTTGGAGAGTATAACTCACTTATATCATATTTTAAGACATATTTTTCCATTGAGAACAAGTTGAAAGGAAATCAAGAGATATTTGATTGCATTTATCAGAAATATGAAGAGGTAAATAAGCAAAATGGTTTGTTGGTTATTTGTATTGATGAGTTTGGCAAATTTTTAGAGTATGCATCTCAACATAATCCTGAAAAGGAAATGTATTTTATTCAGCAATTAGCAGAATTTGTTAATGATTCAAGTAGAAATATAATATTACTGACATCTGTTCATCAAGCAATAGATTCATATTCGAATGGTTTAACTGATTCACAAAAAAATGAATGGAAAAAAGTAAAAGGAAGACTTTGTGAAATTACATTTAATGAACCAGTTGAGCAATTACTTTATTTAGCATCACAGCATTTTGGATCGAAATATAAAGCTACTAAAAAGTATAATGGATATAACGAAATCCTGAACAAATTAAATCAAAGCAATAATTGTTTTTCAATATCTAAAGAGTATTTGAACAATATAGGAAACAATCTATTTCCTTTAGATGTTTTCTCTGCAATTACTCTAACTTATTCTCTACAAAGATATGGTCAAAATGAAAGGTCATTATTTACATTCTTAAATACTTCTGATCATTTAGGAATAGAGAGTTTAAAAGAAGGTGATTTATTTGACCTGCCGAAACTCTATGATTATTTATTAGTCAACTTATATTCAACTTTAGTTAGTAAACATAATCCTGATTATTCACAATGGGCATTAATAAAAAACTCAATTGAACGGGCTGAAACAAATATTGAAGAAAATCAAAATTTAGCGCTAGACCTTCTAAAGGTTATAGGTTTGGTTAATCTTTTTGTAAGTAAAGGAGCAAGTATTGATGATTGGTTTTTATCAAATTATTTGTCATATAAGTTCAGTTCAAATGATATTGAAAAGACTCTGAAAAGTCTAACAAAGCTAAAAATCATTAGGTTTAACAGCTTTAATAACTCCTATAAGCTTTTTGGTGGTACAGATATCGATATTGAGGACGCTATCTTAAAAGCAAGTAATAATATTGATGAAAATCTTGATATAGTTTATAGGTTAAATGAGGCATTTGATTTTCCAATATTAACAGCTAAAGAAACTTTATATACTACAGGAACTCCGAGACTTTTTAAATTTAATATTAGTGAAAATCCGTCTTTTGAAACGCCTGTTAATGAAATAGATGGGTTTATTAACCTAATATTTAATGAAAAATTGATAGACAAGGACATTGTAGAAAAAACCTCTAATAAAGACTTACCAATTCTTTATGGTTTATATAAAAACTCATCAACGATTAGGAAGACACTGTTAGATATTGTGAAAACAGAAAAGGTTTTAAGTGAAGTTGACGTCGATGACAAGTTTGCTAAAATAGAGCTAAAAAATATCATTAAAAGTCAGAAATCATTACTAAACCATTATGTTTTGGACTCTTTGTACTCAAAGAATATTGAGTGGTTTTTCAATGGGGAAAGACGAATAATTAAAAGTAAGCAAGAGTTAAACAAGATACTTTCTGAAATTTGTTTATCTATTTACCCATATGCTCCTAAGATCAATATGGAGTTAATAAATAAGCATAAGGTATCAGGAGCAATAAACTCTGCTAGAAAATCATATTTTAATAGATTAGTTAATAATTGGAATGAAAAGGATTTAGGTTATCCTGATGACAAGTTTCCTTCAGATAAAACAATCTATTGGAGTTTAATTAAAAATAACGGCATTCATAGAGAAGAAGACGGAAGTTACATATTAACTTCACCTAATTGTGATGATGAAAATTTTATTAGAGTTTGGCAAGAATGCGAGTTGTTTTTAAATGAGGCTAAAAAAGAACAAAGACAAATTACAGATTTAATCAATACCTTAAAACAGAAACCATATAAACTGAAGCAAGGTGTTATTGATTTTTTAATACCAACCTTTTTATTTGTAAGACGAGGTGATTTTGCACTTTACAATATTGATGGAGGCTATATGCCTTACATTAATGAAACCATTTTATATTTAATAACAAGAAACCCTAATGAATATTCAGTCAAGTCATTCGAACTTGATAATTTACGACTAAACTTATTTAATAAGTATAGGGTATATCTAAATCAGAATAAACAGGAGTCGATGTCTAATGAGTCTTTTATTGAGAGTGTTAGACCATTTCTAGTTTTATATAAAGGACTTACAGAATATTCAACAAAAACAAAAAGACTTACACCAGAAGCTTTGGAATTAAGGAATGCAATTTCCAAAGCGAAGGATCCTGAAAAAATATTTTTTGAGCAGTTTCCAATAGCATTAGGATATAATGTCAAAGAATTAATTCAAAATGAACAGTTGTTTGATGAGTATATTATCAAGTTTCAGAGAACAATTATTGAAGTAAAAGATTCCTATAAGGAACTGTTAAATCGATTTGAAAACTTTTTAAGAATTGAAGTTTTAGGGATTAAGAGTGATTTTCCGCAATATAAAACACAGTTACAAAAAAGATTTAATTCATTAAAGGAGCATCAGATTTTACCTTCTCAAAAGACATTTATGTTAAGAGTAAATTCAGAGCTTGATGACAGAGATAGTTGGTTAAATTCAATCTGTTTTTCATTGTTGATGAGGCCTTTAGACAGAATATCAGATAAAGAAGAAGATATTTTAAAGGAGAAATTAAGTTTTACTGTCAAAGAGCTGGATAACTTATGTGATATAAAAAATGTTAACTTTGATGATGAGGAGGAAGAGGTTTATAAAGTAGATTTCACTTCTCAAGACCTAGGCTTAAAAAACCATCTGATACGTATTTCTAAACAACAAAAAGAAAAGGTTGAAAAGTCTATTGCAAAAATTAATAGTAGTTTAGGGGACGACAAACAGTTGAGAATAGCTGTCTTAACAGAATTATTGAAAAAAGAATTAAATGAGTAAACTAGATCATGTATTAGGCATTTCAGGCGGAAAAGATAGTGCGGCACTAGCAATCTATTTAAAAGATAAGTACCCTAGTTTTAATTTTAAATACTATTTCACAGATACAGGAAAAGAGTTAGATGAGACTTATCAATTAATAGATAATTTGGAGAGTTATCTAGGAATTGAAGTAAATAGACTGGAGGATGAAAAAATTGCAAGTACAAATGAAGACCCTTTTGATTTCCATTTTAAGTCTTTTAGGGGTTATTTGCCTTCTCCGCAAGCAAGATGGTGTACTGCATTAATGAAGTTGAAACCTTTTGAAAAGTTCGTTAGTGGTAATCCAACGGTGTCTTATGTAGGTATTAGAGGTGATGAGCAGCGAGAAGGTTACATATCTAGAGAAAAAAATATTCAATCCATATTTCCATTTAGAAGAAATATATGGAGTCAAGATGTATTGGAAAAGATATTTACTCCTGAGAATCAAGAACAATTATTGACTTATTACAGTCAGTACTTAAAAGGGAGTAAATTGGATAAGGTTGAAGCCATTTTTTCAAAACCAATATCATTTAATAGAAATTACAGATTAGAGAAAGAGCGGATTATAAAAGAAAAACTAGATGCGCTATTAGGCTTCGGCGTTGCAGAGTATAACAAAAGTGTTTTTCAGTTTCTTAAAACTACGGATTACCCATTGTCTATAGAAGATGATTACCCTTTGTTAGAAAACGAAGACAATTTAGTGCGAGCTGATATTTTTAAAATACTTGAAGATAGCGGAGTTGGTGTACCAGCATATTACAACAAAGTAAAGTACGAAGTAGATGGTCAAGTTGGCGAATACGCTAGAAGTAGATCAGGTTGCTATTTTTGCTTCTTTCAACAAAAAATAGAATGGGTTTGGCTATACGAACAGCATCCTGAAAAGTTTAAGGAAGCAATGAAGTATGAGAATGAAGAGGAGCATTTCACGTGGATTCCAAACGAGTCTTTAAAAGAACTGATGGATCCTAAAAGAATAAAAGAAATTAAATTAGACCATTTAAAACGTACAAACAAGCATAAATCTAAAAACTCTAAATTTTTATTAGATATATTAGATGATACAGAAAGTGATGCTTGTACTGCTTGCTTTATATGATAATTACTGAACTCAATAATAGGTGTCATCAATCTCACATAACAACTAACTCTGAATTATTTTTTGATTTTTTAGGATTTGAGATTATTTTATCAATTGAGTTTGTTGATGGATCAGATTTAGATGTACTTGAAAGTTTTATGTCTGTATCTGAATACTTGGACTTATTTCAAAAAAAAGGAATAGAGATATTGTCTATTAATGTTTCTCATCATGAGTATCTCGGTTATAGGGAAGATATTCCTAAATATTCTGACCCGCAATCTATTTCTTTTCAAATGTTTTCTTATTTGAGAACGCTAAATAAGATAGATAAAAACATGGTATTAGATTATGGGATTTTTATAGATAATCCTGATCCATTTTGCTCAACTCAGCCCAATTATTTTTTTAAAATTGAGCTAAATTGTAATGAAACAAATATTATTGAAATAGTTGATGAGCTAGACAAAGTCAGAATTGATTACTTACCACCAGATTTCTATTGGATTTTCTATAAGAAAAGTTTTCCTTTTGATGATAATAGTTCTCCAAAGATATTGACTACTAATACAAAAACTAGAAGATTAGGTTATTTGAAGCTGTTGAATGAATTTATTCAAAATGAGAAAAAAATACCCGAATCCAGAATTAACAAAAAGTTTGAAGAGTTTTCGACCTCAGATTTAATTGATAATCAACTTTTAAACTATACAGACAATAAAGGTCGCATAAAAAAAACAAGTTCAGGAATTTCAGCTTTACCTTATATTACACTTGCCGAAAATTTAGAGTTATTAACTAAGATTAATAATATATATTCTGAAGGAAAAAGAATGAAGGTTTACAGGGTTGTTAATGAGAAAAACATTAACAAATCGAGTAATGTTTTTAACTTGTCTTATTTTGACAAACTTTTTTTTGTCGAAAGAATTTTAGAGAATGATTTTTTTTATTTGTCAATCCTGTTAGAGTTATTATATATTAATCAATCAGTATCATTTGAAGAGCTGAAAACTATTTATCAGAATAGCATTTTAAACCGATTAAATTATTATTTGAAGGAATTGGCTTTAAAAGAAAAAACTAAACGTAAAATTCAGTCAATTAGAAAAAGAGTTTTGAATTGGAAAAAACCTGAGGTGTATTTGGAACATATTATTATGCCTAGAATAAATTGGTTGGTTGATTTAGGTTTTGTTTTTGATAATAAAAAAAGTCGAGAATTTGAAATAACAAAAAAAGGTGAGAAATATATGGCTCATATTTGTTGTTGGTATGACCTTGAAACTGCCTTTATAATTAACCCTAGTGAGTATGTCAATAGATTTGTGCAACATTCATACGCTTATTCTAACGATGATTCTTTTAAAACTGAGAAAGTTAGTATTGAGTCGCTCAATACTCACATAGAATGTTATATAGATGAAAGTTTTGAGATATTTAAAACATTAGCACCTAATAGAACTACTTTATCACAAGCTGTGAATTACACAAAGTATATGATTTTCTTAAATTATGGTGTACCAGTAGAATATCAATATATTGTAAACTATTTAAATAATAACAAAGAAAAATATATCTATAAATATCAGAATCAGTATAAAGATGGATATATTCAAAAAAGATAAATAAAGATGGGGTTCAATGAAAAATTTAACTTAAAATCAAATCCTTTTAGGCTTACTCCTGCTACAAGTTCAGAAGAAATAGTTTGGGCTGGTTTTGAGGAAATAAAAAATAAGATTGAGAAACGAATAAAGAGGAGTATTAAGCTTCCAAACTCAAGTCTAGTTTTAAATTGGGGTGAATATGGGAGCGGCAAAACACATTCAGCTAGATACTTTAGTAAAGAATCTGTTCTTGAAGATATAAGTGGTGATTTACCTAAACCTTACCCAATAATTGTATCGTTGCCAAAGGGGAAAGAACCTGTTTACAGCTTGTTTATCTCCATTATTGACAAGTTGAAGATTGAAGAGCTAAGGAGTAAAATTGAATATGAAGAAATTTCTAGTTTTATAGATAGTTATGGTGACAATATTCATATAAAAGCTGTTCTGAAAGCGATATTTGATAATGGTATAGACGTATCTTTTTTAAGAAAATTCCTATACGGAAATATTACAAATACAGAACTGAAAGAATTAAATGATTATGGGATATTAAGAAAGTTAAATTCTGATAATGACTATACTTTATTTTTATCTGGATTATTTAGTTGTATTACCTTTGATAAAAAAGCTTATTCTTTGGTTATCTTGTGGATTGATGAATTTGAGGACATTGCTGTTCTTAACAGTTCCAATATTGATAAGGCCAATAATTTTTTAAGAGAGGTAATGGACAATACTCCTAATAATCTTTTGTTGTTTATAAACTTAACTCAGTCAGCTTTGATTGGTGCTGAAGATTTAGGAGAATATGTATACGAATCTGTAAAATCTAGAATTAAAGAAAGAAATAACTTTGACCTTCCTTCTGATGATGACTTCAGAATCTATTTGAAAGAGATTCTAAGTTTTTATAGAATAGACAAAAAGAACGATTACCACCCATTTTCAGATGAAGTAGTTGAAAACTTGATTACTAAGACCCAAGGCTTTTCTTTAAGGCGTTTCAATGAAGCTTTTTCAATTTTACTTGAATTAGCGGATCTAGATGAAGCAGAAGTTCCAATTAATGAGGATTTTTTGATAAAAAATATTCAGGATATTATTTGGGACATTTAGTATGAGTTCTATTACTACAGTTCTTGATGCGTGTACAATAATTAATTTGATTCAAATTGATAGTGAAGATGAGTTTCTTATTAAGAAGCTTGCTCATCTAAAAGTCTATATTAGTGAATATGTGTATCAGGAGATACAATCAAATGCTTTTACAGTTCCCGAAGAAAGAGCTAGAATTTCCCAAGCAATATCTAAATTTTTGAGTTTTAAAATTTCAGATACTAATGTGGAGCTTGATATGGGTAAAGATTTTTATTCTGAAATAGGTTCACTGTCTAATTATAGAAAAAGAAACGGAGAGTTTTTTTCTACAGCACTTTCTGTATACATAACTCAATCAACCCCAACTAAATTATTTTTCTATACAGATGACTATGTTGCAAAGGAAGATTTCCTGAGTTTTTATAATTTACATCAAATAGGCAGTATTAAAGATACTGCGGATTTATTATTGCTTCTTTACAGGTTGGATGAAGGTTTTTCAAAAAAAGAATTGATAAGATTGTTAAGTGCCTTGTTTTCTAAATACTCAACAGATGTAAGTGTTTTATTGTCTAAGCTAAGAAAGTACTCGATTCCAACATCTTTAAGAAAAGATAGACGTTATAATGAGAATTTAAGAAGGCTGATTAATTCACTCGAAAATCATTCTTTTAATGAAATAAATTCTATTAGAGATTTTTTTATAAAAAACAGGAACGGTAAATACCAAGGAGTTTTGAATATTATTAATCAACATAAGGAAGTTTTTGGTTTAGAGTCTTTTTCAAGCATATACTTAATCAAGCTAAAGGATCTTATTAGTCATTTGAAGAAAAATGATATATATAAATTTGCCTGTTAATTCATATTAATCTGCCAATCCTTGCATCATTTCTTCCATACCACCAAAATTTAGAATAAATGTAGAGTAATAATGGTCAAATAAATCTTTTAAATATTGGCCTAAATCTACTTCTTCAAATTGATTAGTATTTATGTTTTTTTGGTTAATCTGATAACCTCTGTTTTTAGTAATCGTATATAAAAATAAGGTGTGAAAATATACAGCTGTGTAGTATTTTCTATTGGCTATTTCAATTTGATCTTCATTTGGGTTATTGTATTTAGATTTGAAATTCTTTAAAACTGTACTATCCATATTAATGAAAATACTATTTAAATTATCACCTTCTGCCTCAGGAACCATAACTGTTTTAAAGTCTATCTCTAAACCTGTGGCTTCTTCAACGTCCTCCCAAGAGACAGCATCGTCTCCTTTATCTTCTTTGCTTTGATAAGCAAAAACCATTTTAGGTAACCCTAAAGGTTCATTATCATCTTCATCCTTTGGTGTCTTTGCCTTTTTCTTTTCAGGGTCAGATATTTTTACCCAAAATATTTCATCAAAATCTCCAGTTGGAGCAGTTAATGAGACTTTTAATTGAACTGCATCACCGACTTTCAATTCTTCTTTTGGGTTGAGGTTAACTCGTATAGTCCCCTTATTAGGACTACTTTTATTTACGTTGAATAAATCGCTTATTTCTTTAGGTTCTCCTATTTGGTTGCCACCTTTAGTTTCATTGTCTTTTATTTTTAGAACTGCAATTTTTAGCTCTCCAGGATCTTCTGTACGGTCAAAATAATCGTTAGCGCAGTCTGTGCTAAACCGAATGGTTTTCTCCCCGTTTAGAGGTATTTTGGCTACTTCTGTGTCTCCTTTAGCTTTGGAATTTACTTTAAACTGCGAAGGGAATCGTTGAGGTATAAATGGCGTTTCAGTCTTTGTGGTATCAGATTTTTTCTTTTCTTTCTTATTCTTTGTTTCTTTCTTTAAATCTAATTTAAATGTATCACCAAGTAACTTCATTAAATCGGAATTCAGAGGTAAGTTTTTGGTAAAACTCTTAAGTAGCTGATTAGTGTTTGTAGAAGTATCTACATTAACTGCTTGTCTTCTAAATTTCTGGATTTCACTTAATCTGCCATCTTTTGAGCTTAATTTAGTCGCTAAATAATGTCTCAATTGTTGTGTTTCTTCTCCGTCTTTTAACCTGTCTCTTGACGCCATAAAGAGTTCTTTTCTAAACTCGTACTTCATTTCGGTACAGTCCACATGAATTAATAGATGGTTTTTAAGAAGGTTAAGTTTCAATGAACGGGTTATAAATTCTGACGTATAATAACCATGTACTTGACCATTCATGGAGAACATGACGTTCATGCCATTTTTAAAATATCGCCTCCCAATTTCATCTTTAGTTTTCTTCAAATCATAATCTTTGACTTTCACATTAAAAACAAAACAGGAAACTTTCATTTTCCCAAATAACTCATCTTCAAACACTTCAGAAAACTGATCAGATATATAATCCCCTTTTTCTTTTTGAAGTCTTCTTTTAAGACCGAACAGATCATTTGAAAGTACTTTGTTATTGGGATATCTTTCAGCTTTATCTTTCGTTAGCATTGGAAGTGCTGGACTAAAAAGAAATTCATTAATACTTTGATTTAGGTCTTGTGCAAAACCAGAATATCCTTTAGGGAACTGATAAGAGTACATTTTAATTATTGTACCAGTTTTAAATACTCTGTTTTCTAACCCTAAATCAAGATTATCTATTTTAAATGATGGAATTTTTCCGTCTATTAACAAATATTCATACCAAGTTTCTTTGGCTTGATCATTTTCAGTTTTAGGATGTTCTCTAATTAGTGTAAAGCCAAAATCACCGGTATTATCAAATCTTTTTGAAGCTATAAGCTGGTATCTTTTTTTACCACAAAAAACTATTGCGCCACTTCCTCCCATATTATATTTGCCTTGAACAAAATGGACATTATTTTTGTTTCCTCTTAAAAGGGATAAGAAGGTGTCTTCGAAGTCTTCAGGGTGTTGTCCTTCTCCATTATCATATATAATTACTGATGTTGGGTATTGTTTCTTTTGTGTTCTAGGTCCTTTTCCATCAGCTATTATCTGAATCTCTTCAGACTGCGACTTCCTGAATTCTGTTAAGTCCCAATTATTATTTGGATAAAACATTTCTATGGCTTCATCCATAGATTTTGGTGCGTCTTTCGATTTAGGATCTATTCCTGATTCCCAACATTTTTTTGTTAGGATGGCATCAATTGAGTTTGTGGTTTTTTCTATTAAAGCAGCAATTGGACTAGATTGTTGGTTTTTTACTACGCCATAATTACTCTTATTATCTCCTAAAGCTTTCCAATTACTGTTGTCAAATATTTCAATATTAGCGTCTATTACAGATTGTAATTCTACTTCGTCTTTGGCATTAAAAATTTGATGAAATAGTTCCTTTAGGTTTGTCGTCGAAAAAGTCTGGTTGAATAGATTTTTATCCAAGAAATTGCCCATTTGTATTCTTTAAATTTGAGTCTAATTTCAAATGTAATGAAATAACTACAAATTATATATGCGTTTTTTTAAAAAACAGAATTGGATAAAAAAAAAGGATTTAGAACTTTATATAACATATTACAAATTTTAGTCTTAGATGACTATAATTCTAGTTTACTTTAAGCGTTAAACGTCATATTTTTCTTATTAGTAATAGTTTTCTAAATGATTAAAATCAGGGCGAAAGAATCAATAATTACTTGATATAAAATCACTTATTTCATTCTCTTTTATTGAACAATATACTTTAGAAAATTCAATTAAGTCAAACCCCATAGCTTCCACAATTAAAATCAACGTTGCAGAACTGGGAATAGACTTTGCATTGAAAGTGTCTGAAACAGTAGCTTTTCTTAAGTCGGAGAAAAGGGCTATTTTATTATAAGTATCTGGGGTATTATCTTTTCCATCTTCATCTTGAACACTTACTTTACGTGCTTTCAATAACTTGTTCAAGCTAATTGCGATTTTTATTTTTATAAGCTCTTCTAGCTCTTGTTTCATAAATGCAATTAACTATTTAGTAAATAAAATATCGGTACGTTTTGGCGTACCGATATTTTTAATTATATTTGATTCGGTATCTTGATACCATAAATATTATATTTGCGATTCTTCAAATTAAAAATATTGAAGCATTCGCTTAGAATCTCGCACTAGAAAACTGGTAACTTTATAGGAACGAGATGATAAGTAAGATGCTCACGTCATATGGCGTGGGCTCACTTATTGTTCCTCGGTATACCAGTACCTCTAGTGCAGTAAGATGGGTTCCACGCTTTTTTTGTGTTCAAATTTTAAAGCCTTACCCACCTATTCTCAGCGTTACTTCTTTTTTAAAGAATGGCAAGATTTTAATTTAAAGAGCATGCAACACAGTAATTGCACATCTCAGGAAAACAAAACATCCCAACACCATTTGGTGCTGGAAGTATCCGTGTTCGACATCCTTTTTAAAAAGAAACCCAAGAACCCCATATAAGGGCCTTGTTATGGGATCCACGATATACCTTTTCCGGAATCCACGATTTTATTTTATCCCATAACCAAATTTTCTCCATCCTTTTGCATCCGGACAATACCCGTTAACGCCTTTAACATGCCTTGACATAGCTCTTTATTGCCATGCACCAAGGTCATGCCGATTGCATATTTATTAATCCAAACCTAAAAAACACAATACGCCTATGGCATAGAACGAACACAAAAAACCCCCCAATAAACTGTCGCAGGTTCCAAGGGAGGCCAAAATCCAACAATATATGTTAAATCTTAATCCAAAATTATGAAAAATAATCCATTATTTATGGGCAGGCACCACCTGCTCCAACTTCTAATTGTCCTTATCCTCTCCCTATCCACCCATGCTCTGGAAGCCCTACCAGTACAACAACAGCAGGTTTCGGGCACGGTAACGGATGGCAACGGCCTACCTCTGGCCGGTGTGGCCATTACGGTTAAGGGTACACAAAAAGGCACCATAACAGATTATAATGGCACATACAGCCTATTGGTCCATCCCAGTTACACCCTTAATTTTTCCTTTTTGGGCTTTAAGTCCCGGGACGTTTCCTTAGATGGGCGCAGTACCATCAACGTCCAATTGGAGCCCGACATCACCGACCTGGGCACCGTGGAGATCAACGCGGGCTACTACACCGTCAGGAACAGGGAGCGCACGGGCAATATTGCCAAACTGGAAGCCAAGACCATCGAAAAACAGCCCGTCAACAATCCCCTTTCCGCCATGCAGGGGCATCTGGCCGGGGTGAACATCGTACAGTCTACAGGCGTTCCCGGCGGCGGTTTCGAAATCGATATCCGCGGGCAGAACTTCATCAATGGTAGCACTGAACCGCTCTATATCATAGACGGCGTCCCCATGGGCGGCACCTCGATGGAGACCTTTTGGGTTTCCTCAGGGATTAACAGTGGCAACGTGAGCCCGCTCAACGATATCAGCCCTGACGATATCGCCAGTATCGAGATCCTCAAGGATGCCGATGCCACTGCCATTTACGGATCACGGGCCGCCAACGGCGTCGTACTCATTACCACCAAAAAAGGAAAAGTAGGCAGGACCAGCTTCCGGGCCAACATAAGCAGTTCCCTCGGTCAGGTCTCCCATTTTCTGGACCTGATGGATACCGAGCAGTACCTTAAAGTACGTCGAGAGGGCATCATTGCCGATGGACGGGGGGACGACCTCGACGACCCTGGATATGATTATCTCTGGCCAGACCTAAAGACCTGGGACCAAAACCGCTATACCGATTGGCAAAAGGAACTCATCGGTGGTACCGCCTACCGCAACAAGGCACAGCTTTCCGTTTCAGGTGGCAGTGAGCACACCCAGTTCTTGGTCAGTGGTAGCATCCAGAAGCAGACTACCGTATTCCCCGGCGACTCCAATTATAAAAAGGCCTCATTGCACAACACCCTGAACCACCGCTCCGAGGACGGACGCTTTTCCCTAAACCTGTCCACAATCTATACCCGCGAGCATAACAAGCTGCCCCGTACCGATCTTACCGGAAAGGCCTACAGACTGGAGCCCAATGCTCCCGAACCCTACGATGAGGATGGGCAGCTCAACTGGGAAGACAACACCTGGGACAACCCCTTGGCCTCTCTATTGGAGGACTATCTGGCCAAGACCAATACCCTAATGGCCAATGGCAGCATCGCGTACAGAATTTCACCCAATCTGGAAGTCAGGACCAATTTGGGCTTTAACACCTACGATCTGGACTCGTACAAACTATTGCCGCATGATGCCAGAAATCCCCTGTACGGCTATACAGCACAGAGTTATTCCTCCATAACCATAAATTCCAGTTCACGCAAATCCTGGATCATGGAGCCACAGATCCATTGGAGCAAGGAATGGAAAGATCTTGAAATGAACGTCCTGTTGGGCAGCACTTTCCAACAGCAGGATTCCGAGCAACTTATCCAAAGGGGAAGGGGATTTTCCAATAACAGCCTCTTGTTCAACCTATCGGCGGCCAACAGTCTCAATATATATGGGGATTCGGATAGCGAATACCGTTACAGTGCCCTCTTTGGGCGCATCAACCTCAATTGGAAAAGACGCTATATCCTCAACCTAACGGGACGTCGGGACGGTTCCTCACGTTTTGGGCCGGGACGGCAGTTCGGCAACTTCGGGGCGGTCGGTATGGCCTGGCTCTTTTCCGAGGAAGGCTTTTTAAGGGACAGTAACGTGCTCAGCTTCGGAAAACTACGGGGCAGCTACGGTACCACAGGAAGTGACAATATTGGCGACTACCAGTTTCTGGGAACCTATAAGGTGACGGGCGATGATTACAACGGCGTGGGCACCTTGGCACCTTCGGGCATCGCCAACCCCCAGTTCGGCTGGGAATCCAATAAGAAACTGGAATTCGGTCTTGAACTGGGATTCTTCAGGGACCGTATCCTGCTCAACACCTCTTGGTTCCGGAACCGTTCCTCCAACCAACTCATCGGGCTTCCATTGGCGGCCACCACGGGCTTTTCGCAGCTTACCGGCAACTTCGATGCCACCGTGGAGAACACGGGACTGGAAATCGAACTGCGCAGCCAGAACATTCGGCAGGAGCATTTCCAGTGGAACACCACCTTCAACCTGACCGTTCCCAAAAACCGATTGGCAGCTTTCCCCGGTCTGGAGTCCTCCGCCTTTGCTGACGACTATATCATCGGCAGACCGCTCACCATCGTAGACCTTTACCATGCCCAGGACGTTGACCCCGATACGGGAACCTACCGCTTCGAGGACTATAACGGTGACGGCAGCATAACCAGTTCCCAGGACAAGGGGTACATCGAGGACTTTGCGCCCAAATTCTATGGTGGACTGGGCAACACCTTGACCTATAAAAACCTATCGCTGGACCTGTTCTTCCAGTTCAAAAAACAAAGGGGCTATAACCTATTAAGGACACGTTCCGCACCGGGCCTACGGGGCAATGGTGCCACATTACTTCTGGATTATTGGCAACAGCCCGGGGACAACACCCCTATCATGAAGGCCACAGCCGGTCTGGACCGTAGCTTGTCCTCCGATCGCGGGAAACAAAGGAGCAGCAGTGCCGCGGTATCCGATGCTTCCTTTGTCAGGCTCAGGAACATATCCCTCACCTACAGGCTTCCCGATGGCCTGGCTCAAGGGATCGACCTTGACATTTACATACAGGGACAGAACCTGTTGACCTTTACCCCATACGACGGGCCGGACCCCGAACAGACATCGCTGCTTAGATTGCCGCCATTGCGACAGTTCACCCTTGGCATACAATTGGGCCTTTAATCATTTAAATCAGTATTCTTATGACATCTATAGACAATATTAAAACCTTGAAGTCCCTCAAGTGGGCTTCCAAAGTATGGCCGTTGAAAACGTTAATGGCAATAATCATGGCCACTGCCTTTTGGGCCTGTTCGGAATTTGTGGAAGTGGATCCGCCCAAGAACACCCTGGTATCGGAAACGGTATTTGAAAACCCCGCCACCGTAGAGTCGGCACTGGCCAACCTCTATCTGGACCTTCGCGACCAGAGCATGGTCTCCGGACGCAACGGGCTCAGTTCACTCATGGGACTCTACAGTGATGAACTGGACTATTTCCTGTCCAATACCGATTATTCGCAATTCTATGGCAATGTGCTGACCCCTTCCAACAGTATTGTAACCGATTGGTGGAGCCGTGCCTATAATATCATCTATGCCGCCAACGACATCATCCAAGGCGTCGACGGTTCCGATGCCCTGACCCAGGATGAACGCGACGGGTTCAAGGGACAGGCGCTATTTGTAAGGGCCTACATGCACAGCATGCTGGTTGAACTCTTCGGCGACATCCCCTATGTAACCACGACAGGCTATGTGGCCAACGGGAGTGCCGCACGGATGTCCGTAAGTACGGTCCATGGCCATATCATTAAGGACCTGAACCTGGCCATAGCCTTGTTGGATGCCGACGACCCCACCGGTAGCCGTGTCGTACCCAATAGGGATACCGCTAAGGCCCTTTTGGCCCGCATCCATTTATATGCCGAAGATTGGGAGCAGGCCGCCTCGACGGCTACTGGGCTCTTGACCGATTATGGGCTGGAACCCGATATCACCAAGGTCTTCCTCAAGGAATCCCCAGAGACCCTTTGGCAGTTCAGGCCGAACGGGATATCGGACATGAATACCTATGAGGGCAGTACCTTTATCATCAACGCCATTCCCGGTCAGACCATGGCCCTTACCGATGCCCTGTTGGCCGCCTTTGAACCGGGCGACCAGCGGTTCGTGCATTGGGTGGGCAGCCACACCAGTGACGATGGGCTGACCACACTTTACTATGCCCATAAATACAAGAAGACCTTCAGGGACGATGCGTCCACGGAGCATTCCATTGTCTTCAGGCTTTCCGAACAGTACCTGATCCGTGCGGAGGCACGCGCCCATTTGGAAAACATCACGGGGGCCCAGGACGACCTGAATGCCATAAGGCATCGTGCGGGACTGGGGGACACCTCGGCCGATACCCAGAGCACGCTCCTTAAGGCCATCCTCAGGGAGCGCCAGACGGAACTTTTTACCGAGCATGGACAGCGGTGGTTCGACCTCAAGCGTACGGGCTTGGCCAGCGATGTCCTCGCCCCTATCAAAGCGAACTGGCAGCCCACCGACATCCTGCTCCCCCTACCGGAGGACGAAATCAGCAACAACCCCAACCTGAGGCCCCAAAATCCTGGATATTGATGTACTACAGAAACCGAACACCTATGAAAATCTATATTCCTTTTATCATATTGGCCTATATGCTATCGGCCTTTCCTGTCCGTGCAAAAGCGGCCCCTAGTCCTTTGGAGAAAGCACCAAGAACCATGGTACGCAACCTTGACGGGTTCTTAAAAGCAGAACTTGACGGGACAAGGGTCATTTTGGAAATGCCCCGCTCGATGTTGGGCGACACAATCCTGATGGTCTGCCACCACGATGGCTACGACCACGATTACAAACAGGTTGTCTGGACCCAACAAGGGAACGGCATCCTTCTTGAGGCCGTCAGGACCGTTTCCGTGACGGGCATTATCATCCCCATGGACAGTGCCCCAAAGGACTCGAGCATCCCCCTGGCCACGTTTCCGATAACCAAGGAAACTACTGGTTCCAGGGCCGTTTTTATCGATGTCACCGAGCTGTTCCTCAAAGTGGATCTCGGTTGGGACCTCGGCAATGCCATTAGGGACCTGTCCTATATCTCTAGCGTGGCCAATCTGGACAACGAGACCATTATCAGCACCACACGTAGCACTTCCAACGGAAAGGTAAAAAGGAGCATCCAGGTGGACTTTAGTTTTTACCGGCTCACCGAGCCCATGGCGCCCCGGCTCTTCGACCACCGCGTAGGTTTTTACTGTGAGGATAAGGGCAGCACCATTAGTTACAGGCTGCATGACGCCAAAGCGGCCATTACAAGATGGCGCCTCGAAAAGAAACATCCCGAACAAGCCATTAGCTCCCCTATAAAACCCATTACCTTTACCCTGACGGAGGACATTCCCAAAAAGTGGCGGCCCTATGTCAGGGCAGGCATCCTAGCATGGCTACCGGCCTTTGAGACCGCGGGATTTAAGGACGCCATTATGGTCAACGATCCCTTTACCAAGGATGCCGATATCTTGGGGAGCAGTACAGACCATGCTATGGTACGTTGGCGGAGGCACAAGGGCGTTAGGGGCTTTGAAGCGGGTGGGGGTGCCACCGTTTCGTCCGTTATTGACCTGCGCTCCGGGGAAATCCTAAAATCGGACATTATTATCAACTCTTCCGTGCAGCGTTTGGCTGACGAATATTTTATTCGTTGCGCACCCTTGGACGAACGGGCCCGGCAATATCCCTTTCCCGACGACCTTATGGGCGGGCTTATTCAATCCCTGGTCTCCCATGAGACCGGACATGCCCTTGGGCTTATGGATGCCCATTACGGGGAGTTTGCCTACCCCCTTGGAAAGCTGCGCGACCCGGACTGGCTGGAGCGCATGGGACATACCCCCAGTATCATGAGCTATGCCCGCCACAATGGACTGCCACAACCGGAAGACGGTATCCCGCCGTCCCTGTTACTGCAAAAAGTGGGACCCATGGACACCTTTAACATCCGTTGGGGCTATACCCCGTACCAAAATACGGACTTTAGGTCGGAACGGCATTTTCTGGATATGATCGTTCGTGAACAGGATTCCATACCCTGGTTCCGTTACAACAAATACAGAGGAGAGACCATCGGGCCGGGCTCCACCAACGAAGTCGTTGAGAGCAGCGACCCCATCGGGGGGACGGCACTGGCACTGAAAAATCTGGAGCGTACACTGGACATCCTTTCCGCAATCAGTAAAAGGGAAAGGGACTTTGCCCTGGCCGAAAGGCTATATGATAAGGTCCTCAATCTTTGGCGGCTCCAGTTAGCACAGGTCATGTCCATGGTCGGGGGCTATTCCATACAGTACAAGTCCCCTTCACAAAAGGGGAACATCTACACACCCATACCCTATAGTGAGCAAATGGAGGCCCTGGACTTCCTATTGCAACAGACCCTATCCCCTCCCGAGTGGCTGGTATGCCCAAAGGCCTTAAAAAGGACACGGTACTCCACCCATCCGGATCTTATGCTGGAAATGCAGACCCGGCTGCTCTATGAACTGCTCGATTATGAAAGGTTAAAACGTCTGGAATATTTGGAGCATATCGAAACCTATGATGGGATTACCGAAGCGGTTCTTCAACGGCTACAGCATGCCATATTTAAAAAGTTTTTTGATTCTCCGGAAACCATGGCCACCAGGGACATGGCCCTGCAGGATTTCTATGTGGACAGGGTCCTACAGAACCTGGAACAAAGACCCGTATCTATTAATGCCGAAAAAAACAGGTTTGTACATAATACCCGCTCCAAGGCGCTGTTCTTGGCACAATTGGTCAAACTGAGGAAACGTGTATCCGATAACCTGGACCAATGCGGTACGGAAGCGGCCCGGGGCCATGCTATGCGCCTCCTGAAACTAATGGAGGACCTTTAATAGGTTATTTGATATTTGCCATTTCCTATGGCATATTTTGAGTTGGTCGAAAAAAGGTGTCCCATTTGGGACACCTTTTTGTGGTCTTAAGGCAACCAATTACCATTACTCCTTAAACAAGGGAATGGTACGGTCCTCGTCCGCAAACACGGGCTGCTCATCGTGAAGACAAGCTATGGTGCCTTCTGGAGGACAGTCCACGCCACCGGGCACCTCTTCTACCTGATTGGTATTTGTGTCCCAGTAGTAACCCTGTTGGTTCACTTCAATTGATGTCGTGGCGAACGACAGCCCGATGGCCAATACCATCACTAGGGCTGGCAACAGCCCCTTCATTACTTTCGTTTTCATAATGTTTAAATTTAAATTAACGGCCTACTCTGTTTTGCAGGTTTTCGGCCTTCCCCTGGCACTGCACAGTATCTTTTAGATACATTTGTATTGTTGTTGGTTTTTTAGATAGATACCCAGGACGGCGAAAAGCACAAAGACAAGGTTGAACACCAAGTGTTCAGTCCAACCCAGCTGTGACAGTACCCCGCCACAGGCACAGGGAACATGATTACTGAACCGGAGCACCAAGGCGATATAGATGGTAAAGGCCACCATAAGCCACAAACTGGCATATAGTGCCGCCAGGGTGTATTTCGGGAAAAGATAAAGAACAACGACCAAGAGCTCCGCCGTCGGCACGCCCCAGGCCAATGCCTTGGCATAATCCGATATATAGGGGAAACGCCCCAATTGACCTATGAACCGCTCCATATCCAATAACTTGGACGTTGCGGCATAGGTAAACAGCAGCACGTAAAGAAGTGCAATACATTTTGTTATCGTTTGGTACTTAAATTCTTTGCGTCCCATAGCTTTTGGTTTGATATGGTAAAGTTCCGCAGTAAATTTTATTTTTAAGGGATGAAGTCTTGCCCGTAAAGGATTTAGACAAAAAATAACCGTTCCGGGGCAAAGGAGCGGCCTATTTACCTATCCTTGCCAAAGGCCTTTTTCTGGAGTTCGCTCGGGGTGTAGCCAAAATGTTTTTTAAAACTGCGCGAGAAATGCGCCGTGCTCTTGAAGCCCGTCATGTGGGCGATGGCCTTGATAGAACGGTCGCTGAACTGGATCATCATCTGGGCCTTGCGCAGACGTTCACGAAGCAAAAAGCGGTGGACCGTAGTGCCATATAGTTCCTTGAATCCGTACTTCAACTTGAACTCATTGGTTCCCAGCTGTAGGGCAAACTCCTTGAGGGACGGGAGCTCGCTTTCCAGGTTCTCCAAGATGATATCATGTGCTTTCCTGATCTTGCGCACATCCTCAAAGCTCAGTCTCGGCCTTGATTTTTTATGTGCAGCAGGGGATTCCCGCTTTTTGGAATGACCGATTACCTCCCCTTTCAAACGCTTCTGGATAAGCTCCTGGCTATTGGCCTGGTGGATGGCCGTTACCAAAGTCTTCCTCTCTTCTCCTTTTGCTTCAAAAGTGGTGATATAGCAAAGCTTCGGAACAGTCAGTTTACCAACAGTCTTAAAAAGGAGTTCGATGTTGGTATCATAAGAAGATTTCTTCTGCAGGCCAATCCATTTGCGTTGCCACTTGGACCTGGAGGTTTCAGTTAGCAGGGTCCCAAATGGCCGGCCCAATATATCGGACCGCAGTACGGACAGGATGTTGCACCCCTCTTGGTTGGCCATGGCCACCGACCCGTTGTGGTCCAACAAGAAGCTCATCTGCACCACGTTCACGATGCTGCTGTCCGTGTTCACATAGCCCTGGTGCTTTATAAAAGCTTCTATTTCCTCGGCCAGCATGTTCAGGGTCACCATCAGGGCCTCTGTCGTGTCGTTCCTGGAACTCCGCTCCAAGCGGTAAAAAAAGTTGCCCGATGCCATTTCCAATAGCATCCGGTTGATCTGTTTCATTCGTTTTTTTCTGCTCTTATTGCCCATATGGTCGTAACTGTCATTGTTAAGTTTATATCAGGGGGTGTCCACGAACGGTCTCAAAAATTCGAGGGCCTCTTCCCTTTTCCTGAACGACTTCGTTGGGATGGGCGGATGGCTGGTACGGATATAGAAGCGGGACATGACCTCGGATACCGTGGGCTCTACGATAAAGGCCACCGCCCTTATCAGGGTGGAACCCTCTATCGCCAAATAATGGCGGGCCGCCTTGTTGATGCCCTTGACGCTTCGGACATCGCAGAGCACGGGTAGGGAACGGCCCTCGTGCAGCGCTATCCGGTCCGCCACGATACGGATGGCCGCATCAAGGTCGATATAGATACGGTTGTGGTAGGTCACATGGAGGACACCTCCCTCCAAGCGGTAGGACGAATAGTCATTTTCAAAATAACGGCACATGGTCTAGAAAACTGGTTTTTCTGAATAAACTTACAAAATAATCAACACATATCCTGATAATGAGTTGTTTATACTCTATTTAGAAAGGCCTTTTGTTGTCCTGAAAGGATTTAAGGTTGACCTTAAGGGATTATGGAACTCGACCATGTTCCAAAACACTACAAATGGTGTTAACTTTTATGACATAAAAATCTAACGATATGGCAAAGATCAAACACAACAATTTTTTGGACACCGTAAACGAGGTCTTTACGGACGCCAAACAGGAAGGTATACTGCACCTTTATGCAGAGGGGAGCTCATTTTCGGGAAGGACTATCGGCATTGGTGACCGGGAACTGTTCCATTTTGGGACCACGGGCTATCTGGGACTGGAACAGGACATAAGGCTCAAACGGGCGGCCGCCGATGCCATCATGGCCTATGGCACACAGTTCCCGCTGTCCAAGTCCTATGTCTCCCATCCGCTCTATGGGCAATTGGAGCAAAAGGTCACCCAAATGTACGGCAGCCCCATCATCATCACCAAGAACAGTACCCTCGGGCATTTGGGAGTCATCCCCAGTGCAGTCAGCGACCGGGACGCCATCATCCTGGACCACCAAGTGCACTGGAGCGTCCAGAGCGCTTCCAAAGTGCTCAAGAACCGTAGCGTTCCCATTGATATGGTACGGCACAACGACCTTAATATGTTGGAGGACAAGATAAAGTCCCATTCCAACAAACGGGAGCGCGTCTGGTACATGGCCGACGGTATTTATTCCATGTATGGCGACTATGCCCCCATCAGTGATTTGATGGCGCTCTGCAACAGGTACCCCCAACTCTCCCTCTACATCGACGATGTGCACGGCATGGGCTGGAGCGGCAGGAACGGTACGGGCCATACCCTGTCCGAGCTCGGTGAACTACCGGATAACGTCCTGCTCTTCGGCACGCTGAGCAAGACCTTCGGTGCCAGCGGCGCCGTATTGGCCTGCGCCGATAAAAAGATGCACAACAAGATCAGGACCTTCGGCGGGCCGCTCACCTTTTCCGCACAGTTGGAGCCCGCCTCCGTGGCGGCAGCCATCGCCTCGGCGGACATCCACCTCTCCCCCGAGATATACGATCTTCAGAACGACCTGAGGGAGCGCATCAAATATTTCAACGGCCTGTTAGGGGCTACCGATCTGCCCCTGGTCGACCATAACGATTCACCGGTCTTTTATATCGGCACGGGCATGCCCAAGACCGGCTATAACTTCGTGAACCGGCTCATGAAAGAGGATTATTATGTCAACCTCGGGCTGTTCCCGGCCGTTCCCGTAAAGAACACGGGGGTACGCATAACCATCTCACGGCACAACCAAAAAAAGGAAATCAAGGGACTGGTCGAGGCCATGGCCTACCATTTCCCAAAAGCACTCGCCGATACCGGTACCACGCCGCAAAGGGTGTTCCATGCCTTTAAACTAAAACCAAAATCAGAGGCAGGAACCCTGGACACCCATGGGCTTTCGGTAACGCTAGAGACTTCCATCCAAAACATTGATAGGGAGACCTGGAACCGTTGTATGGGCCGTCGCGGGGTCTTCGATTGGGACGGCCTCAAGTTCCTGGAGAAGAGTTTCAGCGATAACGGTCAAAAGGAGCACGATTGGAAGTTTTGGTATCTTATCATTTATGGGCATGACCGGACGCCCGTCCTGGCCACCTACCTCACCCTGTCGCTCTGGAAGGACGATATGCTGGCCCCACCAAAACTGTCGACCGAAATCGAGGTACTCAGAAAGGACGACCCTTACCACATGACCTCTAGGGTGCTCGCGATGGGCTCGCTCTTTACCGAGGGTGACCACCTTTTTCTGGATGCTTCTACGCCCTTAAGGGATAAGGCCCTGGATATCCTTGTACAGCAATTGGAGCACCTTGAAAAAAGGCACGGTGCAAAAATGGTTGTATTGCGCGACTTTGCGGAAAAGGATGCCCTGCACGGCCACTTTCAGGGACAGGGCTTTGTCCGTGTCCAGATGCCGGACTCCTGTTCGGTCCATTTGGAAAAGGGCATTTCCATTGGGGGTTATATCGGACAGCTATCGGCACGTAACCGACGGCATTTCAGAAAGGATATTATGTCCAGATTGCCCTTGACCCAAGTTGAAATCATTGAATCTCCCAACCCTGCACAGCTGGAACGCATACGCGAGCTCTATAATAATGTTCACGAGAACAACCTTGGACTGAACACCTTTGCGTTTCCCGCCAAGCTGTTCGATAATATGGCCGCCCATCCCCAATGGGAGTTCATTGCCATCGCCCCCAAGGAACGCCCAAAACAAATTATCGGGGCGATGCTCTGCTATAAGAATGGAAGGCACACCTACATTCCCGCCTTTGTGGGGCTGGACTACGGTTGCAACGAGGCCTACGGCACCTATCGCCAACTGCTTTACCGCACCATCGAACGGGCCATTGCCCTAAAGTTCGAACAGATTGACCTGGGCATGACCGCCGCCTTTGAAAAGCGCAAGCTCGGTGCCCTTGTCGAGGGACGCTATGCCTACCTACAGACGGCCGATAATTATATACTGGAACGCCTTGGCGTTCTTGAGGGCCGGTAATGACTATGGAGCGCCCCTATGGAGTACGAGAACCTGATATCTGAATTTGAGGCCAAACTGGAGGCGCTGGAGGCCCGCCATATCGACATACTGCATAAGGCGGAAACTGGCATCCAGCATACGGAGCGGTGCATCAAGAGGCTCCGCTCCGAAATCGTGGCCAACGGATTCCCCGGTAAGCGCGACGAAATCCATTTCTTTAAGCACGTGAAGCCACAGATATTCAGCAAGCTCATCTACTACGGCAAGCTCTACGGCATCGAGAGCAAACGTCCCCGAAGCAGCTCCAAGTTCCAGGTCAAGTACCTCAATGCCCAGATCGACAGACTCCAGGTCTATTTCAACGACAATCTCGAGTTCTACCATTACTACCGCAGGGGCGCCACCTCCCTCGACGACCAGTATTTCGTCAGGGGGCGGTCGGACCTGCGCATGCCTACGGATTCCTTCCACTTTTTCACAGATGAGCAGTTTTCCACCTGTCAGGACCTGACCGTAGCCACCATCATGGCCTACGACATGCTCATTGTCTACCTGCAACAGGAGATTGCAAAGCTGGAGAACCATACCGATAACCCAAAACCACATCCCATGAGGCAATCATCAAAACTTTTCTGGACGGGCAGCAAAACGGAGCTCATCGAACTGATATACGCGCTCCAGGCCAGTGGGGCCATCAACAGCGGCACCGCCGACATCAAGGAAATGGCCACCCACTTCGAGCAGGCGTTCAACATCGACCTGGGCAACTATTACCACACCTTTATCGAGATACGGGCACGCAAGTGCAGCCGTACCAAGTTCCTGGATCGCCTCATCGAGGTGCTCGCCAAGCGCCTGGACGAGTCCGACGCCAATCCATAGTCGACCCCAAGTTGGGAAAACCCCTTAACCTCCAAAAGACATAAAATTTGTGGCGTTTTGGTGCCTCTATTATGGTTTTCTATTGCTGTTCCAGTACTTAATGCCCCAAAATAAATGTCTAAAAAAATCACCCATCTTGGGGTCGACTATGGATGTTTTTCAAATAATCCTTTCCAGATTTGCAGTACGAAAGTCAAATCAGGGCAAAGTCGCCCAAACGCCATCGGGCCAAGGGCGGCTTTGTTTTTTTAACCAAAAAAAACAGTTACAAATGGCAGCAACCATCATTACAACGGAAGACCTCATGGAGTTCAAGATGGAACTCCTTGACGGCATCAAGGAACTCCTGGCCAAACAGTCCAAGGGCGGCCTGAAAAAATACCTGAAATCCTCCGAGGTCATGGACCTCTTGCAGATCAGCCCGGGCACGCTACAGAACCTGCGCATCAACGGCACTTTGCCCTATACCAAGGTGGGCGGCATCATCTTCTACGATGCCGAAGAGATACAAAAGGTCATGGAGGCCAACCGCGTGCACCACGGCCTGAGACGTTAATTTCCCACCATGAACTACATCAAGCTCCTCAACGCAGCCTTCGAAAGGCTTTATTTCGACCACCGCCCCAACCCCACGCACATCAGTCTCTATATGGCACTGTTCCTGGAATGGAACGCCAACCGCTTTGCCGATGGCTTCTTCGTGAGCCGCAGGGAACTCATGCGCGCGGCCAAGATCGGCTCCAAGTCCACCTACCACAGGTGCATCGTAGATCTGGACAGGTGGGGCTACCTTTCCTATTTGCCGTCCAACAACCCCTATAAGGGGAGTTCGGTAAGGATGGCAAATTTATGCCAAGAGGTACCGAATTCGGGACACAACAGTCCCATGTTGGAACAGCTTGCCGAACGGTACCATCCCAGAGACGTACCTCTAACGGGACACCACCCTCCCAATGGAGGACAGGAAGTGTACCCGCAGCGTCCCAACAGTGGACAAGCATTGGTACCTAATATAAACAATAACAAACAGGAAAACATTGACAAACGGCCAAAGGACTGTCGGGCGGTCATCGATTTTTTTGAAAAAAAAGGTTTTAGTGCCGGTGAAGCAAAAAAATTCCATGGGCATTATACCGACCATCATTGGCAAACGGTCGATGGACAACCGGTACGGGACTGGCAGGCCCTGGCCATAAGTTGGATGGAACACAGCACTAGCACTGGGGCGGAAAACGGAGACAAACCAAAACCAGTGTCCCAAAAAGAGGACCACCTACGGACCAGTAAAACCAAGGACTATGGACAACCCCTCTAAGATCACCGAAGGCGGCGTGGAATATTCGATTGGCACTTTTGACGGCAGGAACGTCGTGTACGATTTCCCGAAGATCCTCATCTACCTCGATGCCAAAGGAAAACTGCTGTTCGGCAAAAAGTTCAGGATCCATGAAAGCGACCGTGACATTCTGTTGAAGCTCTGCTCCTACGGCATCAGGGACCGGGAATATTGTGAGGCCCACGGTATCGACATCGACAAGGGCATCCTGCTATCGGGACCGGTAGGCTGCGGCAAGACCAGCCTTATGAAGCTCTTGCGCCATATCGTACCCCACCGGAAACCCTACGAGGTCATCCCCTGCCGTAACGTGACCTTTGGGTTCAACCATTTGGGATTTAAGACCATCGAGGACTACGGCAACAGCAGGTTCTACTGTTTTGACGACTTGGGCGTTGAGCCCAGCGGTAGGTTCTATGGTAAGGACCTGAACGTGATGGGCGAGGTCTTGTTGTCCCGCCATGAACTGTACATGAAGAGCAACCGAAAAATAAAGACCCATGCCACCACCAACCTCAATGCTGAGGAACTGGAAGAACGCTACGGCAACAGGGTTCGCAGCCGCATGCGGGAACTGTTCAATTTGGTGGCGTTTGATAAGGGTACTGGGGATAAGAGGATATAATTTAAATTGGCTTATGTACTTAATTGAATTGCTTGATTCACTGAGATTCTTAAATGATTGTGCTTGAGCATAGAATCAAAAATATCCAATGATTTTTTGACATATTTTCTATTCTTACTCAAATTCATATTTAACTTGGTGTAGATAGCTAAAATTAACTGTACAGGTTCTTTATCATAGTGCCCATTGAGTTGTACATTTGGAATTCTGTCAAACTTTAGTTTTTCAACTAATGTTAAGCATTCTATTGGATAGTCTTTTACACAACTTAAGAGTAATTGAAAGAAGTATCTAGGTTGAGCCATGCATAACTTGCTTCTTGAATATTTTAACAAAAATGGATAGACATCCTTGAAATTATAATATTTGAATTTTCTTAAAACAATTCCGGAATAAGCGGATGCAAAATCTTCGCCTTTTTCATCTAGAAAACTAATCAATATTTGGAATGATTTTTTATCTGGTTTTCCATTTTTGTCAAATAGGTTGGCCTCTGCAATTTTTAATGCACAAAGCTTTGCCTCATCACTTAACTTAACAAATTTTGTATATAAATTTTTATCATTTATTTCTTCAATTAACCAACTCAAAACAATAACATTTCCTTCATTATGAAGCTCTTTATGTTCCATGATTTTGTTAAAATATGGATACATTTCAAAATGAAATTTATGATTAAAATATTGGGATGTCCTAAAAGAGTTTTTCAATAACTCGATGTCGGCATCTCTAATCAATTCCATGAAAATTTTGAAACTTCTATTTAAATCCAGATAATTTAAATAGGCAAGTTCTTGCATCACAGCTACCCTTACAGAAATTTGAGGGTCCAATGTTCCTTTTTCGGCAGTTTCGAATATCATTTCCGCAAACTCTCCTTGCTCATAGCACTGCATAATTTTATGAATGGCCGCTCCTCTAACTGTATTTAAACTATCAAATGATGGGTCATTTGCATTCATCGGGTTCTCAGGGTTAGGGTGATTTTTTGCACTTTCACTTAAAAAAGAAATAATATCCTTATCAACCAGTTTATGTTCTATAAAGTATCTGGATTGCCATATCGCGTAAAGTGTATTATCCCTATCTAATTCTAATCGAATAAACCTTTTGTATAGTTCTTTTACCTTATCAGGTGAATATTTGGAAGCTATTAAACCATCAATTCCTTTGGAAACATAATCAATTGAAACCTTTTCATCATGGAATAAACCGTTGATAAAATCATAATACTTGTCAGGTTCATTTTTAACGGTTTCTTCAAAAGCTCTAGAATGTTCATGTTTTCCTCCTTTTGGCCCATGTCCTTCATGATAGTTGTCATTGAACTTTACCATACTGTTTTTCCAATTTTGCAAGTCCATTTTCGAATATGCTTTTTGAGACAATGGAGGTCCAACGGTATATACTCCTGAGGAAGATGATATATGATGCGCTTTGTTGCTGTCAACATCTCCAAATCTCCGATAAAATTCTTGAAAGACTTTTTTTAGCTTAGTGATTTGTTCAATTTCATTTATTGGAAGTTGTTTTATGAAATAGTACTGTTTTTTGCCAAAGCCGGAGAAATAAACCTTTTGATTTCCATCCTCGTCTTGATATTTATTAAATCCAGAATCGTATGGACTTTTTATTGTCAATAAAATTTCAGCTATATGGTTTTTACATTTCTTAGAAAAATGGGGGAAAGAATTAGCAATAAGTTGTCTCAGGTATAATTGAAACTTATCATCATAACCATTTAAGCCCTTTTTATTATATATGATTGATATTAGTTCTGATGTCTCATTCAAGAATAAATGTTTATCATTATTTAATGTTAGCACCAATATTCTAAGAATAAATACTGAATTTGAGTTCTTATGTTTTTTGAAGAAATCTATAATATAGTCTCTTTCTTCCAATCTTGATCTTATATGCTTGACCAGAAATTCTTCCATTATGACATGCGCATCTTTTGATGAGCTTAGTCCATCAATGAACTTTGTACAATTGTATAGCGGACAATCTATATTCTCAAAATTGGTAAAGTCCTTGTTGTCCTCAATTATTTTCTCAAATACTTTAAAAACAAATTCAAAACTCCTTTCAGGGCTTTGTTCATATAGCTTTTTCAACAACTCTTCTTGGTCATGTGACAACTCATTGTGATGCCAAGATTCACCACCATAAAATACATTATTAAACATAGGGGCTAGTACCCCGAAAACATACTCTTGATGATACTCGAATATTTTTGTGAGTATTTGATAAAACCAAAAATTATCTCTCCCTCTAGACTCCTCATTAAAAGGGATATACTTTTCAAAAAAAGGCAGAAGAGATATTTCTTGCCAATTGTCAAGATTCATCAATATTCTTTCTATAAAGTAGTCCTTCTCTGAAAAGTCAGGAAGTTTATCTAAAAATTTTATAATCAGTAATGGAGCATGATTAATATTGTTTCTAAAAAAAATCCAAGCTGCATTTTTTCTGTATTCAACTATGTTTTTATAATTGTACTTCTCTAAAAAATCTAATTGAAATATAGATTGCCTTTTATAAACCTCATATGCTTTATTTGACAATTCCCTTTGGGGGAAAAGAAATTCATTAAGAACTTTATTTTCCAAGAGATACCCGCTCCATTCTTTTGAAAACACAGAATGTATAAATATGTCTTCATAAAGAGGATTTTTCAAAATGTGCCGGTCTACCAGTCTTTTTTCTTCAGTTGATGGGTCTCCTAATATTCCCAAGTTACTAATGACTAAAGCTTTTATATGAAATCGATATTTTGAAGATTTGAGTATTGATGTCGTGTTTGTTATATATTTTTTATGGTCATATTCGCGCAAATACTCAAGAACCATTTTTATTATAGACCTGACCTCTAAGTTTTGTTCGTTCTCTTTAAGATATTGGTAGATGTCAGTTTCTTGTTCTACAAATTGTCTTGCAAAACAATAATCATAAAAGGTTTGATGGAAAAATTGAAGGCTTGAATTTTCAAGAATAATTAATTGATTACTCAATAGATACATGATTTCTGCATCAAATTCGTTTGCAAATTGATTCCTTATCGTTATCTGCTGATTTTCATACATTTTTACAGCAATTTTATATAATAACTGTAAAAGCTTTGAATTTCGTTGTTTAATAATTAGCTCGTCCCATAAAGCATCATACAAATCCTTTAAAGAAGATATTGTATTAAGATTAATTTTACCCTTATTGGGAAGTTTAGTGAATATCTCTAAATGATGCGGCGTTTTAAGAAGTTCTAATACTTTTTTCTCGGAACAACTAACGTTAAATCTCTGTAAGGTTTGAACAACTTCATTTTCACTTAATAAAGTAGCTTTTATATTATGAAATTCATTGGACCTATAGACACTCAATTCTGCATCATACTTTAGGTCATAACTCCTTGAAGAAATAATTACTCTAATATTTCTTTCGTCAAGTAACTCGTTAATTATCCTATTATAAGTTTGAATATACTCCCTGTTTGAAGAAAGTGTTTGGGAAAGCGCATCTAATTGGTCTATAATCACAACTAGCTGTCGCTTCTGAGTATTTAAAGCCCTAATTATTTTAGAGAAGGCAATATCTTCTTTTACAAATATTTTGTTTTCAAGTTCTCTTGGGTTGGTAGCGTAATATTTATCCGCTTTAATGCCAAGAACCAAGATGTTTTCATTGATCAATTGTTCGTATACATCTTTCAGGATTACGGATTTGCCCATTCCCTTTTCTCCCTCTAGAACTAGAATGTTTTTTTTGGGCCTAATCAGGTCGGATTTTATCCAACTGATAATTTGGTTTGTTTCCTTCCTAACAATATGAGTTTCTGGCTGTTTTTCAAAGTAGTTTTTCACCTGGGACATGAAAAGAGAAGCTTTCTTCAAAGCCCCATCCATATTAACAATATCCAGACTTACAACTGAATTGTTATAAACCTCTTCTCCACAAAATTTTTTGCACCATTCAGAACCGAAGAAATCATAAACTATTTGAGGGTGAGTTTTTAAAATTCTATTGATGGAAGTAAAATCCCATTTATCTACCTCTAAATTCTTCTTATGAGATTCATTCCTTATTTCTTCAAATCTTTTCTGCAACTTTACATCAGAAAAATTAGCTGAAGTACAGAGAACGAATTTTCTTGTTTTTGGAAACCAGGTTCCTTTTTCAAACTCTAAAAAGATTTTTTCTAAATCTGCAACGGAAATAGACTTATAACGTTTACATTGAAAAGTAAAATAACTATCGACTCCTTTTTTTGCGTAAATATCAATTCCATCTTGTTTTTGTCCAGGTCTTCCAAAAATTTCACAATTTGCCCTTTCAAATCCCTCAACATATTCAACCATTCTTAAACAAAGTCTTTCAAAATCCTCCCAGGACATATCTGCTAAAGGTAAAATCAATTGATTACCGTCAATAGGAGGCTTATAACAGCTATTACTTGGTGTTTTGTTTAAGTATTCTATATCCATTTAGTTTTTCTGATTTTGATTTTTCTCAACACCATTTTTAATATCTTTGGAGCTAAAGCTTCGTCTTTTATTTCTTCAAATATTTTTTCTGCATACCATAAAATCAATAGTCTATCAAAATCGATTTCCAACGTTAGGGACAACTTCATTAATTGTTCTTGCGTTGGCATTCTATCGTTATTTTCAATCTTACTTATTAGAGCGGTATCTACTTCTATTCTTGATGCTACCTCTCTTAAAAGCAGCCTTTTCTTTTCTCTTTTTGATTTCAGTAATTCAGAAAGCCTTTCCATTTGTCAATTTTATTCATGTCAAGAAATGTCAAATTCAAAAATAAACTACCTCGGGGCAAGCCCACGAGGTATTAGAATAGTTTGAGTTGCCCAGAGTAAATTTCCTTGTATTCTTTTACTTTCCCCTGATCTTCAACATATTTTTTAATCACTTCCTTACTTGCGTAAAGACCAACTGTGTTGGCATAGAACCCACTTGACCAAAAATTACCTCCCCATAACATCTGTTCTATCTCAAGGTGCAGTCGAAACATTTCCCTCGCAACTATACTTTTTACGGTTCTAACCATTTGGCTCACTGAAACGTTTCGAACACTTTGCACAAGAAAATGAACGTGGTCTGGCTCATATCCTATTTCAACAAACTCAAGCTCATATCGTTTCGATATTTCATTACAAATATCAACCAAAGTACTTCCTGTCTCTTCGGTTAGTATAGCCTTCCTGTACTTCAAAGGAAACACCAAATGATAAAGCAATAACGTCTTGTTATGACTCTTATAAATATGTTCATCTTTCACACCGAAAATATACGCTTTTTCAAAGCGTTATGAAAAACCATCCGTTTTTAAAACTTTTCCTTTACTACACCCGAGGCGAGCCTCGGGGAATTCTATTGATTAAAAAATAATTAATTCTTCACTTCTTTTTTATTATCGAAGTGATTTCAATAAGCATTTGAATGACAATTACCTTTAAACACCTCACTATCTCAATCCCCAATTCCCTCATAACTTTCCAAATTTTTAATTAAACTTTCCCAAAGTACCATTGCAAAAACCCTTATCGATTCAGGTTTCAGGAAATATCCACTTTCATCTCCATTACTCAAAAAACCCAATTCCACCAGAACTGACGGCATATAATCTACCGTTTCCCTAAGCACTTGAAAATTGGCAAACTTCACGCCCCTGCTCGTAAAACCAAGATTTTTATTAAGCTCGGATTGCAACTGAAAAGCCAACCAAATGGTATCATCCGAGAATTCAGAATTTTGATTGGAAGCATACACTTCAACGCCCCTAGCATTGGGGTAATCGGAATGGTTACAGTGCAACGATACGAACATATCTGCTTTCAGGCTCTTTGCCAATTTAGCCCTATCGGAAAGGGAAACGAGCGTATCGCCATATCTGGTCAGATAGATATCAAAAGGAGATTTTAACCTTTCGTTGAGTTCCAGAATGGCCTTGGCCACATCCAAGACCACATCCTTTTCCTTTATCCGGTTCACCCCCACGGCCCCGGAATCCTTTCCGCCATGTCCGGGATCGATCACAATTACCTTTTTTACACCCAAATCCTGTCCAAAAAGGAGTCCACTTTTGAGGAGCAAAACCATTACAATCTGAACAGTGTAAATTCGAAATCTGACGTTTTTGGGCACTTTTTTCATCTTCATTTTTTGGATTTTGACCAGTTTGGCTCCAAAACCCCATAGAGTTTAGTGTCAATTGACACCAACGCAGACCAAACAAAACCAAATAATATTTTTTATTCAATTATTTGATTTTCAGTTATTTATATTTAAAAATACATTAATTTTCGGATAACAAAAATGAACCGAAAACCTAAACCCATCCATCATGAAAAAAACATTCTATTTGGCCAGTCTGCTTTCACTGTTGTCCACGTCCCTTTTTGCCCAGATCGGGGGCATCGAGGATTCCGTTAACGATGTGTCCGATACCATCCGTTCCATATTTCCCATCATCCTGGGCGTCATCTTCCTTATCGGTTTCCTGTTCAATGCGGGGCATTTCTTCGGGGAGAACGCAGACCTTAAAAAAGGCATAACCCGCGTACTCGTCTTCGTACTCATTGCCGGAGCTGTAGTGGGCATATTCACCTATCTCATAGGCATAGTAGTCTAAGTCGCCAAGCGACATTTAAAAACCCTAAATCCTTATGAAAACTTACGAAGTCTATAGGAACATCAGAAAACGCGCCATGATCATGGGATTGCCCATAGCCCTGTTCGCGCTCATGATGACATCCATTATCGGCTCCCTGCTGCTTATCATCTTTTCGTTCAACTGGGCGGTCATCCTAACGGTAATGGCATTCAACGGGGCGCTCTATGTCGCCCTGGTGCATATGGCCAACAACCCCGGACTGCTGCACCTAAAGAAAGTGTTCCCCAAGACCATCAGCAACAAAAAAACGAGCCTATTGGACCATGAATAACATCAACCTTTCCACATACCATCCCATATTGGATATCCAAGGACACACCGTCTTTGCCAGCAACGGGAACCTGGTACTCTGTTATGGAGTCAGTCTACCAGAGATCTATTCCCTTTCGGAAGCGGATTTCGAGGATATCCATGGGGCATGGTTCCAAGCCTTTAAATCATTGCCCAACGGTACGGTCATCCACAAACAGGAGGTATACCGAAAATGCCAATATTCGGCACAGCAGTTGCCCAACAGCACCTTTCTTCAAAAGGCCACCCACGGTTATTTCAAGGGTCGCGGCTACCTGCGGCACCAAAGCTACCTGTTCTTTGTAATGCCCCACAACCGGACACTGAACGCCCCGAAGTTCACCAACCCCTTCCGAAAGCTGGACAAGGGCATATACCGACAAATGGACCACAACGCCGAGGCCTTCATATCGGCGGTGAACGATGCCGTCTCCTTTGTGAACAACAGCCGAAGGGTCTCCCTGTCTCCATTGGGTGAAAACGAAATCATATCACTTACCGGCAACTATTTCAACGGTTATAACGAGGGCTTCGATACGGACATCCAACTGAAAAAGCCCCATATCGATATCGGTGACCACCATTTTGACGTTCTGGCCATCAACAGTGAGCTGTGCTTTGGCGAAACGGTGCAGAGCAGCAAGACCAACGACCGCTTCACCTCCGACGATTTCGTGTTCCACCAGGGTTTTATCGATGGTCTCGGACTGGACCTGGACGAAGACCATATCGTGAACCATATCCTCTATCTCGACGACAAACATAAATGGCGCAAGCTATTGGAGAAGAAAATCGAGGAGCTGAATAAAAGTTCGAATTTCGGGACACAGAACAAGGTCGTCCTCAAAAAGATTGAGGCCATCGTCGATAAGATCAATCGGGACGATTCATCGCGCATCATCCGCGGGCATCTCAATGTACTGTTCTGGTGCGGTGATGCCGAACGTCTTGGCCAGGTCGCCTCCAAGATCAAAACGGAGTTCAAGGAACTGGACATGCTGCCCTACTCACCAAAGGGCGAGGAGCGCAAGCAATATTTCCTGAACTCGCACCCCTGCCACTGCTCCAATTTTTCGAACAGCGACCTGTATGTGACCGACCTGAAGCATGCCCTCTGCCTGTTCATCAACAATACCAATTACCGGTCGGATGCCGAGGGCATCATATTCAACGACCGGCAACACAACATCCCCGTGCTTAAGGATGTCTGGGACGAGAACAAGAAACGTATAAAGGCCCGGAACTTTGCCATTTTCGCCCCTACGGGCGAGGGCAAGTCCTTTTTGGCCAACAATATCCTTCGCCAATATTTTGAACAGGATGTCAGGTTGGTGATCATCGATCTGGGCGGTTCCTACTCCAAGTTTGCCAAGCTCTACCCCGATGCGCACATCATCCTACGCTACGAACAGGGCAAGAACCTGGGCATCAACCCCTTTTTTATGGCGCGGGAGTCCGACCTGACACCCGAACGTTTGGAGGATTTGGGAGTGTTCCTATTGGAGCTCATGGCCGAAACCCGTCCCACCAAGGCCCAGGAGGTCGCCATCAAAAAAGTGCTGCTCCATTACTACAAGAAGGTGCGTAAGACACATTCACTGGAATCGCTCTACCGCTTTGTCGATGGCCATAAGGATACGCTCTTACATGAACTCAGTATCAAGGAAGACCATTTCAGCGTCACCGATTTTCTTCACATCCTTTCGGAGTATGTGGACGGCGGGCTCTACAGCTTCCTGTTCAATGTGGGCGATGACCAGACCTATAAGATCGAGGACAAACGGCTCATCGTCTTCGAACTGGACGAGGTCCGTGACAACAAAGAAATCCTTTCCGTTATGCTAAAACTCATCAAGTCGGCCATCCAGCGCACCATTTGGCGCAACCGCTCCGAACGGGGCATCATCCTTTTCGATGAGTTCGCCAAGCAACTGAAGTTCGACAACGTATTGGAGAGCGTGGAGTTCTACTATCAGGCCATCCGCAAGCAGAACGGCGCCATTGGCATCATTTTGCAGTCCATCAACCAACTGCCCGACAGCTCCACCTCGGCCAGTATATTGGAGAACACCCAGGTCATCTACAGCCTGCGCAACGAAAAGGGTTACGCCGAACTGAAGAAACGGCTCAACCTATCCGCCCACGACCTGAACCAGCTCAAATCCATCCGCAACAACCTGACCGGTGACCGCAAGCACACCGAGATGTTCATCAAGATCGGCAAGGAGAGCAACATCTTCAGGCTGGAAGTACCGCCAGAGGTCTTTGCCGCCTACCTGACCGATGGCAGCGAAAGCACCCAGATTATGGAACTCTATGAAACCTGTGGTGACATGGAAACCGCCATCGAACAATTTTTAAAACATAAAAATCAATAACCTTTAAAAACCTTTAAACATGAAACAGCATACCAAAACCTTTGTACTAGCACTGGCCTTCGTCCTTTTATTGCCCGCAGGCGCTGCCTGCCAGGGGATGCCGGTGTATGATAATACCAACTTTATCAGTTTTACCAAATCGCTGATCGAGTCTGGTAAGCAGACCGCCCAATTGCTCAAGACCGTCCAGTTCCTCAAGACGCAAAAGGAGAACATCGAAAAGGTCAACAATGCCATCAAACAGCTCAAGGCCGTCAGGGAAATGGCCCGGAACAACAAACGCCTGTTCGACCTCGTACAGGACGACCTCAGGGAGATCCTCAACTCCCCTTACATCAAGGCCGATGAAGTGGACCGCATTTCGGACTCCTTCAACGATATCGTCAGCAATTCCCTCGAAGGATTGGAGTATATCGATAAGATACTCACCAGCAACACCCTGAAAATGACGGACGCTGAACGTGCTGAAGTGCTCAAGGCCAAGGAAAAGGAATCCCGGGAAATGGTGGCCGAGATCGAGGCCAAGACCAAGCGCTACCGCGAGATCATCGCCTTTAGGGCCATGCAGGACGCCATCAATAACCGCGCCGCCAAATATTAGAACATGGTTGGAATCCCTTTGGGCATAGGATTGGAATATGTGGACACGGTGTTCCAGACGATAAAGAACAGCGAGTTCTCGCAGTACACCATTACGGGCATGAAGACCTTGGCGGTTCTCTTTTTCCTGATCAACATCCTGAAAAAGTACAACGAGGGCCTCGCCGATAGGGACGGCCATACCTGGGGGCTCACCCCTACCGAACTGGCCAAGAACTTTGCGGTGGTCATACTGGTCATCTTTTCCACACAGGTGCTGGGCGCCTTCGATGCCATTTTGGTGGCCATTGAGGCCCAGTACCGCGACACGGCTCCGGCGCTCCTCCCACTACAGATGCAGGACATCGATCTGGAACGGGATGTGGGCGCACTGGAAGCCGCCAAAAAAGCCTTTGCCCTGCTGTACGAGGCCTTGGTGACGCCGCTCTATGGGCTGAAGCTCATCGCCTTTATCGTGGGCATCTTCCTGTGGCTGTTGGATATTTTTATCTATCCCCTTTTTCTAGCGGAGCGCTATTTTCTGTTGGGCATCATGCAGGCCTTTTTCCCACTGGTCATCAGTTTGGCCGTGTTCGAGAAGTTCAGGCCCATGGCCTACCAGTTCTTTAGGCTCTATGCCGCAGTTTATATGCTCGTGCCCGCCTTTTTTCTGGTGAACGTGTTCATCAACAACCTCTACACGGAGGTCAACACCAATTTCTGGGGCAACCTCTTCGGCACGGACTGGGGCAGCCATTTCTTTGCGCCCCTGTTGCAGTTGGGCTCAATCGGGTTCATTGTGTTCCTGAAGTTCAAGCTCTACAGCAAGGCCACTTCGTTCACGCTCCGGCTGTTCAGTGGCGGGTAGACCAAATCATGCTGATTTTTTTTTTAAACCAACACCCAAATGAATGAAAACACCTTATAAGAACATCTACGACGTGCTAAAGCTGAACCGGTTCATCGTACTGGCCTCGGTCATCGCCGCTGCGGTCACGGCCATCGTATCCGTACTGATGGTCATCAAACTGCACAGGGACACCGTGGGCAGCGCCTTTGTGGTCAATACCGATGGCAGTGCCATTCCCCTGAAACTGGTCTCGCAGAACGAGAACCTGAAGGTGGAGATATTGTCGCACCTGGAACTGTTCCATACCTATTTCTACGACATCGATGCCAGCAATTATGAAAGGCACCTCGAAAAGGCGCTTTGGTTGGGCAACAGTTCGGTGGACAACCTCTATCGGCAGAAAAAGGCGGACGGGGTCTTCAACCGCTTGCTCCAGTACTCACTGGTGCAAAGGGTACTGGACATTGAATCGAAAGTGGACGTGCAGAACGAACCTTACGGGTTCGAGACCAGGTGTGTCTTTGAAATCAACCGCGGGGCGACCACCGATACCTACGAGCTCATCACCACGGGGAAGCTCATACGGGTGGACCGTCACTTTCCCAACAACCCGCACGGCCTGCTCATCACGGATTATTTTGAAAAGCGCCTTAGAAAAATACAAAACGGAACACCATGAAAATCGAAAAGAACAAAATAGTATTCGCCGTGGTACTGGCCACGGTGGTGATATTCCTGATCGCCTATTCCGCCATGTTGATGGACGGGGCCGGTGATGGGGATGAAAATCTGGAGCAGGTCCAGGTGCCCGAACTGGAAGCGGAACAAAAGGAGTATGACTCCAAATTGGAGGCCATCGACGACCTGAAGGAAGTCCGCCAGACCAATGCGCCCAGTATCTATGACGAGAGCCTATTGGACTCCACCGGCACTTACGACCCCGACCTGCCCATCAAAAGGAAACGCCATATCGTGGACAGCATCTATAGGGCCAACAGGATAAGTTATTCCGAAAACACTTATTCCAAGACCATACCAAGTTCAACTGACCGTAAGCCGAAAAAGGATAGGGACACCGTGGTCAAAACGGATGCGAAAGTTGGAGCCAAAGAAATGGGACTGGAGCACCAACTCTTCTTTGCTTCTGCCCCGGTCAAAAATCCTATTTTGGACCTACGCCATACGGATTCCGTAATACATGTGACGGTGGATGGCGACCAGACCGTGAGTACCAACCATCGGTTACGGATGCGGCTCGCAAAGGATGCCAAGATTGGGAATAAAGTTGTTCCAAAAAACACTCCGATATATGGATTTATCAGCTTCCAGCCCAATCGCGCGATGATAAGGATTGAAAACATCGGGCACCACCCCATCAAACTGAAGGCCTTTGACCTACAGGACGGCACTGAGGGCATCTATGTGGAGAACAGTTTCCGTGCCGAGGCCGGCCGTGAGATCGTGGAGGACATTGTCGACGACATCAATGTCGTCGGGCTTCCACAGGTCGGCGGCATCAAAAAAGTGTTCCAGCGCAACAACCGGACCGTAAAGGTTACCGTGGTCAACAACTACAGGCTCCTATTGAAACCAGAACCATAAATATCCAGACACATGAAACATCCATCCATCCTATTCAGTTTCCTCTTGGCCACGGCCTTTTTAAGTGCCCAGCCCAAAATGACCTTGGACACCATCTATGCCAACGAACATAAGAACGTGGCCCTGTTCTTTCCCAATCCCATTAGACAGGGTATTACCGGTGCAGACAACTTCGTTTTCACCTATAACCGTGAAAAACAGCAGTATTTCGGATTGTTGCAGGCCACCCCTGGAAAAGAAAGTAATCTTTTGATAATCAACTATAATGGTGACATTTTTTCGTATATTATAAGATATAGTCCTACACTGGAAAAACTGAATTATTTCATTCCGGGTTCGGCGTCCATTGGTAATGAAAAACCGAAGGCATCCCATTTGGACAAAACGATACAATCGGTGCCTTCCGCCGATCCGAAGACCAGATATTATGAACGGTTCTGTTCGTATTTGGTCAAGAGAAGGCAGCGCATCGGCAAGCTTAAAAAACGGCACGACGGCATAGTGCTGAGGGTCGAGAATATTGTTTTCGACAGGGAGGAACTGTATTTCGTGATGGCCATCGAGAACCGATCGTCATTGGATTATGATGTAAACTTTCTGGACCTAAGCATCAAGACCAGAAATAAGGGCAGAAAAAAATCATTACAGCGTTTGGATGTCGCTCCGCTCTATATTTATGGTGCACCGTCAAAAATCAAGGAAGGCCAAAAGGCCAAAGTGGTCTATGCTGTACCGAAGTTTTCCATTAGTGACGAGCGTTTGGTCCTATTGGAACTCAATGAAAGGAACGGTGAGCGTAACCTAAAGTTGAAAATATCGCACAGAACCATTAACAACCCTAATTGAGACTATTAAATGATAACCCGCAACAGGCCATACCATTTAAACATTAATAAAACAGATTATTACCAAAACCCAAACAGATGAAAAAAATAGTCCCCTACCTCTGGCTGATACTTTTTATGGCCTGCACCGCGGCACAAAAATCACCCGTTGAAACCGCCCAAATCGTTATCGAAAGCTTTTACCTAAAGGACCTTTCCGCCTTAAAACAGAACACCACGCCCGAAAGCTACGAAGCCTTTACGGCCGTTCATGATATACTAGTTCCCTCCAAAATGGAAGGCGCATCAAATTTCAAGGTTCTGGATGAAGCCGTTAACGGCGATACGGCCTGGGTAAGGTTCTCCACTTCATACAGCGATGAGCCCGAAACCTTAAAACTCGTAAAAGTGGATGGCCACTGGAAGGTTACAGAAAAAGGATTACGTGAAAAATCCCCGTTTTGATTTTTGGCAAATCTAACACTTGGAAGCCACCAAATTGGTTTCGTAGGGAAAAGCGAACGAGCTATAATCATCATTGGTCAGCCAACGGTTTCTATCCTGTTCCCTTAAAACTATGGGCATTCTTTTCTTGGTGTTATGTATTTCGCTCATCAGCTCGTTTGCCTCGGTAGTAACGATACTATATGTTCCCAATTCCTCCCCGGTTTCGGGGTTGTTCCATAGCGAATAAATCCCCGCAAGTGCAAAAATGTCTTGGTCTTGTGGTTTTATGACGAACTTTTGTTTGGCCTTGCCCTTTGGATCCAACCATTGCCATTCGTAAAACCCATCCGCCACTACCAAACACCGTTTCTGTACAGAATTGCGATAAGACGGTTTTTCGTCAAGGGTTTCCACCTTGGCGTTCAAGGTCGCCTTTTGGATTTTTCTATCCTTTGCCCAAAACGGTATCAAGCCCCAACTATAAAATTGGATTTCGCCTGGGCTTTCATCCACGATAACAGGATAGGGCGAATGTGCAAAACCATTGATTTCCTCACTGGGTTGGTAACGCTCCTTTTCCTCAAAATAGGCATCGAACGATTTTTCTATATCCTCTAATTTGGCGTTGAGTCTGGTCCGGTAACACATAACAAAAAATGTTTGTTACAATATACCGAATTAGCTTTTAATTTCCTTTCGTTTGGCGGATTTTAGTTTAAAGACATCCTCATAAGTCGGTTCATCAGGGCTGCGAGGGTCGGTCTTTAAGGGCATTTTTTTACTCCACATCACATCCATACTAAAATGCCCGAATTCTTCGGTAATCTTGCCATAACAGGCATATACGCCCCTACCATGAATGGGGTACTTATCGACCACTTTTGGAAAATGTACCCCATCAAAATACTCGCCCTGATCATCGATAAACGTACTCAATCGCATCCGCTTGCCCTGGCTTGTTTTATGGAATCTTGAATTCACCATAATGCCGTACAATAACATTTCCCTGCCCTTGAACTTGGGCATATCTTTGGTCATCCAATTGGATTTTGGGGTTTCTGAAATCAGGTCGAAATAGCTGCACAACGGAAAGCCCAAAAGCTCCATTTCGTCATAGGCATCTTCCAACCATCCCTGATTGAACTCGGGCAAGGGAAAATTTCGGTGTTTGGGACGGAACAACTGCGGATGGGCGCTCCGCTTTCCCAAAGCATTCAATTTGAACGTAGCCTGCCATAGCAATTCAGGCTTCGATTTATGGGTAAACCGGAACGCCCCGATGCGAATCAAAATCGTCAGTTGCTCGATACTTACCACAACCCTGTCAATAAAATCATCCAACGATTCAAATTTCCCGTAGAGCTGTCTTTCCGTCAATAACCGCTGTACCAAAAAAGTTTCCAAATGCTTCAGGTAGCCAAATCCCAAGTAAATATGTTCCCCCTTTATACTGTTGGCGTGGTCGCTATTGTTGATGCAAGGGGCGTGGATAATGCCACCGCACATCCGGGCTTCCTGAATGTAGTGTTCGCTGCTATAAAAGCCACCACCGTTATTGAGTACGGCCACCATAAATTCCAAGGGATAGTAGCATTTCAAATAGAGGCTTTGGTAACTCTCCACGGCATAACTGGCCGAATGCCCTTTGGCAAAGGCGTAACCCGCAAAACTGGCAATCTGTTCCCAGACCTCATTGATGACCGTTTCCGAATAGCCTTTATCCAAGCAGTTGCTCCTGAACTTCAATTCCACGGCCTTGAACTCCTCCCGGGAGCGAAACTTACCGCTCATTCCCCGTCGCAATACATCGGCCTCGCCCAAATCCAGTCCGGCAAACTCGTGGGCCACTTTCAACACATCTTCTTGGTAAACCATCACGCCATAGGTCTCTGGCATAATCTTAGCCAGAACGGGATGGGCTTCCTTTCTTCGTTCCGGTTCCCTATGCCTACGGATAAACTCGGTTTTCATCCCTGATGAGGAAACACCAGGACGAATTACGGAACTGGCGGCCACCAAACTTAAATAATCACTTACTTGCAACTTTTTCATCAGCCCACGCATTGCTGGGGATTCCACATAATACACCCCTATGGCCTTTCCCTTGGAAAGCATTTGGTTCAGGTTGTCGTCCCTCTTGAATTTTTCAATTTGCGAAATGTCGATTTCGGGAAGCTCGGGACGGTTCTCTTTTACGATGTCTATGGCATCCTTGATTTTCGCCAACCCCCGTTGCCCCAAGATATCGAACTTAAAAATGCCCACATCCTCGGCAATAATCATATCGAACTGTACCGTTGGAAATCCCTTTGGCGGTAAATCGGTCGCCGAATAATAATGAACGGGTTTATCCAGTATTAAGATTCCTGCGCTATGTACGCTCAGGTGGTTGGGCATCCCTTGGATAAGTGAACCGTATTTGATGACGAGCCTATGGATGTCGTTCAATTTTGAGGGTGGAAAGTTTCCATCGCTCAATTGGTCAATGTCGCTTTTCGGCAATCCGAACACCTTGCCCAATTCCCGTACCGTAGCCCGATATTTGAAGGTATTGTAGGTAGCCAACAATGCCGTATTTGGAAAGCGTTTGAAGATATAGGCGGTAACATCATCACGGTCACGCCAGCTAAAATCAATGTCAAAATCGGGTGGTGAAGCCCGGAACGGATTGATAAAGCGTTCAAAATATAGGTCGAGTTCTATGGGATCAACATCGGTTATCCCAATGATATAAGCTACAATACTGTTTGCTCCACTGCCACGGCCTACGTAAAAATACCCTTGTCTCTTGGCATAGCTCACAATATCATGGTTAATCAGGAAATAAGACACAAAATCCAACTTTCGTATGACCTGCAATTCTCTTTCCAGTCGGGCAAGAACGATGTCATTGGGATTTGAATAGCGTTTGGGCAGGCCCTTGTTACAGAGTTCGGTCAATAGCTTATAGTCTTGCTCCTTTGATTCGCTAAAAACCTGTTGGTTCTGCGATACCCTGTTAGTACCAAAACTGAAATCAATGTGGCATTCCGACAAGAGATTTTCTGTGTTTTGGATGATATGGGGAAAGTCTTGATAACGCCCCAACAAATCTTCCAAGGGCAGCATCCGTTCGGTTTCACTGGCTTCTTCCGTAGTGGATAGTTTGCTCAATAGCGTGTTGTTGTCAATGGCCCGAAGTAACCTATGGGCGTTAAAATCCTTTTTATTTCGGAAGGTTACGGGTTGTTGCACCACCAATTTATCGGTAAAATTCCGATAGGCGGAAAACGGCAGTCTTCTTAAATTTTCTATGGAAATGCCGATGAATTCATTGTCCAAAAAACAGGTCTTATCAAGCTGCAAAAGCTGTTCAAAAGGATAAATGATAAAAACATTTTTCAGCTCCGGTGCGACCTCGGGAAGTTTGATGGCATTATGGGAATGCTGCGATAAAAATGCGTTCAGCTCACGGAAGCCATCATTGTTTTTTGCAACACCTACGTAGAGTTGTTTTGCCCCATCCCTAAAATCAATGCCCACCATCGGGCGAATGCCAAAATCAAGAGCCTTACGGATGAAATTGAGGCAGGCCGATGTATTGTTAATATCGGTAAGCACCAATTCGCCCACACCGTTGTCCTTGGCAAGCTGCAATAGGTCGATTTCGGAAAACGTCCCGAACCGTAAGGAATAATAAGTATGGCAGTTCAGGTACATAGGCTATTGGGTTCTGTGGGCCAACACCATTGGCGGTTCGCCATTGAACGCATTGTAAAATCTACCGATGGATTTCGCACCCATACAGGATGCCCGCATGATCTTGTTTTCACCAAATCGCTTGCGGATATGGTCCATTGCGCCGTAAAGGTTCAACATTTCCTCGGTATCGTCGAACAGGTTGATTTGGTAGTTCCCGGAAACCAAATCGCCCATCCGCACACCTACCAACCGCAGCAACAACCGCCTCTGGTACAACTGTTCAAAAAGCTCCAATACTTTTGGAATCAGGATATGGTCGGCACTGGTATACGGTATCTTTACTTGTTTGGTATACGTGTTAAAATCGGCATACCTGATCTTAATGGATATACAGGAAGTGAGCTTATTGCCGTTCCGCAGGGCAAAGGCCAGATTTTCTGCCATCGCCGTTAACGTGGTTCGCAACTTTACCATATCGGTCGTATCCCAAAAGGTGCGTTCCGTTGAAATGGATTTCCGTTCATGGTATTGGATCAGTGGCGGCCTATCAATGCCATTAGCTCGCCGCCAAATGGTCTGCCCATTTTTCCCGAACGCACTGATCATCATTTCCTCCGGCATTTCCTGAATGGTCTGCACCTTAAAAACGCCCATATTCTTTAAGGATTGAAAGGTCTTGCCGCCTACGGAAGGAATCTTGTGCACGGACAGCGGTGCCAAAAACGCTTTTTCAAGACCAAAATCGATTTTCATCTGGTTGTTGGGCTTGGCCTCACCCGTGGCCACCTTTGAGGTTATTTTATTGGATGACAGTCCGAAGGAAATGGGCAGTCCCGTTTCCTTGATGATTTTATGCCTCAACTCTGTGGCGTATTTGTAGCAGCCAAAGAATTTGTCCATTCCCGTCAAGTCTGCATAGAATTCATCTACGCTCGCCTTTTCAAAAATGGGCACCTGCTCCTTGATGATTTCCGTGACCTCTTGTGAAAATTTAGTATACGTCCCAGCATTTCCCTTTATGACCACTGCCTCGGGACAGAGTTGTCTGGCCAACTTCATCGCCATACCAGAGCGGATGCCAAACTTCCGGGTTTCATAACTGCAAGCGGAAACCACGCCACGATCACCCGTTCCGCCTACCAACAAAGGATGCTTCTGTAAACTGTAATCCAGTCGCCGTTCACAGGACACAAAAAAAGTATCCAAATCGAGATGTAGAATTTTATTTTCCATTGGAAAAGCAAAATTAACTACAATATGTAGTTTTTATTGCTTAATTTTGTAGTATTATGAATTTTATATCCAAAAACATCAGGCATCTTCGTGATTTAAAAGGTCTTTCCCAGGAACAACTCGCTGAGGAATTGGGCATTTCCCGATCGAACCTCGGCTCCAAAGAGGAAGGACGTTCCGAACCCAATCTGGAGCTATTGGTAACCCTATCGGATTTCTTCAAGATACCTGTCGATATCCTTATCAAAAAGGACCTCACCAAGGCCAAAGATTTTTCTTTTATAGACTTGGGCAACCAACGGGTGCTGTTCCCCATTATGGTGGATTCAGAAAATGAGGACCTGATCGAGGTGGTCCCCGTAAAGACTTCCGCTGGGTATCTGGCCGGATATGATGATCCGGAGTACATCGAACAACTGGAGAAGATAAAGTTACCGTTCCTTCCCTCTGGCAAGCACCGCGCCTTTCCCATTAAAGGGGATTCGATGCTGCCCGTGAAAGATGGTTCGTTCATTGTTGGTCGCTATGTTGAGGACATGGCAGACATCAAAAACGGCACGACCTATGTGCTTTTGACCAAAAACGATGGCATGGTCTATAAACGGGTCTTTGACCAATTGCATTCCAAAGGGACGCTGCTCTTGGTTTCGGATAACAGGGAATACCTCCCCTATGAAATCAAGGCCGATGAAATCCTGGAGCTATGGGAGTTCACCTGTGCCATCCAAACACAGGAATATAGTCCCGACGAATTGAAGATTAGCAGTATTCTTCAGATGTTCAATGCTTTGGGGGTTGAACTGGAAGCTCTTAAAAAGAAAACAGAATTTTGACCAAATATGTGATGGGTTAGGAAAAAATCGACCGGGCCTCATCATATATCCTATCAAAATTGGCCTGTAGGTCGGCACTTGAATATGGCCTTTCACCTTTGGGCAGTTCCCTCTGTATTCTGGCCAGTTTGAACTGTACCTTTTTATCCCTGCCATCTGCATAGGTAATGAACTCGCCCTGCTTTAACCTGAAAAAAACGTCCGCCCGAACCTTCGGTATTTCCTTTTCGCCTGTAGTAACCCGCGTATCAAAATCCAGGTTGTGCCCACGGCTGACACTCTTTGTCGGATCTTTTATTATTTCAAAAAAGCGCTCGTAATACTTGGCGGTATCCGGGTCGTTCACTTTCCCAAAGAACTGATAGGACAGGTTGCCCAAGATCGCACGGCTCGCCTTGTCGCCGTACATCATATCGTTCTGTATCTTGTCCTGCATCACATAGACCGTAGCAATATCATAGCTCCTGAGCGTTGCCGGAATACGGTGCATGTTCAACAACCTAATGGTCGGCGCTTCTTCCATCAAAAGAAAGGACGGTCTTGAATGGCGCACGCTCATCTGTTTGGTGATGGTGTGGATGATGGTGGCAATAACCGGTGCATAGGATGTCTCATATTTGGGATTGTTCACCACGGAAATAACGGCAGGGTTTTCTTCGCTGTTGATATCCAACGGTACTTCATCCTCCGACAACGCCATAAAAATACGTTGCGTACTGATCCGTTTCAGCGCATTGGCCAGGGTGCTTTTAACACCCGCCGTCTGCCTTTCGGAATCCTTTCCGCTGATGAATGCGTCCGCCATGGCCCTCGATGTAGTGTTGGTCTCCAAAAATCCGATCAGGCTGTCCGTGTCCAGCAATTGGTATATGGCTATCAAATGGGACAGGGTACAGTATTGGGGGTAATCCGTCCTCAGTTTCCAGATCAGACCTCCCACAAGTCCCTCGGCGGCATCGTTGAAGAATTTTGTCGTGCCCGTTGAGCCACTTTCCCGTTGTTCCAATAGGTTCTCGATCAGTACCCGGGAAACCTCATTGACGCTTTCCTCACTTTCCAGATAGCGCGGGGCAATGGGGTTGGCTCTATGGATGATGTTTTCAAAGGAAATGACCTTGAACGGCACCTCGCTATCCTTAAAAAGCGGATAGGCCATTTCGGTGAGCTCGAAATCCTTATAATCGTGGATGACACCACAGAACCCATGTTTTTGGAAATGCTCTAGGAAACCATAGACCACGCTTTCGGTCTTTCCGCTCCCGGCGGAACCGATTACCGATGCACCACGCTTGATGTTGTTCAGTTCGAAACGGCCTTTGGTAGTGGCAAAACCCACACGGTATATATCGTTTCCTGTTTTTGATTGGTCAGCCCTGTGCAGGAACACATAGCCCACTGTGTTGATAAGCAATAACGGACAGGCGTAATAGAGCAACGCTAGGGCCATTTCCAACTCCCTTGATAGATAGAACACCAATAGACCGGTCAACAACAGGTTTAGGGCAAATGCATATCTGACCATACCAAAACTGCCGTAAAACAGGGCGCCCATACCGGTTACTGCAAATATGACCTGAATATAATTGTCCATAATCTTGATTTTAGATTCCTATTGAGCTTGATTTCACGGCGATTTCCGCGCCTCGTCGTAACCGCTTGAATATCCGCAATGCCATTTGAGCCTGACTGGTGGGGATACTGGGCAGCATTGGCGCCCCCGACTTGCCGATGATCTTAAAGGCCATGGCCCGCTCGTTGGCCGGCAGGTCCATAAGGGCAGCAAAGTAAAGTTTCGGGTGTTGCACAAAGTTCTTTTTGGCCTTATAGGTCTCGGCATAGTTACGTTTGTAACCGAACGTCCTATCGAACGTCTGCTCCGCACGTTCAAAGAACCGGTCACGGTCGAAGCCCCGCTTCACCACCTTGCCGTGCATCTCCACTTGGGAGGCCCGGTGCTTGCTGCCCGGGGACAGGCTAAAGGTGTTGGAGGCATCCTTTCGGCTAACAATGATATGTACGTGACTTTGGTCGCCCGCCTTTTCCATGCCTTGAACTATGCGCTTGCCATTCTGTTGGTGGGGTGCCTCCCGTTCCAATTTGGCAATCTGGACCCGTTTTTGTCCGACATTGCCCGCCAAGCTACCGTTCTCTATCTGTCGTATCTCAGTCTTGAGCCCGAGTATCTTTGTGGCAAAGGGCTGATTTTCGCCCACCTGTCTGTCCGTGCCCTTGAAGGTCCGCGTGTGCTCGATCTTTGCGAAATACTTGATGTCATCGACCGTTATGGGGCGTCCATTGATCTCACGGTTGAAACTGGCCACGTAGTCCTTCATCAACTCGCGGGTATAGCGCTTAAGGTCCTTGCTGCTGTCCTGAAGCTTCCGCAGTTCATATTTAGAGGGGCTGACCGTTATTGAATAGAACTTGGGCTCTTTCTTTTTGAGCTTGGCGGTGTTGCCGTCAATTTCCCTGACCACTTCCCCAGCCGATATTCTATCGCCGTACTGGTTGAAAAAGTGCTCCATATCTTCTTTGGCCAGGCCATCGTTTTCCTTTTCAAGATAGCCCACAAAGTCGGCCGAACTTTGCGGATAGTCCGTTCCCAATTTCTGGGGCGTGATGGTAATGTACATGGTAGATTGGTTTAAGGTTTATCATTGGTGCTCTTCTTTTCCCTGAACTTGGGCTCTTTCTGTTTATCCCCGGCATATTTCTTTTCTCGAATGAGTGGTTTCTTTTTGGGTTCGTCAACCTCAAATAAAGATTGTAACATGGCGACCGTGGGCTTGGTCTGGGTCTTTTCCACATCGCGCATGATGGCGATGACGGCATTAATTCGTTTCTTGATTTTACTTTCCAACGTCTGCATGTTTGGCCCCAAAGATTCCTTTGGCGAAATGCCGTGCTCCTCGAAAAAATCGACCATCATCAGCAGCCCCATCGATTGGGAACAGGACATCTTTTTGCAGAATACCCTGAACCTCTTGGCCACCGAAGCCTTGATTCCTAGTTTTTCAAATCGTTCTTTTTCATAGCCTTTATCCATTTTTTCTGAAAAATTTTATTGTTTTTATTGGGCTGCCAAGGTTTTTTCTGAAAAATCTTGGCCAAAGGCCCAGACCACAAATCGGCCACCGCCCCAAAACCCTTATTATATAAGCGTTCTAGAGGAACATCAAAAATGTAACACCGCTGCGCGTGTTACCCTCTTGCTTTTCCATTTCGTTCGCCGCAAGGCGAACAAAATTCCAAACAATCCAGTCCAAAGATGGATTGCCTTTTTTCGGAATTCCAAAAATTCCGATATGTTCAAAAATGATGGATACGGCTATCGGCGAAAGTCAAAAATGGGATAGCCATATAATTTTGCATACTGATTTACAGCGATATAAAGATATGCTTTTTTAACCTTTTCACATAGAAAAAGCCCTCATTTAATAAGGGCTTGTTTGTGGTTATTTGGTGTTCTCAAACATTCAACACAAAAGTGCAGACACATAGCTCTGTAAAGTTTCCCATTGGGTATCAATATTCGCTTGGTAACATCAGCGTATCGTTAACAAAGAACAACCGTAGCTCGTCCAATGGAAAATCGGTCACATTATACCCGTGCCTTTCCAGAACATTGTCGTTCCCATCACTGTAGATGATCTCGGCTTCATAGCCCGAGGCTTCCCGCTTGTCCTTCGGTAACCGTTTGAAGTCTATGGTCACCCAACTGCTGCGATCCCTTAGACTTTTGGCGACCACGGAGCTGTCCGTTACCAGCCAAAAACATTCGGCTGCATCGGCGAGGTACTTTATACCGTCCGTAAAACGGGTACGGAGCAAGGGGATTTGGTAAAACACTTCGCTTCCGTTGAAATATTGGAGCCGCTCATTTATAATATTTGCTTTTTTGTCCATCGTTCTAAAATTTTAATTATTGGTTTTTTGATTGTCATTGTAAAGAAAGGGAGCGTTTACCGTGACGGTTACGCCCCCTTTGCCTTTAGGTTCTACTAATCGCCCTTGCTTCCAAGCAAAAGGATTTCATCGCTAACCACTTCGGTCACGTAACGTTGGTCGCCCTCATTGGTGGTATAGGACCTTGTCTTCAGCTTGCCGACCACACCGACTTCCCTGCCCTTTTCGACATACTTTTCGATAATCTCAGCGGTCTTGCCCCAGGCCACTACGTTGTGCCAATTGGTATCCGTCTGCTTCTCGCCCTTACCGTTCTTGTAATGTTCGTTCGTGGCCAATGAAAAACGGGCGACTTTCTTTCCGCTCTCTAGGTTCGTAACCGTTGGCTCTTGCCCAACATTCCCGATCAACTGTACATGGTTTCTAATCGTACTCATAACTAAAAAATTTAAAAGGTTAATAATTTCCCCTGTCCATCCGAAATTCCCTTCTTCACTTCGACTTCGCTCAGTGACCACAAGGGAAACAACTGAATTTTAAGGGGTGCGTTGTATGATTTCTTTCGTGCGCAGCACAATGGATAAAGTGGGTTCTGTCAAGACTTTCAGGAAAAAATCGGGAGTGTCTGCGACGTAGCAAATCCCTTGGGATTTCAAGGAAGTAGAGACCCTATTTTTTTCTGAAACCTGCACGGTCTTGACGGGTTCCACAAGGGCATTAGCAATTCTTTTAAAGCCAGTGGCGACCCGAGCATACGGAAAGTTGAGCGAGGCGAGCGATTGGATTTAATCTAGAATGGGTTATGCCCTGCCCGTTTTTCGATGCTCCGAAAAACAGCAAAAGGCTTTATCCATTATAAACCCCTTAAAATGTGCAGGCCAACGGTTCGGTTTTTAGGGATTTTTGAGCAAGGTCCCAAGAAGGGCTTGCCAAAAATCTCGTCAAGAAAACCGCACCGGTGGCTTTCCGTTGGCAAGCGGACTCCATCCTCTTTTTGGCTAGGGAATGGAGCGTTCCTTCCCAGCATCGCGGGAAGGGTTAGCGCAATGGAGTGGCAAAAACGGGGATGGTGTTCAAGATGTTTTTTAGTGAAGCGCTTTTCCCGAAGTGGATTGGCCATCCGCCTTTTTGCGGGGAGCCGTGGAACGCAGGGGAATGTGCTGAGCGGACAATCAAACCCGGGTTTCCAAACTCAAGTATTGCCCTAATATTTTGTTTAAACTTATTAATTCATTTCCTTTAATTATAAGTTTCAGTATTAAAAGCAGGCTCCATCAATAAGATTTCTTTATTAGCAATTCCAATTCCCTTAGCTATCACCTTCCAATTCTTGACCACAGTAATAACCTCATTGATGATGGCATCCATTTCATCTTCGTTCAACCTAAAAAATTCCCCAACACTCTTCGCCAATTCAAAATCCAGGGCATTATCATCCATATCGATATGGAGTGCCAACCCGTCCTTTTCAATGGATGGGTTCAAGTCATAAGCTGGCGATAGCTTCCAGCCTTTTTCGTTTAGGATGAATCCGTGATTACGCAGGTGATCGTCCGTGTTCGATATGGCGATGTTGAAGACTATCCTACGCCATAGCTGATGTAAATTGGCTTCTACATTGGTTCCGTAATTCTCGATGACGTCAACGATATCTAGGTAACTTGCCGTTTGGGTTTTGAGCGTTTCCTCGTTGTTCCCGGTCATTGTCATCGCCGACGCAAAATGAATTCGTCCATTTACTGAACGGTCAAATCGTTTGGTGAGAAAGGTGTAATAAGGGCCCGAAATCTTTTCAATTTTTGATTCGGCCATTTCTATACCGCAGGCGGTCGCTAATTTATAGGCCAAAAATTCCCAAGCCGCTTTGTCCACCGTATCTGCTTTAGAAGGAAACTTGGCAATCCATAGACTCTTATCCTTTCCCAAAATATTTGCCTTTGGTCGCGCACCGCCCAAAGACGAGCCTGGAGCTATCAGTACAGCCAACCATTGCCTTATTTCATCATTTTGGGTATCGCTTTCCAATTGTTCTACGGCTTCTTGCAAATCGCCAAGGGACGACCAAGGTGGTGTAGGGTTGCGGTCATCATCATCCAAGAACGGACCATCAACATCCTTCTTGAAACGCAATGCTCCCATTCTGCTTACATCATAAACCCCTAGCAAATAATCTATTTCATAAAGTGTTTTAGCCTTCTCTCCACGTTCCCTTGCGTTTTGGGCTTCTCGGCGTTTCATCAGCGTCTTCCCCCAAGTATCGGGCATACTGTCCAAGAATATTCCAAAATTTTCCTTGTCAGTAGGGTATTGTGGCCCAGAGTAGAATGCAATATCTGGATCCAGGTTTTGATAAAGACCCTTTTCCAACCAATTTTTATTATATTCAAAACTGAACGCTTTTTTAGCTTTCGCAAAATGTGCCGACAGCACCCCTACTTGAACCGGACCATTTAGACCAATCCAATCCGCATACACATAAATATCAAATTTCCCCTGTGCCATACCTATAATAAATCCAAATCTTGAAGTTTGCGACCGAATTCATCATCTTGGGCAATTTTTGAAAAATCGCCCTCAAGATTCAACACTTTGAGCACATTGAAATAGATACCTATGGCCACAGTAGGGTCACCCTTTTCAATGCGATGCAGCGTGGCACGGTGTATGCCTGCTCGTTCCGAAACCTGTTCCATGGTCAACTTTCTGCGCTTACGTGCCAGTTTGATATTTTCACCGACACCATCAAATATCTTTTGATATTTTGGAAGTATTATTGCTTTCTTTGAATTCATATTGTCGCTTATTAACGATAAATATAATAATTATGTTGCAAATAAGCGACATTTAAGTGTTTTGAACAAAAAAAGAAAGGCCGGCACGGATGCCGACCTCTCCTACTGACAACAAATGCTAATCACCGTGTTCCTGGATTTTATTTTCTAGGACGGCGATACGCTCCTTCAGGCGTGTCTCTCGCTTGTCGCGTTTTTCGGCATATCCCTTTTCGATAGCCGCCATCTCTTTTCCATAATACCGCTGTGCGGCTTTATAAAACGCTATGTTCGTCAGGTCGTTGGTATGGTTGCTCTCTCCAAAACGCACCTGCTTGGCAATCATGAACCGGATGAGCCTGTGGAACGTTTCCTTTTTGAAGTTTTTCCGGAAGCTCTCGACGGTTTCGGCCTCGGTCATTTCTGCCGTGCCCTTGAACAGATCCGAAAAATATTTCTCCTCGCCCCCATAGCCCACATTGTTTTCGAGGAGCGAAATCGATATGGCCACCATTTCATCCACCGAAAGCGGTTTCTTCATATCCACATAGTCGGTTTCCCTGATCATCTTGGTCACTTCCTCAAACTGCCTGTTGTTTTCTATCTGCTTCTTGCGGTTTTCGCGCAGGTTCATTTTGATGATCTGCTCCTTCGGCGTGCAATCGCCCATTTTCTTTTTATCGAATGGTACGGAACTGGTATTCTGGCCATTTCCGGAAGGCTCGATTACTTTTACAAAGGCCTCCCTTTTCTGGTAGGATTTAGGATGGAAAAGAATACCCTTTGCATATCCGTTCGCTTCTGCCTCACCATAGCTTGCCAATTGCTCTCGATAAGCTTCGAGGGCTTCCTCTAATTTGACTTTTAGCTCTTCCTCGGTATAGTCGTAGAAACGGTGCTCGTGCCTTACCGAACCCATGGTCGGTTCCACGGGTGCTTCAATGGTCTTCACCTCGTCCAGCAAATGGACTTTCAGCCCCTTGTTTTCGAGCAGTGAAACGATGGCCCGGTTGTTTTCGTCATCGAGCCAATATTTCCGTATCTCGGGGATGAACAGCCTGTTCTCTTTTTTGCACCTCTCAATCAGTTTCATAAGGGACATCGACTTTTTGGATTCAAAGCAGGCCGACCTAGTGCATACCATCTTGCCCTCGCCGAACAGGTTGCCCTGATTGGCGGCATTGAACGGGCATTCGGTACAGGCACCCGCTTTTGGTGCCAATGCTTTGTCCGAAACATCGAAGGGCGCATTCTGTAGGTCATAGGTCTGTTCCTCGACCATTCTTTTTACCCTATTGGCGTTGAATTCACCGTCCATGGCCTCCAGCATCATTTGCTGTTCCTCCGGTTCAAAAAGGGCCACGGCCACACCCAAGGATATCGTCATCTCCCCATTACGTACATACTGCTTGAAACCGTCTATCAGTCCGGCCAATTTCAACCGTTGCCGAACAAAATTGTCCGTCCGCCCCAGGCGCTTTGCGATTTCGCCCGGGGAATGCTTTTCATGCAGATAGGCAATGGCCTCCGCTTCTTCGGTAGGCTCCACATCTTTCCGTTGCAGGTTCTCGATGATCTGGACTTCGAGGACATCCCCACTCCCATAATTGCGGACCATGCAGGGAATCGTTTTCTTTCCGGCCAGCTTACTGGCCCGGTAGCGGCGTTCGCCCATGACGATGGTAAAGCCCTTTCCGGATTCCCTGACCGTGATGGGCTGGAGCACGCCATGTTCCTTGATGCTTTGGGAAAGCAGGCCTAGGGACTTTTCATCGAAGGTCTTCCTTGGCTGTCCGGGATCGGGCTCAATTTTGCCCATGGGCAGTTCCTGGATCTGGAGAACTTGGGCTCCTTTGCCGTTCAGTACTTTGTTGGCAGCCGCCTTTCCGCTCCTGCGCTTTCTTGGGGTACTTGCTTTTGTTGTCATAATACTCAAATTTTAGTTAAACAATATTTGAGCAGCGGACCAAACGGAAGATAAAATCTTGGCTCAAAAGGAATCGGAATAAACAAGCGAGGGAGAGGACGCCGGATTTATGCCGAAGTCTTTTGACGGAAGTATTTTACGGGTTTAACTTGCGGGGATATTGTGTGATAAAAACTTCTTATTGAACTTAATTTAGTAGATTTCAAATCGACTATAGCCCCCCATTAAATTAATGTTGAATTGTCTTTTCTAATGGATTCGAACCTAAAATATTGGATTCGAACCTTGATTCCAAACTACTCATATCTTCACTTATCTTTTTATCCAATACCCGTGCATAAATCTGGGTCGTAGACAGATGACTGTGCCCTAAGATTTTGGAAACAGTCTCTATAGGTACTCCATTGCTTAAAGTAACGGTTGTAGCAAAGGTATGCCTGGCCATGTGGAAAGTGAGGTTTTTGTTTATTTCACAGGCATCTGCCACCTCCTTTAAATAACTATTCAATTTTTGATTGGATATTTTAGGGAACAAACTACCTTCTTTTCGTTTGGGGTGGTAGTGATATCTTTTAATAATAGACAAGGCTGGTCCAATCAAAGGAAGCTTAAAAGTATTTTTTGTTTTAAGCCTTTTAGTACTTATCCAATGTTTTCCATCAATACCCATCACGATATTATCCTCTCCAAGATTCATTACATCACAATAAGCAATACCCGTATAGCAACTAAACACAAACAAATCCTTTACAATCCGCAATCGTTCTATAGGAGTGCAATATTCTTGAATACTCTGAAGTTCTTCCAAGGTCAAGTATTCGCGCTCTTTTCTTTCCATTCTAATTCTGAACTTTTGAAATGGATTTTTTTCAAGCCACTCATTATGAACGGCCATCGTTGTCATTTTTCGAAGCCGTTGAATATGCTTCATAGCCCCGTTATTGGACAACTTGCCATGATAATGTGCTGGATGTAATTTTCGCAAAAATGTCTCAAAACCAACAATGAAAGTGTGGTTCAACAAAGACAATTTATAATCATTGCTTTTGTATTGTTTCTTAATATACTTAAGTAAATATTTTTGAGTGGTCTTATAGTGACTAATTGTAGCCTTACTTAAAAGATGGGCACTATGATTGTTATGATACTCAAAGAGCGCAGTTAAGGTCATCTGACCTTCATCTTCTCCTAAATATTTGGACTTGACCATCTGGGGAGTAACATGTGGTGCAGTTGAACGCAGCTCCCTATAACACTGAAAAAGTTCAGATTCGACTTCCTTTAAATAGTTGTTTATTTGTTGAGCTTCATTGGAGCGCCCAGTTACCCTTGAAGCTTTGCTGTCCCATACATCAATTGGAATAGTATATTTCAGGCTTAAGTTCACCCGCTGCGAATCAATAGTTATTCGAGCATAAATTTTTGCAGTGTCATCTTTTCTTCTAGAAGTGCTTATCCAAAAGCTGATGGAAAATGTTGACCGAGTTCTCATAGGTTTTGTGTTAAATTAAACGAAAATCACCTACGAAAGCCAAACCTCAAAACATTGTAATTCAAATAGTTGCAACCTTATTCGGTTAACACTTTTCTAGAAAAAATTTACTAACCGAATTGCAGACCAAAACATATAAAATCAAACCAAATTAAATGAATGCCCTAAAACATTAAAACCTTGCAAATCAATAAGATATGCAAGGTTTTGTTTTCCTTTGAACTATTAAAGTGGGCGCGAAGGGATTCGAACCCCTGACCCCTTGGGTGTAAACCAAGTGCTCTGAACCAACTGAGCTACGCGCCCTTGCTGTTAGCGTGTGCAAATATAAGCTAGTTTTTAATATTGCAAAAACTTTTTTAATAAAATTTCAAATTATTTCGGCTACCACAAATGTGCTGCCACCAACAAAAATAAAATCGTTTTCATTGGCCTGTTTTACTGCTGTTTTATAAGCTTCATTAACTGAATTATAAGCCTTTCCTTTTAAGCCATATTCAAAAAATATGTCTTTTAATTTTTCAGCATCCAAGCCTCTGGGAATATCTGGTTTACAAAAATAGAACGTGGCCTCTTTGGGTAATAAATCTACTATTGAAGATAAATCTTTATCGTTAACCACTCCAAAAACAACATGTAGTTTTTTAAAAGATTCTTCTGCTATCTGTTGCATCACTAGCGTTAAGCCTTCGCGGTTATGACCCGTATCGCAAACCACTTTAGGACTGACCCCTAAAACTTGCCAGCGCCCTAGCAAACCTGAGTTTTTAGCTACATTCAACAAACCCGTCTTTAGGTTTTCTTCAGAAACATGGTATCCTTTTCTTCGTAAAACCTTAATGGTTTCTACTACGGTTTTAATGTTTTTTTGCTGATAACTCCCCACCAAATCTGATTTATACGAATCATGGGATACACTATCTGCAAATACAATTTCAGAGTCGTTTTTCTCCGCTAATTCTTTAAAGACAGGTGTCGTATCATTTTGTGTTTCACCAATAACCAATGGAATATTAGGTTTAATAATACCCGCTTTTTCAAACGCTATTTCCTTAAGTGTAGTTCCTAAAAACTGGGTGTGGTCCAGCCCGATATTGGTAATAACCGAGACCTCAGGTGTGATAATATTAGTAGAATCCAATCGGCCACCCAAACCGACTTCCACAATAGCTATATCGACTTTCTGTTCAGAAAAATATTCGAACGCCATACCGATGGTCATTTCAAAAAATGATAATCGGTTTTCTTCAAAAAACGGTTTGTTCCGCTCAATAAAACCGATAACAAATTCTTCTCTAACCGGCTCTCCGTTAATCCGTATCCGCTCTCTAAAATCTTTTAAATGTGGCGAGGTATATAAACCCACCTTGTAGCCTGCCTCTTGTAAAACCGATGCCAACATATGGCTCGTAGAGCCCTTTCCGTTGGTACCTGCAACATGAACGGATTTAAAATTCCTCTCGGGGAAATTTAAGTGGTTTGAAAGTTTTAGTGTGTTCGATAAATCTTTTTTGAACGCCACGCTACCTTGACGCTGGTACATGGGAAGTTGCGAAAACATCCAGTCCAATGTGTTTTGGTATGTCATTTTTAATTACTGACTTAATTGGAAGTTAACACTCACAAAGCCGATTTGACGCGTAGGCGCTTTGGAATCGGAAGGCCATTTATGGGATAAAGCTATTTTTTTAGCTGGTTCGAGTAAACACTGCGCCGTGTTTGTAGTGCCTTTTACACCAGGAACGGCCTCAATAACATTACCACTCTGGTTAACAATTATTTTCACGATTACCATCCCAGACTCGTTACAATCTTGTTTCAATCTCTTAAACGAAGCCCTTCCCCGACCATTTAATCCATAACCAACACCACCACTCCCTGTGCCTTGTCCACCAAAATAGCTCGGCGCATACGGGTTGCCGTCCAATTGGCCTTTATCTCCAGATTGGCTGTCGTTACCTTCACTGCCCGTTTCTGTACCTTCAGATTTACTTACACCACCTATTAGGGCGTCCAGTTTTTTCTTTTTTTCTTCCTGCTCACGCTTTTCTTTGGCTATTCTTTCCGCTTCTGCCTTTGCCTTGGCCTCTGCAATGGCCTTAGCCTTGGCTTCTGCCTCTTTTTGTTTTTTTATGGCAATTTCTTCGGCGTTATCAGCTGTTAAAACTTCTTCTTTTACTTCTGAAGATTTTGCTGGTTCTGGTTCTGACTTAGAAACATCTGGTTGAGGTGGCTGTTCTATTTTTTTAGACTCTGATTTCACAGGTTTTGTAGGCTGAACATTTCCGCTACCAACTTTGGAATTACCAAAATTAACGGCAACACCATATTCTTCTGGTGGATCCATATACTTTGTTCCAACCACAAACAACAGCAATATGATAATAACCGTAATTAAAGCGGTTAATTTCGCTGAGTTTCTCTCATGTTTGGTTTTAAAGTACTTCATCATTTTAAACTTCTTGAAGTAAAATATTAGGTAACAAGTTTATTTACTTCGGCTTTACTGCCAAAATCACCTTGAATTTGTTTCTATTGGCGATATCCATAACCTTTACTACATTTTCAACGGGTACAGATTTTTCAGCACGCAAAACAATGGTAGGTTTTTCTTCTGAAGAAAGCAAGGCTAACAGTTCGTTTTCCAACACACTTTCACCAACACGTTTTTGGTCTATATAGTAGGTCAAATCTTTTTTAATACTCACCGCTACCGATTTTTTGTTTTCGGTTTTCCCACTGGCCTTTGGCAATAAAATATCGATGGCATTAGTGGTTACCAAAGTAGAAGCTATCATAAAAAAGATAAGGAGCAGAAATACAATATCCGTCATGGACGACATATTGAATTCTGGTGTAACTTTATTTCTTCCTCTAAAATTCATACTATGTTGGTTCGTTTAGATGATCTAAAAACTCTAACGAATTGGCTTCCATTTTATAAACCACTTTATCGGTTTTCACTACCAGATGGTTGTATGCCATATAGGCTACAATACCTACAATTAAACCGGCAACTGTAGTGGTCATGGCGGTATAAAGTCCGCTTGCCAATACGTCCATTTCTATGGTTCCTCCAGCATTAGCCAATTCGAATATGGCTAAAATCATACCAATTACCGTACCAAGGAATCCAATCATTGGAGCAGCACCCGATATGGTTGCCAAAATACTAATGTTTTTTTCCAAACCGTATATTTCCAATCGACCTGCATTTTCAATGGCTGTATTGATATCGGCGAGAGGCTTGCCTATTCTGGAAATCCCCTTGCCAATTAATCGAGAAACGGGTGAATTAACCTGAGCGCAAAGTATTTGGGCCGAATCAATTTTACCATTACTCACATGATCTTTAATTTGATTCATAAAATTGGCATCAACGTTTGATGCTGCTTTTATTGCAAAAATGCGTTCAAAATAAATATAAATGGCACCAACCAGCAATAAAAACAGAACGGCAATTATTACTTGTCCGGCTACACCACCACTACTAATTAATTCAATTATTGAGAGTGTTTTTTCAACAGATTCACCATCTAGAGGCACCTCTACACCTTCTTGTGTGTTTTGTATCAATGTATTAAGCATATATTATTAATTTAATGCAACTGTATAACGCTTGTTTTTTCGCTAAAGTATAATAAAAATTATTTTAAGTATTATTTACATAAACAAAAATGGAAAGATTTGTAAAATACACAAATCTTTCCATTTTAAATATCGTTAAACTGCAGGTTTTAGAACAATGTTCTGGTTACCATAAATGCTGCAGCCCCCACTATAAAGCCAATAAAGGCCAACCAAGCAATCTTTTTCAAGTACCAGAAAAAATCTATTTTTTCCATTCCCATGGCCACAACGCCAGCTGCAGAACCAATAATTAACATACTACCACCTGTACCGGCCGAGTAAGCAATAAAGTGCCATAACTCGTTATCCATGGGCTCATGAAACATACCTAAACTCGCGGCCACCAAAGGCACGTTATCAATAATGGCCGAGCCAACACCAAGTAATAAAACCACTATATCTGAAACGCCTTCATGTCCTCCAGGATGAATCTCTGTACCTAACATCGGCATATTTTCTTGTAATGACGCCGCAAAACCGAATAAAATACCCAACGACTCTAAAGCTGCAACCGCCATTAAAATTCCCAAGAAAAACAAAATACTTGGTAATTCTATTTTTGAAAGAGAATAATGAACAGGGCTGTGGTGTGCGTGCAATTCACTTTCTTCAGCGCCGTATTCGGTCATGCTAAATTTAGAGCTACTATAAATCTCGGCAAAAGTAGCAACTATCCCCAAAGACAACATCATTCCTACATAAGGAGGCAAGTGCGTAGCTGTTTTGAAAATAGGTACAAACACAATAGCGCCCAATCCTAAGTACAACATGGTGGCACTAAAACGAGGTTTCGTTTTGTTATCTGATTCTGGCACCTCTAATTCACCTTTAAAAGCTGGTAAAAACGTAGCTATAAATGTTGGTACAGCCATGCATAAAAATGATGGTACTAATAAATATCCTATCAAATGCCCTGTGGTTACTTTATTACCAATCCAAAGCATGGTGGTTGTAACGTCTCCAATTGGCGACCAAGCACCCCCGGCATTGGCGGCAATTATGATCAAACCGGCGTACCAAATACGCACGTCTCTATCTTTCACAATCTTTTGAAGGATAGAAATTAGTACGATAGTTGCTGTTAGGTTATCTATAATGGCAGATAAAATGAATGCCAAAATTGCAAAAATCCAAAGTATCTTGCCTCTCTTTTTTGTTTTTATAAACCCTTTAATTGTTGAAAAACCGTCGAAATAATCAATAATTTCAACGATGGTCATAGCACCTAAAAGAAACACCAGAATTTCTGAGGTTTTTCCTAAATGATGCAACAGGGTTTCTTCCATGAGATGCATCTTTTCTTCATGGCCCAAAAGACCAAAATTCTCCAATAAAGCGTGCTTACCAGAATCGAACCACTGCGGAAAACTATCAATACCAAAAGCAATTAACGCCCAACAAATGGCCATCATCACCAAAGCTGGTATAAGTTTATCAATTTTAATACTGTGTTCTAGAGTGATGGCTAAATAGCCCATAACAAATACCAAGATAATTGCTGATTCCATATAATTTAGTGTTAGATAATTTGTTTTAATGCAATTTCAAAAGCTGTTGCACTAATTTCTGTTTTTAATTTATTTTTATTATAAATTTTCTGTATCGCTTCCTTAATTCTGTTCGACGTGTCATTAAAAATCGCTTCGTCTGTCATGAGTACTTTGCGCTCCATGAAATAAGCAAAAACCCTTGCCATACCACAATTTGAAATAAAATCTGGAATTAGGCTTACTTTATAGTCGGTATGTTCCATAATAGGTCCGAAGAAAATTTCCTTATCGGCAAAAGGCACATTGGCACCACAAGACACTACTTCTAGTCCGCTATCAATCATTTCGTCTATTTGATGTATGGTTACAAGCCTTGAAGCTGCACAGGGTGCAAAAATCTCGGTTTTTAGAGACCATATTTTTTCATTGATTTCCTCAAAAGGAATTAAATTTTCGGCCACTAAAGTATTACCCTTTTTAGCAAGAAAAAAATGATTTATGTCATTAAATGTAAAACCATCTTCATTAATCAATCCACCAGCGGAATCGATAATCCCAACTACTTTAGCTCCCATTTGTGACAAATAAAAGGCCGCTGCTGCTCCTACATTACCAAAACCTTGCACAACGGTTCGTTTACCTTTTACAGAACCTCCGTAAATATTATAGTACTGTTTTACGGCCTCAGCTACTCCAAAACCTGTAATCATATCAGACACCTTATATTTTCTGGATACATCTGGTGAATACAACGGGTTTTCAATCACTTTTATAACTCCTTGTCGAAGCTGTCCGATTCGATTAATTTTATCGGCTTCTGTAGGCTTGAAATACCCATTAAAGACTCCTTCTTGAGGATGCCAAACACCACTCTCCTCTGTAATTGGTATAACCTCTTGGGCTTCATCTATATTTAAATCGCCACCGGTACCATAATAACTTTTTAGCAATGGCGATACCACGGCGTACCAACGCTCTAAAACACCCTTTTTTCTTGGGTCGTTCGGGTCAAAATTAATACCCGATTTTGCCCCTCCGATGGGCGGACCAGAAACCGTAAATTTTATTTCCATGGTTTTTGCCAAAGACAGTACCTCGTCAAAATCCAAGCCTTTGCGCATCCTTGTTCCACCTCCGGCAGCACCACCACGCAATGAATTTATAACCACCCAGCCCTCTGCTTCTGTTTCGGAATCTTTCCAGTTAAAAACTATTTCGGGCGCTTTGTTTTCGTACCTTTTTAATAATGTTTTCATTCCTATTTTCTAATCAATTGATTGCTCTTTCTGTTTAATTTTTCCTGAAAGTGTATTAAATCTTAGCTACAACTGATTCATTATTATAGAAAATTAAATTTTTTACGGTAACAAATATAAAAAAACTATAAGCCCTTTAAGATTAAATTCGCATATATAAGTACCTTATTTAATGAAGAAGATAGTATAAAAAAATTATTACAGACAAATAAACCAGCGAATTTCACCAAATTAAAAAACGAAAACGATATAAATCAGTAATCCTTGTCCCTGTTCGACATAGAAGCCGCAGGAGGTTTAGCGCCTCTATTTTGATGATATTACTGAAAACGTCTTAATATTGTAATACCCCACCTGCCAAAGTGCTACGGTGCTATAAATGTCTCTTGCGACCACATGCATCCCTTACATAAATATTAAGGAAGAAATACCTCCCCCGAACTGTGATCTTTTGAAGCCCCAGTAACACTTTGAAAACAGTTCACTTCATTACGGAGTTTTAAAACCCCCAAAAAACCAAAGATAAGGGCTTCTTTAAATTCGACGACTTTGTTTTCTGGAATGACTATATTTTGTTCAGAATAGCTTTTAATTCGATTGATTAAATACGTATTGTAGGCACCACCACCCGTTATTAGAATAGTTGCATTATTTTTTGAAGCAATTTGCGAAGATATTTGAATTGCAATATGCTCAACAACAGTTTTCAGTATATCTCTTGTCTCCAATTCAAAATTATCTATTAATGGAAAAACCGTTTTCTTCACCCATTCTAAACCTAAAGATTTTGGCGGTTTTTCTGCATAAAAATCAAGCGCATTAAGTTCGGTTAGAAGCAATGTATTCACCTCTCCTTTTGAAGCAATTTGCCCACCATCATCAAAACCGAAACCCAATTCCCTTACGTAATGGTTCAGAACAATATTTACTGGGCAAATATCATAGGCTATTCTTTCGTTGTTCATTTCGGTTGAAATATTGGCAAAACCTCCCAAATTCAAACAATAATCATATTCAGGAAACAAAAGCTTATCACCTATAGGCACCAAAGGTGCCCCTTGCCCCCCCAACTCAACATCCTGAGCCCTAAAATTGCAAACTACAGTTTCATTTAAAATTTCCGTAATTTTCGGTAGATTTCCGATTTGAAGCGTTAGTTTTTTATCGGGCTGGTGCAACGCCGTATGACCATGGGAGCAGACGGCATCAATGTTTTTGATATTATTTTTTTTGATAAAATCTTTTATTACTTCGGCTAAAAAAACGGTGTAACCCTTATCGATACCACGCAACTCTTCCAATGAAAGCGATACAAGTCCAGCTAACTTTTGTTGCCACTTCTTGTTATATGAAATGGTTTCAGCACGAACTATTTCAAATCGCCATGAATCATCAAAATAAAAATTGGCTTCAACTAAATCGATTCCATCCAAAGAGGTTCCCGACATAACCCCAACCACATGATATTCGTTTTTTTTCATACCAGACAAAAATAACAAAGCCATTAAAAAATTAACAACAAAAAGCTATATTTGTAAATATTTTTTATCAAAAACACAAAATATTTATCAATTATGGATTTTAGCCTTTCAGAAGAACACTTAATGATTAGAGATGCTGCTCGAGATTTTGCTCAAAATGAACTGCTTCCTGGTGTTATTGAACGTGATGAAAAACAACAATTTCCAGACGAGCTAGTCAAAAAAATGGGAGATTTAGGCTTTTTGGGTGTTATGGTCGACCCCAAATACGGCGGAAGTGGCATGGACACCTTATCGTATGTGCTCATTATGGAAGAACTATCTAAGGTTGATGCATCGGCATCGGTAATTGTATCGGTAAATAATTCGTTGGTATGCTACGGCCTCGAAGCTTACGGTAGCGAAGAACAAAAAGAAAAGTACTTAACTAAGTTGGCTACGGGCGAGTTTGTTGGCGCATTTTGTTTAAGCGAACCCGAGGCCGGGAGCGATGCGACATCCCAGCACACCACAGCCATCGACAAAGGCGACCATTACCTTATTAACGGCACCAAAAACTGGATTACCAACGGTGGTCGTGCCGATGTTTATATTGTCATTGCACAAACCGATAGAGATAAAGGCTCGCACGGTATCAATGCTTTTATTATTGAAAAAGGTATGGAAGGTTTTCACGTGGGGCCCAAAGAAGATAAATTAGGCATCCGTGGTAGCGACACCCACACCCTTCAATTTAACGATTTAAAAGTACCCAAATCGCAGCGCATTGGCACTAATGGCTCTGGATTCCGTTTTGCCATGAAAACCCTCTCTGGAGGAAGAATTGGTATTGCCTCACAAGCTTTAGGAATTGCGTCGGGCGCCTACGAACTAGCTCTTAAATATTCTAAGCAACGAAAAGCGTTTGGTACCGAAATTTGCAACCACCAAGCCATTGCCTTTAAGTTGGCCGATATGTATACCGATATTGAAGCCGCTCGTTTGTTGGTAATGAAAGCGGCCTGGGACAAAGACCAAGGCAACAACTACGACAGAAGTAGCGCTATGGCTAAACTTTACGCCTCGCAAGTAGCCATGGACCACACCGTTGAAGCTGTCCAGATACATGGCGGTAATGGTTTTGTAAAAGAATACCATGTGGAGCGTTTAATGCGCGACGCCAAAATCACACAGATTTACGAAGGCACTTCCGAAATTCAAAAAATTGTGATTTCGCGTAGTTTGATAAGAGATTAGTATTAAACAATCCCATAACTTTGCTGAAATCAGCTAACATTTGAAAACCTATTAATTTGAAAAAAGAACTTCTACTCGTTTTATCGACACTAGTATTTTTCATTTCCAACGCCCAAACTACTAATGTAACATGGCATGTTGACAATCTTACCGAAATTGGAGGTAGTAGTGTTCAAGTTATTGGAAACCCACAGATAATTGAAACAGAACTTGGCAAGGCCATTGAATTCAACGGAATTTCCGATGGACTAATAGTAGACAATAATCCTATGGCAGGAGCTACGGCTTTCACTGTTGAAATAATTTTTAAACCCTACTCGGGCGGAGGAACCGAGCAACGATTTTTGCATTGCCAACAAGATGACAATAACAGAATTCTTATAGAGCTGAGAAACAACAACGATGAAAACTGGAGTTTAGATACATTTATAAAATCTGGCGCATCAAATCAAGCTTTGTTGGATTATTCATATGTGCATAGTTTAGATAATTGGATGCACGCGGCTTTGGTTTATAAAAACGGCACTATGGAACATTATGTTAACGGCTCAAAAGAATTGGAAGGCCATGTAAACTACCAAGAAGTTAGTTCTGGCCATACCTCATTGGGCGTTAGACTAAACCAAGTGTCTTGGTTTAAAGGGGCTATTCACTCTGTAAAAGTTACTCATGATGCCTTACCTCCCGAAGAGTTTATGACAGTCGATAAAGTATTAGGAACAAAGGAGAGCGGCAGAATTAAATTATTTGGTAAAATTTCTCCCAATCCTATAAACTCAACCAGTGCATTCAAATACCAATTAAGCCAAGCATCAAATATTTCCATTAAAATATTTAACACAGTCGGTTCAGAAATAAACAGCCTTTTTAATGGGTTCCAAAACCAAGGCTTACACGAATTGAAGATTAGTCGAAATAATCTAAAATCAGGCATATACTTTTTGGTTATTAATTACCAGAACCAAACCACTATTAAAAAAGTAGTTATAACCAATTAATTGAAAAAAATTTCGGAGCACTGTTAACTTCTATCAACTTCTTAATCAATTTTCTGCAAGCATTCCAATTTATCATCAATCTTATTTAAGGCATAAAAAACTTGATTTTCTGTTAAGTCTGCATTTTCATACCGACTTAAACCAACAGATTTATATATTTTAGACAAAAATATCTTTATGCAAAAAACATACTACGACCCAGCAGACCTTAAAAAGTTCGGAAAAATAAGCGACTGGAATCAAGAACTGGGCGACAAATTTTTCGAGTATTACGGCAAAGTTTTTGAAGAAGGCGCACTAACAGCAAGAGAAAAATCCTTGATTGCCTTGGCCGTTGCGCACACTATTCAGTGCCCATATTGTATCGACGCCTATACCGGAGACGGTTTGCAACGTGGCATTACCAAAGAAGAAATGATGGAAGCTTTGCATGTGGCAAGTGCCATTCGTGGTGGTGCGTCATTGGTGCATGGCGTACAAATGATGAATAAAGTGAATAAATTAGATGGTTAAAGTTTGGGCGTTACCACAAGGGTCGGGCTTTCGGCAGTCGCTCCCTCCTTCGTCGGGGAGCTTCAACAAATGCCTCAATCCCTAACGTAAAACCCAACTCGAAAAGAACACAACAATTAATGGCAACAAAATCTTTACATAAACGCGAAAGCGCCCTAGCAAATAGCAACAAACAGCTTGAAATTCTGTCTAATGGCATTTTTCAAAGTGGTGATTTACCCACTTTTAAAAACAAAATTGATGAAACAGGGCAATTTCCTTTAAAGGCCAAAAAGCTTGAAATTCTTCAAATCAATGTAGGCTATATGTGCAACCAAGTTTGTACCCACTGCCATGTGGATGCAGGCCCAGACCGCAAGGAAATCATGACGCGCGAAACCATGCAACAATGTTTGGAAGTCATTAAAAGTACTGGTGCCCACACACTCGATTTAACAGGCGGCGCGCCAGAAATGAACCCCAATTTCCGTTGGTTTGTTGATGAGGCTTCAAAAGTTGGTATAAAAGATTTTATTGTCCGCTCCAATCTAACCATCATAAAAGCCAACAAAAAATATAATGATTTACCCGAATTCTTTAAAAAGCACAATGTGCATGTAGTGAGCTCAATGCCCCACTGGACTCGTGGAAAAACAGACAAACAGCGGGGTGATGGTGTTTTTAACACGTCCATTGAAGCCTTAAAAATGCTCAATAGCGTAGGCTACGGCATGCCAGATAGCACTTTACGTTTAGATTTGGTTTATAATCCGTCAGGGGCGTTTTTACCAGGCGACCAAGCTTCCATGGAAAAAGATTTTAAAAAGGCATTAAAAGACGATTTCAATATTCATTTCCACAACCTCTTTGCCATTACCAATCTGCCTATTTCTAGGTTTTTAGACTATTTAATCGCCTCAGAAAATTATGAAGACTATATGTACGCTTTGGTAGAAGCTTACAATCCCATGGCGGTTGAAAATGTAATGTGTACCAACACACTGTCGGTAAGTTGGGATGGTTATTTATATGATTGCGATTTTAACCAAATGCTCGAATTGGGTATAAACAGTAAAGTAAAACACATTTCAGAATACAACGAAGGGCTTCTGGAAGGAAGGGATATTGTTATTTCACAACATTGCTACGGTTGTACGGCCGGTGCCGGAAGTAGCTGCCAAGGAAGTGTAGCGTAACTCATGAAACAATTCTTCACCTACATTATTTTATTATCGTCAGCCTTGTGTTTTTCGCAAAAAACGCTTGAGAAACTATTGAATAAACACAACAGCGACAGCATTCCCTATATTGCCGTTAATGTTCTCGACACCATTCAAAACCAAGTTGTTTTATTGGATGCTAGAGAAGTATATGAATATAAAACGAGCCACTTAAAAAATGCCATACATATTGGTTACGATTTTTTTAATCTCGAAGAATTTAAAGAAAAAGTACCCGAAAAAAATTCAAAAGTGGTGGTATATTGTTCATTGGGAATTCGCTCTGAAGATATTGCCTTTAAGCTAAAAAAAGCGGGCTATAACAATGTTCAAAATTTATATGGCGGTATTTTTGAATGGAAAAACAACAACTTACCGGTTTACAATTCCAATGAAAAACAAACCGACAGCGTACATGTTTTTTCAAAAGCATGGGGAAAATGGTTAAAAAAAGGCATAAAAGTTTATGAATAAAGAACTGGTAATCGTTTTTGTGAAAAACATAAAACTAGGAAAAGTAAAGACCAGATTGGCCAAAACCATTGGCAACCAAGGCGCTTTTGAGGTATATAGCGAACTGGTAAAAGTAACCGAAAAAGCTACGGAAAAGCTATCGGCCGATATTCATATTTACTTTTCTAATGCCATCGTCAACACCAAATGGAAAGACGCGTACAAAGCGGTTCAAGAAGGTAAAGATTTGGGTGAACGCATGCACAATGCATTTAAAAAAGGCTTTCGAGATGGTTACGAACGCATCGTTTTAATTGGTTCAGATTTACCCGAAATTTCATCGCACCACATCAACCAAGGATTAAAAAGTCTAAACCAGCATGAAACTGTTTTTGGCCCTGCCGAAGATGGTGGCTACTACCTTATCGGTCTCAGCAAAATGCATCCGTTTATTTTTGAAAATAAGCCGTGGAGCCAACCGCATTTGCTAACAGAAACATTAAAACAGTTAAGAGAAAACAACATAACTTTTACTACTTTAGAAACCTTAAACGACATTGATACCTTTGAAGATTTAATCGATTCAAAATTTTATCAATTAAATTTAAAATTACAAGAAAAAATAAAGCATTTACATGATTAAAGTTATTGAAGAAACAGTAAATTATCTTAAAGGGAAAGATTTCGAAAAACCTGAAATAGGCATTATTCTCGGTACAGGTTTAGGACAACTTGTTGAAGACATCGACATTATTAGCGAAGTAAGCTACAACCACATCCCTAACTTCCCAACGGCAACGGTAGAATTTCACGAAGGAAAACTCATTTATGGCAAAATCGCAGATAAAACTGTTGTAGTTATGCAGGGACGTTTTCACGTTTACGAGGGCTACTCACTTCAGGATGTAACATACCCAGTGCGCATTATGGAGAAGTTGGGCATCCATACCCTTTTGGTTTCCAATGCCGCCGGTGCTATCAATTTAGATTTCAAAAAAGGTGAATTAATGCTTATTGAGGATCACATAAACCTTCAGGGCAGTTCACCATTAGCTTTTAAAGGTGTTGAACTTTTAGGTGAACGCTTTACCGATATGAGCGCACCTTATGATGCTGAAATCAATTCAACATTAAAAACCATTGCCAAGGCCAATAATATTAAATTGCACGAAGGTGTTTACGCCAGTGTGGTTGGACCACAGCTTGAAACCCGGGCAGAATACCGCATGCTAAAACTTATTGGTGCCGATGCTGTGGGCATGAGCACCGTGCCGGAAATAATTGTGGCCAATCATTTAAAATTAAAAGTAGCTGCCGTGTCAGTTTTAACAGATGAATGCGACCCAGAAAACCTAGAACCTGTTGACATCAAAGATATTATTGCCAGTGCCGAAAAAGCAGAACCGCATTTAGTAAAAATATTCCATCAACTTATTGAGACTTTATAACGTCATTCCGAACGAAGTGTGGGAATCCCATCAAAAGATTGCCACCTCTTTTATTGCTCGCAATGACAAAAAACTTAAAACATGAGCTACTTAGAAACCACATTCGACGTCTATAAAGAAGCAGCATTAACACCTGATGTTGGGTTATGCTGCACCACCAATCCCATATGGGAATTACCTGGATTAAAAATCCCGAAAATCATGCAGGAAATGAATTATGGTTGTGGCTCTACAGTGCATGCACGTGATTTATCAAACAACCCAAAAATGCTTTATGTAGGAGTTGGTGGCGGCATGGAACTTTTGCAATTTTCTTATTTTAACAGAACAAAAAATGGCGTTGTAGGTGTTGATGTAGTTGATGAAATGTTGGAGGCTTCACGCCAAAATTTCAAAGAAGCCGAAAAACAGAATGATTGGTTTAAAAGTGAGTTTGTCAATTTAAAAAAGGGAGATGCCTTAAATTTACCCGTGAAAGACAACAGTATTGATGTTGCGGCACAGAACTGTTTGTTTAACATTTTTAAAGCCGAAGACCTAAAAAAAGCCATTGCAGAAATGTACCGTGTTTTAAAACCACATGGCAAATTAGTAATGAGCGACCCCACATGTGAGCAAGCCATGAACGAAACGCTGCGCAACGATGAGCGACTGCGGGCTTTATGCCTAAGCGGTAGCCTTCCCATAAAAGATTATGTAAAAGCACTAACCGATGCCGGCTTTGGCACCATCGAAATAAGAGCCAGAAAACCTTACAGGATTTTAGACCCAAAGCACTACCCGACAGATGAATTAATTTACATCGAATCCATTGAAGTAGCTGCCATAAAAGACCCTATGCCAACCGACGGCCCATGCATTTTTACAGGAAAAGCAGCAATCTATTTCGGTGAAAGCGATTATTTTGATGATAACAAAGGGCATGTTTTACTCAAAAACCAACCCTTGGCTATTTGCGATAAAACAGCTGGAGCCTTGGATTCACTTAAGAGGGACGATATTTTTATAAGCGAGTCTACCTTTCATTACGACGGCGGAGGATGTTGTTAGATTTTAGATTATTAAGGCATTTTCATGTATAGATATCTAGACATTATAAAAAACTCTTATTTAGGTTATTGGAATTTCCACAAAGTACAACACTCGGTTAAAGAAATGGGATTTGCCGCCCACCTGCGCTACCATTAGATGGAACCAGGAGTTTACAAATCGTTGCTATATATTCCATTGGCTTTAGTTGCCAATTACAGTGCGCATAATGTTGCTGTTGTTTATTTTTTCACATTGCTATTGGGCATTTAAGCTAAGCCTTTCTGGGTTGGGACTACGAATTTTTAAAGTATATTCTTAACAATCCTAAAATGCACATTTGGAACCACGCCAAAAAACTTCCTGAAAAAGTTAGGTTTGGCATAAATTATGGACTAACACTCGGTGTTTGGGATTACATCTTTAAAACCAATTATGTACCGTACAACGGACGCGACATCGAATTGGCCTTTGAAAATGACGAAAGTTTCCCTAAACACTTTGTTGAACAAGAACTGTATTCTTTATCAAAACCAAAATCATGAGAAACATCTTTTTTGCTTTATTAGTCTTTTCAATAAGTCACATCAATGCACAGAAAGTTAGTCATGATGCTTGGAACAACATATTAAAAGATTATGTTTCCGAAAAGGGAAATGTTAACTACAAATCTTTAAAAAACAACCAAGGCGACATAACCCAATACATAAACTATTTGGGAGAAAACACACCCAATGAGGATTGGAGCGAAAATGAAAAATTAGCCTATTGGATCAATGCATACAATGCACTTACTATTGATTTAATTTTAAAGCACTACCCCATTAAAAGTATAAAGGACATAAAAAATCCGTGGAAGCAACGTCTATGGACATTGGGTAAAAAATCATTTAATCTAGATGAGATTGAGCACGAGATATTACGGAATATGGGTGAACCCCGCATTCATTTCGCTATAGTTTGCGCATCTTTTTCTTGTCCCAAACTTCAAAACGAAGCTTTTACCGCAGAACAGTTAGATCGTCAGCTAACCAAAGCCACAAAAGAATTTTTAAACGATTCAGGCAGAAATGAAATTTCCAAAAATAAGCTAAAGCTTTCAAAAATATTTCAATGGTTTTCTAAAGATTTCGAAAAAAACGGAAGTTTGATTGATTTTTTAAATCAGTATTCGGATATTGAAATTTCAACTAAAGCAAAAAAAACTTTTAAAGATTACAATTGGGATCTGAATGAATAAAATTTCCATAATCATTCCTATTTTAAATGAAGCTGAATTTATCGCGAAATTGCTTCAGCACATTAAAGATAATTCAACCCAAAACCATATTGCTGACATTATTGTAGTTGATGGCGGAAGTACCGACGATTCAACACAAATAGTTTCTAATTTTAAAAATGTCACCCTTTTAAATTCTGAAAAAGGCAGAGCCAAACAAATGAACTTTGGAGCAAAACACGCTACGGGAAACATTCTTTATTTTTTACATGCTGATTCTTTTCCTCCAAAACATTTCGACCAACTTATTATAAACGAAGTACAAAAGGGAAATAAAGCTGGATGCTTTAGAATGCAATTTGACAGCACCCATTGGTGGCTTAAATTGGCCAGTTGGTTTACCCAATTTAATTGGCGAGCCTGCCGAGGTGGTGATCAAAGTCAATTTATTACCAAAAAACTTTTTAATGAAATTGACGGGTATGATGAACAATATCTCATTTATGAGGATAACATTTTAATCAATGAATTGTACTCCCAAAATCAGTTTACCGTCATCAACAAAAAATTATATACTTCAGCTAGAATGTACCGAAAACACGGTATCTGGAAATTGCAATACCTCTATTGGTCTATTTATGTGAGAAAGTGGTTTGGGGCTGAGGCAGAAAGCTTACAAGATTATTATAAAAAAAAACAACTATAACTTTAGTTGATATTTATAAATTAAATTTTTGGAATGAACTATTATTCCAAAAAGAAGTAAAGTAAAATATTTTATTATAATAATTAAAAGGTTTAATTGTATAATTTTACAAAAATCAAATATCGTAAGTTTTCCCAATGGAATCACAAAAGACTAAAATGTAACATAATGAAAATAAAAACTTTATCTGCAATTACATTCTTTTTTACTATTGTATCATTTGCTATTGGCACTCATGATCATGCAGGTGATTTTTCAGACAAAGAGGTGAAAATCAACTCTAAAAAAGAATTTGTCATCATAGCAGAAGGGCAAAGTAACATGACAGCTACAGACCCCAATATAGTTCCCTTCGATATAAAGCCAAACAAAAATGTTTTTATATGGAATAATTCTAAATCTAATTGGGAAATTTTAAAACCAAATTATGATAACATTTATTTTCATTTTGCTCGAAAATATCAAGAAACTTATGGAGGTGTTGTTAAGATAATTTTAAATGCATTAGGAGGCAAGCCCATCGAAGAATGGATAAAAAAAGGAAGTGTGGACAGGCATCAAATGTTAGTAGACCAAATACAAGCATCCGGAATTACAAAAGTAAACGTTCACTTATGGCATCAAGGGGAAAGCAATTCGCAAGACCCAAATTATATTTTTAAATTGAACGCAAGATTGGATTTGCTTGAGTCTTTGCCTCAATATGAAAAAGACAAATATTTCTTTCTTTTTGGTGAAATAGTTCATGATTACCCTGTTTATAAAATTTGGAGAGCAGCCGCTCTATGTTATGAAAATGTAATAAGCAGAAAATATGTGGCTTACGTGAGATCAGAAGGTTTAAACACTGTTAAATCAGGACCAGGAATTAATGTCCATTTTGATGGAGTTGATTTGTACAAGTTTGGTCAAAGATACTTTGATGTGTATCAAAATATGAGCATAGGTCAAAACCTTCAAGTTGGGGGCTCATTTGAAATTCAAAACCAAAATTCCGATTTATGGGATTTAACCAAAGATACCTTTATTTTACCATCTAATTCTCCATTGAACACCTTAGTTCTTCCCAGAAATTTTTACAACAAAAAATTTAAAATAACCAATTTAAAGGAAACCCCAGTAACACTTTTGCCATATTCAGGGAATATTTCAGGCAAGTCCAGTTATTTGTTGAAGAAAAAATCTACAATTGAATTTAAAGGGTATTCTAACGGCGACGGAACAGCTGAAGCTTATCAAATAATTAATATTAGTGAATAAAAAGGACTCCTTATTTATCTGATTGCTGAATTCGACGAATACCAGATAGTCATAAAGTAAGTTATAAGCTTCCCCATAATAGCTAATTATAAGACTTACACCTTATTCCGCCCCGATTCATTCGGGTATAAAATCGGCAAATTATCGCTTTGCCAAAACGTCTTGGTGTTAATATCAATACCCGTTAATTTCCCTTTAAATGCAGCGCCCGTATCAATATTCCAAACATTGGTGGCATTCATCGGCAGGTCAGAATTAAAATTTGTGGTTGGTGTGTGCCCAATATAAATTTCGCTGTAATGTTTTAATCTATTTGGAAATAACGGTGAATCTTTTTCAATACTTTTATCCATGGTTAAGGCCATTTCCCAAAGGGTTCTGTCAAAATACAATGTGGTTTGAAATACTTCCTTTTCAACGCCATGCATCGATGTAAATCCCGCGTGCAAAAACAATCGGTTTTTGTCATCCAAATGGTACATCTTCAGATTCTCAAAAAACTGCAAGTGTATCTTTTTAGCCCCATTTGAAAACCCTTCGTAACTTTCCATGGTTTCTTTTCCACCATGCATATACCAAGTTGGGTTTACATCGCCATCACGTAACCATTCTTCGCACCACACATCGTGATTCCCTTTTATAAATACACAATCTATTTTTTCAGAAAGTTCGATTAAAAACTGAATGACTTGTGCCGATTCACTCCAACCGTCCACATAATCACCCATAAAAATAAGGGCATCTTCATCGTTAACTTGCATTTTATTTAAAACCTGTATTAAGGCCTTTAATCCGCCATGAATATCTCCTATTGCTAAAACTCGCATAATCTCATATTGTTTTCGGCAAAACTAAGGGTTTCATAACATAATAATCAAGTGGAATATTAAATTATGTTTAAAAATGATTTACAATCACTAACTAAAATTCGTATTTTATGCAAGCTATTTACAAAACTAACTAATACATCGCATGAAAATAAAAAAAGTTTTAGTTGCCAACCGTGGCGAAATTGCCATTAGAATCTTTAGAGCCTGTACCGAAATTAATGTAAAAACCATTGGTATTTACACCTATGAAGACCGCTATTCGCTACATCGATACAAATCGGACGAATCTTACCAAATTGGCGACGACAACGAACCGCTAAAACCTTATTTAGATATTGATGCGATTATAAAAATTGCCATTGAAAATGGTGCCGATGCCATTCATCCCGGTTACGGTTTCCTTTCTGAAAATGCCAATTTTGCACAAGCTTGCGAAGACAGCGGTATTATTTTCGTCGGGCCAAAGGTATCAGTTTTAAAATCCTTGGGTGACAAAATCACTGCAAAAGAAGTAGCCATTGCAAACCAAATACCCATTATTAAAAGTAACGAAAAACCTTTAAAGGATGTAAAAATTGCTGTTTCCGAGGCCAAAAAAATTGGCTACCCTATTATGCTTAAAGCGGCCTCTGGTGGTGGGGGAAGAGGTATGCGTGTTATTAGAAACGAAGAAGAACTAAAAAAAGCTTATACCGAAAGTAAACGTGAAGCTTTAAATGCCTTTGGAGATGATACCGTTTTTTTAGAAAAATTTGTTGAAAACCCAAAGCATATTGAAATACAAATAGTGGCCGATAGCCATGGGAATACCGTGCATCTTTTTGAGCGTGATTGTTCGGTGCAACGACGCTACCAAAAAGTGATTGAGTTTGCGCCATCATTCGGTTTAAAAGAGGAAACCAAAAATGCACTCTACAATTATGCCCTAAAGATCTGTAAGGCTGTAAATTATAATAATATTGGTACCGTAGAGTTTTTAGTTGACGATGATAATTCCATCTATTTTATTGAGGTTAATCCTAGAATTCAGGTTGAACATACCGTTACAGAAGTCATTACCAACATCGATTTAGTAAAAACCCAATTATTTATTGCTGGCGGTTACAAACTCAGCGATGAACAAATAAAAATTGCCAATCAGGAATCGATACAAATAAATGGCTATGCCCTGCAATGTCGTATTACTACAGAGGATCCACAGAACGATTTCAAACCAGACTACGGAACGGTTTCTGCATACCGGAGCGCATCAGGTTTCGGTATCCGATTGGATGCTGGAAGCATTTATCAAGGCGCTAAAATTTCACCATTTTTTGATTCTATGTTAGTCAAGGTTACTGCGAATAGCAGAACCCTGGACGGTGCCAGCAGAAAAATTCGTCGGGCGCTGGCTGAATTCAGAATTCGAGGGGTAAAAACCAATATGCCGTTTCTCGACAATATTCTAAAACACGAAACCTTTCGGCAGGGTAAGGTCACCGTTAATTTCATAAAACAAAACCCAGACTTATTTGAGTTTAAAGCCCCTAGAAATAGAGCCACAAAACTAATCACTTATTTGGGTGATATTATTGTTAACGGTAATCCTGATGTTAAAGAAATCGACCACTCTAAAACCTTTGTAAAGCCAAAAGTACCCAAGTTTGAAGCTTATGCGGAACACCCCGAAGGCACAAAAAACTTGTTAACCAAATTAGGACCGGACAAATTCGCTGAATGGCTAAAAAATGATAAGAAAGTTCATTTTACTGACACCACCATGCGCGATGCCCACCAAAGTTTATTGGCTACCCGAATGCGTACTTTCGATATGCTGGAAGTAGCTGAGGGGTACGCCAAAAACCACCCCGATATTTTTAGCATGGAAGTTTGGGGCGGTGCTACATTTGATGTATGCTTACGATTTCTTCAAGAAAACCCTTGGGAACGCTTGCGCCTATTACGAAAAGCGATGCCCAATCTACTATTACAAATGCTTATTAGAGGTTCAAATGGTGTGGGTTACAAGGCGTACCCAGATAATTTAATTGGTGAATTTGTTGAACATGCTTGGGAAAACGGTGTTGATGTATTCAGGATTTTCGATTCTTTAAATTGGATGAAATCTCTTGGACCATGTATCGAGCACGTACGCACGCGAACACAAGGTTTAGCGGAAGGGTCTATCTGTTACACTAACGATATTTTAGACCCTGCGAATAAAAAATACGATTTAAGATATTACGTTAATCTCGCCAAAGACATTGAAAACGCAGGTGCACATATTTTGGGCGTAAAAGACATGGCGGGCTTATTAAAACCTTATGCCGCTTACGAATTAATTTCAGCTTTAAAATCTGAACTGAAAATTCCTGTGCATTTGCATACCCATGACACTTCTTCCATTCAGGCAGCTACTTATTTAAAAGCTATTGAAGCGGGTGTTGATGTGGTAGATGTGGCCTTAGGAGGATTATCAGGTTTAACTTCCCAGCCCAATTTTAATTCGGTGGTTGAAATGCTCAAGTTTCAGGACAGAGCAAGCCATATCAATATTGATTCCTTAAACGAATATTCCAATTATTGGGAAACCGTTAGGGAATATTATTACCCTTTTGAATCGGGCCTAAAAGCAGGTTCGGGTGAGGTTTTTAAACATGAAATTCCTGGCGGACAATATTCCAATTTAAAACCACAGGCACGTGCTCTTGGTCTGGAAGACAGGTTTCATGAAATTACCCAAATGTACAGCGATGTCAACCAACTTTTTGGCGATATTATTAAGGTAACGCCTAGTTCGAAAGTAGTGGGGGATATGGCGCAATTTTTAGTGAGCAACCATCTCACCATTCAAGATGTTCTTGAAAAAGGGGAAACTTTATCCTTTCCGCAATCGGTGGTTGATTTTTTCAAAGGTGATTTGGGACAACCAGTCGGTGGGTTTCCAAAAGACCTTCAAAAAATCATTTTAAAAGGCCAAACACCATATTCTGACCGACCTAACGCACATATGCCGCCGTTAGATTTGGAACAAGAGTACAAAGATTTCAAAAAGATATTTGAACAGGATTTGAGTAGAACGATTGAATATACCGATTTTCTATCTTATCAACTATACCCCAAAGTGTTTACCGATGCATATAACAAACATTTAAAATACGATAACCTGATGAATTTGCCTTCTAAAAATTTCTTTTACGGCATGGCAATAGGTGAAGAAATCATCGTAGAAATCGACAAAGGGAAACGCATACTTATCACCTTAGAATCTATTGGACAACCAAACAGTGACGGTATGGTAACGGTATATTTCAAATTAAACGGACAAGGGCGAAGCGTTGAAATTAAAGACAATGCTATAAAAGTTGAAAAGGTTGAACATGCTAAGGTTGACAAAGAAGACAGTAACCAAATTGGCGCACCGCTTCAAGGTATGTTGTCAACCATTTTGGTAAAACGTGGTGAAAAAGTAGCAAAAAACCAACCCTTGTTCATTATCGAAGCTATGAAAATGGAAACCACCATTACGGCGAATGCAGTTGCAACGGTTAAGAAAATTGCTTTAAAAGCAGGAATTATGGTCAATGCAGATGATTTAGTTTTAATATTGGAATAACGGTTAAAAATACTGCCCAATACCAAAAACAAAACCCTTACTGGCATTTTTAGTAATGCCATAGCCGTAGTCAATTCTAAAAATAGCGTTATAAATTTCTTTATGAATAAACCTTAGGCCCAAACCGGGATAAACCTTCATGTTTTCCATCTTTGTAAAATCACTTAAATCACCACCAGGGTTTCGCCAAGAACCCGCATCAATAAAAGCATTGCCCTGTAAAACAAACCACCCTTTTTCAATAAGTGTTTGCCTTAATTCTGTATTAAAAACTATAGTACCAGTTCCTCTATCTATAGTATTTCCAACACCTCTAACATTTAAATTATTATCAACGGAAAAAGGGGCAAACGGTGTTTTATCATTTGTTGAAAACCCCACTCGCATTCTTGTGGCCCAATTTCCTTTTTCACCCCATCTTTTAAAATAAAAAAAATCGTTCCAACCAATAAAAAAATCGGGCAACATATCGTTGGTAGAAGTCACATATTGAAAATTAAACTGATTCCTTGTCCCAGTAACATACTGATAGAAATAGTCCAATTTGTTGTAATCATAAATTCCTTTTAACAACCATTTATGCACATTCAATTCTGGTCTGTTATTAATGTTTTCACCTTTAAAGCTATAATCTTCTATAAAATAGTTTAAGCCTAATTCCAGTCTGTTTTTTAAATCAAATTGAAATAGGCCCATAATTTCAATTGACTTATTTCGGTATTTGTAATTGGCGGTTTCATCATCAAAGAAAACTGGTTCTTGCGTTGTTAAATCTTGAAAATTTAAGGCAAGTCCTAACCGGTTTGAAAATAAATACGGTGCTCGAAAATTTAGGGCATAGGAACTATAAATATCCTTTTGATAAAATCCCCCAAAAATAATATTTCGCCCTAAAACATTAAACTCATACAAACCGAGGCGATAAGCAAACTCGTCTTCATCAGTAGTATAAACATTAACTGATGGAATAAGCGTAAAATTTTCAACAATATTATAGTATACATTATACTGATTTTCTTCGACAGGAAAAACTTGGTAAGACGCGTGGGATATCGAAGGCAAACGTTTCAACCGAATTATATCTAGTTCAATAACCAAAGAGTCTAAAACCTCGCCGCTTTTTATTGAGGATATTCGTTTTATGAAAGACGTTTTTAATCTCTTGTTTCCCTGGATTTTTAAATCGCTTATAAACTTATCTTGAGCTTCGATATTTTGTAATGCCATGACCAAACACCCTAGTGTTAAAAAAAAACGTAATGCATTACTCATTTAAACTAAACTGTTTTTTTATTAAGGCTTCAACTGGTTTATTTTGAGGCGTAAATCTTGAATTATTCTTGCCTCCTGCCTTATTATGATTATGATACCATTTCCAAATAAACCCACCGGCAAACCAATCTTCACTCCAAAATGTTTCAAACAAGGCTTGCGTGGTATGGGTCTGGGCCTCGAGATTTACTTCCGTCATGCTCCGGTCACTTTTCCAAGGCTCTAGTCCTGAATAATCAACACTTCTATAGCCAAACTCTGTAAACAAAATGGGTTTATTATATTGTTTTGCTGTTTTAATAATCAGTTTTTTATGCGGTTCCCAGCCCTTTAAACATTCCTTTACAGTTGGGGTTTTACTATTGCTAACGGGAAAATAAGCATCAATTCCTATAAAATCCAACATGCTCCAAAAAGGTGTCTTATTAAATTCATTCCAATTCGCAGCATAAGTAAGTTTTCCGTGATATATTTCTTTAACTTCATCAATTAATTGACTCCAATATTCTGGCCTGTGTTCAACAAATTTTTCAAGTTCGGTGCCTATGCAAAATATATCGACTTTCATTTCTTGGGCCAGTTGCGCAAACTCCAAAATAAACTTTGAATATGAGTTTTCTAGAAGCTCCCAATCGGCTTCACTATTCATTTTAATACGTCCCGTAAATTCACCGCGCCATACCCAAATTTGTGGTTTTAGCATAATTTTAATGCCTTGCTCATTTAAGGTATTAACATATTGTTTAGCTCCTCTCTTAGTTTCACCAAACCATTGTCTTTTAGTATTAAAAATTATTTCTGGATGCTCCAAATTTTTAATGAAACCAAACGGCATTACAGCGGCGTAATTAGCATTAATTTCAACTACATAACTTACATGGCTTTTGTTGATTGTGTCTCTAGAAGCCACGAAACTTACGCCATTTATTTTTTGGATTTGTGCGGCGCAGGATTGAAAACTTAGAATTAACAATAAGAACTTAAGCTTATTCATAAAAATCGTTTAAGTTCCTAATTTACTATTAAATCTTAAAACAAGGCTCTCAGCCCTATATTAAAAGTTTCTCCAAGACCTGTACTCGTGCCTCTAACAAAGTTGGTGTAAAGCGCTTCAATATTTAAAACTTCACTTATTTGATACTTAGCGCCACCGCCCAAAGCTGTGAAATCTTGTGAAAAATTATTACCTAAATCTAACAACTGTGAGTGTTGCGCTAAGGCCAAAACAGTGAATTTTGAACTGGGGAAATAACTTAAAAACACCCCAGGGGTTAACCTCAAACTATTATTGGCAAAACTGCCTCCAATTTGAGCTCCATTGATATCTCTTTCTATTTTTTTTCCAAAATTAAATTCGGTATTCAGCTCGGAAAACAACTGCCAATCGCCATTGGAAAAACTGTAATCATAAAAGAATCTATTTTGAAGAATCAACCCTTTTTGATCTAAATACACATTATTTTCAACCTCATTATCGACTAGAGGAATATGAAAAGCCGTTTGAACCGTAAAATTTGAAATACTTTTTATCGGGTTAAATTTTATTGCAGGAGCGAAAGAAGTAAAACCAGAGCGCGCTGAACCAGGTTCCCCATCAAATTTAAACACATCGAAGGCCTTACGGCCATTAATAACGTTGGACCTAAACTCTAATAACACCCCTATGTTAAAATTATTATTATCCGAAATGCCCGAAAAAATATCAACGGTAGACGTAAAAAATGTGTTTCTGGGAATGCTTTGTTTTGCTCCATTCGTTCCAAATAAATCCTTGGTTTCCGTGTATAAATTATTAAACCATTTTATATCCCACTGTCCTTTTTTCAAGAGCTTAGAAGGTGTGTAGGTCTGGATGTTACTCCGTTGGTCAGTTTCTGGGTCTTCTTGTGAAAAGCCCACAAATGTAATCATTACAAATACAAAAAGTGTCTTTAGTTTTTTCATTCCGTCGTTAATTGATTTACAAGTAACGGCTTTTAAGTCGAATAAAATGTTAGATAACTTACATTTACTGTATAGGGTTTTTCATGTCTATAAAATTTAATAATACTTACAATGACTTCTAAATTTAAAGTCGTTCTAAATTAATAGGCTCACTATAAGTTATTATCTTTAGCTTCGACCAATTAGGGCATAACCAACAAAATATGGAAGAACATATTGCTATTATTGGAAACGGCATTTCTGGCGTTACCGCTGCAAGACATATTAGAAAAATTTCCAATAAAAAAATCACTATTATTTCTGCTGAAACAGATTATTTTTTCTCGCGTACAGCGCTAATGTATGTGTACATGGGGCATATGAAATTTGAGCACACCCAACCCTACGAAAATTGGTTTTGGAAGAAAAACAACATCGACCTAAAAAAAGGTTTTGTAAAATCAATTGATTCAGACGCCAAGACGCTCCATTTTGATGATGGCGATACATTAAAATATGATAAACTTATTATTGCCACAGGCAGCAAACCCAACAAATTTGGATGGCCCGGCCAAGATTTAAAAGGTGTTATGGGCATGTACCACAAACAGGATTTAGAAAACCTAGAACATTATGCACCGAACAACCAAACTTGCAAAAGAGCCGTAATTGTTGGTGGGGGGCTTATTGGAATTGAACTGGCCGAAATGCTGAATTCAAGAAATATTCCTGTGACATTTTTAGTTCGAGAATCTAGTTTTTGGAACGGTGTTTTACCAGAAGGTGAAAGCGAAATGATAAACCGGCATATAAAAAACCATCACATCGATTTACGCTTAAGCACCAATTTAAGAGAAATAAAATCGGATGAAAACGGCAAAGTGAAGTCTGTAATTATTAAAGAAACAGGTGAAGAAATACTGTGCGATGTGGTAGGGTTGACCCCTGGCGTATCACCAAATATTGATTTTTTAAAAAATTCTGGTATCGAAACGGGCAAAGGCGTAAAAGTAAATCGCTTTTTAGAAACGAATATTGAAAATATTTATGCTATAGGTGATTGCGCCGAACAACATGAACCCATTGGCCAGCGTCGCCCAATTGAAGCCGTTTGGTACACCGGACGCATGATGGGTGAAACCGTAGCTCAAACCATTTGCGGGAACCGTATTCAATACAACCCCGGACATTGGTTTAATTCCGCAAAATTTTTAGACATTGAATATCAAACCTATGGCTGGGTTTTTAATAAACCAAGGGGAAATGAAGCCCACTTCCATTGGAAATATGAAGACGACACCAAATGCATTACAGTTTGCTATAACCAAAACTCAAATGAATTTTTAGGCATAAACACCTTCGGAATTAGGATGCGCCATGAGGTTATTGATAAATGGCTAAACGAAAAACGTGATTTAGATTACGTGATGCAACATTTAACTGAAGCCAACTTCGACCCCGAGTTTTATAAAAACTATGAAAAAGATATTTTTATAGCCTATCATAAGGAAATTAAAACTCCAGAAACTGTTTAAAAATCATTAATGTTCTCGTGATATGTCATTAACCAAACCCGAAATAAGTCATTTATCAACTAAACAAAAAATAGCCGTGTTTATCGGTTCTGTTGGTCTTTTTATTTTAGCTCTGGCTTTATTCAATTTGAATTTCCCTAATAAAACCTTGTTCTTAACTTTAGCTTTAGGGCTTATCACTATTGCCACTATAATATTTTCGAACGATTTGTATTTAACCAAATTAGAAGGCATTAAAAATGATGCGGTTTGGTTTAAATCCATTTCTTCAAGAGGTGTTTTGGCCTGGGCTACTGGTATTGTTCTGACTTGCTTTTATATTGTGCTCTATTTTTATCCGCAATATTTGGGGCAAACACCTTCTGGGGAGGCTAATACTGGACTAATTTCATTGTTCGATCCCTTAAGTCAATTTTTAAGTGGAAGACCAGCGAGCCAGTGGTTTGTTTACGGAACACTTTATACCGTGGCTATTTTAATTTTCGGATATAAATTTATACTCAAATACCGCCACAATAAATACGAACAAATCCGTACTATTTCTGTGATGTTTTTTCAATTGGCCTTTGCCTTCTTAATACCCGAATTCATGTATGTTATGAATTCTGATTTACCTTATTACGACCTCAAAAACATTTGGCCACTCAACTATTACAACTTTGAACAGTACCGGATAAACTCGTTTATAAATGGAGGGACCATTGGTTTAGCTATGCTTATTTTCGGTGTGCTATCTGTTTTTGTCATCACACCTATTCTTACCTATAAATTTGGAAAACGCTGGTACTGCTCGTGGGTTTGCGGTTGCGGTGGATTGGCCGAAACTGCCGGAGACTCATTCAGGCAATTAAGTGATAAAAGCCTTTTTGCCTGGCGTGTAGAGCGATGGGTTATTCACAGTGTTCTAGTTTTTGTGGTGCTAATGACTACTGCCGTTATTTATACGTATTTGGGCTACGACCCAAATAAATATTGGTTAACCCGTGATGTCTTTCTGTTTTCGGTTGCTGGGTTTTTAACTTTGGTTTTTGCACTAACCATGATTTTTAAGAGAAAAGAATTAGGAAAAGACGCAAAATACGGAGCCATTGGTTATTTTGTGATTATAATCGTTCTAATCGGGATTCACTTGTTTAGCTCGGAAACCAAACTATTTTTATTTAAAAGTGAAACTCTACGTTCTTCCTATTCGTTTTTAATCGGCGCCATTTTTTCTGGGGTGATTGGCACTGGGTTCTACCCCATTTTTGGTAACCGTGTGTGGTGTCGTTTTGGATGCCCTATGGCCGCTATTTTAGGTTTTCAGCAACGGTTATTTTCAAAATTTAGGATTACAACCAATGGCGGACAGTGTATTTCTTGCGGGAACTGCTCCACCTATTGTGAAATGGGAATAGATGTTAGGGCTTATGCCCAAAAAGGCGAAAACATTGTTCGTTCCAGCTGTGTTGGTTGTGGCATTTGCTCTGCTGTTTGTCCGCGTGGTGTTTTAAAATTAGAGAATGACAGTATGAAAGGCCGAATTAATCCCAACGAAATCCTTTTGGGCAATAATGTTGATTTGATGGATTTGGTAAATAATAGGTAAAACATCCAAGCACTAATTAAGGTAATTCAAAAGAATTTTAAGAAAATAATTACCTGAATATTTTTATTAGTTAGGATTCCTTACTATATTTGTTATATTATTTTATTAATTCTTAAAAAAATAACATTATGAGTAAGTCAATTTTCTATCACGCTGGATGCCCAGTTTGTCTCAGTGCAGAGCACGACATTGTAAATTTAATTGGATCTGAAAATGTAGAAATCGTACATTTTTCCGAAAGTGCCTCCAGAATTCCAGAAGCCGAAAACGCTGGAGTAAAATCTGTACCTGCATTGGTTACCCCTAACGGCAATGTTCTCCATATTAACTTTGGTGCTTCAATGGCCGATGTAAAAGGATAATTTTCAACCAAATTAGTTAGGATTCCTATCTTACAAAAGGAATCCTAACTTCTAAAAACTAAACTAGATGAAAATTGCAGTTTGGGAAACTTATGTAAAACGAAGCAACGGCACGATAATACATTTAGATATTCTTGTACCTATCGAACTAAAAGACCAAGAAACCATTTTTAACTTCGGCAAGCACTATCTAAATACCAAGCCATTTGAAACCTCGCAATTAACCGCAAACGAATGTCGGCTTTGCCATATAGAACAAGCCACAGAATCAATAATTGCCTCCATTAAAAAAAATAGTTATGCAATTATTGAAATGGAAAATTGCCATTAGTTTAATTAGGATTACTAACTTTGTCCCGTTACCTAGGGGACTTTTAATTTTATGAGCGACAGTATATTCAATCCAGATTTTCAGCAGCAAAACCTATCCAGTAAAATTGTGGCGGGTTTAGAGCGTATTTCAGAAGTATTTAAAGTTTTACTTTGGGAAAAGGCAAAATTATTAGGTTTAAGCCCCATTCAAATTCAAATACTCATTTTTATCAATTACCATAAATTGGAGTTTTGTAATGTGAGTCACCTAGCCAAAGAATTTAACGTTACGAAGCCCACCATAAGTGATGCGGTTCGGGTATTGGAAAAAAAAGAACTGATTAAAAAAGTAACTTCTTCAACCGACAGTAGAAGCTACGCTATACAACTAGCGGGATCCGGTGTAAACATAATTTCTGAAACTGAAAATTTTGCCCAACCCTTAAAAGCACAATTAGAAAATATAGACAATAACGAACTGGAAGACACCTTTAAAACGCTAAGTCTGCTTATTTATAAGCTCAATCGAACTGGCGTTTTAACTGTACAGCGCACCTGTTATGGCTGTAAGTTTTACGAGAATACTGAAAATAAACATTTCTGTAATCTACTTGAAAAAGAATTATTAAACACCGACATTCGGCTTGATTGCCCAGAGTTTGAAGAACGGTAAAACTTAAAAAAAATATTTCGGCCTATTCTTATGTCGTTTCTAATGTAACGCCTAATAATGACCACAAACAATTAGTTTAACTTAAACCTCACATCTTGGGCTTGTAATTCATTTATCAATTCTTGGCTCACTTTTACTTTTTGCCTTCGGCTGGGCATATTCAGTTTCATCTTTTCTTTGGTGTCGTAAATCACAAAATTGAGCACTTTATTTCCTGGATGTAAACTAACAAGCTCCTTTAATGCTGTTATTTTCTGTTCATTCAAATCATTAATTTCGATCTGTATAGAAAGTTTTTTGGCATACTGTTCCATAACATCATGTAACAACTGAAAATTATTAAACTGCAACCTAGGATCGCTGCGTTTACCTGTGTCTTTGTTTATCCAACCTTCACGAACAAATGTCTTTACAAATACGAAATTGTTGTTCATTAAAAAGTGACGAAATTTTAAATATTCCTCACCAAAAACTCGGAACTCATAACTATCTGTATAATCTTCAACAGTGAATAATGCCCAGCCCTTTCCTTGTTTACTTACGCGATGTTGTACATCGGTAACCACGCCACCAAAGACAAGCTCACGATTCACATAAGGCTCCAAATTATTGAACATCCCCACTTTGGCATTGCAAAAAGTTTTCATTTCAAGTTTAAAATCATCCAACGGATGCCCAGAAATATAAACACCAACTACTTCGCGCTCTTTGCTTAGTTTTTCCATAGTGCCCCACTCTTCGCACGGCGGCACTTCTGGCTCGGCAATTTGAACTTCACTGGCTTCTCCAAACAAACTTACCTGTGCCGAATTTTCATTCTCTTTGTGCTTTTGCGCATACTTGATGGCCTTTTCTAAGAAAGTGATTCCATCGCCTTCATCATGAAAATATTGTGCACGGTGGGTATCACCTAAACTATCGAAGCCTCCAGCTAGAGCCAAATTTTCAAAAGCTTTTTTATTGGCTGCGCGCAAATCAATGCGTTTAGCCAAATCGAAAATAGATCTATAATGGCCATCTTCTTTTCTGTTTTCAACAATAGTCATTACTGCACCATGGCCAACACCTTTAATGGCACCCATTCCAAAACGTACCGCACCATCTTTATTCACCGAGAACTTATAGTAACTTTCGTTAACATCGGGACCAAGTACATCCAATTTCATGCGCTTACATTCTTCCATAAAGAATGTTACCTGCTTAATATCGTTCATATTATTGGAAAGTACAGCCGCCATGTATTCTGCGGGATAGTGGGCTTTCAAATAAGCCGTTTGATAGGCAATCCAAGCATAGCAGGTAGAGTGCGATTTATTGAAGGCGTAACTCGCAAAGGCTTCCCAGTCTTTCCAGACTTTCTCTAAAACTTTGGCATCATGGCCATTGGCACCGGCCTGTTCGATAAATTTGGGTTTCATTTTTGCGAGTACCGCAATTTGTTTTTTACCCATGGCCTTACGCAAAACATCGGCTTCACCTTTTGTGAAATCGGCCAATTTTTGCGACAGTAACATTACCTGTTCTTGATAAACCGTAATCCCGTAGGTTTCCTTGAGGTACTCTTCCATGGCTGGCAAATCGTACTCAATGTCCTCATCACCGTGTTTTCTACGAACGAAACTTGGAATATATTCCATAGGCCCTGGACGATATAAAGCATTCATCGCAATTAAATCTTCAAAAACGGTGGGTTTTAAATCGCGGAGGTGTTTTTGCATGCCGGGCGATTCGTATTGGAACACCCCAACGGTTTCACCGCGTTGGAACAAAGCATAGGTTTCTTCATCGTCAAGCGGAAAAGACTCGGGATCTAATTGAACACCATGCTTTGCTTTAACAATCTTAACCGTATCTTTAATTAAGGTGAGTGTTTTTAACCCTAAGAAATCCATTTTTAGAAGCCCTGCTGATTCCACTACCGAGTTATCAAACTGGGTAACATACAAATCGGAATCCTTGGCCACGGAAACAGGAACGAACTTGGTAATATCATCGGGTGTTATAATAACTCCACAGGCATGAATTCCTGTATTTCTAACCGAGCCTTCTAGTACCTTAGCTAGGTTTACGGTCTCAGCCTGTAAATCGCTACCATCGGCAATATTTAAAAGCTCGTTAATTTTTTCTAAATCTTCAGCCCTAAATTTCTTTCCCAATTCTTTTTCATCCAAACCAAAAATTTTGTTCAGCTTAGACATATTAGGGATAAGCTTCGCTATTCTATCGGCATCAAAAAGTGGCAAATCCAATACACGGGCCGTATCACGAATGGAAGACTTTGCAGCCATCGTTCCGTAAGTGATAATTTGTGCCACTTGGTTAGCCCCGTATTTTTCAATCACGTAATCCATCACCCGACTTCGGCCTTCATCATCAAAATCGATGTCGATATCTGGCATACTCACACGGTCTGGATTAAGGAAACGCTCAAAAAGCAAATCATACATCATCGGGTCAATGTTGGTAATCCAAAGGCAGTATGCCACTACAGACCCTGCTGCAGAGCCACGACCGGGTCCCACCGAAACATCCATCTTTCGAGCCTCACGAATAAAATCTTCCACAATTAAGAAATAGCCCGGATACCCTGTATTTTCAATAACACTAAGCTCAAAATCCAAACGTTCCGTAACTTCTTGAGAAAGTGGTTCGCCATAACGCTTTTTGGCTCCTTCGTAGGTAAGGTGACGTAAATATGAATTTTCACCACGCTTTCCCCCATCAACCAAGTCTTCGTCGTGCTTAAATTTTTCGGGAATATCAAAAGCAGGCAAGAGCACATCACGAGCCAACACAAAAGCTTCTACTTTATCAATAACTTCTTGAACGTTGAGAATTGCTTCCGGAATATCCTGAAACAATTTTTTCATGTCGTCGGAAGACTTAAAATAGTACTCTTGATTGGGTAAACCGTAACGGTAACCGCGACCGCGACCTATTGGTGTTGCCTGCTTTTCCCCGTCTTTAACACACAATAAAATATCGTGTGCGTTGGCATCTTCTTTATTTTGATAATAGGTATTATTTGTCGCAACCAGCTTTACTTCGTGTTTTTTAGCCAGTTCAACTAAAGTGGGATTAACGCGATTTTCGTCTTCTTGGTTATGGCGCATCAATTCAACGTACAAATCGTCGCCAAATTCTTGTTTCCACCAAAGCAAGGCTTCCTCAGCTTGATTTTCTCCAACATTCAACACTTTGCTGGGTACTTCACCGTATAGGTTACCGGTAAGAACAATAATATCTTCTTTGTACTGCTGAATAAGTTTTTTATCAATTCGTGGCAAATAATAAAATCCATCAACAAAAGCATGAGACGACAATTTTGCCAAATTATGGTAACCGTTTTTGTTTTTTGCCAAAAGCACGATTTGGTAACCGTTATCTTTTCGGGATTTATCGGTATGGTCTTCACAAACAAAAAACTCACAACCCACAATAGGTTTTATCTCTTTGGCATCAACCTGCTCACCTGTTTCTTGGGCGGCTTCAATTTTTGCTTTTACACCTTTGTTATGGTTGCTCACAGCATTTACAAAATGAAAAGCCCCCATCATATTAGCATGATCGGTCAAGGCTACAGCAGGCATATTATGCTTGGCTGCAGCACTTACCAAATCGGCGACACTCATGGTAGATTGCAACACCGAAAACTGCGAATGGTTGTGTAGGTGTGCAAACTCAACATCGGCCAATTCCGACCTGTTTTGTTTGAGATCTTCGGTTGAAAGACTCGTTTCAAACGCTTTTTTAATGCGCTCCTGTATTTTGGCACTTTCCTTTTTTAAATTAATGTGCTTAAGCCCAATAAGTTGAATTTCAGAAGGATTGACTTCCTTGAAATTTTTAAAATAATCGGGTTCAACATCCAGTTCTTCCTTGGTATATTCTTCTAAGCGGATGAGTTCTAAAAAACAGCGGGTTGTAGCCTCAACATCGGCAGTAGCATTATGCGCTTCGGCAAAAGGGGCATTAAATAAATGTTCGTGTAGCTCAGTTAAAGTTGGTAATTTAAACTTACCATAGCGCCCTCCAGGGATTTGGCACAATTGTGCCGTATGCTCAGTACAGGTATCTAAAACGGGTAATTCTTGCAGTGGGTTTTCAACATTACCACGTACAAATTCGGCACCCATAATATTCAAATCGAACTTAACATTTTGCCCAATCACAAACTTCGTTTTCTTCAAAGCAGCATTAAACTTTTCTAACACCTCTGCCAATGGCACACCTTGCTCTTCGGCTAATTGGGTTGAAATACCGTGTATTTTCTCAGCATCATACGGAATATTAAACCCATCTGGTTTCACTAAATAATCTTGACTTTCAATACAATTTCCCATAGCATCGTGTAGCTGCCAGGCTATTTGAATACAGCGTGGCCAGTTGTCTACATCTGTTATTGGTGCATCCCAGCGCTTTGGTAATCCGGTAGTTTCTGTATCGAAAATTAAGTACATTCCTTAATATTTATGAATTGATGTGTTAGCCGTTTTAGGTAAAACGAAGAGCATAAAAATACATAGAAATGATAGGTTTTTAAATTGAAGTTGTTATGAGTTTTGAACAAAAAAAACACCCAACTTGGCATTTTCCAAGATTAGGTGTTTTACACTAACCAACTAAAGTATTTTAAGACACTAATTCTTCGTGTACTTTTTCGGTATTAATGGCTGCCTGTATGGCTTTTTTCTGATTAATTAACAGAGAGTCAATACTTGGGGGCAGCGTTTTATCCTTGAGAATTTCATTGTACTCTTCAAGGCTGGATTCTTCGCCTCTAATGGCTTCTTCAAGAATGGCTTCTTCATCGTTGGAACTGAATAAGGATTTTAAACTCATCCAATTTCTATGAACGGCTCCTTTAAAACTTCCCGATTCTTTGGGTTCTTGCCCATATCGTAAAATTTCTGTCCTTAGTTCTTTTGCAAATTCGCTTCGCTCTCTCGCTCTGCGTTGAAAAAAGATTTTTAAGGTTGGAGATTCAACGTTTTCAACAGCATTAATATAGCCTTTTTCAGCATCATAATTCTTTACTAATAATTCATTCAATTTGTTTGAAATTTCTTCAGTGTACTTCATAATATCCTTTTCATTTTTTAAATTTCAATATATTCTTTAAGGATGTGTATTGTTTCACATCGGCTTTAAAAAGATAAGGTACAAGACCATAAAAGTCAAGTTTTTTAACAAACTTTAGCGGATAAATCTTTTATTTAACAACCAACCGTTTCATTTTAACAAATATGCTCAACAACATATTAAAGCACTTAAAAATAAAAACTTTATTTTTGAAAAAATACCAATCGTATATGAAAACTTTTTTAGCCGCGCTGTTTTTTATAATCAATCTAGGAAGTGCTTATTCGCAAAACATTCCGCTTTATGTTGGTACTTTTACCGATGAAGACAGCGAGGGCATTTACCGTTACGAATTCAACACCGAAAATGGCCAAATCACCAACGAAACGTTAGCAATGAGCATCGAAAGCCCAAATTTTTTGGCTTATTCTCCAAACAGAAAGTTTATGTATTCGGTAAACCGATCGTCTAATTCTGAAAAATCAGATTATGTTACTGCTTACAAAATTAATAACGATGGCACGCTTACATTAATAAACATGGCAAATAGTCATGGAAAATCCCCTTGCCATATTGCAGTTAATGAATCAGGAACAAAAGTAGTGGTCTCTAATTATAATGGCGGAACGGTTTCACTTTATAATATTAACAACGCTGGTGCTTTAAGTGAAGCCACCCAAGTTTTTGACCATAATATTGATAACGAAAAATCGCATGCGCATTCTGCCCAAATTTTTAAAAACGACCTATTTGTTGCCGATTTAGGAAGGAACGCCGTGTACCATTACCAATTGAAAAACAACCAATATGAACTAGCAAATCCTAAAATTGTTGATATGCCGGACAACCCAGGTCCCAGACATTTTTCAATTAGTGAAAATGGAAAATTCATTTATATCATTAACGAATATGGCAGTTCGATAAATTCAGTTAAAAAAACGAAAAAAGGATTTAAAAAAATAGATTTCGACACTACTCTAAGTGATGATTATCAAGGTAAAAACTCTTGTGCAGACATTCATTTATCAAATAACGAGCGTTTTTTGTACGGCTCTAACCGAGGCGAGAACTCTATTTGCGTGTTCAAAAGAAATATCCGAAATGGCAAAATAAAAAAGATACAGAATATTAGCGTTCATGGTAATTGGCCTAGGAACTTTACATTAGATCCTTCGGGAAAATTTCTACTGGCAGCCAACAGAAAAAGCAATAATATTTCTGTTTTTAAAGTGAACCAAAAAAACGGGACATTGTCTTTTTTACATGACATAAAATCGCCTACACCAGTTTGCCTATTGTTTTAAATATCAATACTAATAGCCTTAAATTTCGTTTCAAAAAAAGCATTGTTTATTAAAAATAATAAAGTATCTTTGCGCCCTCATTAATAACCGAGGTCGAGAACCTCAAATAATTAATTATTATGCCAGTAAAAATTAGATTACAAAGACACGGTAAAAAAGGAAAACCTTATTACTGGATCGTAGCCGCAGATGCGCGCGCTAAAAGAGATGGTAAATACCTTGAAAAATTAGGCGCTTACAATCCTAACACCAACCCAGCAACTGTTGAATTAAACATTGATGGTACTGTAAAATGGTTGCAAAATGGTGCTCAACCAACTGACACTGCTAAGAATATTTTATCTTACAAAGGTGCGTTGTTAAAAAACCATCTTGTAGGCGGCGTTAGAAAAGGTGCTTTAACCGAAGAACAAGCAGAAGAAAAATTCAAAGCTTGGGCAGAGGAAAAAGAAGCTAAGATTCAAGCTAAAGCTGATGGTTTATCCGAAGCTGAAGCTAAAGCTAAAGCTGAGGCCTTAGCTGCTGAAAAAGCAGTTAACGAAGCTAGAATTGCTGCCGCAGCTCCTGTAGTTGAAGAAGAAGCAACTGAAGAGGATGCTCCTGCTGCTGAAGCTGAAGCTTCAAACGAAGAAGAATAAAAATTTATTTTTTATACTTTTAAACTCCGATGGGTAACTATCGGAGTTTTTTATGCAAAAAAGTTTTTTGTGTTATGCTGAACTTGTTTCAGCATCTCAAAAAAACATCATAACTATTATTAGAACCTGAAACGAGTTGAGGTTGACAAAAAAAATGTCATGAATAAAGAAGATTGTTTTTATCTAGGGAAAATTGTTAAAAAATACAGTTTTAAGGGTGAAGTTTTAGCGAAACTTGACACCGACCAACCCGAAATTTACGAAAATTTGGATGCTATTTTTTTAGAGCTCCGTAACAATCTTGTTCCGTTTTTTATTGAAAAATCGCAATTACATAAATCTGATTTGCTCCGCATAAAATTCGAAGATGTTGACACTGAGCTAGATGCCGATTCTATCATGAAAAGTAAAATGTTCCTGCCATTAGAATTGCTACCAAAGCTAGAGGGTAACAAATTTTATTTCCACGAGGTAATTAATTTTACTATTGAAGATATTAATTTCGGTAAAGTGGGCATCATAAAAGCCATAAACGATTCTACAGCACAAGCCGTTTTTGAAATAGATAGAGATGGGATGGAAATTTTGATTCCTATGAATGATGAATTTATCATTAAAGTAGACCGTGACAAAAAAACTATTCTAGTTGAAACACCAGAGGGACTGATTGACCTATATATTCAATAGAATATAAAAAGCAGAAAAAACAAAGGCCAACCTTAAAAGGTTGGCCTTTGTTTTTTCTACTAGCTTTTTTAAGCAATTCTCCTATTTCCAATTTGCATAGAATGCATACTTCTTTCAAGTGTATCTCGCTGATTTTGCAACAACTGCGAAATATTTTCAGAGAACCTGAATTTTTTCAGAACCTTGTTGTACTTCTTGACACTCCAAGTCTTAATTTTACAGACTTCGTCAAAAATGGCATACTCGTCTTTTTTGGAAACAACTTGCTTAAACTTGACCCAGAGCTTATCAAAACCACCTTTCCGTTGGTCGAGGTACTCTGGCTGCCCTCCCTTTTGAATAATTTCGGCACCAAGAAACCGACAAAACTCACTTCTTTCAAAGGCCCTAGCTCTAAAAAAATGTTTTAAATCTTCACTTTCAACTTGATTTAAAGCATGTAAATAGACTTTTTCCGCTTCATAATTAATGGCTAAAAGTTCATTTAATTGAGCAATAGTTGGATTTGAATTTTTCATCGTTTTTTGGGGGGTTTAGGGTTAATAAAATCGGATGCATAAAAGTGTTGAGCTTAGGAAATTAGTTAAAACCTTACAATTTTCCAACTTTTTGATGGCTTTTTGCCATTTTAACTATATTACAACCAGCACTTTATCGAATTTAACCTTAAACTTCCTTTACAATTAGATGCTCTAAGCGTTTTATGGCGTTCATATGAGATTGGATATTATCACGTTGCTCAGATAGCAATTTGCATACCGACAATGGCAAGTTTAATTCGCTTAACAAAGCGTTATATTTATTTATACTTATTTGCTTTATTCTGCATACTTCTTTAACAATGAGACTATGATTTTTTAAAAAAATTAAGCCTCTAAAATTCATCGACACTTTATAAGAATCTTTGCCTACAGTTTTTGAGAAATTAGAATCTCCAACTAAATTCTCTATCTCCAAAATTAATTGTTCATTATAAGTTTTACGGTCTTCCTTTCTGTCCTCAAAAAAAATTTTCAGGGAATCGTCCTCACTTGCCTTCAAGGCTTCTTCATAAATATTTTCAAGTTCGTTGTTGGTAACCAACAAATCGTTTAACTTTTTCAACACTTTCTCTTTATTCCTCATTACCTTTATTCCTTGAATCATTTTTAGGCTTTTTTTATATACGACTCTAAACTAAAATAAAGATGACTAATTAGCCTTATTTTAACACTGTTTTATAAAATTTAAAACATTTTAACGTTTTACAACCGACACTTTTAACATACCATCACAAATGCCGCAATCTACTTTTTTATTCAAAAAATTTAGCGTAAACCAAGAAAGGTGCGCGATGAAAATTGGCACCGACGGAGTATTACTTGGGGCTTGGGCAACTATAAAGCAAAATCCATTTTCCATATTAGATATTGGTGCTGGAACTGGTGTTTTGTCGCTGATGCTCGCCCAACGTTGTCAAGCTGAAATTATTGATGCTTTGGAAATTGACAACAACGCCTACGAGCAATGCGTGGATAATTTTGAACAATCGCCATGGGGTGATAGGCTTTTTTGTTACCACGCTTCAATTGAAGAATTTGCCGATGAAATTGACGATAAATATGATTTGATAATTTGTAATCCTCCTTTTTATTCTGAAAATTATCAAGGTGATAACAAACAGCGTAATTTGGCCCGTTTTCAAGATGCCATGTCTTTTGCACATTTAAATGAATGTGTGGCTATGTTATTATCTAATGAAGGTGTTTTTTCGGTGGTCATACCTTTTAAAGAAGAACTTGAATTTATCAAAATCGCATCTAGATTCGAGCTTTTTCCAAATCGGATTTTGCATGTAAAAGGTACACCAACTTCAGAAAGAAAACGTAGCTTGATTGAATTTTCATTTCATAAAAGCGAAATAAAAAAAGAAGCATTAATCATTGAAACTTCACGACATCAATACACCGAAGATTATATTAATTTAACCAAAGATTTCTATTTGAAAATGTGATTAAATCAATAAAGATTATTTAAATTTGAGAAGAAACAATGGTAAATCCGTAAAAATTATTGCGATTTATTGATTATTTTCTTAAAAACAACTTAAATCAATCTTGATGAAGCCAGACTTATTTCAAGCACCAGACTATTATAATTTAGATGAATTACTAAGCGATGAGCACAAGCTGGTTCGTAACGCATCACGTGAATGGGTTAAAAGAGCAGTATCTCCCATTATTGAAGATTATGCTCAAAAAGCAAAATTTCCAACCCAAATAATTAAAGGGCTGGCTGAAATTGGAGCTTTTGGCCCCTACATACCAACAGAATATGGTGGCGCTGGACTAGACCAAATTTCGTATGGTTTAATTATGCAAGAAATTGAAAGGGGCGATTCTGGTATTCGCAGCACAGCTTCGGTGCAATCTTCCTTGGTAATGTATCCCATTTGGAAATATGGTAATGAAGAACAACGTCAAAAATACCTACCCAAACTAGCGTCTGGCGAATGGATAGGATGCTTTGGACTAACAGAACCCGACCATGGCAGCAATCCCAGTGGCATGGTTACAAACTTTAAAGACAAAGGCGAGCATTATTTATTAAACGGCGCTAAAATGTGGATTAGTAATGCACCTTTCGCCGATGTTGCAGTTGTATGGGCAAAAAACGAAAACGGGCGTATACATGGTCTATTGGTGGAACGTGGCATGGAAGGTTTTTCAACACCAGAAACTCATAATAAATGGTCGTTAAGAGCCTCTGCTACTGGCGAGCTTATTTTCGATAATGTGAAAATCCCAAAAGAAAATCTACTGCCTGAAAAATCAGGATTGGGTGCGGCCCTTGGATGTTTGGACTCCGCCCGCTATGGCATTGCCTGGGGTGCTATTGGAGCCGCCATGGATTGCTACGACACCGCTTTACGATATAGCAAAGAACGCAAGCAGTTTGGTAAACCAATTGGGCAATTTCAGCTGCAACAAAAAAAATTGGCAGAAATGATTACCGAAATCACCAAAGCCCAGCTATTAACTTGGCGCTTGGGTGTTTTGCGTAATGAGAACAAAGCCACATCTGCACAAATATCTATGGCAAAACGCAACAATGTTGATATGGCCATTACTATTGCCCGAGAAGCCAGACAAATATTGGGTGGCATGGGTATAACAGGTGAATATAGTATTATGAGGCACTCCATGAATTTGGAAAGCGTTATCACATACGAAGGCACTCACGACATTCATTTGCTTATAACTGGCTTGGATATTACGGGTTTGAATGCGTTTAAGTAAACCTGTTTATTTTATCATCACACGCAAAGTTTTCTTTAAAAATATACTGCAATATGACAATTGACAGTTTTTATATAATGTGATGTAATTAAATTTGTCCTAATTTTTCATAAAAGGTATATGAGCAATAAAAAAAATAAGATAATCATGGAAGAATCCAGAAAAGACATTATTCAATTTATCAATTTACAATTAGCAGCCCTTGGTCAACCCGTTTTTAAAGACAAAGCGGATAGCAAAGAAAAATTTTGCGATCCCGAATTCGAAAAAACAACTCGACCACTCATAATGAGTCTTAGAGAAAAATCTAGACTTTTGGCAGACCATCTTGCACCTGCCGACTCGAGAATCCAAGATTTTATAGACGATTATTTAAAAGATGTACAGGTAGACAAATCATATAAACTACCAAATGATACGCTAATTCTTTCCAAAAAAGGGCAAACAAGAGAAGCTAGTTTACCCCCTGATGGCGATTCATTTGAGAGTGATTTAGTAAATTCTAAAAGATTAAAACAAGGGATTTTAAACAACCCTTTGCATGATAAAAGAACAACAAAAGGAACTTTCCATATTGTTGAAGGCCCACTACCAGTTCCATTAGATAAAAAAGAAGTACCAAAAGTAGTTTTAGCTCACTTTTTAAACGAAGCTTTTAAACCTTCAGACGATTTAAACACGCTTCCGTTTACATCAAATCAAGAAAATAAAGCTAAGATCATGGTCTCAATGCTTTTAAGACCAGTTGTTTGCCCAGAAGTTAAAGGTGTTATTGCAGAAAAATCATTAGAAGTTCGCTTCTTTGCTCCTGGCTCTTTGGTAAGTAATTTAGATTTCGTTGAAAACATTTTTGGTAATGCGGGTAACCCTAATTTAGCCCATAATGATGCGGCATTAGACCCAGAGCACTGGACGGGGCATACGGGGTGTATTATTCTGGCACCACAATTATTAAAACTTAAAAAGAAAGACGTAGGTCTTCCTCATTTTGATGATGCTACAGACCGTCAGAAAAAAGATGGTATGTGCTGGATAGATGAAAACGAACTTTATAATGACGGCGGCGCTTTTAAAATTACATGTAGAGACGATAGAGGTGTTGTAGTCACCTTAATTGCCGACAATTATTACGGCTACTCTAAAAAAGAAATTAAAACCCAAATTAGTTATTCAGCTAATTTATACGGGATGTTAGAAGAAGAACATGCTGGCGGGGCTATAGCTTATGCAAGGCGTGTTATGGGCAATACTGTAAATTGTAATGATTACAATCAATACTACGGACTCGACCATACTTTTGAAGATGTAAAAAGATTATTAGCGGATAGAATTGAAGTTAAACCTGAAAATTATGCGATAGACAACCAATATCCCAACATCGTTTACATACCAGAATCGTCTTATTTCGATACGAACACAAACAGTATCACTTGGCAATATAAAGGAAAGGAACAAAAATTAAAATTGTCGCCTTTTAAAACCTATATGCATCCATCTGGAAATAAACTCAGGTTAGAAAAACACAAGTCCATCAACTTATGGCGAATTATTGAAACCTATCCAGAAGGTGTATTTTGCCATAAACCATGCACCGTTTCAGGAGGTGGAAAATCAGAGATTTCTAAATCTATGCAGAACGCCATTACCTATAGCGTGTTCAATATTCACGATATAGAAGAGGATTTTAAGAAAGCTGACGAAATTATTGAGTTTAATTACTCTACCAGATGGAAAGATAAAGACCCCAACAGACCAAAATCAAGATCATTCCTAAGTGAAAAAAGAACTTTAGGCTCTGTTGTAAAACTGCTAACACCTTCAGAAGAAAACTCAGATGAGTTTAATGAATGGTTAAAAAACATCCCTGTTCACGTACGCTCATTAGTGTTATTTGTGAAACGATTGTTTAGACAGGCCCATGGTGCCAACCTTAACTGGAAAGATATGATGACCGTTGACATAATCAATGGAGATAAAGGTACTGCGCTGCTATACAACCACACTCCGGTAGTTGGTAGTTATGTAAGAATAGGGTTTAACCAAAAAGGCAACTGGATGTTGAATAAATTACGTTCAGACTTTTCAGCTTGTGAAAAAATTCAAACTGAAGATGATATTACGGCGTCTATCACGCTTCCTAGAAATAAGTTTAAAGATTTAAACCCAGAATACCTTAATAAAAGTGTAAAAGTTTTAATAAACTGCGAGGCTCATTTGTTCCAAAGACCAGATGAGGCCATTGTAAGGGGTTACGATAAAGGTGCAGAATTAGATATAATTTCGGATGGCAGATTTTTAACTAACTACGAAATGTTAAATAAGAAGGATGCCATTGAAATTTATGAAGACACTATTAATTATGATAAGTACACACAACCTGTTAAAGATTTCATCAAAGAAATTATAGATAGCGATGAAGAGGACGTACAGTTCGTATTACCATCGCACCCAAGAATTGTGGAAGATGGATTACCAACTAAAAACCCGCGGTATTTAGAACCTAATAGATTTTATGAAGAAACCGAAGCATCTTACATATCGGACATGGGTGTTCGATTAAAAAGAAAGATTAAACTGGACGACCCCGTGATTCATGTTGTAAATGCTGTTTTACCAGGTAGAAGAAACAACCCTGTTGATAAAGAAGCAGGTATTAGACCACTAGCCGTTTACAACCCCATACATTATCAAGAAGCACCTGAATTATTTATGGATTTCATTTGTAGTTTAACAGGTAAATCGCCATCAACCACAGGAGCAGGAACTGAAGGTGCGCTAACAAAGGCGCCGTTTAATATGTTAACGCCAACAACCGATTTAAACAATGCTTTACTAGCGCACATCTTAACTGAATCTAACGGGTTTAGTACAGCTGCTGGATACGTTGGTGCAGAAAACAAAATAGATCATGATGTCAGTTTATTAATCCCTGAGATTTGGGCAAGAATGGCTCCTGAAGATAGAGACCCTAAAAACCTTATCAACAATGGTTCTTTAGAAAAACTTGAAGATTTTGAGTATGAAGGTAAAAAGGTATTAGCAAGTAGATTAGGTTACAGAATAACAAAAACTTTTGCTTTGCTATGCTTAAATAGGTTGTTCGATGAGCCTACAGCTGTATTTAGTGAAAGAATGCTAAAACCAGAACTTCAGGGTATTGAAGATTATGTTGATGGTATCAACAACATTGTTGAAGCGCAGCAAAAAGTAGCCTTAAACTATTTTGAAGATGGTAGCATTGAATCCGCTATACCGCCTTTAAAAATACTGTTGCACATTATGGCTTACGGCAACTACGAAGGCAAACATATTAACGACCCCGAATTACGACAATATTTTGATAGAGACTATGTTTTAAACGCTGACTGGTACAATGAAAGATTAGCAATAAAACAACAAAAAGACATTAAATATTACGGCTCTCAAATTGATTATTTAGAAGCATTTATTACAGACCCAAATAATGATGTCTTGGTAGATGAAATGAACATAAAACAACGCTTGGAAAATGTTCAAAAATTATACATTAAAGTAAAATCTGAAGACTATTTGAGTAGCTTGGTTGGCACCATAGGAGCAGACCCATTATGTCGTAAATAAATTCGAAAACATCCCTAACTAAAAGCCTGTTGAAGCATATTTGTTAAAATATGTACTCAACAGGCTTTATTTATAAAACAATTCAAACAGATGCGTTTAGCGTTAAAATAAATATCTGAATTAATTCGTATTTTTAAGGAAAAACATTAAAATGAAAAAGAAACTATATGTCCTTCTAATGACGGTTTTGTGCTTTGGCTGTAGCCCAAGCCAAGAAATTAATGATATTGACAATAATCAAACACCCAGCCCTGACACCTATAAAACTCCTGAAAAACAAGAAGATAATAACACTATTACAACTTACAAATTTCTAGCCTTAGGCGACAGTTATACAATTGGCCAAAGTGTATGCGACTCGTGTAAATTTCCAGAACAATTAAAAGATAGTCTGATTCCAAAATTTAATTCGGATGACACTTTTGAATTGAAAGTTATTGCCACGACCGGTTGGACCACCTCCGATTTAATTCAGGCTTTAAACATCGAAATACCATCCAATGATTACAATCTAGTCACGCTTCTTATTGGCGTAAACAACCAATACCAGAACAAACCATTTTCAATATACCAAATGGAGTTTCCAAGTCTCGTTAGCAAGGCCATTTTATATGCCAAAGGAGACAAAAAGAATTTGATTGTCGTATCGATACCCGATTATGCATTCACGCCTTTTGGGCGCGGCAATCAAGATATTTCCAATGATATTGATAAATACAACAGCTTTGCTAAAAACTATTGTGAGACCAATAATATAAGCTTTGTAAACATCACAGATATAACTAGAATGGGATTAGATAATACCGCTTTGGTCGCGTCTGACGGCTTGCATCCTTCGGAATTGGCGTATAGTCAATTTGTACAACGGATACTTCCTTTAGCCATAGAAAAACTTAAGGATTAATTGTAACTATTATTTTTCTTTTCCACCGCTCCTTTTTTTGTTTACATTTACTTTATGTTTTCATCCAAGAAAAGATTAGATAGTGCTTATAAAAATGCTAAAGTTGTTGATTTTGACGACGATAGTAAATTCATTTTATTTAGTGACTGTCACCGTGGAGACAATAGTTTTGCCGACGATTTTGCGAACAACCGAAACATCTATTTTCATGCTTTAAAACATTATTATGCAGAAGGTTTCCAGTACTGTGAACTTGGTGATGGCGATGAGCTTTGGGAAAATTTGTCGTTTGAATCTATTCTCAGCGCCCATAAAAATGTGTATATGTTAATGAAGTTGTTCCACAAGGACAGCCGTTTGCACATCATATGGGGCAACCACGATATGGTATATCGCGACCCCAATTATGTTAAAAAGCATTTGTCTACCTATTTTGACCCAAAAGTTGGGGAAGAAGTAGAATTATTTGGAGATATTACATACCATGAAGGTATTATTTTAAAACATTGCAGAACAGGACAGAAACTGTTTTTAACGCACGGGCATCAAGCCGATTGGTGGAACTACCTTTTTTGGAAATGGAGCCGTTTTATGGTTCGTATCCTCTGGAAACCTCTAAATGTAATGGGTATTGCTGACCCTACAAGTCCTGCAAAAAACTACAAGGAACTTATTAAAGTAGAACGCCGAACCAAAAGATGGATTACCGAAAACAACAATTTACTCACTGTTGTCGGGCATACACACCGTCCACGATTTCCCGAACCTGGAGACATCGCTTTTTTTAATGATGGTAGTTGTGTGCACCCCAGAAGCATCACAGGTATTGAAATTGAAAACGGTGAAATTTCGTTGATTAAATGGCAAATTGCCACTAAAGATGACGGAACACTACAAATCGTTCGTGTTTTACTTGAAGGCCCGAGAAAATTGACGGATTATAAAACCACTTAACTTTTTTAACTCTCTGGGGCAAGTTCCACCTCTAGACCTTCCATTTCAGAAGTCATCTGAATTTGACATCCTAATCGGCTATTATCTTGTACATCAAAAGCCTCGGCTAACATAGCATCTTCATCATCGCTCATTTCAGGCAAATCATGATTGCTCAATACATAACACTGGCACGAAGCACACATAGCCATACCTCCACAAATCCCAATGGTTCCTTCAGGAGCAAGTTCGTAAGAACGCACCACTTCCATTAGGTTCATGGCCATATCTGTTGGAGCTACAATCTCGTGGGTAACCCCGTCTCTATCGGTGATTTTTATATTAATGTCGCTCATTGCTTGCGTTTTGAATTTTAATTAAAGCACGTCATAATTCGTGCCACAAATTTAAGGTAAGTGTATTTATTTTAAGAGAATTTATGACCCAATTTAAAAGAAGGTCTAAAAAAATAAAGAATCGATAAAATTCCTTTATTTTCAAATGCCTATTTATATTGGAAAGATATTCTGATTGAAAAGTTAACAGTTTAAAAGTGCGTTTTAGACTAAATTTTCGATATTGACCACCTGCTCAATTTGTGGCGCATGCTTTTTAATAGTCATTTCAACGCCAGATTTCAACGTCATTTGGTTAACACTGCATCCTACGCAAGCTCCCGTTAACTGGACTTTTACCAACTTATCGTCTTCAATGCCCAATAATGAAATATCGCCACCGTCACTTTGAAGAAACGGCCGTATCTCGTCTAGGGCTATTTCTACTTTTTCTCTTAATTCTTTTGAAGTCATACTTGTTTAGTTGTAATTATTTCACCTTAATTACTAAAGGTTAAAATACATTTATTTCTTTACAGCCGAACACCCGGCCATAGTCGTTATTTTTATCGCTTCGGTTGGTGGTAAATCATCATTACGCCTCACAACTTCCTCAACTACATTTTGGGTTAGTTTTTCGAAAGACCGCTCTAATGGCGTCGCTGTTTGTAAAGCTGCTGGACGTCCCACATCGCCTGCCTCTCGAATACTTTGTACCAACGGAATTTCTCCTAAAAATGGCACATTCAAATCTTCCGACAGGTTTTTGGCTCCTTCCTTACCAAAGATATAATACTTGTTATATGGTAATTCTTCAGGAGTAAAGTACGCCATATTTTCAATAATTCCTAAAACAGGCACATTTATGCTTTCTTGTTGAAACATCGCCACTCCTTTTTTAGCATCTGCCAAAGCAACATTTTGCGGGGTACTTACCACAACCGCTCCAGTTATTGGCAAGGATTGCATAATGCTTAAATGAATATCGCCAGTACCTGGAGGTAAATCAATCAGCAAGAAATCCAATTCGCCCCAATGGGCATCGAAAATCATTTGATTTAACGCTTTTGCTGCCATAGGCCCACGCCATACTACCGCTTGGTTGGGCTGAGTAAAGAACCCGATAGACAGTACTTTGACACCATAATTCTCAATGGGTTTCATTTTCGATTTTCCTTCAACATTTACGGCTAAAGGCTTTTCGGCTTCCACATCGAACATAATAGGAATAGAAGGGCCGTAAATATCGGCATCTAACACCCCAACTTTAAAACCCATTTTTGAAAGTGAAACCGCCAAATTTGCAGTTACGGTAGATTTACCAACACCACCTTTACCCGACGCTACTGCAACAATATTTTGTATTCCGGGTATAGGCTTTCCTTTTATTACGTTAGCTTTTGGTTTTTCGGGAGCATCAACTTTTAAGTTCACCTTTATTTTTGCCTTTTCGTAAACCTGCTCGTGGATGGTCTTTAAAATATCAACCTCGGTACGTTTTTTAGCCTGTAAACTTGGATTTTTTATGGTGATATCTACAATAACCTCATCGCCAAAAGTCACCACATTTGTCACTGCACCGCTTTCCACCATATTTTGTCCTTCGCCAGGAACTGTTATGCTCTCAAGCGCTTTTAATATATCTTTTTTATTAAGTTTCATTGTTTTTATTAAGAATCAATCTAAATGCAAATATATGCAATAAAGCTATAAGACAGAAGCTTGGCATTAGAAGTTTTAACTATATCTACATTGGGTTTAGTTATATATATGAATTAGTGCTTTTTTAAAACAATGGGCCCGAAAATGCAAAAACGGCATAATTTATGTGGTTAAACACATACTCTTAAATATGTGTCATGAAACAAATTATCACCTATTTTATTGTTGCATGTTTGTTTGGCACATCAAGTTTTTCGCAAAGTAAAATTGGAAAGGCCGAAGAAAGCGTAAAGAATGGAGAAAGTGATTCTGAAAACCCTAAATCGGAATACAGTAATAGCGAAATTAACACCGATGACGATATTGGTTTTTTAACTGAAATTATTGGCGGTTTTTTTATTCAGGTTTTCACCTATACAGCTTATGCCCTTGCCATAGAAAGCCCTTTTGAGTTAGAAGGCAAAGCAAGTCACGCGTTTATTACAAAATACCCTTATTACAACTCCAACAAAGGTAATTATGATTATACCTGGAGTGAAGACATCAGTATTTTTAGAACGGATTTGTCCGGCAGATACATCTCAGAAAACAATAGGCTAAAAGGCACGCACCTAAATTTAGAAATGCGATTTTTAAAGAGAGTTAGCCTTGAGGCTGACTACCTTCAACTATGGGAAAACAACCCTAATTTTGGGACTGACAATTTAGCTATTTACTCCATGATTGCTAAATATCACCGTGTACGTACTGAAAAGTTTGATGCTTGGTGGGGCTTGGGCGCTTCATATATTGATGGCACCGTAAACGAATTTGGGTTTACTTATGGCTTAGGTGCAGAGTGGTTTTTTGCGAAGCCTTTAAGTGCTGAAATTAAATTCAACCAAACACTAATAAATAGTGAAACCGTCAACAAATTTAATGGATTACTCAATTACCACCACAACCAATACAAATTTACTGGGGGCTACGAACGCCTTAAGATTGGAAGTCAAGGGTTTTCAATGATTACACTTGGCGTTGGAATATACCTCTAAAATATAAATCATAATTCATTTGATGGATCCCAAAACACTGTCTTAAAATTCTGGATTTGGTTATCCAACACCTCAACACCTTCACCTTCCAAGAGTTGTTGCATTAAGTTGGTACCATCAAAATGTTGTTTGCCTGTGAGCAAGCCATTTCTGTTTACTACTCTATGAGCCGGAACGTCTTTCCCTTTAGAACTATTCATGGCATAACCCACCATACGGGCACTTTTGGCAGCACCCAAGTAATTGGCAATAGCTCCGTAACTTGTCACCCGTCCAAAGGGGATTTGTTCGGCTACCTCGTAAACTTTATCAAAAAAATTTAAGGTTTCAGGTTTCATAATTAAAAATCCTGAATAATATTTATTAGAGTAACGATAGATATAATACCTGTAATTCCTCCAATAATCAAATTCATATTTTTTTGGCTCGTAAAAGATTTGTCTTTTATTCTATCGAAAAAGAAAATATACATATACAATGTAACAAACGTTCCGGTACCTGCTCCGGCCACATAAGATATAATATTTATCTGTTCGAAAGACATCCACCCTATCGATGCCAGAGTGATTGTAATATATGCTTGATAGGGGATAGGAAAAACGTTGATTCCTGAAAGCAACATACCTTGAAAAAAACGGCTGTGCTTACTTTTCATTTTAGGCTCAATTTGCTGTTTTGGTGCAGACTTGGCAATAAATAAAAAGTAAATGGTTATCAAAATAAAGATAACCAACGCCACACCTCTTAAAACGCTAATTACTTCGGGATGCTTACTTAAATAGCGCGCAAAAATAGAGGCTAAATAGGTTTGCCCAAAAACCACTACACACACACCAATAGAAAACATAATACCCCGCACATGGCCTTCTTTTAGGCTAATTTTTGCTGCAGTCATATTTAGCAGTCCAGGTGGAACAACACCAACGAGTGCAAAAACAACCCCTAAAAAAAAGATAAGCGTGATATTCACTTCTATTTAATTTTAAATCGAATATACGTAATTGGTTTGTCTTGCTCTAAATATTGCGATTCGTAAAAGGTTTGTATACCTGTCACATCTTCTGGGCTTCCTTCTTGTTTGTAAACGTTATGGTTGGCATAGACAACCTCATGCCCTTCTCCATGTAATAAACCCAAGGTATATCCGTGCATAAATTCGCTATCGGTTTTTAGGTTTACTACGCCTTCTGGTTTTAACACCTTTTTGTATCGTTGAAGAAAGGTGGTATTGGTCATACGGTGTTTAGTTCGCTTATATTTTATTTGGGGATCGGGAAAAGTAATCCAAATTTCATCAACCTCGTTTTCGGCAAATGCATACTCGATTAGCTCAATTTGAATACGAAGAAAGGCCACATTGGGTATATTCTCTTCAACAGCTGTTTTGGCTCCCCGCCAAAATCGGGCACCTTTTATATCGATACCAATAAAGTTTTTATCAGGATACTTTTGGGCCAATGCAACCGAATACTCTCCCTTACCACAGCCCAATTCCAACACCAAAGGGTTGTTGTTTTTAAAAAACTCATTTCGCCAGTCGCCCTTCAAATTAAAATTTGAGCTTACCAAATCATCGCGTGATGGCTGGAACACATTTCCAAATGTATCGTTTTCTCTAAATCTTTTAAGTTTGTTTTTGCTTCCCAAGGTTTGTTAACTATTTCTTATTATTATTTTATTTTTGGTAAAATTAAGGAAATATCCAACAGCCCCACTAACCTTACTTTTGAATTTGGCAAAAAAGTGTACTAAGGATGGGACGGTTTGTTTGAACTCGTCAACGCAGGGGTAAACGAGTATTACAATATTTATATTCATGAATTCGAAAAAATAAAAATAGAACAAACGAATATAGCCTGACCCCAGATTGATAATACCATTATTATTTTAATGAAAAAACGAATTTTAGTTGCTCCTTTAAATTGGGGGCTCGGTCATGCGACAAGGTGCATTCCAATAATAAAGGCTCTAATGGAGCAAGGGCTTGTTCCTGTAATTGCTAGCGATGGCGTTGCCCTGTCGCTTTTGCGGAAGGAATTCCCAAACCTGTCGTCTATTGAGTTACCTTCTTACAATATTACGTATTCCAAAAACGGAAAACTTTTTAAGTTGAAACTTTTAAAAGATTCGCCAAAACTATTGAGAGCTATCATGGCTGAAAAAAGGGCTCTCAATACTATTTTGGAACATAACGATATCGCAGGGATTATTTCGGATAACCGTTTGGGTATGCGTAGCAAAAAAGTGCCCTCGGTTTTCATAACACACCAACTGAATGTTTTAAGCGGAAATACCACATGGCTTAGCACCAAAATGCACCAAAAATTTATAAAAAAATTTGATTTTTGTTGGGTTCCGGATGTTGAAGGCGATTTAAATTTAAGTGGGAAATTGGGGCATGTTAAAGCTATTGATATTCCTACCAAATATATTGGTCCCTTAAGCCGGTTTACTCCTATTCAGTGTGAAACAAAGAACGATTTGATGGTGCTAATTTCTGGACCAGAACCTCAGCGTACTATGCTTGAAAAAAAGCTTTTTTCTGAGCTAAAAAACTACAAAGGAAAAGTGGTTTTTGTAAAAGGCGTTATGGAGCAAGAACAGAGTATACAAATTATGGGCAATATGACCATATATAATTTTATGACCTCTAATTTACTTGAGAAAACCATAAATGAAAGCACCTTGGTTCTCTCTCGTTCAGGCTACACAACGATAATGGATTTGGCCAAACTTAACAAAAAGGCATTCTTCATTCCCACTCCAGGGCAGTATGAACAAGAGTATCTAGCAGAAAGGCTTACTGAAATGAAATTGGTGCCCAGTTGTAAACAAAATGAATTCACTATCGAAAAACTGAATAATGCCAATGATTTTATAGGACTGAAAGCTTTTAGTTTTAATATGAATTATAGTAATCTATTTAGCCTTTTCTAAGGTAAAGGAAAACTCGCTACCCACTCCGTACTCGCTTTCTACGTATATCTTTTCTTGATGGGCTTCTATAATGTGTTTCACAATAGAAAGCCCTAAACCAGAACCACCTTCTTTTCTTGAGCCACTTTTATCAACACGGTAAAAACGCTCAAACAACCTTGGCAAGTGCACTTTTTCAATACCTTCGCCGTTGTCGGTTACGCGAACAATCACTTTATTTTTAATTAGGTTTTCTATACTGATTTCGGTAGTCCCTTTCTGGCTACCATACTTTAACGAATTGACTACCAAATTAACTAACACCTGTTGAATACGATCTTTATCTGCATTCACCATTATGGGGTTCGGATAGTCTCTATCAAAAGTCATGGTAATTTTCCTCTTAGCGGCTTTCATTTCCAACATATCGAAAACACTTTTTGTGAGTTCGACGATATCGAAAGTTTCAATTTTCAACCTCAAATCACCAACTTCTAGCTTGGTAATCATATCTAAATCCTTAACAATATAACCTAGTCTTTCAATGCCTTTACTAGCACGATTCAAGTATTTATCCCTGATAACCTTGTCTTCAGCAGCGCCATCTATAAGGGTAAGTATATAACCTTGTACCGTAAAAAGGGGGGTTTTTAATTCGTGAGATACATTGCCAAAAAATTCCTTCCGGTATTCCTCTCGAACTTTTAAGGTTTCAATCTCAATTTTTTTATCTCTGGCAAACTTGTCAATTTCTTGGGTAAGGGTACGCATATCGGTAGTAATAGGACCTCTACTCAAATCGACCGATTCTAGCAAAGTTAAATCATCGTAGATTCTTTTTACTCTTTTATAAATAAACCGTTCAACACTGTACTGAATAATTAAAAAACAGAACACAAACAAGCTAATGGATATTCCCAAAACTTGATACCACTTAAACTCATAGAAATAATATAAAAAAACACTCATTAGGAGTGTTATATACATGGTGATGTAGAGCGATGTTTTTATCGCAAACCGGTATGATTTTTTAAATTTTGTCTGCATTAATCGACAAACTTATAGCCAACGCCTTTTATGGTTTTAAAACTATCATCACCCAGTTTTTCGCGTAGCTTTCTAATGTGCACATCAATGGTTCTGCCCCCAACAACCACCTCATTGCCCCAAACATTGTCTAGTATTTCATCTCGCTTAAAAACTTTACCGGGTTTTGATGCCAATAAAGATAACAATTCAAATTCTTTTCGTGGCAATATTATCTCCTTTCCTTTTGAAGTGATTTTGTATTCGTCTCTGTTTATAACTAAACTGCCCACCTTGAGGGTATCGTCAACATCTTCTTCCTTAAACCTTCTTAAAAGTGCTTTCACCTTACTCATTAAAACCTTTGGTTTAATTGGTTTGGTAATATAGTCGTCTGCTCCAGCATCAAACCCCGCCACTTGGGAATAGTCTTCTCCTCTAGCCGTTAAAAAAGCAACAATGGTATTTTTTAAGTCTGGGTTTCTCCTGATGATTTCACAAGCCTCAATACCATCCATTTCAGGCATCATTACATCCAAGATAATTAAATGAGGTATTTCTTTTTTGGCTTTTTTTACGCCTTCTTGTCCATTTTCGGCAGTAATTACCTGATAACCTTCATTACTCAAGTTATACCCTATAATTTCCAAGATATCTGGCTCATCATCAACCAGTAATATTTTCATGTCTTTCTTTTTCATTTTGTCAACTACTAATTTATGAAAGTAAAGATAAAACTAATAACATTATTCTTATTAAAACCTTTTATTAATAACGTTATGATAACAACCAACTTACAATAAATTAACCTTTAATCAATTTTTCGCCTGAAAACCAGTGTTTTTAACAATGTTTTGGCATTAATTTTGATTAGGTCTAATAACTTTACTTAACCAAATTGAAGCTTATGAGAAATTCCTACTTAACATTTTTATTTTTAGCCTTTTTATTGTTTTCTGAACGTGAAGTCGCAGCGCAAAACAAAGCAGATGCTATATCGGCAGCTGAGAGTATTGAAGGTCTTGCGATTTATCCCAACCCGATAAACAGTTCTACCAACACTTTTTTAACGATTAAGTCTAATTTAAACACAAACAAAAACATTGAGTTTTATGATGTTTTGGGAAAAAGAATTTTTGCCACTGTTTTGAGAGGAAAACAATTGAATATTTCGCAACTAAACCCAGGCATATATATCTTAAAAATTACGCAAAACAATATTAGTGAAGCCCGAAAATTGATAATAAAATAGATTTAATTTTCAACCATAATCTTAAAGCGTTACTTGTTTGGTAACGCTTTTTTATTTTACCTACTTTTGTGTTGGTAAAAATCTAGAGTTAAATTCATCAAAAAAATCATAAAATTTTTATGATAGACCATAACGTTATATTTAACATAAAATCTTCAAGCGAATTTGAAAAAATAGCTCTACAAATTTTTAAATTTCAGTTTGAAAACAATAGGGTTTATAGGTCGTTTTGCGATTTGCTATACATACATCCAAGCGAGGTAAAAATTTTAAAAGACATTCCGTTTTTACCCATTCAATTTTTTAAAACCCGAAATGTTATTAGCTCCAAAGCCGCTATTGAAACCACATTTACGAGCTCTAGCACAACAGGCCGCACTCCAAGCAAACATTTGGTAACCGATTTAACAATTTACCAAAAAAGTTTCACAAAAGGCTTTCAGAATTTTTATGAAAATATAGAAGACTATGTAGTCTTGGCATTGCTGCCATCTTATCTAGAACGCGAAGGTTCCTCGCTTATTTTCATGGTTGATGCCTTAATAAAAGCATCTGGGCGCATTGAAAGCGGGTTTTACTTAAACAATATTTCAGACTTAAAAAATCAGTTAATAAAACTGGATGCTGAAGGAAAAAAAATATTGCTCGTTGGAGTTTCTTTTGCATTATTGGATTTAATTGAGGCGCATCAATTCAATCTAAAAAACACCATAGTGATGGAGACGGGTGGTATGAAAGGTAGAAGAAAAGAAATGATTCGTGCAGAACTTCACCATAAATTAAAACGTGGATTTGGTGTAAAAGAAATCCATAGCGAGTATGGCATGACCGAACTTTTAAGCCAGGCCTATTCCAAAGGTAACGGTGTTTTTGAAAGCCCCCCATGGATGAAAGTATTGACCCGTGACACCGAAGATGCGCTAACCTTAAACACCCACGAAAAAGCAGGTGGAATAAATATTATTGATTTAGCGAACATCAATTCTTGTTCATTTATCGCTACGCAAGATTTGGGTAGAGTAAACAAAGACGGTACTTTTGAAGTTATAGGCCGTTTTGACAACTCAGATATTCGCGGTTGCAACCTCATGGCGCTCTAGTTATTGTAAGGTATGGTTATATTTTAGACTGATTAGAAAACCCATTCCATGAAAAATTCACTGTTCTTCCTTCTTCTGTTTACAGCAACGGTTTCTGCCCAAGACATAGACTACAACACAAAAAAAGGTTTTATGGCCAACGGATATGATGTTGTAGCCTATTTTAGCAATCAAGCGCTCAAAGGGGGCAAAGACTTTGAAACAACATATGACGGTATTGATTACAGGTTTTATTCAGAAGAAAACCTAAACACGTTTTTAAAAAATCCCGAGAAGTATGTTCCGCAGTACGGCGGATATTGTGCTTATGCCGTAGCCTTAAAAAGTGACAAAGTTTCGATTGACCCTGAAACATTTTTAATAGAAGATGGCAAGCTTTACCTGTTTTATAATGCTTGGGGAACAAACACATTAGAATTATGGAATAAAAAAGACACCCATAAACTTCAAAAAGAAGCAGATGACAATTGGAAAAAAATAAAATTTAAAAAATAACCTATAAGCTGTAAGGTTTCATCAAAATATACGTCAAAATACAATAACTAAGATAAAGAAAAATTTAGTTATTAAGTTTGGTTTGTTAAAAATAAGGCTCGAATTTAAATTCGAGCCTTATTTATTTTATTCAAATTGTAAAACAAAATAATTCTTTTTGCCCCTTTGAAGCAATACGAACTTATTGTTTATTAAATCTTCTGAAGTAATGCTGTAATCGTCTTTTACCTTTTCTTTATTGACCGAAATGGAGTTTTCTTTTAGTGCTCTTCTGGCCTCACCATTCGATTTTAAAAACCCACCTTTTTCCGCCAAAGCAGCGATAACATCTAAACCTTCTTCAATTTCAGATTTTGCCAATTGGGTTTGTGGCACGCCGTCAAAAACATCTAAAAACGTTTGTTCGTTAAGTTGTTTTAAATCTTCGGCTGTAGATTTTCCAAAAAGAATATTACTTGCCTTTATGGCGTTCTCCAAATCTTCCTTAGAATGCACCATAGTGGTGATTTCTTCAGCCAAACGCTTTTGCAAAACACGCATATGTGGTGCTTCTTTATGGGAGTTTACCAATTCTTCGATTTCCTCTCTGGTTAAAAAGGTGAAGATTTTAATATACTTTTCTGCATCAACATCACTGGTGTTTAGCCAATATTGATAGAATTTATATGGTGAGGTACGTTCTGAATCCAACCAAATATTACCGCCTTCGGTTTTTCCGAATTTAGTACCATCGGCCTTCGTTATTAAAGGCCAAGTTAGCGCATAGCCCTTTCCAGAATCAATACGACGAATCAACTCAGTACCAGTAGTAATATTACCCCACTGGTCGCTACCGCCCATTTGAAGGGTGCAACTTTTATCGCGGTAGAGATGTAAAAAATCGTAGCCCTGTACAAGTTGATAAGTGAACTCGGTAAAGCTCATTCCTACTGAAGCTTCAGAAGACAGTCTTTTTTTAACCGAATCTTTAGCCATCATATAATTTACCGTAATATGCTTGCCCACATCTCGAATAAATTCTAAAAACGAAAAGTTCTTCATCCAATCGTAATTATTTACGATAATGGCAGCATTTTCGGCATCACTATCAAAATCCAAGAATCGAGATAATTGTTCTCTTATAGCATTTTGGTTGTGCCTAAGTGTTTTTTCATCCAAAAGGTTACGTTCGGCCGATTTCCCAGAAGGGTCGCCAATCATACCCGTTGCTCCACCCACTAAAGCTACCGGTTTATGGCCGGCCAACTGAAAGTGTTTAAGCCCCATAACACCAACCAAGTGCCCAATATGCAAAGAATCGGCTGTAGGATCTATACCCACGTAAGCCATGCGCATGGCTTCCATTAAGTGTTCTTCGGTGCCTGGCATACTATCCTGTATCATGCCTCGCCAAGTTAATTCTTCTACAAAATTCTTTATCATGGTGGTACTTTTTAAAAAACAATGCAAAGATAAAAATACGGGTATAATTACTGAGCTATTATGAATATTTCTTTACTCGAAAATAAACTCCTTGAACTTGTGAAAGGTTTCGATTTAAACTGTCATTCCCGTTTCACGGGAATCTAAGTAATGAATTTCTCCTAGCTAAATTTAAATCTATATAATTTGAAATATTCATTACTTTCGTTAAATGATTTTAGTAACAGGAGGAACAGGATTGGTTGGCGCCCATCTACTTTATAAATTGGCGAATGAGCACAAGAACATCAGGGCCATTTTCAGAAACGAACGCAAACTTGATAAAACCAAAAGCGTTTTCTCTTGTTATACAGATAATTACGAATCTATTTTTAATGCTATCGATTGGGTTGAAGCCGATATTTTAGACATTCCGGCACTAACCGAAGCTTTTCAAGGCGTCACAAAGGTTTACCATTGTGCTGCTTTTGTATCATTTGAACCCGACAAATATCACCTTTTAAGAAAAACTAATATTGAAGGCACGGCAAATATTGTTAATCTTTCCATATCTAATAACATAAAAAAATTATGTTATGCCAGCTCCGTTGCCACAATAGGCAGCACCGTTGGAAATAAACCAATAACAGAAGACACCTTTTGGAATCCCGAGGCCGACAATAATGTTTATGCCATAACAAAGTACGGCGCAGAAATGGAAGTATGGCGTGGCACCCAAGAGGGCCTAGACGCCGTAATTGTAAACCCTGGAGTTATTATTGGCGCTGGTATATGGAATTATGGATCGGGAAGTATATTTAAAAGAGCACGTAAAGGTTTAAAATTTTATACTTCGGGTAGCATAGGTCTTGTTGCGATAGAAGATGTGATCCAAGTGATGATTTCTTTAATGGAAAGCAGCATAAAAAACGAACGGTATATTTTGGTTGCGGAAAATTGGTCTTACAAAAAATTCCTCCAATCCATGGCGATTGCTGTCCAAGCAAAACCTCCAAAAAAACAAATAAGCCGAACATTACTTAACATAGCTTGGCGAATTGATTGGTTAATGCATAAAATATTTGGAAGACGCAGGCAATTAACTAAACAGTTAGCAAAATCGCTAACAACGATTAAGCATTATAACTGTGACAAAATAAAGAACTCTTTAAGTTATCAATTTCAAGATATCGAAAAGGCCATTACTACCGTGGGCGAACAGTATCTAAAATAGGTTCTATAAGCATTTTGTGCTGTTCAAATTTCTGCTGAAGAAAAGTTTCAGTTAAGGAATCCTTTCTTTTTTCCATAGCCAGAGAATCTATAACTTTTAAAATCTGGGTTGAATCTTTATTTATAGCCTTTAAAGAGTCTTCTCCCCGTTTTGTTTGCAACTTCCATTCTTCGGCCTCCTGTTCTTTGAGCGCCATTTTAAGATTTTCTAAACTATCTGAAACTTGATTGTAAATATATTCGTAATCTTTTAAATGAAAAGCATAATAATCATTACTTTGAACAAATTGCAAACTATCAATATTATGTTTTTTAAACACATAATTACTAATAACCACGCCACTATCTCGCATAATATTTTTATTGACCGAACTTGCAGAATTAACCAGCTTGGCATCAATTAAAATATTAACCATTTCTTTTTTAGAAATTAGGTTTTTTGGTTTATCTGGTCCTTTTAATCTATTGCATGAAACTACTATTAAAAGTAGTGAAGAACATAAAATCAATTTCCTTAAAATCATCTATTAAATGTTAGTCGTTTAGCAGACTTTACTTTACCAAACTTAGCGTTTTGATATACCAAATTACCATTTAAAAAAGTATGTGTTATTTTAGACCTAAACGTTGAGCCCTCGAATGGAGACCATCCACATTTATACAAAATATTTTCCTTTTTTACCGTCCATGGGCTATTCAAATCTACCAAAACCAAATCGGCAAAATATCCTTCGCGAACATAACCACGCCTTTCAATTTCAAACAAAATCGCTGGGTTATGGCACATTTTTTCAACCACTTTTTCCAACGATATTTTTCCTTTATGGTACATTTCCAACATAGCAGGCAGTGCATGCTGCACTAATGGCCCACCAGAAGGTGCATCAGTATAAACGTTACTTTTCTCTTCTAAAGTATGTGGCGCATGGTCTGTTGCTATAACATCTATCCTGTCGTCAAGTAAAGCTTCCCATAACAGCTCTCTATCTTCAGCGGTTTTTACGGCCGGATTCCATTTTATCAGCGTGCCTTTTTTATCGTAATCTTGGTCAGAAAACCAAAGATGGTGAATACAAACCTCTGAAGTAATTTTTTTATCCTTCAAAGGAATTTTATTGGTAAACAACTGGGTTTCCTTTCCTGTGGAAAGATGGAAAATATGTAGTCGAGCCCCTGTTTTTTTCGCCAGCTCTATCGCTTTAGAAGAGGACAGATAACAAGCTTCCTCACTTCGAATTTCAGGATGGTATTTTACAGGAATGTCATCACCAAATTTATCATGATACTTTTTAAAATTCTTTTTAATGGTGTCTTCATCTTCACAGTGTACAGAAATAAGCATATCGGTACTTTTGAAAATCTTCTCCAAAACCTCTGGATTGTCAACTAACATATTACCTGTTGAAGAGCCTAAAAACAATTTTAAACCCGCCACCTGATTGGCTTGAAGCTTTAAAATTTCATCTAAATTATCGTTAGTTCCGCCAAACATAAAAGAAAAATTGGCAAACGATGTTTTTGCAGCAATATCAAATTTTTCTTCCAGTTTTTCTACCGTTGTGGTTTGCGGGTTAGTATTGGGCATTTCTATAAATGATGTAATACCACCTGCAATAGCCGCCTTACTTTCGGTTTCAATATTGGCCTTGTGCGTTAGCCCTGGCTCCCTAAAATGTACTTGGTCGTCGATAGCGCCAGGAAAAACATATTTCCCTTCGGCATCAAGCACATGCACCTCAGATGATTTAGCACTGATAGAATCGTCTATCTTTTTTATATATTCTCCTTCAATAAGAATGTCTCCGCTAAAAACGCGTCCTTCATTTACTATATTGGCATTTTTTATAAGGGTAGTTTTTTTCATAAAAAAATCCTATTTCTTAAATAAACTTTTTATTTTCATTGAAATCACTCCAAAAATGGCTTCTGAAATAATTCCTGAGCTTAATTTTGATTCACCTTTCGTTCTATCAGTAAAGATAACAGGTACTTCAACAATTTTAAAATCTTTAATATAGGCTTTAAACTTCATTTCAATTTGAAAGGCATAGCCTATAAATTTTATTTTATCTAGGTTTATGGTTTCCAGAACATGTCGTTTATAACAAACAAACCCGGCCGTGGCATCCTGAATTTTCATACCAGTAATAAAGCGCACATATTTTGACGCAAAATAAGACATCAACACTCTGGCCATGGGCCAATTCACCACATTTACTCCTCTAATATATCGTGAACCGATAGCCATATCTGCACCTTCAGTCTGACATGCTTCATAGAGCCTCATAATGTCATTAGGATTGTGTGAAAAATCGGCGTCCATTTCAAAAATATAATGATATGCTCGTTCGAGGCTCCATTTAAATCCATGGATATAAGCTGTTCCTAGCCCCGCCTTTTCTTCTCTTACCTCTAAAAACAATCGATTGGGGAAATCTGTTTGAAGTTCCTTTACCTTCAAAGCTGTTAAGTCTGGCGAATTATCGTCAACTATTAAAACATGTATGTTCTCCGATTGCGAAAAAACTGCCCTGATAATAGCATCTATATTATCAATTTCGTTATATGTAGGGATAATTACAACTATTTCGGCCATAATTAGGTTTCGGTAAAGCTTCCGTTAGTTTTTGCAAATGTACATTAATAAGCGTTTATTTTTTTTAAATATTATTTAATAATGTAACCCATATTCAAAATATATAATAATTTTACACCATGCTACGTCATATTATTTCAAATGAATTATTTACCGTACTTCTCGTGATAGGTTTGGCGGTAGTCGCTGCAGCAAAACTTACTTCACCTAAGCGTTTTGAAGATTTTATTTTGGTCTTGGGAAACGACAAGTATTTAAAAATTTACTCGCGCGACCAAAAATTCTTTGATAAGTTTGACGCACTCCTTTTTGGCAATTTAGTATTATCCGTTTTGGTTTTTTGCCTTATTAGTGTGCGACACATATCAAATACCACCCTTTCGTTGAACGATATGTTTAAACTACTTGTTGCCATTGTTAGCTTAATTTTAGTTAAAGTACTAATAGAGCGTTTAATTGGCAGTCTTTTTGAAATTGACCAGTTAATAGACCAATATATATTCCATAAAATAAGTTTTAAAAATTATTTGGGGCTTATATTGCTTCCTATTAATGCCCTTATGCTCTATAGCTTCACACCGAGTGCCATATTAGTTTACGTCATCATTATTTTGCTGCTTATTCTAAATATAATTGGGCTTTTAAGTTCTTTGAAATCACATCTAAATTTAATAAAACACAACATATTTTATTTTATTTTGTATCTTTGCGCTCTCGAAATCGCACCCTATGTGATTTTATACAAGGTGTTTATCGATAAATAAAAGAAAAAAAACAGCCTACCCTTATGAAAGTGAAAACAATTTTAGTGTCTCAGCCTGAACCAAAAATTGAGAACTCGCCCTATTTCGACTTACAGGAAAAACAACGCGTGAAAATTGATTTCAGACCCTTCATTCATGTCGAAGGTGTATCGGCAAAAGAAATCAGACATCAAAAAATCGACCTTAACAATTATACGGCCATAATCCTGACCAGTAGAAATGCTGTAGACCACTTCTTTAGAGTCGCAAAAGAAATGCGCTTTAAAGTGCCAGACACTATGAAGTATTTTTGCCAATCTGAGGCTGTGGCGTATTATCTTCAAAAATATGTGGTTTACAGAAAGCGTAAAATTTATGTCGGGAAACGTACATTTTCAGAACTTTCACCATTAATCAAGAAATATAAAGACGAAAAGTTTTTATTACCTAACACAGACAAAGTAAAACCTGAAGTGCCTAATACTTTAGATGCTTTAGGAGTAAATTGGAAACAGGCTACTTTTTACAAAACTGTTGTTAGCGATTTATCGGATTTAGAAAATGTTACCTATGACGTTTTAGTATTTTTTAGTCCATCTGGAATTGAATCACTGTTTCAAAATTTTCCAGATTTTAAGCAAAATGACACCCGAATTGCCGTATTTGGAAACACAACCATTAATGCGGTAAAAGAAAAAGGATTGCGTGTAGATATTTCTGCACCAACACCAGAAACACCATCTATGACGATGGCTTTAGAAAAATATATTGAAAAGGTTAACAAGGGAAAATAAACCTTAATTAAAATATAAAAAAAAGGGGTGATTTAAAAATTAAATCACCCCTTTTTTTGTTTAAGAAAATCAAAAACTAAGCAGAAATTGCTTGATATCTCGTATATTTATACAAATCACAATTCAAAAACAGCAAGATTATGAGAAAAAAAACCGTTTACATTTTAATAATGCTATTGTCATTCTCTTTGATTCCTAACACAGCATTGGCCAATGAAAACCCACCTGTACATACCAAAGAAAAAACGAACGAAATCCCTACTGAAATAAGAACCATGCTTAATCGGCTTAATGAGATTAAAGACATGGACAAGTCTGATTTAAGTCGTGGTGAAAGAAAAGAATTGCGTAAAGAAGTCCGAACAATGAAAAAGGCGGTTCGCAGATCTGGGAATGGTCTTTACATTTCAAGTGGCGCTATCATTATTATTTTGCTTCTAATCATTATTCTTTAAACAAAAAGAGCGATTTTTAAATCGCTCTTTTTGTTTTTTTAATCCTTCACTGATTTTTTTAACTTAAAATCTGGGTGACCGGATTGCCAATAGAAAAATGAGAAAACATTAGCAAAATCATTTAATGCTTGTGTTAATGTTGTACGTCCACCATGTCCACCTTCAAAATTGGTCAAAAATAAAATTGGGGAGTCTCCATTATTATCATGTTGCATTTTAGCTGCAAATTTTGCCGGCTGCCATGCAATTACCCTAGGATCGTTCATGCCAGCAGTAATTAGAGTGGCTGGATAATCTGTTCCTAATTTTAAATTGTGATAAGAATCCATAGCCAATAAACCCTTAAACTCGTCATAATCTTTTACTGTGCCAAATTCAGGAATATTTACTGGGCCATTTGGCGTTTCCTCCATGCGTACTGTATTCATGGCTCCAACCAAAGGCGCTGCTGCTACGAATAAATCGGGCCGCTCGGTAATTGATCGCCCAACTAAAATTCCCCCTGCACTTCCTCCAAAAATTGATATTTTGTTTGGGTTTGAATATTCTTCTTTAACCAAATACTCTGCTGTAGCAATGGCATCTTTCCAAGTATTGGGCTTATTCAATTTTTGACCAGCTTTATGCCAAGCATCACCCAATTCACCACCACCCCTTATGTGGGGCACAACCAATATCCCATTATACAATGTATAAGCTAAAGTAATTGGGCTAAAAAAAGGTGATGTTGAGTTTCCGTAAGAACCATAACTGTAAATTACTGCTGGATTTTCTCCATTTAGTTTTAAATCCTTGTTATAAATTATAGACACAGGAACCATAACACCATCATGCGATTTCACCTCAACCTCCTTGGCTATTAAATTGTTTAATTCTGGATATTCAACAAATGATGACATCTGTTGATGGGTAAAAGCATTTTCTTCTGGATCATACAGAAACCTTTTTCCGGGAGAAGTCCAACCAGAAATAGAAACCCAAACCTCTCCAAACTCACTTCCTTTACTAGATACAGATGCTTCACCAGCAGCAAAAGGCAGGTTAAGTTCTTTTGCTTTACTTTTTCCTTCCTCTAAGTAATATACTTTTGCTTCAACACCATTATTAACCGTGGTATAGTACAACCCATCTTTGGTAACACTAAAACCAGTGATAATTTCTGAAGCCGATTCTTCTACCACAATTTTAGCATTCGAAAATGCAGGCACTTCAATAGGCGCTCTGACTATTTTATAGTTTGGGGCATTTTTATATGTTAAATAATATATCTGCGTTGACGTAGCCGAACTCTTGATAACATCATCATCTCTTCCTAAAACCAATTGCCAATTCTTTAGCTCGCCTTTACCAGCGTTCATAAACAACTTCATGTCCTTATCAACAGAACTAGCGTACAAAAAATCCGCATCAGCATCTTTTGAATATAAAACATAAGGTATTTCCATTTCCTTGATACCTAAATTTTCATAGTTGCTTTTTGAAAAAACAACCTGATCTTCAGATTGTTCTTGACCTACATTATGAACAAACACCGAAGTATAAATTTTCCGGTTCATATCAGAAACATTTGGTGAATTTAATTTGTTGTAATAAAAAGATTCCCCATCTGCTCGCCATGAAATAGCCCTCGCCAAATCTAGAACTTCATCATATTGCTCTCCTGTACTTTTAAACAGCAGCAGTTCCGGGTTTTCAGATCCGTTTGGCGCAACACTTACAGCAATTTTATCTCCTAATATATTTGGTGTTATTGACGCAATAGTATAAGTTTTACCAGCTTCAGCTTGATACTTTGTTGGGTCAAAAAACAACGTTTCTGTTCCTTCAAATCCGTTTCGTTTATACATTTTAGAAATTTCTTCACCTGGTACACGCTTTAAATAATAATACATGTTATCATCCGTAATTTGGAGATTGGACACCGAAGCGGCCCGCCTTTCTACCAATTCCTTCATTTTATCAAATATCTTCTGCTTGCCCGAAATACTATTTAAAACCGAATTTGCATAATTGGCATTATCTCGCATCCAGGAAAGCACCTTGGGGTCATCTAAATTTTCCACATAGCGGTAAGGGTCTTCAAGTTCAACTCCATGATAGGTATCTACAACTACATGTTGAGGAAGCAATTCTGGTTTAGTTACGTTTTGTGATTTAATAAGGCAAGGTATTGCCAAAAGGAATACTATAAAAACTTTATTCATAACGATAGTTTTAAATATTAATTAATAGCTATCAAATAAGGAAGTACCCTTAAAAAACCAAAGAAGGGCATTACAAATTACATAAAAACCATGACTCTAGATCACAATATTTAGTTAATTGTTTTGAAGCCAACAAAGGGTGTTCTTAGAACGCATAGCGTTGCGGACCACCTCGCCTAATTTCTTCGCTACAATGGGCTTCAAATTTCTTAAAGTTATTTCTGAATGCATTGGTTAATTTAAAAGCCGTAGTGTAATATGCCTCATCGTCATTCCAAGTGGCTCTAGGGCTTAAAACACTGGTGGGCACACCAGGACAGGTTCTGGGTTGGGCTACTCCAAATACGGAATGAATGTGGTAATCATCATAATTATACAAGCCCAAATCGCCATTTAACACAGCATTTATCATAGCTCGGGTATATTTTAGTTTCATTCTTGTCCCCACGCCGTATGGACCTCCAGTCCAACCTGTATTTACCAACCATACATTTACACCTGCCTCAATCATTTTTTTGCTTAACATTTCAGCATACTTTGAAGGGTGCAAGGGCATAAACGGCGCACCAAAGCAGGCCGAGAAAGAAGGTACAGGCTCAACTACACCTGCTTCTGTTCCTGCTACTTTAGCTGTATAACCGGAAATAAAATGATAAGCTGCTTGGCTAGGGGTCAATTTTGAAATAGGTGGAATTACTCCAAAAGCGTCAGCAGTGAGGAAAAATATGTTTTTAGGGTTTTTACCAATAGAAGGAATCTTAATATTTTCAATGTAATGAATGGGATAACTCACCCTCGTGTTTTGCGTTATTGAAGTATCTGCGAAATCCACATTGCCTTTCTTATCTAAAACCACATTTTCAAGAATAGCCCCTTTTTTTATGGCTCTATATATTTCTGGCTCATTCTCTTTTGAAAGATTGATAACTTTAGCATAACATCCTCCTTCATAATTAAAAACAGTATTTTCTGAAGTCCAACCGTGTTCATCATCACCAATTAAACTCCTATTGGGGTCGGTTGACAGAGTTGTTTTCCCTGTTCCTGAAAGTCCGAAGAAAATAGCCGTATCTCCTGCGTTACCCACATTGGCACTACAGTGCATAGGCAAGGTGTTTTTGTCTACAGGAAGGATAAAATTCAAAGCAGAAAAGATGCCTTTCTTTATTTCTCCGGTATATCCAGTTCCACCAATCAGCGCCACTTTTTTGGTAAAATTCAAAATAGCGAAGTTGTGTTGTCGTGTTCCATCTTCATCAGCATTGGCCTTAAAGCCAGGCGCATTTATAACAACCCACTCTGGATTGAACCTTTTAATATCCTCTTCATTAGGGCGTAAAAACATGTTATAAGCAAACAGGTTGCTCCATGGGTATTCATTAACTACCCTAATGTTCGTTTTATAATTTGCATCGGCGCACGCATAGCAGTCTCTTACAAAAATTTCTTTATTTGACAAGTACTTTACTACTTTACCGTACAAAGCATCAAAGGCATCGGGATCGAACGGAATATTGATATTGCCCCACCAGATTCTATCTTTTGTGATATCATCTTTCACAATAAATCGATCTTGGGGCGAACGCCCAGTAAATTCTCCAGTATTAATGGCCAAAGTACCAGATGAGGTCTCTACACCCTGACCTTTTTCAACGGTAATTTTATGTAAATCTTCAGGAGACAATTGATATCTTATTGTGGCATTTTTAATACCGTAATTATCTAAAGAAATTGTTTTTGAAGTTGGATTACTCTTTGGCATATATTTTTGTTTAAGAAGTTTATTTTAAAAGTGACATGTTTATTGATTCAGTGCTCAGTATTCATTTTTAAAAATTTTATAATAAGAAGACACCAAGAAATAATAATGCACAATCCGCCTATTGGAGTAACTAAGGCAATAGTTTTAAAGTCGAAACTTGTTAAATCATTGGTCGCCAATCCATAAATTGAACCAGAAAATAACACAACACCTAAAAGTGTTAAATAAAACAATGTGTTTTTTAACTTTTCATCTATAAAAGGCACGCTTCCAACAAATAACAAAAAAAATGCATGATATATTTGGTACCGAACTCCTGTTTCAAAAGATTGTTGCGCTTCAACAGAAACCAAAGCTTTTAATGCATGGGCTCCAAATGCTCCAAAAATAACACCTGTAGCACCCAAAATAGCGCCTGTCAGTAAAATTTTTTTATTCATTATAAATATGTTATTCTCAATAAATACTTTTATTAATTGCAAATTTCGTAAAATTAATCCTTATTTTAGCATTAAACTAGAATTAAATTAATTTAATGATTTTAAGAATGCGTCATATTTTGGTTATTGGTTCTGGAAAATCTACGTCGTATCTGCTGAAGTATTTATTAGGCAAATCGGTTGAGGAGGAACTTTTTGTTACCATCGCCGATTTGAACACCGATATGGCCAAAAAAATAATCGGAAGCCATAATAATGCTACAACCATGGCTTTGGATGTGTTTAACAATTCTCAAAGAGAAAAAGCCATAAACCAGGCCGATATTGTAATTTCTATGTTGCCAGCTCGATTTCACATTATTGTTGCCAGAGACTGCATACGCCTGAATAAAAACATGGTAACGGCATCTTATGTTAGCCCAGAAATGCGAGATTTAAACGAAGAAGCCATAAAAAAAAGGCTCATTTTAATGAACGAAATTGGTGTTGACCCTGGTATTGACCATATGAGTGCCATGCATGTTTTAGATCGGATTAGAGACCAAGGCGGAAAAATAATCTTGTTCGAATCTTTTACTGGCGGTTTAGTTGCTCCCGAAAGCGACAACAACCTTTGGAATTACAAGTTTACATGGAACCCAAGAAACGTAGTTACTGCTGGTCAAGGTGGCGTGGCCAAGTTTTTACAAGAAGGAGCTTATAAATATATTCCTTATAACCGCTTGTTCAGGCGTACCGAGTTTTTGGATATTGATGGTTTTGGTCGATTTGAGGCTTATGCCAATCGTGATTCCTTAAAATATCAAAGCGCCTACGGATTAGAAAACGTAAAGACTTTATACAGAGGTACTATGCGGCGCGTGGGCTTTAGCCGAGCCTGGAATATTTTTGTTGTACTTGGAATGACCGATGACAGCTACACTATAGAAGATAGCGAAAATATGAGCTACCGTGATTTTGTAAACGCTTTTTTGCCCTACAGCCCATCTGATTCTGTGGAACTCAAATTGAGACATCAATTAAAAATCGACCAAGATGATATGGTTTGGGACAAACTGATGGAACTTAATATTTTCAACCCAAAAAAACGTGTTGAGCTAAAAAATGCAACACCGGCCCAAATTCTTCAAAAAATACTGGAAGAAAAATGGACGCTCTCCAAAAACGACAAAGATATGACTGTGATGTACCACAAATTTGGTTACGAGCTAGAGGGTAAAAAATACCAAATAGACGCCAATATGGTTGTTTTGGGCGAAGACCAAACTTATACGGCCATGGCAAAAACTGTTGGACTTCCGGTTGCAATAGCCACATTAGGTATTTTAAATGGAAAAATTAAAACTCCTGGCGTACAAATACCCATTACAAAAGAAGTGTACCAACCCATTTTAAAAGAATTAGAAAATCATAGCATTCGATTCAATGAAAAAGAAGTGCCTTATTTGGGATACAATCCACTGCATCTTTAAATTTTAATGCTATGTCATTCTTAGCGATAGCGTGAGAATCTTCGAAATGGGAATCAGATTTTGTTAAACAGACAATTAAAATCTCTTTCATTAAATTTAGTTTTTATCTAAAAGCAAATAACTACTTTTATATTTTAGACTGAAACTATAACTATGGCCAAAAAGCAAAAAACGTTTACTATTGACGGAATCGATAAAAAAATACTCCGTGCCTTAATGCAGGATGCCCGTACGCCTATTTTAGAAATTGCCCGAAATGTGGGCATATCAGGCGCTGCTATTCACCAACGTTTACGGAAATTGGAAAAATCGAAACTCATTTCTGGATCAAAATTTGTTATTAACCATGAAATTTTGGGCTATTCCACATTAGCATTCGTTGGCATTTATTTAGATAAAGCTGCCAATACCGACGAAGTTGTTCGAGCCTTAAAACGTATTCCTGAGGTATTGGAATGCCACTATACTACTGGCAATTATAGTCTTTTTATAAAACTCATCAGTTTAAACAATACCCATTTAATGTATTTGCTTCATAAAAATATTCAAACTATTTCTGGAGTCCAAAGAACAGAATCGCTTATTTCTTTAAACCAGCAAATTGATAGGCAAATACATATTTAAATAAAAAACCCGAGCATTACTGCTCAGGTCTTCTATGTTTTTATGAAATGTTGAACCTAATTCGATATAACATATCTCGTTACTTCATTTTCATTAACCAATTTCGAACGTCCACTTCTTTTTTGATGATATCTCTTAAATCATCAATTTTTACACGCTCTTGTTCCATGGTGTCTCTATGGCGAATGGTAACACTGTTATCTTCCAAGGTATCATGGTCTACTGTAATACAGAATGGTGTTCCGTTGGCATCTTGTCTTCTATAGCGTCTCCCAACAGCATCTTTTTCATCATAAATAATATTGAAATCCCATTTAAGCTCTTCCACTATTTTTCGCGCTACTTCTGGCAAACCATCTTTTTTAACCAATGGTAAAACAGCCGCTTTTACTGGAGCCAAAACACTTGGTAATTTTAAAACGGTTCTGGTCGTACCGTTTTCCAGTTCTTCTTCTTGCAATGAATTCGAGAACACAGCTAAAAACATACGGTCTAAACCAATAGATGTTTCTAACACATAAGGCACATAACTTTTATTTTCCTCGTGGTCGAAATATTGTAGTTTCTTGCCTGAGAATTTTTCATGCTGACTTAGATCAAAATCAGTTCTAGAATGGATACCCTCCAATTCTTTAAATCCGAATGGGAATTTAAACTCAATATCCGCGGCGGCATCGGCATAATGCGCTAATTTTTCATGGTCATGGAAACGGTAATTATCCTCTCCCATACCCAAACTTAAGTGCCAATTAAGTCGCGTTTCTTTCCAGTGCTCGTACCACTCTTTTTGTGTGCCAGGCTTAATGAAAAATTGCATTTCCATTTGTTCGAACTCACGCATTCTGAAAATAAACTGACGCGCAACAATTTCATTTCTAAACGCTTTACCTGTTTGTGCAATACCAAACGGAATTTTCAAACGACTGGTTTTTTGCACATTCAAAAAGTTTACAAAAATACCTTGAGCCGTTTCTGGTCGCAAGTACAAATCCATGGCGCTTTCTGCCGAAGCGCCCAGCTTAGTTCCAAACATCAAATTGAATTGTTTTACATCCGTCCAATTTTTGCTACCTGTTAAAGGATCGGCTATTTCAAGTTCTTCAATAAGTGCCTTTACATCTGCCAAATCTTCATTCTCCAACGATTTTGCCATCCGCGAAAGCGTTGTATTTATCTTTTCCTGATTTCGTAAAACACGTGGGTTGGTAGTAATAAATTCTTCTTTATTAAAAGCGTCACCAAAGCGTTTTGCAGCTTTCGTTACTTCTTTATCAATTTTGGCTTCAATTTTAGCACAATAATCTTCAATCAACACATCTGCACGATAGCGTTTTTTAGAATCTTTATTGTCTATCAAGGGATCATTAAACGCATCAACGTGGCCAGAAGCCTTCCAAGTGGTGGGATGCATAAAAATAGCAGCATCAATACCCACTATGTTTTCATTCATCTGCACCATGGCACGCCACCAGTAATCACGGATGTTTTTCTTTAATTCTGCACCGTTTTGTGCATAGTCATAAACTGCACTTAATCCATCGTAAATCTCACTACTTTGGAACACGTAACCATACTCCTTTGCGTGAGAGATTACCTTTTTAAATTGATCGTCTTGATTTGCCATGCTGCAAAAATAAAAAACCGCTTTAAACTAATGGCTTTTTATTAAAAAATAAGTAGGTGTTTATTTTTTATTTAAGTTTACGGTTTAAGAGCTTAAAGTCCATGCTAAAATCTGTTGTTAATCTATTTTTTCCAAAAGTATGTTTTGCATGTAACAATTTGCTGAATGATAACGAACAAGACATTTGCATAGATTGCCGGCATGACCTACCTGTTACCAATTTTCATTTTGACGATAGTGAAGCTATAAAAAAAGTACTTTACGGCCGGGCCAAAATTGAAAATGGCACAGCACTTTTTAGATTTGAAAAGCAAGGGAAGGTGCAGAAGCTTGTCCATAACTTGAAGTATCGTGGTCAAGAAAACATCGGTTTTTTTCTAGGCAATTGGCTAGGCGGTGAACTAAAAACAATTGAAGCCTACAACGATATTGACATAGTTATCCCAGTACCACTTCACCAAAAAAAATTAAAAAAACGCGGTTACAATCAAGTGACCAAGTTCGGAAGACAAATTGCTACAGCTCTGAATGCTGAATATAAAGACGATGTTTTAATAAAAGTCACCAACACCAAATCGCAAACCATAAAAAGTCGTTTTTCCCGCTGGGATAGCAGCAACGAACTTTTCGCCATAAACAAGCCCAACAGCTTAAAAAACAAACACATTCTTTTGGTTGACGACCTCATCACCACCGGTGCAACTATGGAAGCCTGCATTGCCGTTTTAAACAAAGACCAGAATTTAAAAATCAGCATAGCTACCATAGCAATAGCTTAACTCGCTTATGCGTTATATGTTCAAAATTACGTAGGTTTGTAAAAATTTAAAATTGTTGATGAACAAAACCCTTTTAAACTTTGTATTAACCGTTTTTATTGGTGTTATATTAGCCAATTGTGCTAATCGCGGAAGACCAGAAGGCGGCCCTAAAGATGTTACACCTCCTAAGATTGTAAAATCCATTCCGAAGAATTATAGCACCAATTTTAAAGGCGATGAAATTGAAATCTATTTTAATGAGTTCATCAAAATTAAAGACCTGCAAAAGCAGCTGATTATTTCGCCACCCATGAACACCCAACCAAACGTAACACCATTGGGAGGTGCCAGTAAATACATTACCATTAAAATTTATGATACGCTGCAACCAAACACCACCTACGCCTTTAATTTTGGAAATAGCATTACCGACAATAACGAAGGCAACCCTTACCCATACTACCGCTATGTCTTTTCCACTGGCGATTATATCGATTCACTTCAAGTAAAAGGAAACATTGTAGATGCCCTTTTAAAACAACCCGAAACCTTTGTTAATGTGGCACTTTATGAGGTGGATTCCACCTATTCAGATTCAATTATATATAAAGAAAAACCAAAATATATTACCAACACACTGGATAGTTTGACCACTTTTACCATTGAAAACATTAAACCCGGAACCTACAAACTCATTGCGCTAAAGGATAACAACGGCGACAATAAATTTCAACAAAAAGTCGACCAAATTGCATTTCATGAAGGGTTTATTGAGGTGCCAACCGACACGTCGTACACTCTTAAATTATTCAAAGAAAATTTAGATTTTAGAGCGACAAGACCGAGATTGCTAACAGGTGAAAAAATTGCATTTGGTTATGAGGGCAGTTATGAAAACATGAACATTAAAATTTTATCGGAAACACCTCCTGAATTTGAATACCGCATCACGAAAGATGAAAAGACAGATTCGTTAATGTTTTGGTATAAACCCCGTTTGGAAGTAGATTCGCTTAATTTTAAAGTAACACACCCCACCTTTGAAAAAGATTTTACGGTACGCATCAGTGAACAAAAAAGAGACTCATTAACCATAAAAGCCGTTCCGTCTGGCACTATTGCGGTTGACGAAGAATTAAAAGTTTCAGGAACCACACCATTTACTAATTTTGATAAATCTAAAATATCGATAATGGATAAAGATTCTACTTTTGTAGATTTCTTAACCCGTTATGACAGTATTACTAATACTTACGCCTTTCAGTTTGAAAAAACCGAAGATAATAGTTATAAAATGCAAATGCTTCCAGAGGCTTTTACTGGATTTTTTGATAATAAAAATGACACCATAAATGTTTCAATGAAAACCAAAAATGCTTCAGATTTTGGTTATGTAAGATTTACAATGGTCAATGCCGAATTTCCTCTAATCGTTCAACTAACTGACACTAAAGGAAAGGTTCTTTATGAAACTTATCCTACTGAAGAAGGACCGATTGACTTCTTCAATATCTCACCAGGAACCTACTCCATCAGAGTGATTCACGATACCAACGGTAATCAAAAATTCGATACCGGGAATTATTTAAAAAGCGTTCAGCCTGAAAAAGTAAGCTATTTTCAAGATGTGGAAATTAGGGCAGACTGGGGTATTCAAGAAACCCTTCAATTTAAATGATTTTAAACGAATCTTGGTCGTCTAAAAATTTAAACTTATTACGATAGGCTTCAACATGTCTTTTTTCTAAAATAACAATTTCCATTTGTTCTTTTTTGGGTTCAAATGCGGTCATTTTATTTCCCAAAACATCATAAGCACTAGATTGGCCCGAGTATTCAATATTAATACCATCAACTCCCACTCTATTCACGCCAATGCAGTAACTCATATTTTCTATGGCGCGGGCCTGCAACAGGGTTTCCCAAGCCGAAATTCTAGGCTTTGGCCAATTGGCGACATAGATTAAAATATGATAGCCATCAACGTTTCTGGCCCAAACGGGAAAACGCAAATCATAACATACCTGAGGACAAATTTTCCATCCTTTATAGTCGATAATGACTTGTTCCGAACCAGCTGAATAGATTTTATCCTCGCCAGCTAAAGTAAAGGTATGTCGCTTATTATAAAACGAAATTTTTCCAGAAGGCGCGACAAATACAAATCGATTGTAGAATTTATTATTTTCAGAAATCACCAAACTACCGGCAATAGCCATATTTGAATTTTTCGCCATCTGTTTCATCCAAGCTACGGTACTGCACTGCATCGTTTCTGCAACCTTTTCTGCATTCATAGTAAAGCCACTGGTAAACATTTCGGGCAATACCACCACATCAATTGGTTGTGAAATACTATTTATTTTTTTGGTGAAATTTTCCCGGTTCTGCTTTGGGTTTTCCCAAACCAAATCGGACTGAATTAAGGCTACTTTTAGTTGTTCTTGCATGACTAAATTCTATTTAAAATTTCCGCTGCTTTTTTTAATGTTTCATTCTTTTTTGCAAAACAAAACCTAAGGACTTTGTTATCAATATTGTTAATGTTAAAAACCGACAGCGGAATGGAAGCTACGTTAGATTCAATGGTTAGGCGTTTTGCATAATCAACATCATATTCTTCAGTAATTTTCGAATAATCCAAAACTTGAAAATAGGTGCCTTTTGAAGGGTTGAATTCAAATTTTGAATCTTTTAATAAATCTAAAAACAAATCTCTTTTCTCTTGATAAAAACCGGACAGTCGCAAATAATGCTCCGGTTCTTGCATGTAATCTGCAATACCCTGCTGCGTTGGGTGGTGGATGCAAAATACGGCAAATTGGTGCACCTTTAAAAACTCGTCCATCAAATCTTTTGGAGCACAACAATAACCCACGCGCCAGCCTGTATTATGGAAGGTTTTACAAAAAGACGACACCACAAAACTTCGCACCTTTAAACCTGGAAACATACATGCGCTCTGGTGTTTTTCGCCATCGTAAAGCATGTGTTCATAAACCTCATCACTCAATACAATGATATTGGTGTTTTCGGTAAGCTTTTGCAGTTGCACCATATCATCCTTAGAAAAAATAGAACCCGTTGGATTATGAGGTGAATTAATGATAATCATTTTGGTTCGGCTATTAATTTTTTCCTTTACAGCGCTCCAATCCACCTTAAAACCATTTGAAGCTTCCAGTTGGACAGGCACCGGAATACCTCCATTTAATTCCACATTTGGTTCGTAGCTATCGTATGCTGGCTTAAATACAATCACTTCATCTTTGGGCTTGATAAAGGTTGAAATAATCGTAAAAATAGCTTGAGTAGCTCCAGCAGTAACTACAATTTCGGTTTCAGGGTGGTAACTTTCACCATAAACTAATTCTGTTTTTTCAGCAATGGCCTTTCGCAAACCTAAATGGCCTCGCATTGGCGCATAATGGTTGCAGCCCGAATTCATGGCTTTATTCACTAAATCAATCAATTTTTGATCGCTCTTAAAATCGGGAAAGCCTTGCGATAAATTAATCGCACCGTGCTTTGCCGCCAAAGCGCTCATTACAGAAAATATGGTGGTGCCCACATGGGGGAGTTTTGATGAATGTTGCATAATGATAAAGATATTCAATCCAAATTGAAATATTGGGTGGCCATTTCACAAATACGGTCTCCAATGGCTAAACAAGCTGTAGCGGCTGGCGATGGGGCATTTAATACATGGATGCTTTTACCGTTGAATTCTATTCTAAAATCGTCTTGCATAGCGCCATCTTCCTTTAGCAACATGGCACGAACGCCGGCTCGTCCAGGCTCAATATCTTCGATTAACAAGGACGGAATTAAGCGCTGCAAGGTTTTTAAGAACAGCTTTTTGGAAAAGGCCCTTCTGTATTCGTTAATGGCGAATTTGGTATGATTAAACAACAAATTCCAGGTTCCAGAATACGACAAGGCATCAACTGTATCTGCCAAGTTAAAATCAGTCTTGCCATAACCTTCCCTTTTGAATGTCAGTACAGCATTGGGACCGCACTCAATATCTCCATTTACCATCCGCGTAAAATGAACGCCCAAAAATGGAAAGGCAGGATTTGGAATAGGGTAAATGAGGTTTTTCACTTTTCCTTTTGCCTGCTCTGTTAAATTATAATAATCGCCCCTAAAACCCACTACTTTTTCGTTGAGTTTTACGTTATCTTTCTTAGCCAATCGGTCTGCTTGCAAGCCTCCACAAAAAATAACATGTTCAGTGTTATACTCATTCTTTGAAGTAATTACTCTACTTTTTTCTACTTGATGAATACAGTTTTCAACCCGTTCACCTAAAACCACTTTACTTTTAGGTTGCCTGGCCAAAACCAGTTCTGCCAGTTTTTCGGTAGTTGCTCTAAAATCGATAATCCCTGTGCAAGGGACCCAAATACCACCAATACTTTCTACATAGGGCTCAATATCTTTTAACTGATTTGCATTAATTTTTTCGATGCCTTCAGTTTGGTTGGCTAATCCATTTTGAAAAATTTCATCCATAAATGGCAACTCGCTTTCATCGACTGCGGCCACTACTTTTCCGCATACGTCATGCTTAATACCATATTTTTTGGCGAATCCCACCAATTGCTTTCTACCATCAACACAATTTTTAGCTTTCGCCGAACCAGGTTTGTAATACAGACCCGAATGAATCACTCCCGAGTTATTACCCGTTTGGTGATTGGCCAATTGCTCTTCCTTTTCAATAAGCAACAGTTTCAATTGAGGGTATTTCAATTGAATTTTATAAGCTGTTGCAGCGCCAACTATGCCACCTCCAACTATGGTAATATCATATATTTTTTCTGACTCCAATATAGATGAATTTTTTCACCTTTAAATTACCAATAATTTTAAGAAGAAACAGCTTCATACGATATCCATCTTTTTCAATAAAAATGAAGCGTTCATGTTTTTGCAAACACCTTGTTTTAATTTGTAATCGAAATGAAGTTCATCGTTAATAATTTCAGCATCAAAATAGTAGTTTTTTACGTCTTCCAACTCATCTTCAATTTCACATAAACTTAAATCGTGGGTAGCAATAATTCCTGTAGCATAAGATGCTACCAACTTTTCAACAAACTTACGGGAACCAATAGCTTTATCGGTGCTGTTGGTGCCTTTTAAAATCTCATCTAAAACAATAAAATACGGTTCTATCTTAATGGCATCAACTATATATTTAAGTCGAGTAAGTTCTGAAAAGAAATACGAACTGTCGTCGGTTAATGAGTCCGTGGTTCGCATGCTAGTTATAAGTTTCACTGGCGCATAAAGACTCGATTTAGCACAAACCGGAAGCCCAATGTTTGCCATGACAATATGTAAAGAAACTGTTCGTAAAAAGGTGCTTTTACCAGCCATATTAGCACCAGTTACAATAAAAAATTGTTCGTTTTCAATCGTCAAATCACTGTCAACACGCTTTTCTCTGTTTAATAACGGATGCCCCAAAGCTTTGGCTTTTATGGTGGTTTCACTATTTACGATCTTAGGAAACACAAAATCTGGATGGTTAAAAGCAAAATTGCCCAACGAGTTATAAGCATCAAAAAACGCAACGACTTCAAACCAATCTGATACCTTTTTGCCGTATTGGCCAATCCATTTTTCGATGTGATGAGCGTTACGCAAATCGGTTAAAAACCAACCGTTACCAAAAATAGCTCCAATGAGGTTGTTTCTATTATCCAGTGCATCCAACGATTTTGAAAACTGTTTGAAAATAGCAGATGCTTTTTCATTTTTCAGCTGAATTTGCTGTTGCTTTTCTTTTAATAATTCCGAAGAAAATGAAGCATTTTCAATTAAATCCAACAGAGAGGCATATTGGCGAAAGGTGTCTCGAGCTTTATCGGTGTTTAAAGCCAATACATTTATTTTTTTAAGAAATAGTCCTATAACACCTAAGCCAAGAAGCAACCAATAGCCCAAAAAGGATGGATTGGAAATAACTCCAAATAAAATCAGACCAAAAGTAACTACGGAAACTATGCTAAACACTAAGGGCAGCCATGACATCGCTTTTGGCAAAAAAGATTTATGGTTTTGAAACCAATTAATTATTTGTATTACTGGAGTTTCAACATGTACCAAGCTTGAAGTTGCCGAGTAGTGTTGTCGCCACTCAAGTTTAGTCCCCAATTCTTTTATGGCTTCCTGTCTTGAAACTATGCTGTTCGTATTGTTAGCCTTTAAAATATTTGCCAATTTTTGGGCACCTTCTGCAGTAGTGGTTCGGTTAATAAATTGATAAAACGATCCGCGACCAAACAAATCAATATCCAGGCTGTAAAAATGATTTGAATCCTGAAATTGAACACCTTTGTCCCTATCGTGAAAATCGCCAGAAGCTATTTTGATTTCACTTTTGTTGATATCAACCAGGGCTCTGTTTAGTGCCCTTTTCTTTTTAAGGTCGGTATATTTTGAAAGCAAATAAATGAAGCTTAAAACTCCCAAAATTCCAATTATTAAAGCAAGTTTCCATACGTCAAAAAACAGGTAAATACCAAAACCCGAAGCCACAAAAACAAATAATCGCAGCATACTAAGCAGCGTCATTTGCTTATAGAGTTTCTTAACTTCCGACTGGTATTTATCTAAATAATTTTTATAATATTCTAATAGGTTTTTCATTATACATTTTGAGTCCCGAACGAGACCAACCTTTTAATTCAAGTATATTCTTCAAATATATAACACTTAAAATCACAGGAAAATCAAACTATGAAGTCAACCAAATCTTCTATTTTAGAAATCAATTGTATTTTTATTGTTGTATTTTTAAGTGAAATTTTATTGTATTTAGAGACAAAAATTGTGGAAAAACCGAGTTTTTCGGCCTCTAAAATACGTTGTTCTACCCGTTGAACAGGTCGAATTTCACCAGAAAGCCCGACCTCGGCAGCAAAACAAAAATCTTTTTGAATGGCAACATCTTCATTTGAGGATAAAATTGAAGCTACGACGGCCAAATCAATGGCAGGGTCGTCAACAGTGATTCCTCCTGTAATATTTAAAAAAACATCCTTGGCTCCTAATCGAAAACCTGCACGCTTTTCCAAAACCGCCAAAAGCATGTTTAAACGCTTGGCATTAAAGCCTGTTGCACTGCGTTGAGGTGTGCCGTAAACGGCAGTACTTACCAAAGCCTGTACCTCAATCATGAGTGGGCGCATACCTTCTAATGTGGCAGCAATAGCATTACCTGACAGTTCTTCGTCTTTCTTTGATATTAATATTTCTGAAGGATTGGAGACCTCACGTAAACCAGAACCTTGCATTTCATAAATACCCAACTCGTTAGTGGAACCAAATCGGTTTTTGTGAGCTCTTAGAATTCTAAAAACATGATTACGATCGCCTTCAAATTGCAAAACCGTATCGACCATGTGCTCCAATATTTTAGGCCCTGCAATGTTTCCATCTTTGGTTATATGACCAATTAAAAGCACGGGAGTGGCAGTTTCCTTAGCAAACTTGATTAGCTCTGTAGTACATTCTTTAATTTGAGATATACTTCCAGAAGACGATTCAATATAATCGCTATGCAAGGTTTGTATGGAATCTATAATGACGATTTCTGGCTCTAAATCTTCAATTTGCTTGAAAATGTTTTGGGTTTTTGTTTCAGTTAAAATATAGCAATTGCAATTTTCCGGATTAATGCGCTCAGCACGCATTTTTATTTGCTTTTGGCTTTCTTCGCCAGAGACATAAAGCGTTTTGTATGGTAGTTTTAAAGAAATTTGCAGTAATAGCGTACTCTTCCCTATTCCTGGTTCACCCCCCAAAAGTGTTAGCGACCCTGGAACGATACCACCACCTAAAACACGGTTCAATTCATTATCAAATGTATTTAAACGGGGTTCTTTGGATGTATCTATTTCGTTTATTCTTAACGGAACTGCTTTTCTTTTTACCACAGATGTGGGAGATTTCCAATCTGATTTTTCAGGTTTTTGCACCAGTTCTTCTACAATGGTATTCCATTCTTTGCACGCATTGCATTGCCCTTGCCATTTGGAAAATTGTGTGCCACAGTTTTGACAAAAAAAAGTAGTTTTTACTTTTGCCATTATATTGTTGAGTTGAATTGGAAATATGTTTTAGTACCCAAAATCTTCTTTAATTGAGTCGGCTCGCTCAAGAACCTCATCTCTTGTGATTCCGGCTATTTCCTCAAATGCATAGGCTGATTGGTAAGTCCGCATAGCCTTTTTTGGTTCCCCGGTTTCCTCATAAAAACGTCCTAAATAATAACCGCCCAATATGGTTTCAGGATATGCTTTTCTGGCCATTTTGCCAAGTTCTTCGTAATACTCAAACCATTCATTCTTTTCAATAGCCGCAGCTACAGCCCTAAAATCATTAATCAATATCTTTTTGTCGATACCAAATAAATCTGAAATGGCTTGATATTTTTCTTGAAGATAAAGTACCGGAGATATTTCCAATTCAAGGATGACCTCTTTATACTCTTCCTTTGAAATAGGTCGAAAAACTTTAAAAATGCCTTCTATGGCACTTGGTATAGCGTGGGTTGGAACCGAATAATGTGATGCACCTTCAAAACTATCAAAATCGTAGACTAGGTTTTCGTTCTCTAAAGCCAATATGTCAGAATTTAAAGCGTTCGTCATTTGCAAAATAGACTCCGAATTATTTTTTGTATTGGCCAGATAATAAAAGGTTTTGGATGGTATTTTACCTAAAACCTCAGGAATATAACTTAACATATTAGGTGCTAATTCTGGACTTATCACTACATAAGCTTGAAATAATGGTTTTGGTTTTAACAGGTAGTAATTGATGAAGTTCGCACTTTCACCATGCCCAACGGCCACTTTGAAGTTACCAATCCTAAAGCTATTTTCTAAATAAGGTACTAGTTCCATACCAACAAACTCAAAAAACGCAGCACCCGTTTCTATAGGCAACGAATTTTGTTCGGAATAAAGCGTGTCGTCAAACCGTTTTCCATATTGGTTAACCCCTACCACAATGGCTTCAGGCATATCTTCCCAATAAGAAAAATAATCTACATTTCCTGCAACGGCTTCAAACATATAATCGCCGTCAAGCACAATAAACAAAGGATATGTTTTATCATCGTTTGAACTGTAACCTCGTGGCAATTGAATTTTTATCTGACGTTCCTCTCCTAATTTAGAAGATTGAAACGTCTCATATTTTACTTGAGCTTCAATTTGAGCTGAAGTTATTAACAAGAACAAAAAGAAAATGACAGATTTCTTCATTTTTTGAAATGATTTGAGTTTAATTCAGGCAAGGTAATAAATATAGGTAGAGATTAAAAGTAAGTTTTTAACTAGAATCTACTTTTTTCTGTTAAAAATAGGCAAGTAGATAAGTGACAACCCGCCAAAGATTATAATCATTAAGGTTTGCGATGCCCACATAATCCAACCGAAAGCAATACTAGGTTCCTCTGGAATTGAAAAAATAGAAAACGCTGCATAAATAGCTAATGGATATGATCCAATACCGCCATTAGTAGCTGCTATACTGAAACTAGCCGATATAAAACCAATTAAAATAGCTCCTAGCGATACACCATGTAATTCATCCAGCGCCAAAGACGTAACATAAAACATCAGTACATACATGCCCCAGATAAATAAAGTATGTAAAATATATGCCCACTTATTTTTCATTTTAAAAATGCTCAGTGCGCCTTCTATTAAACCATTAACAAAAGCCTTGATTCTTAATGCTATTTTTGAGTTGCTTTTCTTCAATATCCTGAAAAATAAAAATGTAAGCACGGAAATAACAACCAATACCGCTGCAATTTTTACAGGATTAAACCTTTGGGCAAAAAAACCATAAATAAAGTCGAATTGAAGGAAAAGCGTAATTGTAATTATGCCAAGCATAACAAGCATATCTGCAATACGTTCGGCCACGATGGTACCAAAACCTTTTTCAAAAGGAACACCCTCGTAATTGGTAACGATGGATGCTCGAGCTACCTCTCCCGCCCTTGGGATAGTGTAGTTAATTAAATAGGTTGCAAAAACCGCCATGACACTATTACCAAACTTTATTTTATAGCCCATGGGCTCCAACTGAAACCGCCATCGATAAGCTCTCGACAAGTGACTTAACAAACCTAAAAACATGCCAGCAAGAATATAAGTATGATTGGCATTTTTAGCGTATTCGAGCAGTTCTACTAACGATACCCTCGACAGCGAATACCAAACCAAAAAAACTCCCAGTAAAAGTGGGAGTGAAATTTTTAATATTCTTTTTATGTTGTATTTCAAAAGTTTATTTAAGTAAATTGGTGGCTTCATCAGGAAACACCAAAGATGGTTTAAACACTTTTGCTTTCTCAATATCCATAAAAGCATAAGTGATTAAAATTAAGGTATCTCCCACCGAAACTTTTCTGGCGGCAGCACCATTAAGCGTAATTTCACCACTATTTCTAGGACCGGGAATACAATAAGTTTCCAGGCGTTCGCCGTTATCGTTATTAACGATTTGAACCTTTTCGCCTTGTATAATGTTGGCGGCATCCATTAAATCCTCATCAATGGTTATACTTCCAATATAATTTAGTTCTGCGCCCGTGCACTTAACTCTGTGAATCTTAGATTTTACTACTTGAATTTGCATGCTGCAAAGATAATTAATTTAATGCGATATTATCAATAAGTCGAATATCGTCAGCATATACGGCAACAAAAGCCCTATAGTTTTTTTTGTTTGATTTTCGTTTTACGGGTTTTAAGGTTTCCGTTTCGGAAATGATGAAATATTCCAACTCTAACAAACCGTTTTTAGCAAACTCTTTTTCAACCCATTCCGTTACTTTATTAGCACTTTCTGTGCCAAAATATTTTTTGGCTGCCTTTAATGTTTTGTAGATAAAAGGCGCCACTTTTCTATACTCTGGTTTTAGCCTTGTGTTACGCGAGCTCATAGCCAAACCATCAGGATCTCGTTGTATTTTACAGCCCACAACATTTACAGGAATATGGTACTTTTCAACCAGTTTCTTTATAATTTGTAATTGTTGGAAATCCTTTTCTCCAAAGTAGGCATTATGTGGTTTTACAATTTCAAAAAAACGCTTTACAACGGTTCCCACACCATCAAAATGCCCTTGGCGGAACCTGCCTTCCATTTCGTATTCCAATCCGTCAAAATCAAATTGCTCTGAAACGGGATTTTTCCCGTACACATCTTCTACCGTAGGCGCATATACCAAGATTCGGTTAGCACTTACATTATCTAATAATCGCACATCGTTCTCTAATGTTCTGGGATACTTTTCTAAATCGCTTGGATTATTGAATTGTGTAGGGTTTACAAAAATGCTCACAATAGCGGTGTCGTTTTCCTCTAAGGCTTTTTTCACCAGTTGCAAATGACCTTCGTGCAATGCACCCATGGTAGGGACCAAACCAATAGATTGCTTTTGGGCTTTTAATTGATTAACAGCCTGTTTAATTTGTTGTTTCTCTTTGTAAATTTCCACTTTTTAATAAAAAATTAACGCGTGCAAACTTAAGATTTTACAGGCAATCTGCATAAATTTTTGTACTTTTGCGTGTTTTTTATTGCGAAATTTAAAAGCTAGACGTTCTATTCATTAGAAATTAGCTCAATAATTTCATTTAAAAAATTCGATAGCAACTGTTATTGGTCTAAAATTAAAAAGTACACAAAACGAATCATATGAAAGATAAGAGGATATTGTATGTATCATCTGAAGTAGTGCCCTATTTACCAGAAACCGAAATTTCATCAATGTCATTTGAAGCGCCACGCATGGTGAATCAACAGGGGGGACAAATACGAATCTTCATGCCTAGGTACGGCAACATTAACGAACGTAGGCATCAACTGCACGAAGTTATTAGGCTATCAGGCATCAATTTAGTGGTAAATGATTTAGATATGCCACTTATTATAAAAGTAGCATCTATCCCTAAAGAACGTATACAAGTTTATTTTATCGATAACGACGAATATTTTAAGCGCAAAGCCACATTAACCGATGAAGACGGAAATTTATTTCCAGACAACGACGAGAGAGCTATTTTCTTTGCCAAAGGTGTTATCGAAACAGTAAAGAAATTAAATTGGGCACCAGATATTATACATGTTCATGGTTGGTTGGCTTCATTATTACCGCTATATCTTAAAGAATATTACAAAGATGAGCCTTTGTTTAACGAAAGTAAAATTGTTACCTCTATCTACAATCAAAGCTTTGATGATACGTTAAATAAAGACATGGCAAACAAAATTAAATTCGACAATATTGATGAAGACGCCATTAAACCTTTGAAGGAACCATCATATAATAATTTAATGAAAATTGCCATTGATTACTCTGATGCCTTAATTGTTGGTTCTGAAAATATCCCAGAAACTCTGGGAGCGTATATCAAAGCCTCAGAAAAACCAATTTTAGAATATAAAACGAAGGATGAATTTGGTGAAGCTTACACAAGCTTTTTTAACGAAGCCGTTTTAAGCTAACCATTTTATTCTTTAAGCACCTATGAAAAGACCTATAAAATTCCTCAATTTCTCATTTTTTATCCTACTCATCGTCACATTATTTATTGCATGCGATAAAGATTTTGCCAATATAGACAGTGATGTTTTAGGGGACGAAAATGCTAATTTTAACCCCAAAGACACCATACTGCCCGTGGCGGCATATAGCAAAAAGCTTGAAGGATTGCAAATTGATAATTTGGCCTCAAATTTATTAGGCTTTTTCTACGACCCATCTTTTGGAAATACTACGGCAAGTATAATTACACAATTAGTGCCATCAAGTTTTAGTCCAAGTTTTGGCGAAAACCCTGTTATAGACTCTATTGTTATAAATATACCGTATTATAGTTCCGTTATTGGATCTGATGAAAATGGTAACTCTCTTTATAAGCTAGATTCTGTTTTCGGGAACAGGAATGCTGAAATCAAACTGTCCATTTACCAAAATAACTACTTTTTAAGAGATTTTGACCCTAGTGGTGGTGCAGCATCTACTCAGAACTATTATTCGAATGCCATTAGCGGATTAAACTCGGCACTAACAAAAACTACAACCATAAATTTTGATAACCACATGGGCGAGTTGATTCTATCAGATACTATTCTACCATCATCAGCTGCCACCGTTCTTGTTCAAAGAACCGAGACCGACACTACTGCAACTTTTAGCGCTCCATCCTATAGAGCAATCTTAAAATCTGATGACGCGAAAAACTATTGGAAAAACATAATAATTGATAAAGAAGGTGATGCGGTTTTAAGTAATCAAAGTAACTTTAAAAATTACTTCAGAGGGTTGTACCTTAAGGCCGAAGCCATCGAAAACGATGGCCAAATGGCACTTTTGAATTTAACTAACGTAAACTCCAATGTTACCATTTATTATTCCTATGGCGAAGCAGATTCTCGTTTACAATCAACTTACACCTTAAACTTTTCTGGGAATACATTAAACACCTTTATAAACGATTTTACCAATCCTTTGCAAAACGGCAACCCAACCGAGGGAGATGCAAACCTATACTTAAAAGGCCAAGAAGGCTCTATGGCAGTTGTAGACTTATTCCCTAACAACAGCTTAGATGATTTTAAAAATAAATTTACGGATGGAGAAGTCCCTATTAAACTTATTAACGAAGCATATTTAGAAGTTTATGAAGATATGAGTAAAGCCATAAACGGTGATTACGGCAGCGAATATCACAAATACGATCGTATCTATGCTTACGATATTGAAAACAACATCCCCCTAATCGATTACGATTTTGATCAATCGACAAATACCCAATCGCCCTTTAGTTCAAAGTTTATTAGCTTGAGCCTAAGAGATACTATTTCTGGAAAATATAAAATTCGTCTCACTGAGCATTTAAAAAATATTTTATTGCGTGATTCAACCAATACCAAAATAGGTTTAGTGCTTTCAAACAACGTTAACTACACCTCTAATTCAGAAATTTTAAATCCTGATGATGAGGTAACTGGTATCCCGTCAGCCGCGATAATAAGTCCACGCGGAACCGTACTCCATGGAAGTCACGAATCTGTTAACGTAACCAAAAGGTTAAAGTTCAAGGTATTTTATACAGAACCTAAATAGTAGTTTACACTATGCTACCATAGTTCTTGGTGTAAAATCCCATTTTAATGTTTAAAAGTGAATTTTATAGTATAAAACAATAAATCATATAATAAATAACTTTTATACGTTTTTATTTAACATATTTGTTTTAAACTCATTAACCCTAAAAACTAAAACAAAAAACCATGTGTGGAATTGTAGGATATTTAGGCCCTAGGGAAGCTTACCCTATTATTATTGAAGGTCTTAAACGACTTGAATATAGAGGTTACGACAGTGCAGGTATTGCTCTTTTTGATGGCACAGACCTAAAAGTTTCGAAAACAAAAGGAAAAGTAGCCGATTTAGAAAACCTATCTGAAAAAGAAATAACAAGACACGGAAATGTAGGTATTGGCCATACGCGCTGGGCTACCCACGGTGTACCAAACGATATAAACTCACACCCGCATCTTTCAAACTCCGGTGATTTAGTTATCATTCACAATGGCATTATTGAAAACTACGAATCACTAAAACAAGAATTAAAATCTCGTGGATACACCTTCAAATCAGATACCGACACAGAGGTTTTAATCAATTTAATTGAAGACGTAAAAAAGCAAGAAGGCGTAAAGCTTGGAAAAGCAGTTCAAGTTGCCCTAAACCAAGTAATTGGGGCTTATGCAATTGCTGTTTTCGATAAAAACAAACCAGAAGAAGTCGTGGTGGCTCGTTTGGGCAGTCCATTAGCCATTGGAATTGGAAGAAACGAAGATGAATTTTTTATTGCAAGTGATGCTTCTCCTTTTTTGGAATACACCAAAAACGCCGTGTATTTAGAGGACGAAGAAATGGCAGTTATACGCTTCCATAAAGGCATAAAAATCAGAAAAATCAAGGACGATTCATTAGTCGATACTTATGTACAGGAGCTTCAAATAAACCTGGAGCAAATTGAAAAAGGGGGTTATGAGCACTTTATGCTTAAGGAAATCTATGAACAACCTAAAGCCATACAAGACACTTATAGAGGGCGATTATTGAGGAACGAAGCCATTATTAAAATGGCAGGGGTTGAAGACAACATGAAAAAATTCCTTAACGCCAACCGTATTATCATAGTAGCATGCGGAACTTCATGGCATGCGGGTTTAGTTGCCGAATATATTTTTGAAGATTTAGCAAGAATACCGGTTGAAGTAGAATATGCTTCTGAATTTAGGTATAGAAACCCAGTAATAACTGAAAACGATGTACTTATTGCCATTTCGCAATCAGGTGAAACTGCGGATACTTTGGCGGCCATAAAATTGGCTAAATCTAAAGGTGCTTTTGTTTTTGGTGTTTGTAACGTAGTAGGATCATCTATTGCTAGAGAATCGCACGCCGGTGCTTACACACATGCGGGGCCAGAAATTGGGGTGGCTTCAACAAAGGCATTCACAACTCAAATTACTGTTTTAACCCTAATGGCCTTAAGGCTATCTAGAGCTAAAGGCACCATTAGTAGTTCTGATTTCCGGCAACACCTTTTAGAGTTAGAGATGATTCCAAAAAAGGTGGAAAAAGCATTAGAGTCGGATGCTATTATAAAAATGATTGCCGACGTCTACAAAGATTCACGCAACTGCTTGTATTTAGGAAGGGGCTATAATTTCCCCGTTGCCCTTGAGGGCGCATTGAAGCTAAAAGAGATCTCATACATTCATGCTGAAGGTTATCCTGCTGCCGAAATGAAACACGGGCCTATTGCCTTGATTGACGAAAATATGCCTATTGTTGTAATTGCTACAAAAAAAGGACATTACGAAAAGGTAGTAAGCAATATCCAAGAGATTAAATCCAGAAAAGGAAAAATTATTGCTATAGTTACTGAAGGTGATGAGCAAGTAAAGCAATTAGCAGATCACGTAATCGAAGTACCTGAAACACTAGAGTCACTTTCGCCTCTTTTAACTACAATTCCCCTGCAATTATTATCCTATCATATTGCGGTTATGCTAGGTAAAAATGTAGACCAACCTCGTAACTTGGCAAAATCTGTTACTGTAGAGTAGTAATGTTTTAAACATTTATACCAAACTAATGAATCAGTACAATTTCATTATTAAATTATACTAATCCCTATTATATAGCCTTGTTTTTTATTCATTTTTCATGAAAACAAGGCTATTTTTGTTAAAAATATACTATGCGCGCATAATTTTTTATATTTTTAGCTTGAATAATATCAATATATTTATCTTAACACGAAAAATCTTAAACTAAATTCATATTTAATGAAAACATTTCTCCCCCTTTTGTTGTTCTTTATTGGCGGTATAACCCATGCCCAAACAACCATTTCTGGTTCTGTATTAGATAACAGTGGGCAACCTATTCCTGGCACGAATATCATTGTTATTGGAACATCCACCGGTACCGTTACAGATTTTGATGGAAACTTCAGTTTAACTTACAGCCAGAATCCTCCTTTTACTATTCAGGCTAGCAGTGTTGGCTTTGAAACGGCAACTGAAAAAATAACGCAAAACAATCAAACTATAAATTTCATCTTAAAAGAAGGGAATTTCTTAGATGAAGTTGTTATTTCAGCATCAAGAACACCAGAAAGTGTAAGAGAATCTCCTGTTACTATTGAAAGACTTGATATTAAAGATATAAAATTTGCATCGTCACCGGACTTTTACTCTAGTTTAGAAAACTTAAAGGGCGTAGATGTTAATAAAGGAAGTTTAACCTTTAACGCTGTTAATACTAGAGGATTTGCAACTTTTGCTAATACACGTTTTGTTCAACTCGTAGATGGTATGGATAATTCACTTCCAGGGTTAAACTTTGCTTTAGGAAATATTCTAGGATTAAGCGAACTAGATATAAGTAGCGTAGAAATATTACCTGGAGCTTCTTCAGCACTATACGGAGCAAATGCATTTAATGGTATTCTATTTATGACTAGCAAAAATCCTTTTGATCACCAAGGAGTCAGTGCCTATGTAAAAACAGGTTTAACTGTGCAAGATGAGGCTGGCGATAACCAATTTCATGATTTTGGTATTCGGGCTGCCCATGCATTTAGTGATAAATTTGCTGCAAAGGCATCATTTTCATACTTAAGAGGCACAGATTGGTTTGCTTCAGACGATAACGAATATGTGTTAGGCCCTGTAGGAACCGCCGATGCTATTTTACCCTTCAGATCAGATCCAGCTCATGACGGATTAAATATATATGGGGATGAAGTAGCTTTAGCCGCAAACGCACCTGGTGAACCACAAAATCTTAATGAAGTTGCCCAGTTTTTAGAAGCTAATGGAATTTTACCAACAGGTGCAAGTGCATTAGTTCCTGCTGTAAACGTAGCGAGAACAGGCTATAAAGAATCTGATTTAACCGACTATAAAGCTGAAAGCATCAAGGCATACTTTACATTAAACTACAGACCTTTTGGCAATGATACCGAAGTTATTTGGAGTTCTAAAATAGGAAAAGGCTCTTCTATATATCAAGGATCAAATAGGTATGCCATAAAAGATTTCGCATTACAACAACACAAATTAGAATTTAGAGGCGATAATTTTTTCCTTAGAGGCTATACAACCATAGAAAATGCTGGTAACTCATATGACATGCGTTTTACAGGAATTAATATGAATAAAGTAGGTGCTTCAGAATGGTTTGGAGCTTATGCAGCTGCTTATGCTCAAGGTGCTGGACAAATATTAGGTGGTGGCGGCAACCCGAACGACCCGGCAACTCAATCTCAGTTACATGCTGGTGCCAGAACTTTTGCAGACGCTAATTATACACCTCAACCAGGTACGCCTGAATTTATATCTCTTTTTAATAAAGTTACAAACGACCCAGACATAACAACCGGATCTAAACTAGTAGACGAATCTAAAATGGACATAGTAGATGGTAATTATAACTTTAAAGATTTACTTAATAACGTTATAGACCTGCAAATAGGAGGGCAATACAGAGAATATTCATTAAATTCTAGTGGAAGTGTGTTTACAGATTACGATGGTTCCATAGATTACGGCGAATATGGTGCTTATTTACAAGGTATAAAAAAATTAATGGATGATAGATTAAAAATTACTGCCTCCATTAGATATGATAAAAATGAGTTTTTTGATGGTAGTTACTCACCAAGAGTTTCTTTAGTTTATGCCGCCGGGGAAAACAAACAACATAATTTTAGAGCATCCTTGCAAACAGGATTTAGAAATCCTGACACGCAAGCTCTGTTTATTGGGTTTGATGTTGGCAGGGCCATTTTAGTAGGAGCTGCTCCTGATAATTTAGACAGAAGATTACCAAATACAACTTTAACAGGAAGAGACGCCTATTTCAATTCTTACACATTAAATTCAGTACAAGCATTTGCAGCTAGCGGAGGCACAACACCTTTAGAGCCCGTGCAAGGTACTGGAATAACCCCTCTTATTGAACAAGAAAAAGTGACGGCTTTTGATATTGGGTATCGTGGCAACATAGGGCTTGTAACTGTGGATTTTAATGCCTATTTCAATACCTATGACAATTTTGCTGCTCAGAAATTTGTTGTCACGCCTGAAACAGGATCTGTAACAGACATGTCTGGTGTAGTAGATGTTGCAACAGGAAATTTTCAAGTTTTTAACGTATATACGAATTCATCGGCTGACATAAGTTCTTTTGGTGGTGTTATTGGTTTATCCACAAAAATTGCTAAAAAGTTTAATTTCGGACTAAATTACACCTATGCAAAATTAGATTTTGACCAATCAACTGACCCAGATTTTAGTGCAGGATTCAATACACCAGAACATAAAGTAAAAGTATCTTTAAGAAATCCTGAATTATTCAAAAATTTCGGGTTTAATGTGGATGCTCGTTGGAGTGATGAATATTTCTGGCAAGCAACTATAGCTAATGCTATTATACCTGCAAGAACCGTTGTTGATGCCCAAATAAACTATTCAGTGCCATCCATGAAATCAATATTCAAAATAGGGGCTACTAATTTAGGAGGGAAAGAATACCAAAGTGCAGTAGGTTCACCTTTTATAGGTTCTCAATATTACGTTTCTTGGACTATCAATAATTAATGGATTGATTATCAATTCCAACAAGAAAACCACTGTAATTTATATTTTCAAAACACCTCAAATTTTGAGGTGTTTTTTTATTCCAAAAAACCTAAAAAAACAACTTTCATTTTAAATTAAAAAATATATCTTTGCAGCCGAAAACTTAAATTGTTTTCACACAATTAAATCGCATAATATTAAACACATAAGTAATGTCTAAAGTTACAGGTAAAGTTGCACAAATAGTAGGTCCGGTTATCGATGTTGAATTCGGTGCTGATTCTGAACTTCCAAAAATTTACGATTCATTAGAAATTAAAAGACCCGATGGCTCTTTATTAGTATTAGAAGTACAATCCCATATTGGAGAAAACACCGTACGTACAATTGCAATGGATTCGTCTGATGGCTTAAGTAGAGGTGTAGAAGTTACAGCTACTGGAGCACCTATACAAATGCCTGTTGGTGATGATATTTACGGACGTTTGTTTAATGTAATTGGTGATGCCATTGATGGATTAGGTGATTTACCAAAAGCTGGAAAAGCTGGTTTACCTATTCACCGTGAAGCACCTAAATTTGAAGATTTATCAACTTCTACCGAAGTATTATTTACAGGTATTAAAGTAATCGATTTGATTGAGCCTTACGCAAAAGGTGGTAAAATTGGATTGTTTGGTGGTGCCGGTGTAGGTAAAACGGTATTGATTCAAGAGTTGATTAACAATATTGCAAAAGGTCACGGTGGTTTATCAGTATTTGCTGGTGTAGGTGAAAGAACTCGTGAAGGAAATGATCTTTTAAGAGAGATGCTTGAATCTGGTATTATCCGTTACGGTGATGATTTTATGCACTCTATGGAAGAAGGCGGATGGGATTTATCTAAAGTTGATAAATCTAAAATGAAAGAATCAAAAGCAACTTTCGTATTCGGACAAATGAATGAGCCTCCTGGAGCACGTGCTCGTGTGGCACTTTCTGGATTAACTATTGCTGAGTATTTCCGTGATGGTGCTGGCGACGGACAAGGAAAAGACGTACTTTTCTTCGTAGATAACATCTTCCGTTTTACACAAGCTGGTTCTGAGGTATCTGCACTTTTAGGTCGTATGCCTTCTGCAGTAGGTTACCAACCAACATTAGCAACAGAGATGGGTGCGATGCAAGAGCGTATTACTTCAACTAAAAAAGGCTCTATTACATCTGTACAAGCGGTTTACGTACCTGCGGATGATTTAACTGACCCTGCTCCTGCTACAACTTTTGCCCACTTAGATGCTACAACGGTGCTTTCAAGAAAGATTGCTGAGCTTGGTATTTACCCTGCGGTAGACCCGTTAGATTCTACATCTAGAATTTTAACAGCCGATATTTTAGGAAAAGAACATTACGACTGTGCACAACGCGTAAAAGAGCTTTTACAACGCTATAAAGAATTACAAGATATTATCGCCATCCTTGGTATGGAAGAATTATCTGAAGAAGATAAATTGGCCGTAGGTAGAGCAAGACGTGTACAACGTTTCTTATCTCAACCATTCCACGTAGCCGAGCAGTTTACAGGTATCCCAGGAGTATTGGTTGATATTAAAGAAACCATTAAAGGGTTTAACATGATTATGGATGGTGAATTAGACCACCTACCAGAAGCAGCGTTTAACCTTAAAGGAACTATTGAAGAAGCTATCGAAGCTGGTGATCAAATGTTAGCTGAAGCATAATTGGTTAATGGTTGTTAGTTGATGGTTGCTAGAAACCCCAACAACAAATAACCAAAAACCAGTAACCAATAACTAAAAAAATATGTATTTAGAAATTGTATCTCCAGAAGCAACCTTATTTAGCGGCGAAGTAGAATCTGTTGCTGTGCCAGGTGTAAATGGTGATTTTCAGATGTTAAACAATCACGCAGCTATTGTTTCTTCTTTAAAAGAAGGTTTTGTTAAAATTTCAGGCAACATTACTTTACACGAAGAAGTTCAAGATAATTTTTCTAAGGGAGACAATAATACCACCCTTTTAAAAATAAGTTCTGGAACCATAGAAATGAAAGATAATAAAGTAATCGTTTTAGCAGATTAAGACACTTTATATTTATAATAAATAAAAAAATGCCAAACTTAAAAGTTTGGCATTTTTTTATTTTGTGATACTACCGTTTTAAGGCTTCTAATTCAACCCTAAGTTCTTGAAACATATTCATAATACTGCTCAGTTTTAGTTCATCTTTATCATATTCTTGCGTATTGATGCAGCAGGTAAACTCCCAAATCTCAATAATATCCTCCACTTTAACATCAAACGGTTGGTATATTTTATTATCAGAATGTAATTCTAAACAGCCTTTTTCCTTAATTTTATTGTACACTCGCTTATACACCAAACCATCATTTTCGGTAAGCACAACATAGGTTCTTCCATTTTTTACATCGTCAATACTATCAACAAATTTGGCGACTACAAAAGAACCACTTTTTACGGGCAACATAGAATCTCCCGTTATTGGAAAAGCCCGATGTGTACCCGTGGGCAAAAACGGTAATTTTATTTTTTGAAGCTGCTCAATATACTCGGGATCGGCATAACCCTGAAGGTAACCGGCCGAAGCCTTAGCAGGTATAATCTCAATTAAATCTTCGTTAGATTCATTTACTGTTACCGGAAACAGCACACGTTTGTTTCCAACTTCTATAAACGAGGTGTCTTTTGCCGCTCGTAAATCGTTTTTCACCAAAATGTCTATAGGAATATCAAAGTAGTCTGAAAGTTCAATCAATCGGTCTATTGGCGGTTCTGAGCGCCCCTCTTCGTAAGACCCTACCATGGAGCGCGTCCATTGTAATTCTTCAGCAAAGCGTTCTTGAGAAAACTTTTTAAGGCTTCGTAAGTGTTTTATGTTAAACTGAATGTGCTTCATCTTAAAATAAATTTTAACATTATTTGCTACAAATATAAGCAACAAAAACTACATATAGTAGCTAATTTTACAAATCCAATAATTACTATGTATTTAAATTGTCACACATATTATAGTTTACGCTACGGCACCATTGCACCCAAACAATTGCTTGCCATTGCTTCAGAACATGGCGCCAGCACTTTGGCACTAACCGATATTAACAACACCTCGGCGTGTTTAGATTTTGTGCGTCTTTCCAATAAATATAAAATCAAACCCATTCTTGGTGTTGATTTTAGAAATGGAGCACAACAGCAGTTCATTTTAATAGCGAAAAACAATGATGGTTTTAAAAATATAAATAACTACCTATCTACATTTTTACACAATCAAGAACTGAAAATTCCCGAACAGCCAGAACAACAAATTGATGATTGCTATGTGATTTACCCCTATAAAAAAGAAAAAGATTACCTCTTAAAACCCAACGAATATTTAGGAATTAAACCAAAAGACCTCAACGCGCTTAAATTTTCAAAATGGAACAAACTCCAACACAAACTGGTTGTTTTAAAAACGGTCTCTTTTCAAAATAAAAAAGGATTTAATACCCACCGTTTATTGCGGGCTATTGATAACAATACCTTATTGAGCAAGCTTTCAAAAACCGAAGAAGGCAGTGCCAACGACATGATGCTTCCTTATCAAGAGCTTTGCGACACCTACAAGGAATACCCGAAACTTGTTGAAAACACAGAGCAGTTAATGAATCAATGCGCCATTGATTTTAAATTTTTCCCAGAAACTCCAAACAACCAAAAAACATATACCAACAATACCCAATTAGATTTTAAATTACTAAAAAATCTCACCTATAAAGGTTTGCATTACCGCTATAAAAAGCCAGGGGCACGTATTTTTGAGCGCATTGAAAAAGAACTGAAAGTCATAAACGAGAAAAACTTTGTTCCTTATTTTTTAATCAATTGGAAAATTTTAAAGTACGCCCGAAGCAAAGGTTATTTTTATGTTGGCCGCGGTAGTGGCGCCAATAGTATAGTAGCCTATTTGCTTCGAATTACCGATGTAGACCCCATAGAACTCGATTTATATTTTGAACGGTTCATTAATTTATTTCGGCAAAACCCACCTGATTTTGATATCGATTTTTCATGGACGGACCGTGACGACATCACCCAATTCATATTTAAAAACTTTAAAAACACAGCGCTTTTAGCGGTTTATAACACCTTTAAATTTAAGGCTTCGGTGCGTGAATTGGGAAAAGTGTTTGGTTTACCAAAAGCTGAAATGGATTTACTTACCCGCGGACGATACAAAGTGAACGACTTGGATAAACTATCGCGCCTTGTATTGGTATACAGCAAATACATTCAAGGGTTTCCCAACTATTTAGGTATTCACGCCAGTGGTATTATTATTTCAGAAAAACCCATTCATTATTACACCGCCACATTTTTACCGCCAAAAGGCTATACCACCACTCATTTTGATATGGTTGTTGCAGAAGACATCGGGCTTTACAAGTTTGATATTTTAAGTCAGCGTGGATTGGGAAAAATTAAAGACACCGTAGAAATAATAAAACACAACAATCCTGAAAAAAAACCGGTTGATATTCATGATATTAAACGCTTTAAAAAAGACGAAAAAATCAAGCATTTGCTCAGGAATGCTAAAGCTATTGGCTGTTTTTATGTAGAATCGCCCGCTATGCGCATGCTGCTAAAAAAACTGCAAGTCGATACGTATTTGGGCTTGGTAGCGGCAAGTTCCATAATACGTCCAGGTGTTGCCAAATCCGGGATGATGCGTGAGTATATTTTACGCTATAGGCATCCCGAACGCCGTAAAAATGCACATCCCGTTCTGCTTAAAATCATGCCCGAAACTTACGGCGTTATGGTTTATCAAGAAGATGTTATTAAAGTCGCCCACATTTTTGGAGGATTAAGCCTAGGTGAAGCCGATAAATTACGCCGGGGCATGTCGGGTAAATTTCGTTCGCGCGATGAGTTTTTAGCAGTAAAAGATTTGTTTTTTAACAACTGTAGGAAAAAGGGTGAACCCGAAAATATAATTAACGAGATTTGGAACCAGATAGAAAGTTTTGCCGGTTACGCCTTTGCAAAAGGACACTCTGCTTCTTACGCCGTAGAAAGTTACCAAAGCCTATTTTTAAAAGCTTATTATCCTCTGGAATATATGGTGGCCACCATTAATAATTTTGGCGGATTTTATAGAACCGAACTGTATGTACACGAAGCTAGAATGCACGGTGCCATTATCGAGCCGCCTTCCATTAACCAAAGTTTCGATATTGCTATTATCAAAGGAAACGCCATCTATTTAGGATTTATGTTCTTACATGCCCTAGAAACAAAAACAACACATAAACTTATTACTGAACGCAAAAAAAATGGATCTTTTAAAAGTTTGGATGATTTTATTGAACGTGTACCCATTTCCATTGAACAGATTTCAATACTCATAAAAATTAACGCCTTTCGTTTTACAGGAATCAATAAACGTGAATTACTTTGGGAAGCACACCTTAAAATCAGTAAAACTATAGTTGAAGAGCATGTGATAACACTATTTAAAACCGAACGTATCAACTACAAAACGCCCCAACTTACAAGTACGGGTTTAGAAAATGCTTTTGATGAAATGGAACTGTTGGGCTTTCCGTTGTGCAATCCGTTTCACCTATTACAAGTGCCAACATCAAACCCGCTGAGGGCGAAAAATCTAATCGATTTTCAGAATAAAACCATCACTATTGAAGGTTATTTGGTTACCACAAAAAACACCAAAACATCAAACGGAAAAAGCATGCACTTCGGTACGTTTTTAGACTACGACGGCCATTTTATCGATACCGTACACTTTCCGCCCATAGCGGCAAAATTTCCATTCCGTGGAAAAGGTGTGTACACCATTACTGGGAAAATTATGGTAGAATTTGATTGTGTTACCATTGAAGTTTCAAACATGGAACGTGTGGCCACAATAGAAGACCCGCGTTATGCCGTAAATTCTGTTAATGACACATTTCAAAATAAAAAGAGTTTTGCAGACCATAAATCGAAACTATCGCCCATGGTTCCAAAGACTTTGAAACATTCAGAACCTTTAGATTATCTCAAAACTTGAGTTTTATGAATTACAACCGTTCTATAGTTCATATGGATTTAGATACCTTTTTCGTATCGTGCGAACGCTTATTAGACAGTCGCCTTAACGGAAAACCGGTACTTATTGGTGGTACTTCCGATAGGGGTGTTGTGGCATCCTGCAGTTACGAAGCTCGAAAATTTGGCATCCACTCGGCCATGCCCATGCGTATGGCTAAAATGCTGTGTCCGGAGGCTATTATTCTTCGTGGTAATTCTGGCATTTATACCAAGTTTTCTAAAAACGTTACCGAGGTTATTAAAGACACCGTACCGCTTTACGAAAAAACATCAATTGATGAATTTTACATAGACCTTACGGGCATGGACAAGTTTTTTGGCTGCCAAAAACTGGCTTCAGGATTGCGCCAACGTATTATAAAAGAAACCGGGTTGCCCATTTCGTTTGGATTATCAATTAATAAAACCGTTTCTAAAATCGCAACAGGCGAAGCCAAGCCCAACAATGAAATACGTATTATTTCGGGTACCGAAAAGCCCTTTTTGGCGCCGCTTTCAGTAAAAAAAATACCTATGGTCGGCAACGTTACCTACAAAGCCTTATGTGATTTGGGTGTAAAACGGATTAAAACCGTACAAGATATGCCCATGGAACTTATGCACCGCGTACTGGGCAAAAATGGATTAAGTATATGGAAAAAGGCAAACGGTATAGACAACAGCCCCGTTGTTCAGTACCACGAACGAAAATCCATTTCAACCGAGCGTACGTTTAATAAAGACACCACCGATGTGGCCAAACTAAAAGGTATTATTATTGCTATGGCCGAAAATTTGGCTTACCAACTGCGCCGCGGCAATAAACTAACCGCTTGTATTACGTTTAAAATTCGGTATTCCGATTTTCAAACCTATACCCAACAGCAGCGTATTCCATATAGCTCTATGGACCACATTATTATTCCCGTGGTTTTAGATTTATACAAAAAACTGTACAACCGTAGGCTTTTGGTTCGGTTAATTGGTGTGAAATTTAGCCATTTAGTGGAAGGCGGACACCAAATAAACCTATTTGAAGACAACGAAAAACAACTGCATTTAAGCCAAGCCATTGATAAAATGCGTGAGCGTTATGGCGATAGAGCTGTTATAAATGCAGCCGGCATGGAAGCTAAAAGCATTAGCCGTTGGAACCCTTTTACGGGAGAACCACCACCTTTATTGGCTAATAGGCGACGGTAAATTAATTCTAAAAAAGCTTCCCCTTTTCAATAATAGCATGTCCCGTGCGTTTATACGTAACTTTCTTTCCATTGGCACAAAACGTATAAACACCTTTTGATTTTTGCTCGGAAGCCGAAAGTAACACCACCTCAGCTATCGTACATTCGTAATCTTTAGCCACTTTGGTTTTTATATGGTCAATGGTAGCACGGCCTTTTTTTAATTGATTTTGTATTTTGTTGTTTAATTTAGGCTCTTCAAAATCGGCTCCTAAATCGCAACCATTATCAGGTTTGGAAATTTCCTTTTCATTAGTTTTTGCCTCGCGTGTTTCCGCATCAATATACTCCCAAGTATAATCGGCTTTTAACAAAACGCGCCTGCCATCTTCGGTTTTTACGATATAATTGTTTTGGGTAAAACCAAAGAACGACACAAATAAAAATAGAAACAGGACATATATTTTCATAGCAAATGTATTTAGAATAAACCCAAAAGTACAAATTTTAATCTGCAACATACTCCAAAATATCTGCTGGTTGGCAATCTAAAGCTTTGCAAATGGCTTCTAATGTTGAAAACCGTATTGCCTTTGCTTTTCCTGATTTTAAAATAGAAAGGTTGGCTTCGGTTATACCAATGATTTCTGCCAATTCTTTGCTTTTCATGTTGCGTTTGGCGAGCATGACATCCAAGTTTACAATAATGGCCATAGTTATATGGTTAAGTCGTTTTCTTCTTGTATATGTTTTCCTTTTTTCAATACATCTAAGTATAGATATATAAGAAAAGCTATTATTAGATGGGCAAAAACAATAAAATAATCATCATGAAGACGAAAGGACGCACCTTTTTTCAGAAATTGAAATGAAAATATAACGATATAAACCAAAGGGATACAGTTCATTATCAAGAAAAACTTCAATCGTTTTAATGATTTCGACTCAAATACCTTCTTACTAACAAATACTTTCAAAAACTCTTTAAATAAGTAAAAATAAATAAGGTAGTAAAGCATTACAATCCACATAATAAGAACAGAATAGTTAAACGGAATATTAATATGTAGGTTTAATAAAGGAACATGAACTTTTCCTTTGCTACCTATAATATCAACAAAAGGAATTTGCAGTTCAAATTTATATTCTACATACGATAGTATTGAAAACACCATTACAAAAATTAGCAATGTTGCAATACTGTAAAATAATATTACAGAAGATATATAAGCGAGCTTTTTCATATTTAATTATTGTTTAACAATAACAAATATATACAAATTATCGAATAACAATAATTTTAAATTAAAATAGTTTTACATCATGTATACCGAAGGCATTATTTATATTTGTTTGAAATGAAACACTTCCCCAAAAAAATACAAGTTAATATACAAGAGCGAAAAGCGAATAATGCCTTACGCCAACTTAGAGTACAAAGTGATTTGATTGATTTTTCATCCAACGATTATTTAGGGTTTTCGAAGTCCGAAATCATTTTTAATAACGCCCACCAATTTTTAATTGACCACAACATAAAACAAAATGGAGCAACAGGTTCGCGTTTGCTTTCAGGAAATCATCAACTTTATAATGTTGTAGAATCCCAACTTAGTGAATTTCATCAAAGCGAGTCTGCTTTAATTTTTAATTCGGGCTACGATGCCAATATTGGATTTTTCTCGAGTGTTCCACAGCGTGGCGATATTATTTTTTATGATGAATTTATTCATGCTTCCATTCGCGATGGTATTTTAATGAGCCATGCCAAAGCCTATAAATTTAAACATAACGATTTAGATGTATTAGAAAAACTACTCCTTCGTCATGCTGAACTTATTTCAGAATCACAGCATAACATTTATGTTGTCACTGAATCGGTGTTTTCTATGGACGGTGATTCTCCAGACCTTATCCTGCTTTCAAAACTATGTAAAAAATACCAAGCTTATTTTATAGTTGACGAAGCCCATGCTGTTGGTGTTTTTGGTGAAAAAGGTGCTGGTCTGATTCAACATTTTAAACTAGAAAACGACGTTTTTGCAAGAATAATAACTTTCGGAAAAGCACTGGGCTGCCATGGTGCCGCAATTTTAGGAAGTGAAATCTTAAAACAGTTTTTGGTAAATTTTTCACGAAGTCTTATTTACACTACAGCATTACCACCACATAGTTTGGCCACCATACAATCTGCTTACCAAGAGCTAACTAAAACAAAAAGCAGTAAAAAACTCGACGAGAATATTACATGCTTTAAGTCTGATATGATTGCAAATAATCTTTACCACTTATTTATTGAAAGCCAATCTGCCGTTCATTGCTGCATTATTTCAGGGAATGAAAATGTGAAATCCATTGCTAAAAATATCCAAGAAAAAGGTTTTGATGTTAAACCTATTTTATCGCCAACTGTACCAAAAGGTCAGGAACGCCTACGTTTTTGCTTACATGCATTCAATAACGAACAAGAAATTTCGGAAGTCTTAAAGCTACTCACTACTTTTGTTAAACATGAATGATACGTTTAAAACTATAGCTAGGTTTCAATATTCTACGGAAGCACAAATTATAAAAGGGCGTTTAGAAGCCGAAGGGATTCAAGTATTTTTGTCTGATAACTTCACAATCGACACCGATCCTTTGGTGAGCAATGCCATTGGAGGGGTTAAATTAAAAGTGCTATCACACCAAGCGCTGAAGGCACAGCACATTTTGGAATCCATAAATAAATATTCTGTTGATGATGAAGGCAATACAATTCATTGCCCAAGTTGTAAAAGCGAAAAAATAGAACTTTTTTCAACCATAAAGGATGTTAAATCCTTATTCTGGTTTATTTTTGGGTTTTTATTTTCATCGCTCCCATTTTATACAAGGCATAAATACAAATGTGAAGCTTGTAAAACAGAATTCGACTTAAAATGAACACCTATTTCATCACGGGAATTTCAACCGACGTTGGCAAAACAATTGTGTCGGCAATTATAACAGAAGCCTTGCAGGCCGATTATTGGAAATCTGTTCAAGCTGGTGATTTGAACAATTGCGACACGAAAAAAGTAAAGGCTTTGGTTTCAAATACCAAATCAAAATTCCACCCAAACGCCTATGCTTTGCAAACACCGATGAGTCCTCATGCTGCTGCAAAAATAGATGGTATTTGCATTGAACTAAAAAACATCAAACCTCCCAAAACAAAAAGCCATTTAGTTATAGAAGGTGCTGGTGGATTACTTGTTCCCTTAAATAATGAACAAACCGTATTCGATTTAATTGAACCTAATTACAAAGTCATCGTCGTTTCAAGGCATTACTTAGGGAGTATCAACCACACGCTTTTAACCATAAATGCTTTAAAAGAAAAAGGTTTTGATGTTTCGATTATCTTTAGCGGAAAAGAGAACGAATCGACGGAATCAATAATCAAAAAAATGACCAATGTTCCAATTATTGGAAGAATTGAAGAAGAACCTTATTTCGATAAAAATGTAGTGAAAGAGTATGCTGAACTATTTAGGGAAAAATTATGAGTTTAAGTAAAAGAGATAAAAAACACCTCTGGCATCCATTAACCCAGCACAAATTGCACCCCGATGCCATAGCAATTACCAAAGCTAAAGGCTGTGTTTTAACCGATGAAAACGGCAACAACTATATTGACGCTATAGCATCTTGGTACACCTGTATGTATGGTCACTGTAACCCTTACATAACTAACAAGGTTGTGGACCAAATGCAGCAACTAGACCAAGTAGTTTTTAGCGGATTTACCCACGAACCTGCCATAAAGCTAAGCGAAGAACTCGTCAAAGTACTCCCGAACAATCAGAATAAAATATTTTTTAGCGATAATGGTTCAACAGCCGTTGAAATTGGTATTAAAATGGCTTTGCAATACCACTTTAACAAAGGCGAAAAGCGTAATACGCTAATTGCTTTTGAAGACGGATTCCATGGCGACACCTTTGGAGCTATGAGCGTTTCTGGCCTATCCGTTTACAATGGCCCTTTTGAAGATTTCTTTTTAGAAGTAAAACGTATTCCAGTACCCAACGGCAAAAACCTCGATGTTATATTAAAGATGCTGCAAGACTTGATTTCAAATCATAAGGTAGCTGGTTTTGTTTACGAACCTTTAGTACAGGGTGCTGCTGCCATGAAAATGCACAATCCCGAAGGTTTAAACCAAATTCTAAACTTCTGCAAAAACCATAATGTTATAACCGTGGCCGACGAGGTCATGACAGGTTTCGGCAAAACTGGAAAACACTTTGCATCGCTATACATGGAAACCCCGCCCGATATTATGTGTTTGAGCAAAGCACTAACTGGAGGCTTATTACCTATGGCGCTTACGACATGCTCGCAGAAAATTTATGATGCATTTTATAGCAACGATATTGCCAAAGGCCTTTTTCATGGGCATACCTATTCCGCCAATCCACTATCATGTACTGCGGCATTAGCGAGTATCGAATTATTACAATCTGAAGACATTGAGAATAACATAAAAACGATTATCGCTTCACACCAAACCTTCGGCAACCGAATAAAAAATCACCCCAAAGTAAAAGACATGAGACAAATGGGGATTATTTTAGCCCTTGATTTAGATGTGAAAATGCAGCGCTACGGTAATCTCCGCGATAAACTTTTTAAATTTTTTATGGACAACGGGGTGTTTTTACGTCCCTTGGGTAACACCATTTATATCCAAGCGCCCTACGTTATCACCAAAAAGCAATTAGAAAAAGTATACCAAGTTATCGAGGATTCTTTATCAATAGTGTAAATTTGCCTCCCAAAAGTTAACCTGAGTTTATTCGCAAAAAATAAGGTCAACACAAGAAACACTATGCAAAAACCAATTTCAATAACGGCTATTTCATCCATTTCTCCCTTAGGAAAATCTATTGACGAAGCATGGCAAAGCTATAAAGTTGAACGGCATTGTATCACCCCAAAAAACCTTTTGGGGAAAGATGTTTTGGTAGCTGAAATTACCGCAGAGGCCAGACAAGAAGTTGAAAAATTAAAACAATCAGACACTAAATACAAGTCGCTCGACGATTCGGTTCTTTTTGCTATTTATGCCTCACGTAAAGCTGTAAAACAAGCTAACTGGGCCACATCTGATAATTTTGGAATTAATATTGGTTCTTCTCGCGGAGCAACCGGACTTTTTGAAACTTACCACAAATTATTTTTAAAAAACAACAAAGCTGAAACACTAAGCTCGCCCACTACAACTTTGGGCAATATTTCATCGTGGGTAGCCCACGATTTGCAAACCGAAGGCCCAGAAATAAGTCATTCTATAACCTGTTCAACGGCACTGCATGCCGTGTTAAATGGTATTGCGTGGATAAATTCGGGCATGTGCTCCAAATTTTTAGTTGGTGGTAGCGAAGCCCCGTTAACGCCTTTTACCGTTGCACAAATGCAAGCTTTAAAAATATATTCGAAAGAAAGTAGCGCATTCCCATGCCGTGCTTTGGACCTCAATAAAACCAAAAATACGATGGTTTTGGGCGAAGGTGCTTCCATGGTATGCCTAGAAAAGGGAAGACTAGACAATGCATTAGCTTTAATAAATGGTTTTGGGTATGCCACGGAAATTTTAAAACACAACATTTCCATTTCCAGCGATGCCCAATGTTTTCAAAAATCGATGAAGATGGCCTTAGGCCAAATAAATTCCAAAGAAATTGATGTAGTTGTGATGCACGCACCGGGAACAATAAAAGGTGATATTTCAGAATATAAAGCTATTGAAGCGGTTTTTAAAAATAACCTTCCTGCATTAACTTCCAACAAATGGAAAATCGGCCATACCTTTGGCTCCTCGGGCACTTTAAGCATTGAACTTGCCGTTTTAATGTTGCAAAACCAAGAATTTATTGGTGTTCCTTATTTAGAAAACCAAAAAACACCTACAAGAATTCAAAACATTTTAGTGAATGCCGTGGGATTTGGGGGCAATGCGGTGAGTATACTTTTAAGTAAAAACTAGAATTTTAATTTGATACAATAAATTTTTTGGAAGATAATTTTCCGGTCGAATAAAATCTTACACAATAAATACCACTGCTCCAACTTTCGGCATTAATATCTAAATTAAATAAGTTGTGCTTTTGAAAAAGTATGCGCCCCGATAAATCGTTAATAATTAAATGTTCAATAACAGTATTACTGCTAATCTTTATTTGCTTATTTATACTTTCTAAACCAATTTGTTGGTTGGCAGTGATGAAAGTCTCTGTTCCCAAAGCGTTTTCGCTAAAAATCGAAAGATAATTGTAAGATTGACTTAACTCACTTAAATCATTAGCTATAACCTCACTCATTTTATAAGCCCCGTTTTCCTGCAAATGGGTATTATCTGAATTTCCAGATGGATAATTAGGAAACTCCCCTACCTCTAAATTCATAAAAACTTCATAGGTTGTATAAGTTTTCCCTAAAGATTCAAACAAAGTTTTTGATAGGACATGAGCATCAACAAGCGGCACATCTTCTTCTGTAGCCAAAGTACGCATGGCAGGCGGGTAATCACCATGAGAGTCTTTCATAGTCGCACCATCGCCGTTCCAATAGTTTCTATAAATTGAGGTTGCCAAAATAGGATAAGCACCTTTGGCCCTTGCTTCATCAATATATTTTTTCAAATATTCTTGATACGTGGTATATGGGTCTGTATACCTTACAGGGTCACTGGTTTTTTCATCATTGTGTCCAAACTGTATGATTAAAAAATCTCCAGACTGAATATCATTAATCACAGGAGTCCATGACCCTTCATCATAAAAACTTTTAGAACTTCGCCCGCTTTTTGCACGGTTATCAAAGTTTATGCCACCATTATCAAAATACTCCCCTATAGTTGTTCCCCAACCTGTTCTTGGAAAAACAGAAGCATTATAATCAGAACACGTTGAATCGCCAATTAAAAATAGCGTAGGAACGTTTTGCGCACTAACCGTAGTACTCATAACAGTTATAGTAAGTAGCAGAAAAATAGATAAGCGCATGTTAATATAGTTAATAGGTTAATTGATTATACCAAAGTACGCAAAATTTCTTCTAAATTAGCTACAAACCAAGCTTTATCACTAGTATATTTACTTTATAAAAAGATAAGCTATAAAAGATTTAATTAGTATTTTTGACCACAACTAACAAACGGAATTTATGAGCGAGACAAGACACAACTGGACCAAACAAGAAATTCTGGACATATACAACAAACCCTTAATGGAGCTGCTTTACGAGGCGGCCACCATTCACCGTTTGCACCACGATCCTAATACGGTACAGGTAAGTACGTTGTTATCCATTAAAACTGGAGGTTGCCCAGAAGATTGTGGTTATTGTCCGCAAGCCGCACGTTACCATACCGATATTGAAGGTAATGACTTAATGAGCGTTAAACAGGTAAAAGCCCAAGCGTTACGTGCTAAATCCAGTGGAAGTTCGCGTGTTTGTATGGGTGCTGCATGGCGTAATGTAAAGGATGGCGAAGAATTCGACCAAGTTTTAGAAATGGTTCGCACCATCAATAAATTGGAAATGGAAGTGTGCTGCACGCTTGGCATGATTACTGAAAACCAAGCCAAACGTCTGGCAGAAGCAGGTTTATACGCCTATAACCATAATTTAGATTCTTCGGAAGAATATTATAAAGAAGTGATTTCCACACGTGGTTTTGAAGATCGCTTGGAAACTATTGACAACGTGCGTAAAACCAATGTCACTGTATGCAGTGGTGGTATTATTGGTATGGGTGAAAAGATTGAAGACAGAGCTGGGATGCTCGTAGCACTTTCTACCTTAAATCCGCAACCCGAATCGGTACCCATTAATGCATTGGTTGCAGTTGATGGTACACCGCTTGAAGACCAAAAACCCGTTTCCATCTGGGAAATGCTGCGTATGGTAGCCACAACCCGTATTGTAATGCCCGAAACCCAAGTGCGCCTTAGTGCAGGCCGTACACAAATGACTCGTGAAGGCCAGGCCATGTGCTTTTTTGCGGGCGCTAATTCTATTTTTGCGGGTGATAAGTTATTAACTACGCCAAATCCCGATGTTAACGAGGACATGGAAATGTTTAAACTTTTAGGATTAAACCCACAAAAGCCCTTTATTAAAAAGATGCAGCCACAGACCGTTGAAGCTAAAGATTCACAATTTGAGGCATTGGGCGAAAAACCAAAATGGACAAGACCCGAGCATACTATCGATCGCAACGAAGCTGCAAAAGTTAAAGCAAAGGTTACCAAATAAATTCTGGTACCGTTTTGAAAAATAAGTAATTGTTTAAGTTTCAGGGAACCAATATTGCTAGGTAGTTTAATTTTGAAGTTGCTTCATGATTTTAATTAAAACACTCAGTTCACAAATACGACCAGAAATATTATCTGGTCTTTTCTTTTTATAAAAGCTGTAACAAAAGTTTCCTGTTAACTACTAATAACATGTCTACTAATCATGATTTAACGATTTAGTTAAAATAATAACAATGTATATTAATGTATATTAAGGTGAATTAAACAGTCAATAAAACTTGCAAGGCTATACAAATAAACCTACATTTATTTCATTAATTTTTTATTCTATGGAGTGGTTTTCAAATTTAGATTTTCTTTCAAAATTTTATTGGCTCATTGCTTTTCTGGCATCATTTGTCTTTATCATCGTGGTTATTTTAGCCTTTGTTGGAGGTGATGCTGGTGAAATAGAAGACCTAGATTCTGATGTAGATTCTGATACCGGAATCGGATTTCAATTTATCACCTTTAAAAATTTAGTGGGATTCTTTACCATTTTCGGCTGGAGCGGTGTTGCTTCCATAGATGCTGGTTTATCAAAACCTTTAATCTTCATTATTTCCACATTTTCTGGATTACTTATGATGGTAGTTATGGCAGCCATGTTTTATTTTATGAGAAAGCTTACTGATAGCGGTACTTTAAAATACAAAAATGCCATTAACGCCATTGGTGAGGTGTATTTAACCATTGGCGCCAACCGTTCCAAAATGGGAAAAGTAACGGTACGAGTCCAAGGTGCTTTGCGTGAATTGGATGCACTTACCGATTCTTTTGAACCCTTAAAATCTGGCACCATAATAAAAGTGGTTGATGTAACAAACAACGGTATTTTAATAGTAGACAGAACAATAAAACCAATTGAACCAATAAAACAAAAAACTTATGAAATTACTGATGGCTCTTCAGAGCTCTAGCTTTGGGTTACCGCTTGCTCTAATTTTTGCGGTATTATTTATATTCTTATTCCTGATTATTTTAGTAAGACGCTACAAACGCTGTCCTTCAGATAGAATTTTAGTTGTTTACGGTAAAGTTGGCGGCGGTCAATCTGCAAAATGTATACACGGTGGAGCAGCCTTTATTTTTCCAGTAATTCAAGATTATGAGTTTCTTGATTTAACGCCTATTTCTATTGAAGTTAATCTTGTAAATGCACTTTCAAAACAAAATATTCGTGTTAATGTTCCTTCACGTTTTACAATTGGTGTATCTACCGAACCTGGCGTTATGCAAAACGCAGCAGAGCGTTTGTTAGGCCTATCAATGAACGATGTTCAAGAGTTGGCAAAAGAGATTATTTTTGGTCAGTTACGTTTGGTTGTAGCATCTATGGATATCGAGGAAATTAATTCCGATAGGGACAAATTCCTAACAAATATTTCTCAAAGTGTAGAATCTGAACTTAAAAAAGTAGGTCTAAAACTCATAAACGTAAATATTACTGATATTGTTGATGAATCAGGCTATATTGAAGCACTTGGTAAAGAAGCTGCCGCTCATGCCATAAACGCCGCTCGTAAATCGGTTGCAGAGAAAAACAGAGATGGATCTATTGGTGAGGCGAATGCCGTACAAGACCAAAGAACTCAAGTAGCCGCAGCAAACGCACAAGCCGTAGAAGGTGAAAATAAAGCGAAAATTGCTGTTGCAAATTCCGATTCATTGCGTCGTCAAAGAGAAGCAGAAGCAGAACGTGTTGCCATCGCCTCAGAAAAAGTACAAGGGGCAAAAGCTTTAGAAGAAGCCTATGCCGCTGAAAAAGAAGCCGAAACCGCAAGAGCAGAAAGAGAACGCTCTTCACAAATGGCCGATGTTATTGTCCCTGCCGAAATCGATAAAAAGAAAGTTGAAATTGACGCCGAAGCGGAAGCGGAGCGGATTAGAAGACGTGCTAAAGGTGAAGCTGACGCCATTTTATTTAAGGCACAAGCAGAAGCAGAAGGTTTATACGAAGTATTAACAAAACAAGCTGCTGGCTTAGACCAAATTGTAAAGGCCGCTGGTAACAATTCAAAAGATGCCGTGTTGCTTTTAATTGCCGATAAGTTACCCGAATTGGTTAAAACACAAGCTGAAGCCATAAAAAACATTAAAATTGACAAGGTTACCGTATGGGAAAATGGTGGAGGCCAAAACGGAAAATCCTCAACGGCCAATTTCCTTTCTGGCATGTACAAATCCGTACCTCCTTTGCAAGAAATGTTTAATATGGCCGGTATGGAACTGCCTGAATATTTAAAAGGCAAAGATGTAAAAGCTGAAAATAAAGAGACTCCCATCAAAAAAGCAGGGAATACTAAAAAAACGGAATAAAACTCAAACTTTTATTTGGCCGTAGCACCTAAAACATTGGAAAACCCGACCACCAAAGTCTATGATTATTTGTAACAATTGAAGGTAAATGGTGTGTATCCTGCCTTCCTTCTTTACGAAGAAAGGTTCTTTACACTATTTACATTTGGTATCGTTTTCTTAACTTTAGCCCACTAAACTTTTAATCGTTGTCATTAAACTTAATAGATATTCCTAGGGTAAAAACCATTACCAAAGCAGACTTTTTAGAGCACTACTTCAAGCCACAAAAACCTGTGATTGTAGAGCGCTATATAGAAGACTGGCCAGCTTACACCAAGTGGACTTTAGATTACATTAAACAAGTTGGTGGCAATATTAACATTCCGCTTTACGATGATAGGCCAGTTGATTATCGCGATGGTTTTAACGAACCGCATGCTAAGATGAAGTTGGGAGAATACATCGATTTACTGAAACGCGAACCAACAAAATACCGCATATTTTTATGGAATGCGCTAAAGGAAATCCCAGAGTTACAAAACGATTTTTCGTTCCCCGATTTTGGATTACGCCTCATGAAAGGCATCCCTATGTTGTTTTTTGGCGGACAAAATTCACATACCTTCATGCATTACGATATTGATTTGGCGAACATTTTCCATTTTCATTTTGAAGGTAAAAAGCAAATCATTTTGTTCGACCAAGGCCAAAACAATTATTTATATAAAATTCCGCATTCGCTAATTACCCGCGAAGACATCGATTTTAACAATCCTGATTTTAAAAAATGGCCCATGCTTAAAAAAGCCAAAGGTTATAAAGCAGAACTTAACCATGGTGAAGTACTCTATATGCCCGAAGGGTATTGGCACTACATGCGCTACATTACACCTGGATTTTCCATGAGCTTACGTGCCATTGCCAGAAATCCAAAAAACTTTGGCAAAGCAGTTTATAACGTTTTTATAATGCGCAATTACGACAATATGATGCGCCGCATAAAAAAACAAAAATGGATTGACTGGAAAAACGAAAAAGCCATAAAAAACACCCATAAGCATTTGTAGTTTTATACGTCGTTATTGTAAAACTTATAATATATTTGCCTTCTAAAATTTAAAACTCAAATGATGAAAAAGTTTATTTTTTTAGTTGCCGTATTAAGCGCTTATTTTGGAAACTCTCAAGCCTTTATTGGCCAAAACGACAATAAATTTCAAGTAGGTACTAATCTTCAGGACAACGGTACCGGACTTAATTTAAGCTACGACTTTGGTATTGGCGAAAATATTTCAGTTGGAATATCATCAACCTACCTTTTAGGAATAAATGACGATTTAAAGAACAACGCCAACGAAGATTTAAACGCTGGTTTTGATAATCGTTTTGATGTTCGCGCCCGTTTTAATGCCAATCTCGGTAACGTTATAAATGTTGATGAAAATTTTGATGTTTACCCTGGTTTAAGCCTTGGCCTTAAGAATTTTGGTGGCCATCTTGGCGCACGTTACTTTTTTACAGATGGCTTTGGTATTTACACCGAGCTTAATGTGCCTTTTGCCAAATATAAAACCGAAACGTTAACCCAGCCCGAAAAACTGCACAACCAGTTTACGGTTAATTTGGGTGCATCATTTAACCTGTAAAAACTTTTTAAGATATATAAAAAGTGGTTATAATCTATAATAACCGCTTTTTCTAGTGCAAATTGGCATTCTTATTTAACCAATTCATTGGCTTTTTCATAAACCAAATGTGATTCCCAGCCCCTGTAGAGCAGATAATCAATTAGTTTTTTTCGCTTTTTAAAAACATCTTTGTCGTGTATCGAATCGGCTTTTTTTTCGGCTAATCCATTGAATACCTCGAAATATTCTATATCCGAAATTTCTGAAAGTGCCTGATTTATATTAACTTTGCTAACGCCTTTTTGTTTTAGCGTAAAAATTAATCGGCGTCGCCCCCACTTCTTGATTTTAAACTTACCGCTTACAAATGTTTTGGCGTAACGTGCCTCGTTAAGAAAGTTATGCTCTAACAAATGGACTATAATCACATCGATAGCCTCGGGTATCATGTGCATAGCTTCCAGTTTTTGCCGAACCTCTTGATGACAACGTTCTTGATACGCACAATAACGCTCCAGCTTTTTGGTGGCTTCTTGTAGCGTATACGTTTTTTTGGGTGCCTGCATGCCCCAAATGTAATAATTGAAATTGATAATAAATTAAAAACTTATAAAACCAAATCTGCTGTACTGAGTAAACCCGAAGTTCAGGTTTTAAATAACTTAACAAGTATGAAAAAAATCACGTTTATTCTTTTTGCTTTACTGACTTTTAATTTAGGGTTTGGGCAAATTGTAGCTTGGGAAATGGATGGAAATACAGGTAGTGAGATTGCAGTCAATGCTACCACCAATGACCTGAATTTAAACATGTCTATTTTAAGTCGTGGCAGTGGCTTGAGCACTGATAACATAGGGGATACTTTTGCTTCAGATACATTTATTAATGGTGGAACTCAGACAGACGCTATTACTAATAACGAATATTTAGAATTTCAGATTTCTGCATCTGCTGGTTATCAAGTTTCATTAAGTACACTTGATGCCATTTTTAGAAGGTCAAATACAGGGCCAAAAACATTTATTTGGCGGTATAGCGTCGATGGTGTTAATTTTATCGACATCGGAAGTGCCTTTTCGTATACTACCGTAGGTGGTAATGGCACGGCTCAAACTCAAATTGACTTATCAGCAATTACTGAGTTGCAAGATGTTGCTTCTGGCACAACAGTAACTTTTAGATTATATGGGTGGGGTGCAACCAATAGCTTAGGAACATTTGCGATAGGCAGATTAGCAGGTAATGATCTTAGCTTAGGCGGCACAGTAACACTAGCACCTTGTCTTGGCGGAACTGTAACTTGGGATGGAACAAACTGGTCTCCATCTAATCCTGATTCAAGCACTAAAGCTATAATTAATGCAGATTATGATTCTTCAACTGACGGTAATTTTAGTGCATGTAGTCTAACAGTAAACGTAACACACAGACTAACCGTAGGCAACAGTAGTTATGTAGAAGTTGAAAACGATGTAACTGTTGATGGCGAGTTATTTGTTGATACACAAGGTAATTTTGTTCAAAATAATGATTTGGGCATTGTTACCAATAACGGTATCATGAGGGTTTACAAAGAAACTGCACCAATGAATGCTTGGTATGAATATACTTATTGGAGCTCGCCTGTTTCTGGTGCTGAGTTTGCAAACGCCATAGATCGTTCTAATCCGGAAAGACGTTATATTTTTAATGGCAAAAACTTTTTAGATTCTTACGCAGAAGTCAATAATAATGATGACACAACAACTCCAGGACAAGACGATATAGATGATGACAACAATGATTGGCAATGGGTTTCTGGAAATACTATAATGGAGCCCGGTATTGGCTATGCCACAACATTAACTAAGCTCGCTTACGATTTTAACCCTGCCCCATCCAACAAAACATTTAGGTTTACATTCGAAGGCGATTTCAACAACGGTGAATATGAAATTTCTATTTACAGAAACGACTCAGAACCAGACGATAACAACTGGAATTTTATAGGGAACCCATATCCTTCTGCTATTGATGCTGATTTATTTTTGGCCGCCAATAGTAATGTTTCTACAATAGATGGCGCCATATTTTTATGGTCGCAAAACACATTGCCATCATCAACAACTAATGGTAATCAAAAACTTAATTTTTCCAATGACGATTATGCCATTATTAATATGACAGGAGAAACGACTGGTGGCGACGGCACTACTGCAATCGTGATGCCTTCTGGCCATAGAGCCATTCCTTCCGGCCAAGGCTTTTTTGTTGCAATGTCCAACTCAGCTCCTGCTAACCTATTTTCAGGTGATATTTACACTTCTGATATTGTTTTTAACAATTCCATGCGGGTTACAGATATTACGGCAAACACCGAGTTTTTTAAAGGCAATGGTAAGCAGAAAAAATCGAATTCGGGTTATAATAAATTATGGGTTGAATTAACTTCCGATAATGGTGTATTTAATCAAATACTGGTTGGTTATTTAAGCGGCGCAACCAATATTTATGACGGAATGGCTTACGATGCACCAAAATACCCAACCCGAGGTGCCGCTTTATATTCTACAATAGAAGGTGCAACAGAGAAATTTGCTATTCAAGGAAAAAATGTTAACAGTATCAATGAGGACGAAGTGATTAAACTTGGTTTTAGCACCACGATTGATGTGGCAACGCTTTACACCTTATCCATTGCAAAGCTGGAAGGCGATTTCTTAAATAACAATTCGATATTTTTAAAGGATAATCAGATGAATACCGTACATAATTTATCGGCTACCGATTATACTTTTACTTCTGAAACCGGTGAATTTAACAACCGTTTTGAAATTGTATTCTCTGACAAGGCGCTTTCAACAACCGATACTTTGGTTTACCCGAGCCAATTAAAAATTATTGAGTTAGATAACCACAATGTTCAGTTTATAGCACCTAGCCAACTAGGTATTAAAACGGTTGCGATTTTTGATTTGTTTGGCAGACAACTTTATAAGTTTGAAGGACAAAACAACTCTGAAATCTACCAGCTTTCAAATCTTAAAGGTTCGGTTTACATTGCAAAAGTGGAGCTTTCTAACGGTGTCATTTTAAGTGAAAAGGCGATTAAAAAATAAATACATCATTACGAAGAGGCACGATGTAGCAATCTCTTGATTGAATAACTACAATTTCAACAGATTCTCACGCTGCGCTCAGAATGACGTTATAAACTATACTTTAAAGCCAAAATAAAATTGCGCCCTGCAGCTGCAATTCCAGAAGAATAAGTTTTGTAGCGTTGGTCGGTTATATTTTCGAAACCAGCCGTTATGGTTGTTGAAGGCACTACATGGTATTGAGCCCTAAAATTGAGCGTGTACCACGATGGGCTATAGGGGTTTCCGTTGGCATCTAAGGCATATATGTAATCTTTCCCAATTTCTGATGGCGCCAATTGATTAAAGGATAAATCGCCATTATAATGGGCAAACACATCTAGCTTTAGTTTTTCTAATTGCCATGTTAAATGGGTGTTTCCAAAATTTGGCGCAATATGCCTTACAGGCACCTCTATGTTTCCAGCCGTTTCGGTTCCACCTATAATATTGTATTGCGAGGTTAAGTTAACGGTTTTGGTTAAGGGCATTTTGAGTCCTACCTCAAAACCATGAATCCAAGCTTTCGATGCATTCTGAATGGCCTGTACATTACTCATCTCGCCGTCATAAAGCACCTCGCTTTCGCCGTTTAGATAATAATCGCGTCTTACTAAAGCATTATCCAAATAGGTGTAATAAGTATTCATATCGAGTATGAGCTTCCCTTCAAAATTTAAGACTAAACCCAGTTCGCCTCCATAGGCATATTCAGGTCTCAGACTTTCGTTGGGCACAACCACCGACCCAGGTTCTGAATCGAATACTTTACCAATATCATCAATATTTGGAGCTCTAAAAGCCGATGACGCATTAAGCCTCCATTGCATTATTGAGCTAGGGGACCAACTGATACCTGCAGTTCCGGTAAGTGCCGAGGCTTCATTTTTTGAAGATTTAAAAGGCAGGTTTAAATAGGTGTTGTTTTCTGAAAAGTCGGCTGAAGAAATCACATGGTTAAACCGTAAGCCCGACTGCAATACAAATTTGGGATTAGGCTTGTACTTGATACTGGAATAGGCTGCAGCTGACTGCCAACTGGCACCATTGGGATATCTTGATACGGCAGGTTTAACTTCTCCGGTTGCGACGTTTTCTTCTGTTCCTTCAGACCAAACTTTGTTGTAAACGTACTCTGCACCATAAAAAAGCCTGGTTTTTGGGCTAATAGTCTTTTCAAAATCTAAATTAAAGGAATAAGCATCAACAGATTCTTCACGGATATTACGTATTGAAGATTGGTAATTTCGGTCCATCCTGCTTTCCTGGAAATTTTGATAGGCCATGGTGGCCTTTACCTTATCATATAAGTTGGAATTACTGCTCAATTTGGTAACTTGTAAGTTGGACATAAACCAATTTTGTGGTCCGTAGTTCCATTCCGCAGAACGTAAATTACCATTTCTGTATCGAACCAATCGATCGTATCGTGGCACATTGGATGTCGTTGAATAAAAAAAACCCAAATCGAAACTTAAATTTTCATGGGGTTCATAATGCGCCTTCTGCATAACATTAAACTGATTATAACCTGAAAATTTTTGATCCAATGGATCGCTGTTTTCCACAACTATATCGCCTTCATCAGTCTTAATCACGTATTCATGTCTCAAATAATCTTGTGGGCCATGGCTTCCCATTCTTAAATCACCGAAATTGGAATATGTGACGTTGGTAATAAAGGCCCATTTTTTAAAACCTAAATTAAAATCGAAATGCCCTGTATTTTCATTATTAGCTGAACTATATCTAACCACAACATTAGACCGAAATTGCAATGAATCGGAATACGAGAGCTTTGGGCTTTGGGTATAAAAACTCATCACCCCACCAATGGCATCACTACCATAAATAACAGAGCCCGAACCCAAGGTAACTTCAGTGTTTTCTATTGAAAACGGGTCGAGAGCTATAACATTTTGAAGATTTCCGCCCCTAAAAATAGCATTGTTCATTCTTACGCCATCAACGGTAATGAGCAACCGGTTGGTTGAAAACCCTCTTATCATGGGGCTTCCACCTCCCAACTGGCTCTTCTGAATATAAACTTGCCCAGTGCTTTCCAATAAATCTGCACTAGTTTGTGGGTTTGTAAGTTGGATATTCTTGGCACTGACATTGACGATTTTCTGCGGAACGTCCTTTCTACTCTGTTTAAATTTTGATGCCGATATAACAATCTGTTCCAAACCTTGAGTGTTTGAAACTAAAAAAACGCGATTGGATTTCCCTATTTTCTCTTTGGTTAGTTTTTTTAAAACATGCGAAAGGTGTTTAAAATAAATAACTTCTGTGTTTAAAAACTCATCAAGCTGGGCCTCGCCCCTAAAATTGGTAATAACACTTTTGGACTTATCTATATTATATATAGCCACACCAAAAATAGGCTCTTTGGTGGCACTGTTTAGTACTTTTATATTTTGGGCATAAAAAGATATAGAAATCAGAAAAAGGAAAAATAAAGAAAATTTAAACTTCATGTTTTTAACTAAAAACTTGATTTAATATCTGTAAAGATTTTGGATTTTTGAAACTACCCAAATGTAACTCGTAATATTTCAAAATCATTGCTAAAAAAGCCTGTCTTTGTCTAACATTGATTTTTATATTATTTAATGTATCAAATGTTGTGCCCAAAAGGTTTTTTAATAATATTAAATTATCGCCATCAAAGCTATATTTATTACTAGGTTTCAACTCAAATCTGCCTTCTTGCAAATTAAAATGATGCCATTCCATATTAGTTAGATCTGGGTAAAAACCCAAATACTTAGTAAGTTTTATCAAAAATAACAAATGAAAATTGGAATATTCAAATTGCGTATCGAGCCATAAAAGCGCGCTTTCCAAAAAACTATAGAGACTTTCGTTTTGCTCCTCCTCCTGCAATGTACTTGAAAGCACCTCGGATAAAAACATGACGATAGCACTTTTCAAAATATTGGTGTGCAAACTTGTATAAATGTGGTTTGGTCTAACCTCTTTAAGAGAATGCAGAGACCTATTGTTTTTATATGCAGTAACAATTTGTAACTGAGATAGCAATTGAAAATAAGCCACCTTAGTATTTCCCTTTTTACTTTTTAATACACCCCTAAGTAAAAAACTCACTAAGCCCAATTGTTGGGTGTAGCATTTAACAATCAAGTCGTTGTCTTTGTATCTTAATTTAGAGAGAACAATGGCGTTTGTAGTAATAAGCATTATCTCACCACCATTAATTTTAAGACTTTGGTTTCGTAAGTTTCAAGATCTGAAAGCATTACCAAATACACTCCGGAAGACACAACATTATTGGCTAGGTTTTTTCCATTCCAGTAAGCCGTTCCACCATCAATTTCTAAATTATAACCTGTATATCTTTGGTTAGTCCTAGACTGGGCCTCAGCCACTAAATTCCCTTCAATATCGGTAATTTTAATATTTACGTTTTCTGAAATATCTTTGATTTTAACCTTCTCTTCAACTATATCGAAGTTGGGACGAACTGGGTTCGGGTAAACATGTGCGCTTTCCAAGTCTTCTAAAGTACCAGAACTACCCGATTGAAAAGACACTAAGCCTTTTGTGGTGGCGATATAAACGGTACCATTATTTTCATCTAAAGAAATATCCCTAATGCTGTTTGATGGCAATGGTGAATTATCTTTTGTAAAATGGAATATGGTAGTTTGACCGTTTGGAGAAAAGTAAAACAAACCCGAATCAACAGTACCAATCCATTTATTATTGGCGCCATCAACTTTAATATCAGAGATGTATTGTTGAAACAGTAATTCTTTTGCAACACCGTCTTCTTCAATGATAATTTCATCTACCTCAGGTGAGTTATCATCAAAAAAATTGCCCGTGTTGTATAATACGCGTATTCCCCGCTCAGTACCAATCCATAATTGGCTTCTGTTATCTAAAGCCAAAGCTGACACAGGCGAAGGTAGCATGTTTTCTTCTTCTCTAAAAATAGCCTTAATACCACGATCACCTAAATTTTCGTTAAATGCAATAACCCCAAAACTAAAAGCTGAAGCCATCCATTTGGTATTGTTATTGTCAATTACAATGTCTCCAAAACCGTTATTATCAGATGGGTTTGCAATAATATCTTTAAGAGGGTACGATTTCCATTGGTTATTTGATGGGTTGTATGACTTTAATTGGTTTTCGATTAGTCCGCTAGTTAACCATAGTAAGCCATCCTTATCAAAAGTTGAAGGCCCCACTCTTATATCAACATAATTTGGGTCATTGGGAAGAATCAAGGACTCTAGGCCACTATTGGTTTCATTATATAACACAGTGGGTACATCATCATTTACTTCTAGCAAACCACTAAAAAACGAACTGATAAAGACTTGATTATTATTGAACGGATTAACAGCAATACTATTAAGACATTTAGCCTCAAACAATTCAGAATACCTATTATTAACCCATTTTCCATTACTTAAGTGACTAATGCCTCGACTATTTAATGGATAAGGGTTGTAATACAAACCATACTCTCCATAGGCAACCCACAAACCATTCGGCTCGGTTTGGATAGAAAAAGGAATATTTAATAATGGCCCATCTGGATGGATCTCTTCAAAGGTTACTGGGTTCAAGAAGGACGTTTTTAGAATTCCGAAATCGGCAGAACCTATGTAAATATATTCAGAATCGATTGTCCCTACAGTATATTTGGTATCAAAAGAATCATTAATCGGAATTTCTGAGATTACATTAAAATTTTCATCGTAAACCCAAACCTTATTTGTCGTTGTAACAATTAAATTACCGTCAACAAATCTTAAATCCTTAGGAACAGACGAGTACGAAGACAACTCACTTATGTTATCATTTATAATTTGATAAATCTTATTGTTTGTATTAATGGCAAACAAATTATCGTTTCCTGTTTCTATTGAACGCCAATTGCCGGAATTAATGGTTTGCCAATTTTGAAAATCGATAAGATTGGGGCTATCCACCAATGCTTTTTTTATACCAGTACCATCAAGACAGGCAGCGAAAATATAATCACCCAAGACAGCTGTTTGACTTACATTAACTTGGCCACCACTATTACCAATAAAATAAGTATCACCAAACTCCAATCGCTCTAAATTAAAGACAGAAATACCAAAATTTGTAGAAACGTGAATAACATTTTGGTAGAGGTTAAAATGATTAATCTTTTTGTCTTTGGCGGGTATAGTTGGTTTTTCCAGAATATCGACAATAGATAGTACCTCATCATCATTATCGAAAACAATTTCAATTAGTCCGTTTTCATAACCCACAACCAAAAGTTGGTAATCTTCACTATAGAATATTGTTGAAATAATTTCACCTGAAAGACCGTTTATTGTAGTGATTTCGGTCATTTCATTAGTGTCAGTATCTAGGCTAAATATGGCATTTGTTGCAGCTACATAAATCTTGTTATTGCCCTGAGCGACATCCTTTATTTCATAATAAGAAAAATGCCCTTCCCAAAGTGCCGAAAAATCTTGGGCAAACACTAGCAGCGGAGCAATACAGGTAAAAAAACATAAAACTCTTTTAAACATGATAATTATTCGAAAGTTCAAATATATTTATAAGTAACGAGTTTTAGTTGAAAATAATATATTTTTAAAAAAAAAGCCTCCTAAATTAGGAAGCTTTAATTTATATGAAGTTTCTTTAAACAATACCTTGAGCTAACATCGCATCAGCTACCTTTACAAACCCAGCAATATTGGCACCTTTAACATAGTCAACATACCCGTCATCGTCCTTGCCATATTCCAAACAAGATGCATGGATGTCGTACATAATATCTTTTAATTTAGTATCAACCTCATCTCGTGTCCACTTATATCTCAAGGAGTTTTGAGTCATTTCCAATCCAGACGTAGCCACTCCTCCTGCGTTAGATGCCTTTCCTGGCGCAAATAATATTTTAGCTTTATGGAATACCGAAATAGCACCATTAGTTGATGGCATATTGGCACCTTCACTTACGCAAATGCAACCATTTTTGATAAGTGTTTTGGCATCATCTTCCTTTAGCTCGTTTTGAGTAGCACAGGGTAACGCCACATCGCAAGTCACATCCCACGGTGTTTTTCCTTTATGGTATTCTGCGTTAGGATACTTATCCAAATATTCTTTTATTCTACCTCTTTTTTCATTTTTTAAACGCATCACGAAGGCCAATTTTTCTTCGTCGATACCATTGGAATCATAAATATAGCCACCAGAATCTGAAAGCGTTAAAACCGTTCCCCCCAACTGAAGGACCTTTTCTGCAGCATACTGGGCCACATTTCCAGAACCAGAAATAACTACCTTTTTCCCTTCAAAACCATCTTCTTTAGTTTCAAGCATCTTTTGGGCAAAATAAACAGTACCATACCCCGTGGCCTCTGGCCTAATTAGAGAACCACCCCAAGACATACCTTTACCAGTAAGCACACCAGTGAACTCATTTTTTAGTTTTTTATACTTACCGAACAAAAAACCAATCTCTCTTGAGCCTACACCTATGTCGCCAGCGGGTATATCAGTATTTGGCCCAATAAACCTGAATAATTCACTCATAAAAGCATGGCAAAACCGCATAATTTCGTTATCACTTTTCCCTTTAGGGTCAAAGTCGCTACCTCCTTTGCCACCGCCCATGGGCAATGTGGTTAAACTATTTTTAAACACTTGCTCAAAGGCCAAAAACTTTAAGATACTGGCATTAACGGAAGGATGAAAACGCAAACCACCTTTGTAGGGACCAATTGCAGAATTCATTTGCACTCTATACCCACGGTTCACTTGTATTTCTCCACTATCGTCAACCCAACAAACCCTGAATGAAATTAATCGTTCTGGTTCGACCATTCTTAGAAGAATATTTTTCCCATAATATATATCGTTATTCACTATGTAAGGGATTACGGTCTCCGCAACCTCTTCAACTGCTTGTAAAAATTCGGGCTCGTGGCCGTTTCTTTTTTTTACAAGTTGCAAAAACTCATCAATAGTCTGTTTCATACTTTCTACTATATAAAATTTAAAAAAAAGCAATTAATAGCTACAAATATACATTATCTTCAAAAAAAATACATTATTTTTTATAATTTCACAATAAATATTTTATCATATTCTAGCTGAATTTATTACTATTTGTTTCTATTCCTAGTTTTTATATATTTGTCCCTAGTAACGCCCTCTATAAAAATTATACCTTTTTATGCTTAACTTAAAATCTTTGGTTTGTGGGCTTTTACTGTTTGCTTATGCTCAAACGGTCTTTGCTCAACTGGGTTTTTCTCACGAAATAGGGGTTATAGCAGGCCCTGTAGAGTTTCGTTCCGATTTTGGCAGTAGAAATGAGGAAAAAACAAATTTAGGAAACACCGGGATTGGTATTGGGCTTATTCATTACATTAGTTTTGCCTACAGTGCAGACTGTAACTGTTACACTACAGACACCTATTTTAATGACCATTTTAAATTAAGAAGTGAAATATCTTGGAATAAAACAATTCTCGACCATCATGGGTTTTGGGTACAGCCTGATAAAACTAGCGTTGAAGCAGATAAACTTCGAGCCCACAGCGGTGTAGCAGAAAACTTTGATATTGGAATGCAATTGGAATATTTCCCATTAAGTATTCGTTCCTTTCAAGCCTTTGCTTATAGATTTGCACCTTTTGTAAGTTTAGGCGCGCATTACACATCTTTTAATCCAAAAGCTAAAACCAAATACAACAACCCCAATCCTAATGCATACGGTGACATTTACGACTCTTCAAATTTTTACACGTATTGGTTTGATCAACAAACATATACTCCAGGAGTTGACCCTTATCCAATTAGTGAACAAAGTGGCAGTACGTGGTCTGTTGTTTCAAGTGTTGGTGTACGCTATAAACTCACAAAACTTTCAGACTTAATGCTTGACCTCAGATGGCAATACTACTTTAGTGATTGGATTGATGGCTTAAATCACAACTGGAGGGATTATGACAGAAATGATGATTGGTTGGTTTGGCTAAATTTTGGCTATGTTTATTATTTGGATTAAGCAATATCCTCCCTTCCTTCTCTGGTTTTTCATATTTTAACAACAAGTTTTTATAGATCATTAAAACACATTAATTACCTTTAAGGTTAAAATATAATCTTGTGTTATGTTCAAAAATCACTATTCCCTTATTATCTGCATTTTTCTAGCTTTTTCATCTTGTACTGATGAAGTTAAAACCTCTTTTTCTGAAGTAAGTATTTCAACCAAAACCAATCATATTGTTGAGGTGAACGTTCCTGAAGCTATAGGCAACAAAATAATAGCTGACCAAATAAATGGCGAGATAAGCAAGTCTATATCGAAAGCATTATCCATAGGTGAACCAAACAGCAACATTTCAAAATCCATTAAAGAAAGTATTGATAATTTTAATAGTGAATACGAGCAATTCATAAACGATTTTCCAGAGACCGAAATACCATGGGAAGCACAAATAGACGGCGAAGTTGTTTATCAATCACCCGAAATTATAAGCATTGCCATTACTTCTTACGTCAATACGGGCGGAGCTCATGGGATATCTAATATTTCCTTTTTAAATTTTAATGCTGAAAATGGGCAAAAGTTAACCAACGAGCAGTTAATAACCGACATCTCCGCATTCAAAATACTGGCCAAACCCTATTTTGACAAAAGCATTGCTGAAAAAGACAATGCCGTTTTTGATGCTAAGGATTATCAATTACCAGCCAACATAGCTTATACTAAAGACGGTTTGGTCTTACTTTACAACACTTACGAAATTGCGCCCTATTCCACTGGAATTATTGAATTTAAAATTCCTTTTGAAAAAGCCGAATCGTATTTAGTCTTTAACAGCCTTTAAAAGTGCCAATACATAACCGTAATGAATGCCCTCGTGCGCTAAAATAAATTGCAGCGCTTCATCTATATTGGTTAGTGTATTGCCGGTTGTTGAAACGGTATAGGAATTATAATTTTTAAAAAGTCTGTTATTGTAATCTTCTTCAGTTTTTTCTATACTTGAAAAAAGCAATGCTTTTATTTCATCTACCTTCTCCTGAGAAACACTGCCTTCGGGTTTAGAATCCTTTCTGTAGCTATCAATCATTTCACCTGAAACATTTGGCTCTAAACCAGATAGTTTATATGCTAGCAATTGTTCGGTAACCACAACATGACCGATATTCCAAATAATATTATTATTAAAACCTTCGGGAATTTTGTTTAAGTCTTCCAAAGAATTATTCTCTATTATTTCACCAAAAATTTTGCGAATATTGTTTAAAACCTGAAATGTAAAATCCATCTTATTTAATTTTTCGATAAATATAGTTTTAATTTGTTTTTTAGAAACATATCATCTTATGAAAAAAGTATACTATTTAAAAACCTGTAGCACATGTACTCGCATTTTAAAAGAACTCGATTTATCTTCAGAATTTGTTTTACAAGACATAAAAAGTGAGGAAATAACAGTTAAACAATTGGAAGACATGCAAAAACTTGCTGGAAGCTACGAAGCTCTTTTTAGTAAACGGGCAAAGCTTTACAAAGAAATGGACCTGAAAAACCAAAACCTAACCGAGCGCGACTTTAAAAACTATATTTTACAGCATTATACTTTTTTGAGCCGACCAGTAATTATTATATATGAACAAATATTTATCGGCAGTTCTAAAAAAACGGTTGAAGCCACAAAAACCGCCTTAGGAAATCAGTGAACTATCGCCCATAATGATTACAAATTTTAAATACGGCACAATTTAAATGTATTAAGTTAAGTTAAACCACTCTTATGAAGTAAATTATTAGGAGAAATTAAGTTTAACGAATAAAACAAAAAATCATGAACAATAACGGAAGTACATTTTTAGGCATAGTAGCCGGAACCGCTTTGGGAGCAACCTTAGGCATTTTATTTGCACCAGACAAAGGAAGCAATACCAGACAAAGAATAGCTGATGAAGCTCAGGCCACTAAAGATAAATTGGCAGAAAAGGCAGACGCCTTGAAAGAACAGATTGCAACCACTGCGAGCACAAAAAAAAGAGACATTAATGAAGATATTGAATCTATAGTTTCTGATGCCAGCTATAAAGCTGAGGATGTTATAACAGCCCTCGAAAGCAAACTTAAAGACTTAAAAGCAAAGAACAAAAGGCTACAAAAAACGTCGTAATAAATGAGTTTAATTGATTCAATTAACGAAACAAACGCTCAAGCATCAAAAGTAGGCAAAAAGTATCTCGAATCCTCCTACAAGTACTTTAAACTAAAAATTTTTGAGCAGTTAACCATTTCTGTTGGCATGGTATTGAAGATTATGCTTATAGGTGGTCTCGCCTTAATTGGCGTTAGTTTTATGGCAGTGGCTCTGGCTTTTTCAATCGGTAGGGCATTTAATAGCCTAAGTTTAGGATTTGTTTCTACCGGAATTTTATTTTTAATCCTGTCGTTAATATTATTCCGATTAAGAAAGCATATCAACAATTATGTAATTAAGAAATTATCGAAAAAATTTTTCAGTTAATATGAAAACCTATCACAATTCTGAAAGCCTTGAACGCGATCTAAAAATTTTAGATTTAGAACGGCAAATCGCTTGGGAAGAATTAAAATCAATAAAGCAAGAGTATAAAGAAAGTTTCAAACCTTTAAATTGGGTTCAGTCTGCCCTGAAGATGATTGGAAAATATGGTGGATTTGTGCTATTGAAAAAATTAATGAAATAGAAAAAAATAATGCTATTCTAGTAAATACCAAAAACAAAAAGTCCTTGCTGAAAAGCAAGGACTTTTTAAATTAACGTTGGCCTACTAGGGCTCGAACCTAGACTCTTCTGGACCAAAACCAGACGTGTTGCCAGTTACACCATAGGCCAATTCCGTTTGAGGGTGCAAATTTAGTACAAAGTTTTATTTGTACAAGTATTTTATCAAAAAAATAATTGTAAAGACTTAACGTTTACTTAAAAACATTTGCATTAAAGTATTTATTGTTAAATTCGCCCTTGTAAATAAACACAGATATTCATGGCACATTTCAACTTTAAAAAATGGAATATCATTTTAGGATGGTTCTCTTTTTTAATTGCGCTTATCACATACAGTTTAACAGTTGAACCTACGGTAAGTTTTTGGGATGCCGGAGAATATATTTTAACCTCGGCCAAACTACAAGTGGGCCACCCACCAGGAGCACCACTTTTTCAAATGTTGGGAGCGTTCTTTTCGATTTTTACTTTTGGAAATACCGAATTAATTGGTTGGATGATGAACATGATGAGTGCCGTTGCCAGTGCATTCACCATTCTGTTTATGTTCTGGACCATTACTCTGCTTCTTAAAAAAATAGTCGTTACCACTGAAGAAATGTCTCAGAACAAAGCCATGGCCATTTTGGGTAGTGGTTTAGTTGGCAGTTTAGCCTTTTCGTTTACCGATTCTTTTTGGTTCAATGCCGTTGAAACTGAAGTTTACGCGATGGCCACTTTAATCATGTCCATTCTATTTTGGCTAGGTCTCCGCTGGGAACAAGATATGGACAAGCCACGCGGTAACCGCTGGCTTATTTTAATTGCCTTTGTTATTGGGCTTTCATTTGGGGTTCACTTCATGGGATTATTAACTATTCCTGCAATTGGGCTTATTTATTATTTTAAAAATTATAAAAAGGTTACTGTAAAAAACTTCATTATTGCCAATGTGGTTTCTGTTGGTATTTTATTGTTTGTTTTCAAATTATTGGCTCCCAATATTCTTAAAATATTTAGTGCTACTGAAATATTCTTCGTTAACACTATTGGCTTGCCTTTTAATTCAGGATCCATATTTGCCGGTATTGTTTTAATTGGCTTGATTAACTACGGCTTGCGATTTACACGTAAAAAAGGGTATGTGCACCTCAACACAGGTATACTTTGTGTCACTTTCATCATTGTTGGCTTTTCGTCTTGGTTGATGCTGCCCATTCGGGCTAATGCCAATGTGGTGATTAACGAAAACAACCCGTCGAGTGCCAGGGAGCTTCTAGCTTATTATAATTTAGAGCAATACCCCGAAACACATTTGTTCTATGGGCCACAATTTACTGATCAATATGCCTATTTAGACGAAAACAACCCGTACATAGACGATAAACCAAAATACGAAAGAGACGAAGAAAAAGGTGAATATGTAGTTGTTAATGACTACAAAAACGCCAAACAAAATTATAACTCTGAACATGCTTCTATTCTTCCGCGTATGTGGAGTAGCGAACATGCCGAAAATTACATGATGTTCTCTGGTTTTCTAGATTTTAAGTTGAAGCCCGAGTACCAAATGCAAAACGAGCTTCGTACTTCAGTGAGCAATTTCAGAAGAGATGTAAACAGAGGAAATGTTGACTACGAAGACTATCATAACTTCCTAAAACAATTTAAAGAATATATAGACATAGAAAAACCGTCGTTAGCCAGTAATATCGAGTATCTTTTCGAGTACCAATTGGGCTATATGTACTGGCGTTACTTTATGTGGAATTTTGCTGGAAGACAAGACGACATTCAAGGTAAATACGATAACCACGGTAATTGGATTTCGGGTATAGAGCCCCTGGATGAATGGCATTTAGGCCTTTCTCAAGATAATTTGCCAAGCGATGCAAAAAACAACAAAGCCAGAAACACTTACTATTTGCTACCTTTAATTTTAGGCTTAATTGGATTTTTCTTCCTATTCAATAAAGACAAAAAGTTATTTTGGGTAATGTTGGTATTTTTCCTTTTTACAGGGGTCGCCATACAGGTTTATACCAATGTTAGGCCATTTGAGCCAAGAGAGCGCGACTATTCTGTGGTTGGTTCTTTTTACGTATTCGCACTTTGGATAGGCTTTGGAGTTTACGGTATCTATGATGCACTAAAAACTTATATTCCCCAAAAACTCGCCGCTCCAATAATTACGGTGGTTTGCCTCATATTGGTTCCTGGTATTTTGGCAGCGAACAATTGGGACGATCACGACCGATCCAACAAATACACAGCTAGGTCTATGGCCAGAAAGTATTTGGACTCTTGTGCCGAGAACGCCATATTATTTACTATTGGCGACAACGACACTTTTGCGCTTTGGTATGCCCAAGAAATAGAGGGCTATCGTACCGACGTACGTGTTGTCAATACCAGCTTGTTCCAAACTGATTGGTACATTGACCAAATGAAACGTAAGGCATATGAGAGTGACCCTATTCCGTCGCAACTTACGCACGACCTTTACAAATATGGCACCAACGATTATATTGTTATTCAACAAGTTATTCCAGATACATTAACAGTTAAGCGTTTTTTAAATTTTGTTGCCAGTAAAGACCCAAGAACAAAATATAAGCGCATATTAGAACAACGTGGTGTTGATATATCGCAGGTACGTTCACAAGATTTAAATGCTACATACTTGCCTACGCCACATTTACGCATTCCTGTAAGCAAAGAAAATGTGCTAAAATCGGGTATCGTAAAACCAGAAAACGCGGACGACATTGTACCTTATATAGATATTACCGTTTCCGGTGGAGCCCTTTATAAAAACCGTTTGCTCATGCTCGATGTTATTGCTAACAACGAATGGAAACGCCCCATATATTTTACTGGCGGAAGCTTTGGTGATGACGATTATATATGGATGAAAGATTATTTACAACTCGACGGACTCTGTTACAAGCTTGTTCCTATAAAAACGGCAATTGACCGTGCCAACCCTTTTGACATGGGCCGTGTTGATAGTGATTTAATGTATGAAAAAGTGAAGAAATGGGATTGGGGTAACAGTGGTAGCCCTGATATTTACCACGACCCAGAAACACGTAAAAATTCCATTACCTATCGAGGAAACTTGGCTCGTTTAATCCAACAACTTTTAAATGAGAAAAAACTGGATAAAGCAGAAGAAATTGCCGATATCGCTATGGAAAATATGCCAGTAGAACATTTTGGATTCTATACCTTACTAGAACCATATATTGGAGCATATTACGAAGTTGGAAGCAAAGAAAAGGCCCGAACACTGTTTAAAAAAGTGGCTCAAAAATATCAGGAAAACCTTAAGTATTACGGCAGTCTTAAAACCCGAAATCAAGAACGTCTATTTGAAGATATTTACACGGATATTAGCCGTTACAAAGCACTTGTTGATGTATTATCTAGGTACGATAAAGAGTTTGCCAAAGAGGAAGGTAATATCTTTAATAACTATTTAAGATCATTCAGCCATTTTTACGGAGGTGAAGAACCTGAAGTTGAACCAATAGAGAGAGACTTACCACTAGATACCAGTTTACCAATTGAAATGGATAGTGTTAACTAATTTGGAATATGGATTTTATCCCCATAAAAACACCTCAGGTTGCAAAAAAAATGTTTCCGAATTATGTTTGGGATGTTCCAAATAATGAAAAGATTATTTATTTAACTTTTGATGACGGTCCAACCCCAGAAATCACTCATTGGACTTTAAAAATCTTAAAACAACACCAAGCCAAAGCCACCTTTTTTTGCATTGGAAATAATATTGAAAAGCACCCCGATATTTTCCAAGATATTGTTCGTGATGGGCACTCGGTCGGTAATCATACTTACAATCACATTAAAGGCTGGAAAAACAAAACCGATGATTATTTAGATGAGGTTGAGGCAACCCAAAACATAATAGATTCACAAATTGAGAATTCAGAACACAGAACTCGAAATTTGTTTAGACCACCTTATGGGCAAATTAAGCCTAAACAAGGTAAAGAACTCATTGAAAAAGGCTATAAAATCATTATGTGGGATGTACTGTCTTTTGATTGGGATAAAACTATTACACCTAAGGCTTGTATGGGCAATGTAATTGACAAAGCCATGGCTGGCAGTATTATTGTGTTTCATGATAGCATAAAAGCGTCAAAAAACATGCAGTATGCTTTACCCAAAGTCCTTAAGTATTTCAATAAAAAAGGTTATTTGTTTGAAAGTTTATAAAAGATAATTAAAGATATTCCTTTACAATACCAATTAAATTATTGGCTTCTTGATCACCACTTTGGCGCCATTTCATTTCACCGTCTTTGTAAATAATAAGTGTAGGCAAGGTTTTAACGCGCAAGGCTTCGGCAAGTTCTCGATTTTTTTCAACATCAATTTTAATGACCTTGGCCTTATCACCCAAAGCAGCTGCGACGTCTCTTAAAATCAGATGCATTTCGCTCGTTTGCTCATCCAATTCCGAATAAAAATCTAATAAAACCGGAATATCTACATCAATGAGTTCCCCAAATTTAGACATACTTTATTGTTTATTAAACATATGCTCTTATACAAATATAGCATTTCTGGGCAATTATGCATCACTTGAGCCCTTTTTAAGCTCTATTACAGTTATTTCTGGCCATATACCAACGCGTCCAGGATAACCTAAATAGCCAAAACCTCTATTAACATTAATGTATTGCCCCATTTCTTCGTAAATACCCGCCCAGTATTTATAACGCCATTTTGCCGGACTCCATTTTACCCACCCAGGAATTTCAATACCAAACTGCATACCATGTGTATGCCCACTTAAGGTTAAATGATAATGCACACCATCTTTAATCACCTCGTCTTCCCAGTGTGAAGGGTCGTGGCTCAATAATATTTTAAAATCATTGGTGTCAATATTTTCAGTGGCTTTTTTTAAGTCACCGGCCTTTTTAAATCCGCCGCGCCCCCAGTTTTCAACGCCAACAACGGCAATTTTTTGTCCGTTTTTTTCAATAAATCGGCTTTCGTTCATTAAAAGCTTAAATCCCATGTCCTTTTGTAATTGGATCAAATCATCAAGATTTTGAATTTTCGCTTCTTTAGATGGCCACCTTACATAATCGCCATAATCATGGTTTCCTAAAATGGAAAACACACCATCTTTTGCTTTCAATGAACTAAACAAATCTTTCCAAGGTAACATTTCAGAAGATTTGTTATTTACCATATCACCAGTAAAAAATATGGTATCTGATTTTTGCTCGTTTATTAGGTTTATCCCGTATTCAATCTTTTCTCTGTTGTCAAAACTACCTGAATGAATATCACTTATTTGGGTGATTTTATAGCCATCAAAGGCCTCTGGCAAATCTTCAAAATGTAGCGTATAATTTAAAACCCTAAATCGGTACTTGCCTTTGTACATCCCATATAACAATGAAGCAAACGGAATAGCAGCAACACCCAATGCAATTTGACTGATAAACTTTCGGCGCGAAGCCATATAAAACCCGTCATTTTTGGTTACCAATTTATCGTAGAGGCCGTAAATGATTCTGATAATATCTTCACCTAAAAGCAAAGGGATTAACGCAAGCCCCAGCGAGATAAACGCCAATAGAAATCCGAAGGCATAGCTCTTAGCCGGATTTAGCACGCGCCCCTCGGAATATACCGTAAATTGAATAATAAAATTCCCGGCAATAATTACCGCCATTACGATAAACAGGTAGTTAATCCAAGGGGTTTTGGTTATAGTTTTTACAGCCTGAAATCCATAAAATACAATAACGGCATAAAAAAGTATGAATAGTATCCAGCGAAGCATGCGTCCTTTTTTAATCAAAGATAACAGTATTATTAGCCAATAGAGAATCGAAGAATTTATTTAACTAATTGTTAAGAATTTAAAATTTAAAGGGTTACAAATCCGTATTTTATAAATTCCGTTTTCACCATAACTTTTTGTAGTTTTACGTTTCTTTCAAAATACAATTCATGTCAGCACAAAAACGCCTATTTTTAGTAGATGCCTACGCTTTAATTTTCCGTGGCTATTATGCCTTTATAAAAAACCCAAGAATTAACAGTAAAGGCATAGACACCTCGGCCATCATGGGGTTTATGAATTCTCTTTTGGATGTTATTAAGCGTGAACGCCCAGACCATTTAGCTGTTTGTTTTGATAAAGGTGGTAGTGCCGACCGTGTTGAAATGTTTGAAGAATACAAAGCCAACCGAGATGAAACTCCCGAGGCCATAAAAGTGGCAGTGCCCTACATCCAGAATATTTTAAAGGCGATGCATATTCCCATTATAGTTAAAGAAGGTTTTGAGGCCGATGACGTTATAGGCACACTTTCCAAACAAGCCGAAAAACAAGGTTATCAAACGTTTATGGTAACACCAGATAAAGATTTTGCACAATTAGTTTCTGATAATATTTTCATGTACCGCCCAAAATCGTTTGGCGGTGGCTACGAAACTTGGGGCATCCCCGAAGTACAAAAAAAGTTTGAGGTTGAGCGACCCGAACAGGTCATTGACTTTTTAGGCATGATGGGTGATTCTAGTGATAATATTCCCGGGTTGCCAGGCGTAGGTGAAAAAACAGCAAAAAAGTTCCTGAAGGCTTACGGCAGTATGGAAGGTTTGTTTGAAAACACCCATGAGCTAAAAGGAAAAATGAAAGAAAAAGTAGAGGCCAATCAAGAATTAGGTTTGCTCTCAAAGAAATTAGCTCGGATTATGTTGGACGTTCCAGTGGAATTTGATGAAACCGATTTTGAAATGTCTGAACCAGATATTGAAGCTGTAAAACACATTTTTCAGGATTTAGAATTTAGAAGGCTTACCGAAAATTTCTTAAAAACCTTCGCTCCGGGGGAAGAAACTAAAGTTTCTACCGCCGAAACCAAAGTTAAAAGTACTCCAAAACCGAAACAGACTTCCACTGCCGGTGCCGGTCAGTTTTCTCTTTTTGGTAATGATGGAGAAGCTGAAACTTCTGAAACAATTTCTGATTACACCAGAAAAACTGCAGAAACGACCTCACATTTTTATCAAAGTGTGGCATCTGGTATGGCAACCAAACTGTTCATTAAAAATTTAATGAATCAACCTTCGGTATGTTTTGACACCGAAACAACAGGTATAAATCCGCTGACTGCTGAGTTAGTCGGTATTTCTTTTTCGTGGGAAACTGGCAAAGGGTTTTACTTACCGTTTCCAGAGAACAAAGGTGAGGCACAAGAACTCATCGAACTGCTGCGTCCGTTTTTTGAAAGCGAAAGCATTGAAAAAATTGGTCAGAATTTAAAATACGACATTAAGGTATTGGCCAAATACAATATTGAAGTAAAAGGCAAATTGTTCGACACCATGTTGGCACATTATCTCATCAACGCAGATATGCGACACAATATGGATGTTTTAGCAGAAACGTACTTGAATTACACACCTATTTCCATTGAATCCTTAATTGGCAAAAAAGGAAAAAACCAAAAATCGATGCGCGAGGTGCCTTTGGAACAACAAACCGAATACGCTGTTGAAGATGCCGATATTACACTTCAACTTAAAGAACATTTTCAAAGCGAATTGGGTGCGGCCAATACCCAAACTCTATTTGATGACATTGAGATTCCTCTTTTACGTGTTTTATCGGCTATGGAATTAGAAGGTGTCAATCTAGATAAAGATTTCTTAAACTCATTATCAGAAGAGCTTAACAGTGATATTTTAACCCTTGAGAAAAATATTTACGAAGCTGCTGGCGAAGAATTCAATATTGCATCGCCAAAACAATTGGGTGTGGTTTTATTTGAAAAAATGAAGTTAGTAGACAAACCAAAAAAAACCAAAACTGGGCAATATTCAACCGCCGAGGATGTTTTGAGTTATTTGGCCAAAGACCACGAAATCATCCAGAGCATTTTAGACTTTAGGGGGCTTTCAAAATTAAAAAGCACCTATGTTGATGCCTTACCACTTCAGGTAAACCCTGAAACCAAACGCATTCACACCGATTATATGCAAACCGTTGCTGCCACGGGCCGTTTAAGCAGTAACAATCCTAATTTGCAAAACATCCCTATCCGTACGGAGCGTGGACGACAAGTGCGTAAAGCGTTTGTTCCGAGAAATGAAGACTATCTATTATTAGCAGCAGATTATAGTCAAATAGAATTGCGTATAATTGCTGCCTTAAGCCAAGAAGAAACCATGATTGAGGCATTTAAACATGGTGAAGACATTCACGCGTCAACGGCTTCAAAAGTATTTAATGTAGCTATAGAAGATGTAAATCGTGAGCAACGAAGCAACGCTAAAACTGTAAACTTCGGAATTATTTATGGGGTTTCTGCTTTCGGATTGAGCAATCAAACCAATTTATCGCGAAGTGAATCCAAAGAACTAATTGACACGTATTACGAAACCTATCCAAAACTTAAAAATTACATTAGTAAACAAGTTGATTTTGCTCGAGACCATGGTTATGTCCAAACGGTTTTAGGGAGGCGCCGATATTTAAAAGATATCAATTCTAGAAATGCTGTGGTTCGGGGCGCAGCCGAACGTAATGCAGTTAATGCCCCAATTCAAGGTAGTGCGGCCGATATTATTAAAATTGCCATGATAAACATTCACAAGAAATTGAGCGAGGGCGATTTTAAAACCAAAATGCTCCTTCAGGTGCATGATGAATTGGTGTTTGATGTTTACAAACCTGAATTGGAAGAAATCAAAGAATTGGTAAAAACCGAAATGGAAAACGCCTATAAATTGGATGTTCCTTTGGATGTTGATTTGGGTATTGGTGATAATTGGTTAGAGGCACATTAATTAAAGAACTACTTCCTCTTTTTTTTATACTTAACCTTATTTTTCCGCTTATTAAAAGGCACAGCATCATCAAAAGTATGCTTAGGTTTACTAGGTTTATTTTTACGCCATTTCTCGTTCTCGGGAAGTAGTACTTTTAACAAATCCTGACGCCCTAATTTATTGAGTGTCTTTTTTATCCAAGCTTTGTTTTCATCTTTATACCAAAAGAAAAAACGGTGTTGCTCGTCTTTTTCCTTGGGTGTTTTAGGCGTATTTACTTTTTTAAGTGTATATGGGTGGTAGCCGCTGTAATATATAACCGTAGCTACGGTCATAGGTGTAGGTGTAAAACCTTGAACCTGCTCCAGCTGAAAGCCCATATCCTTGGTTTCGGCTGCCAGATTGGCCATATCTTCGGCTTCGCATGCGGGGTGATTGGAAATGAAATATGGTATAAGTTGAAGGTTTAAGTTCTTCTTGATATTAATCTTGTCGAAGCGTTCTTTAAACTTATGGAAATAGCTAAACGATGGTTTACGCATTAGTTTCAACACCGGGTCACTAGTATGTTCGGGCGCCACTTTTAACCGTCCGGAAACATGTTTGGTCATAACCTCTTCGGTGTAATCGTCTAACTCTTTTGGATCTACATTTTTATTGAATTCGGGCACCAGCATATCATGGCGGATACCACTTCCAATAAACGATTTCTTTACTTTTGGATGGCTATCTACTGCTTGATACAAATCGGTTAATGGTTTGTGCGACGTATCCAGATTGCTGCAAATAACCGGTGAGATACAACTGGGAGCGACACATCTATCACATATCTCCTGAACCTTGCCCTTCATTTTGTACATGTTAGCACTTGGGCCTCCAATATCACTTAAATAGCCTTTAAAATCCGGCATATTCGCTACCGTATCCACTTCTTTTAAAACAGATTCCTGACTTCGGGAAGCAATAAATTTACCTTGGTGTGCCGAAATGGTACAAAAACTACAACCACCAAAACAACCGCGGTGAATGTTGATGGAAAACTTAATCATTTCAAACGCTGGAATAGGTCCGCGTTTATTGTATTTTGGGTGTGGTAACCGCGTATATGGCAAATCGAAAGACGCATCAATTTCTTCTTCCGTCATGGTGGGATAAGGCGGATTAATCATTAAGGTTTTATCACCTACTTTTTGAAAAATACGCCTCGCCGCCAACTTATTTGATTCTTGCTCAATAATTTTGAAGTTAGACGCATAAGCTTTTTTATCGGCCAGACAGGTTTCATGCGAAACAATTTCAACATCCTCCCAGTTACTGTTTTTTGGGATTTTTTCATCCTGTTTAACAAAAACAGCGGTTTGGCTAATGGTATTTAAACTATCAAACGGTACGCCTCTAAGCAACAAACGCACAATTTCACGTAGCGGTTGTTCGCCCATGCCATAAACCAACATATCGGCTTTTGATGTCTCCAAAATTGAGGGCATCAACTTATCACTCCAATAATCATAATGGGTTACTCTTCTCAAAGACGCTTCAATACCACCAATTAAAACTGGTACATCTGGCCATTTTTCCTTTAAAATGGTCGAGTAAACGGTTGTGGCATAATCGGGCCTAAACCCTATATCGCCATTGGGTGTGTAAGCATCTTTGCTTCTACGTTTTTTATTGGCGTTATAGTTGCTCACCATAGGGTCCATACAGCCGCCAGTAACACCAAAAAACAATTTTGGCCTTCCTAATTTTGTAAAATCCTGAAGGTTATCGTTAACATTGGGTTGTGGCACAATAGCTACTCGTAACCCTAAACTTTCTAAAATACGACCAATAACGGCCGGCCCAAACGAAGGATGGTCTACATAGGCATCGCCGCTAAATAGGATAACATCTAATTCTTCCCATCCGCGAATTTTTACCTCTTTATTTGTAGTAGGCAACCAATCTGAAAGTTGTAACTCTTGCATAGCGCAGCAAAAGTAATTAAAAATAAACTCTTATTTTCAATAAGTTAGAATAATTCCAAATAGGGTAACTCCATGTATTCGTTTAAAAACCAACACTTAAAAGCAAGATCCAAAAATCCTATTAACCAAAATTACTATTAAAACATTCAATAATTTCAACTATATTTATAGACACCAACAAACCAAAACGACATTAAATTATGAATAACTCTAGACGACAATTTTTATCCTCAATTAGCCTTCTTGCCGCCGGAATGGCTCTGCCCGTTTCTGCATTCAGCTTCAGTTCAAAAAAAGAAAAACTCAAAGTAGTTTTAGTAGGTACTGGAATAAGAGGCACGAGCTTTTGGGGTAAACGTTTGGTAGATGAATTTTCAGAAATACTAGAGTTCGTTGGGTTGTGCGACCATAACCCCGGGAGGCTAGAATATGCTAAATCTTACATTGGAGTAAATTGCCCTACGTTTACAGATTTTGAAAAAATGGTGCTGCAAACCAAGCCCGATTTGGTAATTGTTACCACTAAAGATTCAATCCACCACGAATTTATAATAAAAGGTTTGGATTTGGGCTGTGATGTACTGACGGAAAAACCACTAACCACAGACGAAGACAAATGCCAAGCCATTATTGATGCCGAAAGACGCTCCAGTAAAAACTTAATAGTTGGGTTTAATTACAGATGGAGCCCATATAATACCAAAATAAAGGAACTTTTAGCCAAAAACACCATTGGCCAATTAACTTCGGTAGATTTTAATTGGTGCCTTAACACTTACCATGGAGCTTCCTATTTTAGGAGATGGCACGGACAAAGGGAAGATAGTGGAACCCTTTGGGTACATAAAGCTACGCATCATTTTGATTTATTGAATTGGTGGATAGACTCAGATCCCAACGAAGTTTTTGCATATGGCGACTTAGAGCATTATGGAAACAACAATGCTTTCTCAGGAGATAGTTGCCGTTCTTGCGAGCATAAAAAAGATTGTGATTTTTACTGGGATATTACCAAGAACAAACGAATGATGGATTTATATGTGAACAATGAAAAATACGATGGATATATTAGAGACAATTGTCTGTTCCGAAAAGATATTAATATTTACGATAAAATGTCGGCTCAGGTGAAGTATGAAAACAACGTGACCCTAAATTATTCGCTTACCACATATTCTCCTTTTGAAGGTTGGAAGGTTGCCTTTAACGGTACCAAAGGCCGTATTGAAGCTTGGATGCACATACCATATCATGAAAACAGCACCGTGAACCAAGCCGAAATGCACCGCAAAGAAATGGAACAAACTTCTAAGGAAGCACTTCAATACGAACCTATAATAATCCACAACCTATGGAACGATTTTAAAACTATAACCGTACCCATGGAACGCAGTGGCCATGGCGGTGGCGACAAAAGGCTGCATGAAAAAATATTCGCCAACCCCAATATGGATGATCCCTATGGGCGTTCGGCTGGCATTAGGGATGGTGCTATGTCAGTACTCATAGGTGTTGCCGCAACAAAAAGTATAGAGTCTTGTGAGCCTATTAAAATAGCCGAATTGACCAATTTAAAGCCAAGAGCCAAGAGAATTTAAATACCATTTACAAACCTGGCATTAAACTTAAAAAGATAAAAAATTAGACATTTAAGTAACAGCCATTTATGGCTTCATTTTTTATCTGAAATAATCTGTCTCCACTATTTGGTAATCAAATATATAATCGTAAATTTGCAAACTCTTTTTGAGAGAGGAATGTTTAATAATTAAAAAATCATTAGTGTGGACACATTAAGCTACAAAACGATTTCAGCAAACAAGGCTACTGTAAATAAAGAGTGGGTTTTAGTTGATGCTGAAGGTCAGGCGCTTGGTCGTTTAGCTTCTAAAGTTGCAAAACTTTTAAGAGGTAAACACAAGCCAAACTTCACACCTCATGTAGATTGTGGCGATAACGTAATTGTTATCAATGCCGACAAAATCACTTTATCTGGTAACAAATGGAACGACAAAACGTACATTCGTCACACTGGGTACCCTGGAGGTCAAAGAAGTTTAACTGCTACCGAATTGTACGGAAAAGACCCTGCAAGAGTAGTAGAAAAATCAGTAAAAGGAATGTTGCCTAAAAACAAATTAGGGGCAGATTTATTCCGTAATCTAACAGTTGTTGTTGGTTCAGAACATGCTCATGATGCACAAAAACCAAAAACAATTAACTTAAACGAATTTAATTAATGGAAGTAATTCACAAAATTGGCCGTAGAAAGACGGCTGTTGCTCGTGCTTATGTTGCCCCAGGAAAAGGGAACATAACCATTAACAAAAAAGACTTAGCTAATTACTTTACTACAGCTACCTTGCAGTACAAAGTAAAGCAACCATTAGCTTTGACTAACAATGATAGCAACTTTGATATTACCGTAAATGTAAATGGAGGTGGTATTACTGGACAAGCTGAAGCGGTTCGTCTAGCAATTTCTCGCGCTATGTGCGAGGTTGATGCTGAAAACAGATTGACCTTAAAACCAGAAGGGCTGTTAACAAGAGACCCAAGAATGGTAGAACGTAAGAAATACGGACAGAAGAAAGCTCGTAAGAAATTCCAGTTCTCTAAACGTTAATATCATAATCAACATGATTGTGAAAACCTTTTACGGTAAAGCAGTCTTGTTGAAATTTAAAAAATTTAAAACAGTTATTTGTTGTTCCTAGTTATAAAAAACAGGACTTAGTTTAGCATCTAAATGATTAAGGCGATTAGTAAAATGACCACTTAATCATTGCTAATTCAACAGAACGTAAACTATTACAAAAATGGCAGTAGAAGTAAAAGAATTACTAGAAGCAGGTGTACATTTTGGACACCTTACACGTAAGTGGGACCCGAACATGGCGCCTTACGTATATATGGAGCGTAATGGCATCCATATCATTAACCTTTATAAAACAGCGGCTAAAATTGATGAAGCCGGAGCAGCACTTGCTAAAATTGCAGCTTCAGGTCGTAAAATTTTATTCGTTGCAACAAAAAAACAAGCAAAGGATATTGTTGCTGAAAAAGCCAGCGAAATCAACATGCCTTACATCACAGAAAGATGGCCAGGTGGTATGTTAACCAACTTTGTTACTATCAGAAAAGCTGTTAAGAAAATGGCTTCTATCGATAGAATGAAGAAAGATGGTACTTTCAACACATTATCTAAAAAAGAGCGTTTACAAGTTGACCGTTTGAGAGCTAAGTTAGAAAAAAACTTAGGTTCTATTAACGACATGACTCGTTTACCAGCTGCGTTGTTTATTGTAGATATTAAACGTGAGCACATCGCGATTAAAGAGGCTCAAAAATTAAACATTCCAATTTTTGCAATGGTTGATACCAACTCAGATCCACGTCAAGTTGATTATGTTATCCCAGCAAACGATGACGCTTCTAAATCGATAGATAAAATTTTATCTCACGTAACCTCTGCGGTAGCAACAGGTTTGGCAGAACGTAAAGCAGAAAAAGACGCTGCAACGGCCGAAAAAGATGCTCCTAAAGCTAAAAAAGCACCAGCTAAAGCAGCTGTTGCTGAAGAAGAAGAATAAATAACATTAACAAAACATGATTAAGTCGTTTGATTCTTTTCTTCGTTGAAATAAATTAAACGACTTTTTTAAATTATAAATTACTATGAGTACTACAGTAAAAGTTACAGCAGCTGAAGTAAACAAATTAAGACAAGCTACCGGTGCCGGTATGATGGACTGTAAAAAGGCCCTTGTTGAAGCTGAAGGCGATTTCGATAAAGCTATCGAGGTATTGCGTAAAAAAGGACAAAAAGTAGCAGAAAAAAGAGCCGACAGAGATTCTTCTGAAGGTGCCGCTGTTGCTAAAATAAATGCAGAAGAAACTGCAGGGGTAGCTATAGTTTTGGGTTGTGAAACTGACTTTGTTGGTAAAAACGAAAACTTCTTGGCTCTAGCTAATCAATTGGCTGAAATTGCTCTAAACTGCGATTCTAAAGAAGCCTTTTTAGCTGCAGATTTCGACGGAATGACTGTTGCCGATAAATTAGTTGAACAAACGGGTGTCATTGGTGAAAAACTAGACATCACAGCTTTTGAAAAATTAGAAGCGCCTTTCGTAGGTCAATACGTTCACATTAATAAAATTGCTGCTTTAGTAGGTTTATCTGCAAAAGTTGACAATGCTGATGTTTTAGTAAAAGACGTTGCCATGCAAGTAGCATCAATGGGAGCAACTTCATTATCTTATAAAGATTTTGACCCAGCTTATGTTGCATCAGAAACCGAAGCTAGAATTGCTGTTATTGAAAAAGATAATATTGAATTAGGTCGTTTAGGTAAAACACTTAAAAATGTACCTAAGTATATCTCTATGGCGCAATTAACTCCTGAAGTTATAGCTGAAGCTGAAGAAGCTGCCAAAGCAGAATTAAAAGCTGAAGGTAAACCAGAACAAATTTGGGACAGAATTTTACCTGGTAAAATGGAGCGTTTCATTTCAGACAACACCACTTTAGATCAAGAGCAGTGCTTATTAGATCAAAAATTCATCAAAGATGAAAAGAAAACTGTTGCTGAATATGTTTCTTCTTATGGAGAAGTTGAAATTGCAGGTTTTAAACGTGCTACAGTAGGATAAACCAATTCCTGTATAATCAGGAATCTTTTAATACATAACCACTATTCTATATGATTTAGAATGGTGGTTTTTTTATACCCATAACCTAAAAAAATTAATCGCAATTTCAACATATCTAAAAATTTAAATGAAAAAAAAATTGCTTAGTTTTGCACAAGTTCATGAAACAAACTAAATGAAATATAAAAGAATACTCCTTAAATTATCGGGCGAAGCCTTAATGGGTAACCGCCAGTACGGTATTGACCCTGAACGTTTGGCCGAATATGCCCAAGACATAAAAACAATTACAGACAAAGGCATTGAAGTAGCTATTGTAATTGGTGGTGGCAATATTTTTAGAGGCGTTGCAGGAGCCAGTAAAGGCATGGACCGCGTTCAAGGAGACCATATGGGTATGCTGGCCACGGTTATAAACGGCTTAGCTTTGCAAGGCGCATTAGAAGATGCCGGCATACCAACAAGATTACAAACAGCCATAAAAATAAATGAAGTTGCTGAACCTTTTATAAGGAGAAAGGCCATGCGTCACTTAGAAAAAGGTCGTGTTGTTATTTTTGGCGGTGGAACCGGAAATCCTTATTTTACAACAGATTCAGCGGCCGTATTGCGTGCCATTGAAGTGGAGGCCGACGTGATATTAAAAGGAACACGTGTTGATGGTATTTACAACACGGATCCCGAAAAAGATACCAGTGCAGTTAAGTTCAACTCTATATCCTTTGACGATGTGTTGAGTAAGGGCCTAAAAGTAATGGATACCACTGCCTTCACCTTAAGTCAAGAAAACAAATTACCAATTATAGTTTTCGATATGAACAAAAAAGGCAACCTGCTAAAAGTAGTTTCAGGAGAAAACATCGGTACGGTAGTCAACGTTTAGTTTTTGGCGTAATTTTTGAATATTAAAGTTTCATTTAAAAGCTTATACAATGAACGAAGAAATAAAATTTATATTAGATAGCACCAAAGAGGCGATGGACAACGCTATTACCCATCTAAAAAAACAATTTGTTAACATCAGAGCGGGTAAAGCGAGCCCGGCTATGTTAGGTAGCGTAATGGTAGATTATTACGGTACGCAAACACCTTTAAACCAAGTAGCAAATGTTAACACCCCAGATGGCAGAACCATTACCGTTCAGCCTTGGGAAAAAAGCATGCTACAAGAAATTGAGCGTGGTATAGCTTACGCCAATCTTGGTTTTAACCCAATGAATAATGGTGAAACCATTATTATTAATGTACCACCTTTAACTGAAGAACGCAGAATTACGTTGGCCAAACAGGCAAAAGCTGAAACTGAAGACGCCAAGGTGAGCATCAGAACAGCAAGAAAAGATGCCATGAACGACATTAAAAAATTAGATGATGTCTCTGAAGACGCCAAAAGTAACGCTGAAATTGACATACAACAATTAACCGACATTTACGTTAAGAAAGTTGATGAGCTCTTTGAACATAAAGAAAAAGAAATCATGACAGTATAAATTAAAGGCGGCAATCAAGTCGCTTTTTTTTACCCTTAGTAATTTATCCAGGTTGTTTCAATGCTTAAACGCTTTATTTTTCTCATCTCCATAGGTGTTTCTACCTTAGGGCAATCTCAAATGCAACACGAAACGGAGAGACAACCCCAACAAGATTCCATTAAAAAAAGTGAATTATTAAAGAGTATTGGTAATGGTTATTTTCCAACAAAATATTTTAATGCAGATTTAAGGTATTTAATTAAATTCAATCAATACGAGGGAGTTCGTACTGGTCTTGGTGGATTAACAAATAAGCGTTTTTCAGAAAAATACAGACTCAACACTTATGTAGTTTATGGGTTTAGGGATCATCGCTTTAAATATAGTTTTGGAGGCGGTTTTAGAATTTCTGAAAAAACAAACAGTTGGGTAAACTTATCTTATACTGATGACTTACAAGAAACTGGAAGCACGGAATTTTTAACAGACGGGCGATTTTTTCAGTTTTTTGAACCTCGATTACTTAACATCAACCTGTTTCATAGGCACATTACAACATCATTGTCGTTCCAGCATCAGATTAGTTATAAACTAATTACTGAAGCCGAATTTTCGGTAAGTAATATACACCCAACATACAATTACAGCTACCTTTTAAATGTCAGCCCTATAAGCTCTTTCGATTTGAGCCTTGGAAAAGTTGCGCTTCAATGGGATCCATTCAGTAAAATTTCTACTTCCGAAAAAGGGATAAAGCAAACCGAAGAAGGATACCCCAAGTTTACTTTTCAATACACCAAGAATTTCAACAATATTTTTAAAAGTAATTTTAGCTTTTCAAAATTCGATTTTAGAACCCTTTACAAATTTGGAAATGAACCCGATAATTTTTCAGAAATCACATTGGTTTCAGGAATCGCCAATGGTAACACACCACTTACCCATTTATACCATGCCTACCCCAACAATATTACCAAAGAAACCATATTACAGCGCTTTTCGGTAGCAGGTTTGAACAGTTTTGAAACGATGTATTTCAATGAGTTTTTTTCTGATAAGTTTGCCACCGTTCAATTTAAACACTTCTTAAAACCATTCAACATTTCCGAACGTTATAAACCACAACTCGTGTTAATTACACGCTACGCCATCGGCGACATGAAAAACCCAGAAAGACATCAAAATATCACTTTTAACTCTTTGAAAAAGGGCTATACTGAATCTGGCTTCGAGCTCAATAAATTATTATTTGGTTTCGGCATTAGCTTTACCTATCGATATGGTGCTTACCATTTGCCCCAAATTGACGATAATGTTGCTTTTAAATTTACATTTAACGTCTCAATATGATGTATTATACTTGTTTTTTCTACCTTTGCGCAACTCTTAATTAGAGCATGTTAAAACTTTTTACAAAAGACTTTTGGGATGTTGTGGCAAGATTGATTTTACGCAATAAAATCATCATTCTTGTTGGCATTATCATAGCAACTTTTCTATTGAGCCAAAAGTGGGAAAACATGCGTCTTACCTATACCGAGGCAAATTTACTGCCAGATGACCACGAGGTTAACATTAAATACAATAATTTTTTAGAAACTTTTGGTGAAGAAGGCAATCTGATTGTACTTGGCGTAAAAGACAGTAGCTTATTTACGGTTGAAAACATAAATGCTTGGAATAAACTTTCTCACAGTTTTAAAGACAACGAAGCTGTTGAAACGGTCATCTCTATAAAAGACCTCCAAAAATTAGTTAAGGATACCGAAAACGCTAAGTTTAAACTAGAGCCTTTTATTACCGATAGCATAAAATCGATATCTGAGATTGAAACTTTGCAAGACGAACTTTTTAAAAAGTATCCGTTTTATGACAATTTCCTATTTAATAAAGAAACCAAAACAATTAGGAGTGCCATTTATTTAAAAAAGGACATTGTTAACACATCGGCCAGAAAAGATTTTGTGATTAAGGTGCTCATGCCCAAAATAGAAAGTTTTGAAGCCGATTACAATCTAGACGTTAGAGTTTCAGGGATGCCTTATATTCGAACTCTAAACTCTAAAAATATTGTTGACGAAATTGGCAAGTTCATATTTGCAGCACTTTTAGTTACCTCGGTTATATTCTTTTTCTTTTTTAGATCTTTTAGGGCCACTTTTATTTCACTCGTTGTGGTATGTATTGGGGTGATGTGGACCTTGGGCATCATTGGATTACTGAATTATGAAATAACAGTTTTAACAGCACTTATTCCACCGCTAATTATTGTAATTGGCATTCCCAACTGCATATTTTTAATCAATAAATACCAGCACGAAGTTAAGTTGCACGGTAATAAGGTAAAATCATTACAAAGGGTAATTACTAAAATAGGTAACGCCACTTTAATGACCAACGTAACCACGGCCTCTGGTTTTGCTACTTTTATTCTTACGGAAAGCAAGCTTTTAAAAGAATTTGGTGTTGTGGCATCATTGAGCATTTTAGCTATTTTTATTTTGTGTCTGCTCATTATTCCTATAATCTATACCTTTTTACCATACCCAAAAGACCGCCATTTAGAACACCTTAATAAACGCTGGATAGGCGGCTTTGTGAATTGGATGGAACGCATGGTAAGGCAACGGCGTATTACTATTTATTTTACGGCGGTTATTTTAGTGGCCATAAGTATTATAGGCATTTACCAAATAAAGATATCAGGCAGTTTAATTGAAGATATGCCTCAAGAATCTGATTTTGTAAACGACATTCGTTTTTTTGAGGAAGAATTCAATGGTATAATGCCTTTGGAAATCATGGTCGATACCAAACGTAAAAAAGGAGTGATGAAACTTTCTACTCTTAAGCGTATGAACGAGCTTGAGGATTTGATTATTGAAACGCCAGAATTATCAAAACCCATTTCCGTGGTAAGTTTGGTGAAATACTCCAAACAGGCTTACTATAATGGTAATACCAAATTTTATCAACTGCCTACTTCGCAAGAAAACAGTTTCATTTTATCGTATGCAAAAAACTCTTCCTCTAACGTAGATATGCTTCAAAATTTTGTGGACAGCACTGGACAGTATGCTCGTATCACCACATTTATGAAGGACATTGGTACGGATAAAATGGAACGCATAGAAGAAAATCTTCAAACAAAAATCGATAAAGTATTTCCCGAAGAACGGTACGATGTCACCTTAACAGGCAAAGCACTCGTATTCCAAAAAGGCACCAAATATTTGGTTAAGAATTTAGCCATTTCATTATCTCTGGCCATCCTTCTAATTGCATTGTTTATGGCATACATGTTTAGGTCTGCACGAATGATTATTATATCGTTAATACCAAATCTATTACCACTATTGATAACGGCCGGATTAATGGGCTATTTGGGTGTGCCTATAAAACCCTCAACTATTTTGGTGTTTAGTATTGCCTTTGGTATTTCGGTTGATGACACGATTCATTTTTTAGCAAAATACCGCCAAGAATTGCAAGCTAACAATTGGAAAATTAAAGTATCTGTTTACGGTGCGCTTCGCGAAACCGGAGTAAGTATGTTTTACACATCTATTGTACTGTTTTTTGGTTTTTCGGTATTCACCATCTCCAATTTTGGTGGTACGGTAGCATTAGGTGCTTTAGTTTCTGCTACCTTACTTTTTGCCATGTTGTCTAACTTACTTCTTCTACCGTCGCTATTATTATCATTAGAAAGAAGTATCGCTAACAAACAAGTGCTTAGAGAGCCTTCCATCAATATCATTCCAGAGGAAGACGAAGAAGATCAATAAATTGAAATTCACATTACAAAATTTTGAATTTTAGAATTTGAATTTTCATAATTGAAACCTTTATATTTACAGTATAAATTTATATTCATGCAAGGCAAAACAGTTTTACAGCTCTTAACAGAAGACATTGTTATCCCTGAAGTTGAAGTAAAAGGTTGGGTAAGAACTTTTCGGGCCAACCGCTTTATTGCTATAAACGATGGATCAACCTTAAATAACATTCAATGTGTAGTAGATTTTGAAAACTTTGATGAGTCCCTATTAAAACGTATTACTACAGGTGCCGCGATACATGTAAAAGGCGAGTTGGTTGAAAGCCAAGGTAAAGGCCAAAAAGTAGAAATAAAAGTTGAGGAATTGGATGTTTTAGGTGATTCAGACCCAGAAACCTACCCCATTCAACCAAAAAAACATTCTTTTGAGTTCTTAAGAGAAAATGCTCATTTACGCACGCGAACCAACACATTCAGTGCCGTTATGCGTTTGCGTTCGGCACTCTCGTTTGCCATCCATAAATATTTTAACGACAACGGTTTTTACTACATGCATTCACCCATTATAACGGGCAGCGATGCCGAAGGTGCTGGTGAAATGTTCCAAGTGACTAGCCTCGATGTGAAAAATCTACCCAAAGACGATAAGGGTAATATTGATTATTCTGAAGATTTCTTTGGAAAGGAAACCAATCTTACTGTATCTGGACAATTAGAAGCCGAAACTTATGCCATGTCACTTGGTAAAGTATACACATTTGGTCCGACCTTTAGGGCAGAAAATTCAAATACATCGCGACATCTAGCTGAATTTTGGATGATAGAACCTGAAGTTGCCTTTATGGATTTGGCTGGAAACATGGATTTGGCCGAAGACTTTATGAAATCGGTTATAAAGTATATTTTAGACAATAATAGTGAAGATCTTGAGTTTTTAGACAAACGCCTTCAAGATGAAGATAAAACAAAGCCTCAGGCCGAGCGTAGCTCAATGACGCTAATTGAAAAATTAAAATTTGTAACCGACAATCACTTTAAACGGGTTAGCTATACCGAAGCCATTGATATTTTACGCAACTGTAAACCAAACAAGAAAAAGAAATTCAAATATTTAATTAACGAATGGGGCACCGATTTGCAAAGCGAACACGAGCGCTATTTGGTAGAAAAGCATTTTAAATGTCCCGTAATTTTATTTGACTATCCAGCAAATATTAAAGCCTTTTATATGCGTTTGAATGACGATGGCAAAACAGTTCGCGCCATGGACATTCTATTTCCTGGTATAGGTGAAATTGTTGGAGGGGCGCAACGTGAAGAACGTTTAGACGTTTTAAAACAAAGAATGGACGCTGTAAATATTCCTGAGGAAGAACTTTGGTGGTATTTAGATTTGAGAAAGTACGGTACTGCAGTACATTCAGGTTTTGGTCTAGGTTTTGAACGTTTAGTGATGTTTGCCACAGGAATGAGCAATATTAGAGATGTGATTCCGTTTCCAAGAACACCTCAAAATGCTGAATTTTAGTTGCTAAACAATAGCTTAAATTTTTAAATCAAAAATAGAAAAATCATAAGTAAATTGCTTTTTTTATCTTTGGGTAATACGCTTAAATTGAACCATGCTTAAACAACATTTACAATTCAAATTATCGCAAAAACTATCGCCGCAGCAAATTCAGCTGATGAAACTGATTCAGCTGCCCACGCAGGCATTTGAGCAGCGTTTAAAGCAAGAGTTAGAAGAAAACCCAGCCCTTGAAGGTGGTAAGGAGGAAGCACCCAATGATTTGGAATCTGATTTTGACAACTCGGCAGACGATTATAACGACAACGAAACCATCGATGCCGGAGAAATTAATGTTGATGAATATTTAAGTGATGATGAAGTACCCGATTACAGAACACGAAGCAATAATTACAGCAGTGATGACGATGATAAAAACATGCCTTATGCCGCTGGAACATCGTTTACTCAACATTTACTAAACCAGCTAAACACGTATCGCTTGAATGAGGAAGAGCGGGATATCGCAGAATTTCTAGTTGGAAGTGTTGATGAAAGTGGCTATATAAGAAGGGAATTAAGTGACATCATGGACGATTTGGCCTTTACTCAAAACGTTTATACTACTGAAGAAAATATTGAAAAGGTTTTAAAAAAGGTACATCAATTAGATCCAGCTGGGGTTGGCGCAAGAGATTTGCAAGAGTGTTTGAGTATTCAATTGCATCGAAAAGAAAAAAATGCAGACACTGATTTAGCCATTAATATCATCGATAATGCCTTTGACCAATTCACCAAAAAGCATTACAAAAAACTACTTCAAAAGTTTGATATTACTGAAGAGCAGCTAAAAGGTGCTATTTCAGAAATTGAACATTTAAACCCGAAGCCAGGTGGCTCTTACTCTGGAAATAACCGAATTGTTGAGCACGTGGTACCCGATTTTGCCATTAAAATTATTGATGGTGAACTCGAGTTAACCCTCAACGGCCGAAACGCGCCAGAGCTTCACGTATCGAGGGAATACAACAATATGTTAAAGGGGTATAAAGACGCCAAAGACAAATCGAAATCGCAGAAAGATGCTGTCATGTTTATCAAACAAAAATTAGATGCGGCCAAATGGTTTATTGAAGCCATAAAACAGCGCCAACAAACTTTGTTTGTAACCATGAGTTCTATAATGCATTATCAAGAACAATACTTTTTAACGGGCGATGAACGCAATTTAAAGCCCATGATTCTAAAAGATATTGCTGATGAAATCAACATGGATGTTTCTACAGTATCTCGTGTTGCTAACAGTAAATATGTCGATACGCCTTACGGCACCATACTTATAAAAGAGTTGTTTTCAGAGTCAATGAAAAACGACCAAGGAGAGGATGTTTCTACTAGAGAAATTAAAAAGATTTTGGAAACCGTTATTGAAGAAGAAAACAAGAAAAAACCTTTAACCGACGAAAATTTAGCTTCCATATTAAAAGATAAAGGTTACCCTATCGCTAGGCGGACGGTTGCCAAATATAGAGAGCAACTTGATATTCCAGTAGCTCGATTACGTAAAAAAATATAATGGATAAGCTTTTAAAAAGTATCTCGTATATTTTTCATCCGCTATTCATGCCTATTTTTGGGGTATGGTTTTATTTTAAGATTTCCCCCAGGTTTGTTACAGAAGATGTTATTCATGGTAAGCTAATATCGCTTGCTTTATTGACGGTTGCATTACCCATTCTAATATATTTCCTTTTAAAAACTTTAGGAAAAGCTAAATCCATTCACCTTCAAACAACAAGAGAAAGAATTTATCCTTTAATTTTATACGGTACTATATTAATAGTTGTATTGCAACGTGTTATTGTACCCTCATTATCCGCCGAACTATATTTTTTCTTTATAGGCATACTTATTTCAAATATGGCCTGTTTGTTAATGGCCATTATGAAATTTAAAGTTAGCCTTCATATGATTGCCATTTCGGCGGTATTCATGTTTTTTGCGGCACTTAGCATACACTTTAATGTAAACATCAACAGCACGCTTGCCATCATGTGTATTGTTATGGGAGCCATTGCCACGTCTCGTTTACATTTAAATGCACATAATTATAAGGAACTAATTCTTGGCGTATTTTTTGGCGTGATACCACAAATCATATTAGTGAATTATTGGCTGTAAAATCTTAAAGTGAATATTTCAAAAACCCAGCTAATTTAACATCCAAATCAAGTACAGTTCTAACTTCAACCTCATCAGTAGTTTCAAAACTGCCTTTAAATCTATAAACCTGATAAGTATTATCTTTTGTAATTTGAAAAACAGTATCTAATTTTAGGCTCTGGTAGTCTCCGAAAATATTTTTTATTTTAGTATATGTTCTTTTTTGAAGGTTTTAGGTTAATCCGTCAATCATTCTCGAAGTAGCCTCTCCCTTAGAAAACATATAAAAACCATCCGCTTTCTGAGCTGAAAGTATTTTGTGGGATATCCTTTCAGCAAATTCTTCTTGATTATTGGTAAAGTCCAAGTTATCGACCGATTTTTCCTTTTGTTTATTTCCACAATTAGAAAGCATAATTGTTATTAATACTAAATAAAATATTGTTCTCATAACAATTAAAGATTATAAAATATAGAACATCAAACCTATTTTTAAAGCGTTCATATTTATATTAGAGTTATTCAATTGTGCGTCCTTATTAAAAATAGGATTTAGGGCAAAATACAGATGTAAGTTCCAAGTATTGTAACCAGCGCTTAATGTAATGCCATACTGCAAATTATTGAAATGATCATTGTCGTTATATTTTATGTTGCCTAAACCTCCTTCATACTTAACGGTATTTATAAATGAATAACCGAGCTTAAACCCGGTGTAAATACGCCAAAAATTATATTCTGTTGGTGTAGAAGTTCTCCATCTAAATTCAATCGGAATTTCTATTATATGTGAAGACATATTATTCTTGGCAAATGTCTTGCTATCTTCTATAATACTGTAATTGAAATTACCGTTATTACCTTTACTTACCAAAAGGTTTTGATTGAACGAATTTGCAGAATACCCGAGCCCGAGCCCAATGGCCCAAGTCCTCTTCTTATTGATGGGCATATCCTTTATAAAGCCCAAATGAAAACCTAATGAAAAACCACTTTGCCTTAAATCTGATGGTCTATTTGCCAAAATGTTATAGGTTACCCCAGCATAAAAGTGGTCTTCTTTGTAAAGGGAATCTACTTCCTTTTCAACTACATCCTGAGCAAAACCAATGCAACAAAAAATCAATAAGATTAAGGGAAAACGTTTCATAAAGAATAAATGTTATACCAATCAAATTTAGCACTAAATTTTAATTTAATGGTATTAAACATAAAAGGCGTTCTGAAAAATTCAAAACGCCTTTAATATAAAATTAAGAGTATAAATTATTAGTTATCTAGCGCACTTCCCTTTTTGGTAGTATAATTTATTTTAAGTGCGTTAACCTTACGTAACTCATATTTAATATCTCCAATAAGCCCCATGTTGGCATCACTATCTACTTTTAATGCCGTAGTTAAAAACGGTACCAATTCTTCTCGTTTTGACGCACGCTCTTCTGCTATAAAAGAAGCGATATCACTAACATTGGCAAAATCGTCATTCAGCTGAATTCTAGTTTCAGAACCATATTGCGTATAATTGGCACTTGGCTTTCCTGCATAAATGTACATTACCAAATCTTTTTTATCAAGTTTTTCTACTTGGTCTGCATAGGGCAAATTATTCTCAATCTTTAAGGTATTTTGCCTCATTACCGTGGCCACCATAAAGAAGAATAATAACATAAATACAATATCTGGTAACGAAGCTGTATTTACTGCTGGTATATCGTTTCCCTTTTTCTTTTTAAATTTAGACATATTATTAAATGTTAAATTTTAATCTATTGAACTTCTGAAAGCTTTTGAGGGTAATCAAGTTTTATTTGCTCGATTTGCTTCTTAAGCTTTGCTTTATTTCCGGGCCAATTCACATCTGCATGGTTTGCTTCCATTTCCGTGAATGATTCACCATAAAGTTCTTCAGCTCTTCTGTTTCTCAGCTCATTATATGCAGCTACAAGTTCATTTTGAACCGAGATATACGCTTTATATTTGGTTTCTCGCTCGTTCTTTAACGAAATAATAGCTTTATCTGGATTATCTGAAGAGTCTGAATCTTTATTTCCTTTACAATAACTGCACGACCCATCGCCTCCATTATCCAAAAACTCCTTGGCTGCTGCTCTTAAATCTTTTAACTCCATAATTTCATCTTCGACAAGCAATTGATCTTTACCATTTAATAAAACAGTAAATATGTTTTTTTGCTTGATAATTGGAGGTTCAGTTTCTTCAATGGGTGGCAACTTCCTATTTAAACCTGAGTCGGTTTCAATAGTTGTTGTAACCAAAAAGAAAATCAATAACAAGAAAGCAATATCGGCCATGGAGCCTGCATTTACTTCTGGTGCTGCTCTTTTTGCCATAGTTTATTTATTAAATATTTTTTTTGCTCCGCTATATAACATCGACCCTATTGCCACAACAGCAAGGATATAAAACGCATATAATCCAGCTCCTACTGTTTTAGATGTTGATTCAGTAACATCGGCACCTTTATCTGTGAATGGCTTTAAATCTAAATCTGTACCTGAAGATATCCCGTAAGAGATAGCTATAATACCCAGAAATACGCCTACCGTCAATAATGTTTTTTTAATATTCCCAGCAAATAAGCCTTTTAAAACAAACAATATGACCAATAAAAGTACTAAGCCTAATACTGCGTAGGTTACAAACAGCATATTCCCGCTCATACTTTGAGCACCTTCTTCATCCCCAGCGATAATCATTAGCGCAAAAATCGCACCAATAATGGCCAGAGCAAAGGCTACTATTTTTAATATTTTATGTAAACCCATAATTTATTAGTTTTCAATTATTACTATTATTACTTTTTGTTTCTTATTAATAGATCCATTAACGTGATAGAAGCATCTTCCATATCGTTAACAATACTATCAATTTTAGCAATAATGTAATTGTAAAAAATTTGAAGTATAATAGCCACTATAAGACCGAATACCGTTGTTAAAAGTGCTACTTTAATACCACCAGCTACTAATGACGGTTGCATATCTCCAGCCGCTTCAATTTTATCAAACGCTTGAATCATACCAATTACCGTACCCATGAAACCAAGCATTGGTGCTAGGGCGATAAATAATGAAATCCAAGACACGTTTTTCTCTAATTGACCCATTTGAACTCCTCCGTAAGCCACAACAGCTTTTTCGGCAGCATCCAAACCTTCGTCCGTCCTATCCAACCCTTGATAGAAAATTGAGGCGATAGGCCCTTTTGTATTTCTGCAAACTTCTTTGGCTGCTTCTACACCTCCAGAAGACAATGCATCTTCAACTTCTTGAGTTAATTTTTTTGTGTTGGTGGTTGAAAGATTTAAAAAGATAATTCTTTCGATGGCAATTGCTAATCCTAAAATTAAACATAGAAGTACGATGCCCATAAATCCTGCACCCCCTTCAATAAAACGCTTCTTTAATTCTTGGTGAAATCCTAGTGATTCCTCAGCTGCAGGCGCTGTTTCATCTTCTTCTTGAGCTACGGTTACAGTAGTTGTAACAGCAGCATTCGTGTTTGCAATTGTCGTTGCATTAGCCGTTCCGAATGCCATTATTCCAGTTATGGCAAGGATTGAAAATAATCTTTTCATGTTCTAGATCTTAATTTTATTAGTTAAAGTGTTAAAGATATTAAAAAAAAAACAATTAAGAGTAAAAATAACAGCAGAGAGGAAGGGATTCGAACCCTCGATACCCTTTTGGAGTATACACACTTTCCAGGCGTGCGCCTTCGACCACTCGGCCACCTCTCTGTATATTAATCATCTTAATTTACGGGGTTCAAATAACAAAAAAAACTTCGATTGCTAAAATTTTGACCGTTAATTTTATGAGATTTCTCCACATAATGGCCTTTCGAATATGGTTTTGAACGTGTTATCATCAAAATTATTTTGTCCCAATAAAAACATGAGTTTAGCCAGTGCCGCTTCAGTGGTAATATCTTTACCTGAAACTACACCTATTTTCTTCAATTGACTACTGGTCTCGTAATGCCCCATAATAACACTTCCACCAGAACACTGCGTGACATTAATAATATATATGCCTTTTGAAATTTGCTCATGCAAAATATTTACAAACCAATCTTCAGTAGTGCAGTTACCAGCTCCATAAGTTTCAATGATTACCGCTTTTAATCCTGGTGTATTAAAAACACTTTTTATAACGGATTGCGAAATGCCCGGAAACAGTTTAATCAATGCAATGTTATCGTTAAGTTTTTTATGAACAGTGAACTTCTTATTTAGGTTGGGATGAAACAAGTATTCATTATTAATTTTGAGATGCACACCAGATTCTGCCAAATCAGGATAATTCATTGAAGCAAAAGCCTGAAAATGCTCAGCATTTAATTTGGTGGTTCGATTGCCACGGTATAGCTTATATTCAAAATACAAACACACTTCTTTTATAACGGGCTTTCCTTTATTTTGTATAGATGCCAACTGAATTGAAGTAATTAAGTTTTCTTTGGCATCGGTGCGTAAATCACCGATAGGCAGTTGCGACCCTGTAAAAATAACAGGTTTCGCTAAGTTTTCCAGCATAAAGCTCAAGGCTGAAGTGGTATAACTCATAGTGTCACTACCGTGTAACACTACAAAACCATCAAACTCAGTATAATTACCCTCTATTATTTCGGCAATCTGAACCCAGTATTCTGGATTCATGTTACTGGAATCTATGGGATTTTCAAAAGACACTGTCTCAATATTGCAATCTAGCAACTGTAATTCAGGGATGCGCTTTAAAAGATTTTTAAAATTAAAGGCTCTAAGTGAACCCGTTTTAAAATCCTTTACCATACCAATGGTTCCACCAGTATATATAAGGAGTATATTTGGTTTTTTGTTATTCATAAAATTGCCTATAGCTGCTGGCTTTTAGCGATTAGTTAAACATTAAAAACGTTCTTTGAATTTTGGGTGGTCACAGCTGCTAATTCTTCTAAAGATACATTATATATGGCAGCTAATTTTTCCATCACCTTTAATACATAAGCACTTTCATTTCGCTTTCCGCGATATGGCGTTGGTGCCAAATACGGCGCATCGGTTTCTAAAACAATGTGTTTTAAATCGATTTGATTGAGGAATTTATCAATTTTTCCGTTTTTAAATGTAGCTACACCGCCAATGCCTAACTTCATATTATACGACAACGCCTGATGGGCTTGCTCTAATGTTCCGGTAAAGCAGTGGAAGATGCCAAATAAATCATCACTCTTTTCAGTTTCCAACACTTCAAAAATTTCATCGAACGCCTCGCGACAATGAATGACAATGGGCAGTTTGTATTCTTTGGCCAATTGAATTTGATGTTTAAATGCTATTTTCTGAATCTCTAAAGTCGATTTATCCCAATATAAATCAATACCAATTTCTCCGACCGCATAAAAGTTGCGTTTATCCAGCATCTCTTCTACATGTTTCAGTTCTTCTTGATAATTTTCTTTAACATGTGTTGGGTGCAACCCTGTCATTAAAAAAACATGTTCTGGAAAATCACTTTCCAATTTAAGCATGGCTTTTGTATAAGTAGAATCAATCGCCGGAATAAAAAATCGGGAAACACCCTGCTCAATGGCACGGTTTATCATTTCGGTTCGGTCTTCATCAAAAGCTTCGCTGTATAAATGGGTGTGGGTATCTGTAATTATCATGCTGCAAAAATATAAAAGCCACCTTTATTAAGGTGACTTTCTAAATGCTTTTTATTTACACGTAATCTGATTATAAAACCCATGTCACCCTGAACTTGTTTAGTCCAACTTCCCAATCAGTTTTTGCGCCCGTTTATAATCGTCTGTGTCTTCTGGTATGGTTTTCAAAATTTCCAAACAGGCATCGTTTTGTTCCTGCTTTAATTTACTTAATGCCAAATACCAAGTCGCTTTGTTTTTAAATGCTGAATTACCGTTACGAACTTGGTTTAACAAACCTTCGGCTATTTCAAATTTATTCAATTCAATATTTGAAACGGCTCGGTATAATTTTAATTCCGAATTATTAGAATCTGATTCCAAAAGACTTTTAAAGGCTTCATCGGCTTTAGCAAAATCTTTGTTATTGAAAGCTGTTTCAGCAGTTTTTAAAAGCGCATCGTTTTCTCCTCGAACACTCAAACTAATGGCTCCGTAATTGTTATAATCAGAATACGTTGGTGTTGAAAACTGGTTGAACATAAATATTCCGAAAAGCAAAACAACGCAGGCGGAAATGGCATATTTATAAAAATTGAAGCGTCTTACTTTTCCTTTATTTTCACCAAGGGTTTTCTCTTTATTAAAATATTCTGTTGAGATTTTCTTCAAATTATCTTCAAAAGCTAAAGAAGCTTCTTCATTTTGATATTTATGTTCTAAAAAAGAGTTAAGTTCTTTATAAGTGTTGAATGCTTGATTAAAATCGGCATCGGTTTTTAATCTAGATTCAAAATCCACTACCTCACCTTTAGTTAATTCTTTAGATAGATAGGCTTCAAACAGTATATAATTTTGGTCTTCCATGGCATCAATTATTAAGTTGGTTAAATTTAGGCGACCCTTGAACCAGTTCGGTTAACTTACCAATGCACAACGATTTCTTTTTGCGAGCATAGGCATAGCTTACACCTAAACTTTTAGCGACTTCTTCCATGGATTTTATTTTGAAAGTAGCCTTTAACAAATCTTGGCACGCATTACCCAACTTTTTAAACATTTCAGCAAATAAGGCTTGTTTTTCATCAAATACCGAGGTTTCAAAAGCCAGTTCTTGGGCGTCGTCATCTTTAGATAAGACTTCCTCGTTAATTGTTACCTCTTTATTGGAAGATTTTTTTAGTTTGTTTAACCATTTACGCTTGCACAACAGAAAAAAATAGGCATCAAACGGGCAGGTTAATTGTAATTTTTTCTGGCTGGCCTGGTTGTAAATGGTTATCAATGTGTCTTGAACCACATCTTGCGCCTTATCGGCATCGCCACTGTTCTGTTTAATGTAGTTTACCACTTTGGGCACAAACTTATCGTAAATAGCCTGAATTATAAACGAGTTGTTTTGAAGTAATCCGTCAACATACTTCTGGTCTTCATGAATTTTTTTTTCGCCCATTAACCCTTGTATTTGCTACTAAAGTAAAAAAACTTTCAAATAAAAGGGTAACAATTTTCAAATGGTTTTGATATAAGGGTGTAACAGCCAAAACGGCAAAAGAAAAATTTAATTAATCCATAAAAATTAGAAATCATGAAAAAATCAATTTTAATTATCGGAACAGTAGTATTGTCAATCTTAAACATAAATGCTACTAACAAAAATGAGGCCCTTAGCAGTATTGAAACTGTAGAAATAACTAAAAACGCCATCGCCCAAGTTTTTGAATGGAAAGTTGAAACCACCAAAAGCACCTATTCAGGAACAGCCTTGTCATTAAATGAAGCAAAAAACATGATGGCGCTATCAAGTTCAGGCGAAGCAGTAAGAAGCAAAGAAATAAAGAGCTATTTAGTTTTAAAGTCTGAATTGAACAGCAGCGCCCAAAGAAACTATTTCTGGGAAGTTGAAACCAAAACTGGTAAAGCCAAAGGTTATGCTTCAAACAAAGCTTATGCCAACAAAATGATTGAACTAGTAGCTTCGGGTGATGCTATTGTATCTAAAATCATCATTAGTCAACCTCAACAATAAAATTTTAAAAAAAATCCAAAAACAGGGTAACAAAAAAGTTGCCCTGTTGATATAAACTTGAATAACAAATTTAAAACCATTTATCATGAAGAATTTAAAACACATTTTAGGAACATTATTATTAGCAGCTCTAGTATTTACAAGCTGTAGTAAAAACAACGACGACGCCGACATTATTTTCTACCCGTCTGCTGAAGATTTTGAAAATTTACAAGACGAAGCCTTAGAAGACCTAACGCAAACTTTTCAATTTAACGCCGAGGACGGTTGGATAAACTTAACGTCAGAAAATGGTGTAACCATTGGTATTAACGGTTCTTGTTTAACTGAAAACGGAAATCCGGTGACGGGGCAAGTAGATTTAGAATTTGTTGAATTGTTTGACAAAGCAAGCATGCTAGTAACCAACAAACCAACTATGGGCGTTATGCCAAACGGAGATAGAGCACTATTAATTTCTGGTGGTGAGTTTTTTGTTGAAGCCACACAAAACGGTGCCACCTTAGAAACTTCTTGTGCTATCCAATTGGGAATTCCAACTGAATTAACTGGCGATCCAGACAACGATATGATCTTATGGACTGGGACTATTGATGAAGATGGCGACCTAGCCTGGGAAGAAGTCAAAGACGAAGACGGAACAGGACCTCAAGGCGGACGTGGCGTTTTTACCGAAGGCAATCAATACTATGCTTTTATTGGAGATTTTGGCTGGAGCAACGTAGACCGTTTTTACAACGATCCAAGACCTAAAACCACAATTTTGGTTGATGTTCCAGAAGGATATGACAATACGAATTGTTCGGTGTTTTTATCATACGATGGTGAAGACGCAGGCTTGGCCAACCTGGATACTTATGACCCAATAGATGGTTTATTTAGCGAACACTACGGGCAAATTCCTATCGGATTGGAATGCCATGTAATCTTTGTAACAGAATCTGCAAACGATTGGAAATACGCCATACAAGGTGTGACTATTGTTGAAAACGGTGTTATTACCATTACAGAAGGCGAAACTTCAATTGTAACACAATCACAACTTGAAACCATAATTAATGGATTACCATAAATATTTACCAATTTTCAAATACCTACTTAAACATGGTTAACCCCAAATAGTTAGCCTACTTATTAAAACCAGAAACCTCGTGTTTCTGGTTTTTCGTTTTTGAAGGGTAACAAAACCAAACTTCAGTTGATATAATCATATGAAAAGGGCTATTTACATAATAATCATTATTTGTATTGTTTTGATTGTAATGGCCAATTTTGTTGTCATTGCCTCAAACATCAAAATATAGCCATGTATATTCTTAAACGCCTCTTTTCGTATATTTATCAACCTTTAAACTTGAATCTACAATGAAAACTTACATATTTACTATTTTATCCTTGGCAAGTTTTTTATGTGCTTCGGCTCAAGAAATTCTTAACGACACATTGGTTAGAACAGCCACCATAAAGACCGAAACTAATGGTAACGAGGTGAATTTCACCCCAGAAACACCACGCTTAAATCAAATAGCTGGTGCTCCAAAAGCGTTTTATACCCATTACTGGGAATTTGGCGATGGCCATTTCAGCTCCGAAGAAAATCCGCAGCACATTTACAAAAATAAAGGCGAATACGAGGTTAAATTATGGGCTACCAATAATTACGATACAGGCAAACCACCAACTACGCGCCCAAAAAAGGTTTCGGTAAATTCAGTAACTGCCGATTATGAAGATACCGCAACCATGACGGAAGATTTCATTTTAAAGCGCAACCGCGAACCTGTACCTGGAGAAGAACTTGTTCTTATTATGCGCTACAAAAACATCAAATCATACGAGACCAACGGGAAACTATATCTGTTTTACAATGAGCTTAAATACAAAGCCGATAACTTTAAAATATTAGAAACCCGAACTTATCATAATGAAAAAGCGATTTCAACCGATGCGTTTGCATTCACCAATAAAATAAATGATGAAAACACTCTTTTGGCTTCATTGGGTCATATTAAGATTGAACAACAACAAATCCCAAAAGATTCTACTGAAAGGAAGAATTTACCAGCTACAATAAACGAGGCACAATCACTTTACAGAAACTGGCAAGTTTTAGAGTTTGATGGTATGGAGCCTGAGGAGGAACGCAATATTTTCGTCAGTTTAAAAACCACGCCTGAAATGGTTAAAGACACCAGTGCCATTATTTCGGTTCGCGGTGTTTACGTGCCCGATGCTAATTACGACAACCACAAGGTTAAAGACATGGAAATGGAAATAGTTACCTCGCACGACCCCAACAAAATGTCATCAAACGGTACTATTATGAATTACAGACTGGTGCGTTTTAAAACCTTAAAATACAAGATTAAATTTCAGAATAATGGCGAAGGGCCTGCGCGCACCATTCGGTTGGAAACCGACATTCCAGACATGCTAGACAAATCGACTTTAGAGGTCACCGACATGTACCCCAAATGTGATATCTGCCCAAAACGAGAGGTGCTTTACAGTTGTTTGGACACGGCATTTACCGATACACAAGCTATTTTCACATTCAAAAATATTTACCTACCAGGTAGTGAGCAAAAAAACGTAAAGGAGTACGACAGTACCAAGGGTTTTGTAAAATATAAAATCAAGTTTGCTAAAGATTTTCATAAGAAAAAAACCAAAAGCCGTACGGCCATTATTTTTGATAAAAACGACCCGATTATCACTAATTACTCCACGACCCGATTTATGCCGGGCATTTCCATTGGAGCCAAGGTTGGCTACAATTCATTTTCCGATTTAAAAAACTCCGAAAGCTACTTTTTTGGGGCCACGGTGTCGCCCTACAAATCGTACCGTTGGTATTGGCAAGTGGAGCTAATGAATAACTTTCATAACTACGAATTAGATACGACAGCTGAAGAAGAATTTGTGCAAGATGCTTCGGGATTTCGGTTTAGGCAACGTACCACCACAGATACTTCCTATGAAAACATCGACTGGGATGTTCCCGTTTTATTGCGCTACAACGTCAACAATTACATAGGTTTGGGTGCTGGTTTACAAAATACCATTTCAATTAGCGAAAAGCAGCAGCAAGATATTTTTATCGAGCAATATGAAGGTATTCAACCCGATGCTCCTGTTTTTAACACTATGGAAGAAACCAATAGCGAAAGCAAATCGTTTACCAATTTACGTACAGGTTTATTGTTTGAAGCCACTGCTGGTTTCGCTAGAATTGGACCCAGTTTGGGTGCAAGATATATCATGAATTTTGAAAACGATTTTAACTATTGGCAGTTTTACGCCATTTGGAAATTCTAAAACTAAGTGTCGTTTGGCACCTCACTTAAAATGAATAATCTTTTTGTGCTCCTTTTATTTTTATCTGCCTTCGGTTTTTCCCAAAACCTAGAAGAGGATATTTATGTCGCGGCCGAAACTTTTATCACCAACAAAAATGAAACGTCCCTTAATACCTTAAATCAACAAGAAGCTCAATTCAAAAAGCAAATAAAAACTAAAGACGAACAATTGGCATTAGTGTTTTTACAATGCCATAAAGGGTATTATTTAAATTCAACTTCAAAATTAAAAGAAGCCATTACCATTTTTGAGGATGCATTGCAACGATTTAATGAACATGAACTTTCCACTATTTCGGATTTCGATATTATTGAAAGTTGTATGAAACCTTTGGGTAATTTATACACCAAAACAGGGGATTATACCAATGCCGAAAGCACCATAAAACAATACATTTTTTTGGCTGAAAAAACCAATAACAGTAAGCACCAAATTAGCGGAGCCATTAATTTGGCAAAACTCTACCAGACTTTAGGAAGGCATTTAACGGTTATAAAATTAACCTCTGACTATGCCGAAAAACCAAATTGTACAAAGCTTCAAAAACAAAAATTAATTAAAATAAATATCGATAGCCAAATCGCGCTTGGGCAGATTTCAAGCTACGAAGATGTCCCTATTCCGCTTGATAGCGAAAAAAAATACAGGATAGCATTACAGGACAAAACATACGAAAGCGCCTTAGAATGGTTTAAAAAAGTGAAAGCCGAACGGTTTTCTAACAATAAACTGTCTGCACGTTATAAATCAAAACTTTATTTGGAAGAAGCTCAACTTTATATGTTGTTGGACAAAAAACGCATGGCCTTAAAAAGTTTACAAGCGGCTTTAAAGACCTTAATCTCTGATTTTAATGGCAGTTTACCTCCCTCAAAATCGAATTTATACGCCGAAAACACCTTTATTGATATTTTTGATTTATATGCGGAAATCGAAACAAAACCAGAGAACGCCTTACAATATTTTGACCTCAGTTTTTATGTTTCACAGCTATTGCGCAAAAATTGGACCTCTCAGGAAACCAAAATATTAAACCAAACTGCCGATAGAGTAAGAAGTGAAAAGTGCATTGACATACTGTTTGGAAATTTTAAAAAAACAAACAACAAATCTTATGTTTTTAAAGCACTTCAGTATGCAGAAAATAGTAAGGCTTCTTCATTAAGAGACATGTTTTTAAAAAAATTACGCCTCAAGAAATTCCCTAACGATGCACTTTTACAAACAGAATTCAACCTTCTTAAAAAACAAGAACATATTACCAGTTTATTGGTTAAAGAACATCTTGGCGATACACGTGTTTCGAAAATCAATCAATACAACAAACAACTAAGTGATGTCAGTTTGGAATTAAAACGCCTAAAACAGAATATTTCAGAACAGTATTCAACTGACCAAAACTATTTTTCATTAGAGGACTTACAGCAAAAACTTAAAAAGGACCAAGCGACTTTAGTTGAATATTTTTATGGTAAAAACAACATATATCAATTTATAGTTTCACAAGATAAAATTGACCTAAATAGAATACCCAAAACACCTTCCGTTGAAAAAGAAATATTAGATTTTATAAGTCTTTTTTATAATTCATCGATTATCAATAACAATATTTCAAGCTTTACGAAACAAGCCTTTGGCATTTATAGCCTATTGAATTTTAAGGCTATAAATTCGAATAAAAATGTAATGATAATTGCAGACGGTTTTCTAAACTTCATCCCTTTTGAAGCATTATTAACTCAAGAAACTTCTGCTAGCTCGTTTTCTAAAATGCCCTTTTTGGTATTTTCACAAAACATATCCTACAACTCCAGCATTACAATGTATTTAAACAACAAAAACTCATTAAACGGAAATACTGTTTTAGGTTTTTTCCCAGTTTTTGAAGGAAGCGAGCAAGCACTTAATTTTTCAAAAAATGAAGCCAATATTATTAAAGATGAAATGTCTGCAGACATTTTAATGAACACCAATGCCAGTAAACAAAATTTCATTGAAAAAAGTAATGATTACAACATTTTGCACCTCTCTACGCACGCTCGCCCTGCGGCACTTTCCTTTTACGATAGCGATATTTTTATAAATGAACTATATAGCCTTGACCTCAACGCCAATTTAGCGGTTTTAAGTGCGTGCGATACAGGATTGGGCAACTTCTATAAAGACGAAGGCCCCATGAGCATAGCGCGCGGTTTTCAATATGCTGGCGTACAAAATCTACTTTTTTCGCTTTGGCAAATAAACGATTTATCCACGTCTCAAATCATGAAATCGTTCTACAAAAATTTTAGTGAAAACCAATCGGTATTTATAGCCAACACCCAATCTAAAATTGACTATCTCAAAAACGCTTCCATAAGCAACGCCAAAAAATCACCTTACTATTGGGGCGCTTTTGTTTATTATGGTTCATTAGAACCCGAAAAGCCAAATAGCCCCCTATTTTATATCTTTTTTGGGATATTAATTGTTTCTATTGCTCTATTTTTATCCTTTAAAAACCGTAAAAATGAGCGAGACCAAGTCACTTCAACAATTTCTTATTGAAAAAGGATACACCAAAGTGAAGCTGCACCTTACAAAGACCAACCACTTTGAAATCAAGGCTTCAATTAATGGCAAAAAAGGACGGTTTATTCTAGATACGGGTGCTTCAAGCTCGTGCGTTGGCTTTGAAGGCATTGAAACCTTTAAGCTAAAAGCCGAAGACTCCATTATAAAAGCTGCTGGGGCTGGCGCCATAAATATGGAGACCAAAATGTCTAAAAAGAATAAAATAAAAATAGGAAAGTGGTCAAACAACAAAGTGGTTTTGGTTTTGTTCAATCTAACGCATGTTAATACAGCACTTACGGAACATAATTCCAAACCTGTTGATGGTATAATTGGCGCAGATATTTTAAAAAAAGCAAAAGCCGTAATTGATTATCAAAAGAAATATTTATATTTAAAAACAAATTAATTAATCTCTCTCTAGGTTTTTAATGAACAACACTATTGTCATAGCAGACGATCACCCGCTTATGCTTCGCGGTCTCACGGACTTTTTAACCTCAAGAGGGCACCATATTGTTGGCAGTGCAGAAGATGGCAACACAGCATATAGCCTTATCGTGAAATTTAAACCCGAAATTGCTATTCTTGATATTAGAATGCCGCTTAAAACAGGTTTAGAGATTGCCGAAGACTGTAAAAAAAATCAATTGCCCACTAAGGTTATTTTGATAACTTTTGACAAGGAAGAAGAACTTTACGACAAGGCTAAGGCATATAACGTTTATGGTTATATTTTAAAAGAATTTGCTATTGAGGAAATAGAAACGTGCATAGACCACGTAAAGAACGGAACTAAATATTTTAGTGAAGAAATAGCAGATTATTTAAAAACAAGTGGCTTACAACAAAAACCAGAAATTTTAGAATGCCTTACCAAATCTGAATTAAAAATTGTAAAATTGATTTCTGAAAACATGACGAGTCAAGAAATAGCAAACGAACTTTCCATTTCTATAAGGACAGTAGATAAGCACAGAAGTAACATTGTACACAAGTTAAACCTCGACAATAAACCCACATCACTTTCCATTTGGGCCAACTTAAACAAAAAATATTTTTAGTTGATTATAAAAATACGTAGTACTGCGTATTTTTTGTAACGAATATATTGACTATCTTTATTGTGCTATTAATTAGTTCTTAGGGAGAATTAAAGAAGGCTCTAAATCGTAATGATTTAGAGCCTTCAGTTTTTTAATGAAATATATAGTAGATTAAAATTACGTAGAAGTGCGTATTTTTTTTGTTAACGGCTCAACCTATCTTTATGGTGCTATTAATTAATTCTTTTGAGAGAGGATTTTTTAAGGACTCTGCACCATAATGGTGCAGAGTATTTAAAATTTAAAAATCAATAAAACATGGACGCCTTAATGGAAAAAAAGAATAATTTTCTAACCAAATTTTGTGTCATTGGATTAGTAGTCTTAGTCATTGCAATTATCTCCATTAATATATTTGCTTATTTTATTTAGTTTAGTTAGTAATTTTTATTGTGTTAGCAGAGTTAAGAACAATCTACCACAAAAAAATCTCTTGAAGTTGATACTCCAAGAGATTTTTTTTTAATCCTAAAGTAAATAAATATCTACTCTTCAGCTGCAGGTGCTTCTGCTGCAGGTGCTTCTGCTCCTTCTGCTCCTTCTTCTCCTTCAATTTCTTCTTCATCCTCATCATCAAGGATAGCTGTTCTTGCAGTTTTAATTTGACAAACAACAGTATTATCGGAGTGTAAAAACTCATAACCATCTTTTGGCAAATCGCCAACCGAAACATTATCACCAATTTTTAATGGTGTAATATCGATTTCGATAAAATCTGGTAAGCTAGCAGGTAAAGCCTTTATACGTAGCTTTCTGTTGTTTTTTCTTAAAACACCACCGTTTTTAACACCTCTTGAGTTACCTACAAGGCGAACAGGAATATTTAGTGAAATTTCTTTGTCATCAAATAACTGATAGAAATCTACATGTAAAATTCTATCGGTTACTGGGTGAAACTGAATGTCTTGAAGTACAGCGCTTAAAGTTGTACCATTGTCAAGCTCAATCACAACTGTATGCGCATTTGCTGTGTATACAAGTTTAGAAAAAGCCAATTCTGGTGCAGAGAAATGTACTGGCTTGTCTCCTCCGTATAATACGCAAGGAACCTGACCAGCATTACGTAAGGCCTTTGTTGCTTTTTTGCCCACGCTTTCTCTTTGAGATCCGTTGATTGTAATTGATTTCATTTTTAAAATTTATAGTTATTAATTATTACTCTTCTTTTATGTAGCTGCTCATTAAACTACATTACAAATTTTGAACTGATAGATTTGTTATTATGTACTTTCTCCATAACCTCGGCAAACAAGTCTGCACAACTTATAACCCTAATTTTATCACTTAAAGGTTTTACAGGTATAGAATCTGTTACTATCAACTCTTCTAATTTTGAATTATTCAAATTATCATAAGCTTTTCCAGATAATATGGGGTGTGTACAAATAGCTCTAACACTAAGTGCGCCACGTTCCATCATTAAATCGGCCGCTCTAGTTAAGGTTCCAGCAGTATCTACCATATCATCTACCAAAACCACATTTTTGCCTTCAACATTACCTATAAGTTCCATATGGGAAATAACATTGGCCTTGGCACGTTGCTTATAGCAAATAACAACATCACTTTGTAACGCTTTTGAATAGGCATAGGCTCTTTTTGAACCTCCCATATCTGGCGATGCAATAGTTAAATTATCTAAATTTAAACTTCTCAGATATGGCAAAAACACAGTTGAAGCAAATAAATGGTCAACCGGTTTTTCAAAGAACCCTTGTATTTGATCGGCGTGCAAATCCATCGTAATAATACGGGTTGCACCCGCTGCCTCTAACATTTTTGCAACTAACTTGGCTGCAATGGGCACTCGGGGTTTATCTTTTCTATCTTGCCTTGCCCACCCAAAATAAGGTAACACCGCTGTAATATGCCTTGCTGATGCACGTTTTGCTGCATCAATCATTAGCAGCATTTCCATTAAGTTTTCTGGTCCTGGATTTGTAGAGCCAATAATGAAAATTCGCGTACCACGAATAGACTCTTCATAGGATGGCTGAAATTCCCCATCGCTGTATGTAGAGGTAATAACATTGCCCAGCTCGGCCCCGAAGGCTTTTGCAATTTTTTCGCCGAGCACTTTACTTTGTGTACATGCGAAAATTTTAGCTTCTGTTATCACAATAGGCATGGTTACTTTGTTGTTTTTGGTGTAAAATCAAACCTTATTTTAAATGAGGTGCAAATTTATGTATTTATTTTAACCTAAAAAGTATATTGCTAGGTATTTTTGTGTGTAATATCGAAAAATTATATATTTTTGCAGTCCAAAATTGCTCAAGTGGCGGAATTGGTAGACGCGCTGGATTCAAAATCCAGTTTCTTCGGAAGTGTGGGTTCGATTCCCACCTTGAGTACAAAGCCTTTAATTAATATTATTTAAAGGCTTTTTTATTGATTACTTTCAAGCCTACTTTAATTTTTTAAAATTAAATATTTCATTTTTCATTCAATTTTCTATCACTCAGGTTTTATAATTACCTTTGTACCTCTTAAAAAACGCATTTATGATCTATTCGATGACAGGTTACGGAAAATCTGTATTGCAACTTCCCACAAAAAAAATAACAATCGAGCTTAAATCCCTGAATAGTAAAAACTTGGATTTGAATGCAAGAATGCCCTCTGTTTACAGAGAAAAAGAGCTAGCTATTAGAAAAAGACTTGCCAATAAGCTGGTTAGGGGAAAAATAGATTTCTCAATTTATGTGGAAACCACAGCCGACGATACTTCAACGCAAATCAATACTCCCATTGTAAAGCAATACATGGCTCAGTTAAAACAGATTGTGACTGCTGATGAACTTGAACTTTTAAAAATGGCTGTTCGTTTTCCAGATGCTCTAAATACAGTTCGAGAAGAAATTGATGAAAACGAATGGAAAGCCATTGAAGCCGAAATAGATAACGCTACGGACGACCTAATTAACCATCGTTTGGATGAAGGGAAGGTACTTGAAAAAGATTTTAATAACCGCGTTGAATCTATAGACAACATACTTGAAAAAGTAATTGCTATTGACCCAGAGCGCGTTGAGGCCGTTCGCGAACGCTTGTTAAAAGGCGTTGAGGAATTAAGAGAGAAATACGACGAGAACCGATTTGAGCAAGAATTGATATACTACATTGAAAAGTTTGATATTACCGAAGAAAAAGTACGCCTAAAAAACCACCTCAATTATTTTACAGAAAGCATTAATTCAAAAGAATCCAACGGAAAAAAATTAGGCTTTATCAGTCAAGAAATGGGTCGCGAAATCAATACCATTGGATCAAAAAGTAATTATGCGCCCATGCAGCAATTGGTGGTGCAAATGAAGGATGAATTGGAAAAAATAAAGGAACAATTATTGAACGTACTTTAACAAAAAGTTTAGAATATTGAATCAACAAAGTAAAAAACAAGGTAAACTTATTGTGTTTTCGGCACCATCAGGCTCTGGAAAAACCACAATAGTGAGGCACTTACTTGGATTGGACGATTTAAATTTAGAATTTTCAATATCGGCAACATCCAGAGAAAAGCGAGGCACAGAAGTTAACGGTAAAGACTATTACTTTTTATCTGCCCAAGAATTTAAAAGCAAAATCAAGAATGATGAGTTTTTAGAATGGGAAGAAGTTTATCGCGATAATTTTTACGGCACTTTAAAGACCGAAGTAGAGCGCATTTGGGAAAAAGGTAAAAACGTTATTTTTGATATTGACGTATCTGGTGGGCTACGAATAAAAAGAAAATTCCCTGAAGAAACATTGGCTATTTTCGTAAAACCACCGAGTATTGACGAACTAAAAATTCGCTTGAAAAAACGTAAAACAGAAAGCGAAGATAAAATAAACATGCGCGTTGCCAAAGCATCAGCAGAACTAGCTACAGCTCCCCTTTTCGACACTATTATTATTAATGATGATTTGGAAAATGCATTAAAGGAAGCGCACAACAAAGTTCAAGATTTTATAAATTCCTAAATTAAATATTTTGAAAGTAGGTTTATTTTTTGGCTCTTTTAATCCTATACATGTTGGTCATTTAGTAATTGCCAACCATATGGCAGAGCATACCGACCTCGATCAGGTATGGTTTGTGGTAACACCGCACAATCCTTTTAAAAAGAAAAGCACACTTTTAGATAATTACCAACGTTTGGAAATGGTATATCTGGCCACCAAAGATTACTCCAAGCTTAAACCCAGTGATATCGAGTTTAACTTAACTCAGCCCAACTACACGATAAACACGTTGGTTTATTTACAAGAAAAATTTCCTGATCACGAATTTGCACTAATTATGGGAGCGGACAACCTAAAGAGCTTTCACAAGTGGAAAAATTATGAGGTTATTTTAGAAAATCATCATATTTACGTGTATCCACGTATTTCCAAAAACAAAATAGAAACTCAATTTGATGGCCATGAAAAAATCCACTTGATTGATGCACCAATAATGGAACTGTCCTCAACCTTTATTAGAAAATCGGTAAAGGCTGGCAAAAATGTACAACCCATGCTTCCTAAACATGTTTGGAAGTATCTGGATGAAATGAATTTTTATAAGTAATTCAAATAAAAAAAGAAACCGCCTAAAACATAATGCTTTAAACGGTTCCTAAACTAAATAACCAACCAAAATTTTTATTTAACCCTAGTATTTTCTCGCGGGTTGTCTACTTTTTCTTTTCTAAACTTACGCATCTCATTTTTAGGCGTTTTAGTTTTTCCTTTTGAATCTCCCGATTTTAAATATTGAATATATCCTCTGCCTTCAAATTCATAAACCGTTTCAGATGCTGGGTGGAACAATTCTATCTTTCCGTCATTTATAACGCTCAATTCAAAATATTCATTGCCCCAAGAATCATAATCTAATGTTAAAGTTTTTAAATAATCATCTCCAGCAATATTATCTACACCGTAAATTCCAGTATAATCCCAGTATAAATCCATGGCATTCATTCCTATTTCGTTTTGCGAACTTCTAAAAGTAGAGTCGTTTCCTCCCGCTAAAAACTGCAAATAGTTTTCGTTATCAAATTCATTTAAAGCACCATAATCACTAGTATATGTTTTTTCCCAGGCTTCATATTCCTGAAGAAAGTAATGGATGTTATCATAGAACATAAAATCATAATCAAAATTAGAGCGTTGGTAACCCTCCAAAAAGTAAGACGTATCATTATTAGGATTATATAATTCAATGGTATTATAATCTATTTCATAAACATCAAAGGTTGAAAACCCATCAATATCGTGCGAAACATCAAGTATCATATCGTATGCTTCGTATTCCCCAACGTCAATACCAAAACCGTTTCCGCTATTACCCAACCCTACAATATTATTGTTTGCATAAACCACACCGTTTCTAAACGAGATAGTAAACGCTTTTTGTAAAAACGGGGTTTCACCATAACCCAAGGTTTCATTAATATCAACATACCATAACTCGTAAGAAGCTAGTAATTGATTTACTGATATTCCTGGTTCTACATAATCATCTACGATTACCCGCTCCTCTACAATAACTTCTCGGTAACAGGAAGTAAATAATGTAGCGAATAAAGCAAAGCTTAATAGTATTTTTATAGTCTTCATAATCAAACGTTTTTAGGGTTTCTAGTTACAGAGTTTCAAAACGCGTGCCAAAAAACAAACGGCCAATATTTTGCAATGAAAAAAATGAGTAATATTTTGCGTATTTTTGAACAAACAACATTTTAAATTTTATGGATAAACCATTAAAATATGCGGTTTTTGGAGCAGGTAGCTGGGCTACGGCCATTGTAAAAATGCTTTGCGAAAACTTAGATGAAATTGGTTGGTACATGCGCAGTGTTTACACCAAAGAACATCTTTTAAGAGAGCAACATAACCCCAATTATTTAAGTTCGGTAGAATTTCATTTAGAGCAACTAAAACTAAGTAACGACATTAATGAAATTGCAGAATATGCCGATGTTTTAATATTTGTTATCCCGTCAGCTTTTATACATAGCGAGCTTGAAAAACTTAATGTTGATATTTCAAATAAAATTATAGTGTCTGCCGTAAAAGGTATTATGCCAGAAACGGGTTTATTAGTGGGCGAGCATTTTCACGAAGCTTATAAAGTACCTTACGACAACATTGCCGTAATTGCTGGGCCTTGCCATGCAGAGGAAGTAGCCTTGGAGCGTTTATCATACCTAACTATTTCATGTTCTGATGAAACCAAAGCCAAAGCCATTGCGGAAAATTTGAGTAGCGATTACATAAACACCAAAACCAGCGATGATATTATTGGAGTTGAGTATGCTGTAATGCTGAAAAACATTTACGCCATCGCCGCTGGAATTGCACATGGATTGGGTTATGGCGATAATTTTCAGAGTGTTTTGATGAGCAATTCCATTCGTGAAATGAAGCGCTTCATTAAAAAGGTGCATAAAATGAAACGTAACATTAACAACTCGGCTTATTTGGGCGATTTGCTGGTAACGGGCTACTCGGTGTTTTCGCGAAACCGTATGTTTGGCAATATGATTGGCAAGGGTTATACTGTGAAATCAGCTCAAATGGAAATGAGTATGGTTGCCGAAGGTTATTACGCCACAAAAAGTGCTTATTTACTTAACGAAAAAAATAATAAAAAGGCACAAACCCCTATTATTAATGCGGTTTACGATATTCTTTACGAAAACAAAAACCCTAAAAAGGTTTTTAAAAAACTAACTGAAAAGTTGGATTGATATTTTTAATACTTTAAAACCTCTTTATGCCTAAAAACAGCCATATAAATTACGTTGAGTTTAAGGCCAATGACTTGGAGGAAATCAAACAATTTTACTCCGAAGCTTTTGGCTGGAGTTTTACAGATTATGGCCCCACGTATGTCGCTTTCTCACATAGCGGAATTGAAGGGGGTTTTGAAAAAACAGATCATAAAATTATAAACGGCGCACTGGTTGTTTTGTACCATGAAGACCTTAACCTGATAAAAAGTAAAATTATAGAAGCTAAAGGTGCTATTTCAAAAGGCATTTTCTCATTCCCCGGTGGGCGAAGATTTCATTTTACTGACCCCTCTGGCAATGAATTGGCTGTTTGGTCTGATAAATAAACGCACTCTCGAATTATTCGTTTAATTCTATTCAAAACTAGTGATTCTGCTAGGAACCCAAAAACAGCAAAATAAATATGGCATAAGGGTATAAAATCTACTGAAGGTTCTATTATAGAACTAGGCGACCTTAGTTCTGGTGTTTATATGGTTAAAATAATTGGACAAAACGGTCTAGCCTTTAAAAAGCTAATTAAGAAATAATATTATTAGTTTATATTGGATTTAAGTACAAACCGACAACTTAAAATTTTAAATAGAAGTTAGATCAGAAAATAATTACTTGACCTAAAGTCTTGTAAACAATTGATTGTATGTTTTTAGTATAATCAACACCTTTAGGTTTGCTTTTTTATAAAAAGTAAGTTGCAAATTCCCATTAAATAGTATAGAATAAAAAAAGACCTGTTGAAGCAACAAGCCTGTGATTGGAAAGTCCAGTATTTTTAGTGACTCCACCAGGACTCGAACCTGGATCTAAAGTTTAGGAAACTCTTGTTCTATCCCTTGAACTATGGAGCCGTTAAAAATATTACTTCAAACAAAAAAGACCTTACATTTCTGTAAAGTCTTTATTTGCTCCTCAGGCTGGGCTCGAACCAGCGACCCTCTGATTAACAGTCAGATGCTCTAACCAACTGAGCTACTGAGGAAAGTATTGTTTCGCTTTTGCGAGCGCAAATATATATATATTTTTAGTTATCGCAATAACTTTTTTAAAAAATTTTAATTGAATATAGCTTTATATATATCGTTACCATTAGCAAATAAAACCAATGCTATTAAAATAAAGAACCCCACCATTTGGGCATACTCCATAAACTTATCACCAGGCTTTCTTCCCGACACCATTTCATAAAGTAAAAACATCACGTGGCCACCATCTAATGCCGGTATAGGAAGTAGGTTTAGCACGCCCAACATTATTGATAAAAACGCTGTAATACTCCAGAATACTTGCCAGCTCCAAAAACTAGGAAAGATATCGTAAATAGCTTTGAAACCTCCAACTCCTTTATAGGCTCCTGTGCTCGGGGTGAATATAGCTCCGAGTTGATCCCAATAGGATGTCATTTTATCTTTAGCCTTTTTTAAACCTACAGGAAACGCTTCAAAAAAACCGTAATCTTTGGTTTCGTAATCGTAATACCCTAAAGCTTCTAGGGTTTCTGGGGTTGATGCCCTAGCATAAACAACACCCAACTTACCATCTTCACTTACTTTTAAAGGTAAATTTATATTTTCGTCTTTTCGCTTTACAATGGCTGTTACTTCTTGGCCCTTTAAGTCGTCTAATGCATCTTTTACTTGATCGGCGTATTTGGTTTGATAATCACCCAAAGCTAAAAGAAGATCACCTTTTCTTAACCCACTGGCCATGTTATAAGAAGTATCTGGCACTTCCATTACAACAAATGGCTGTCTTAAATTGATGAAGCCTCGCTCCTTAGAATCCATTAGCTGTGCAAGAAAATCTTCGGGCATTTGGATGGTCGACTTTACACCATCTCTTTCAATCAATATCTCTTTGCCAAACAATACTTTCTCAGAAATTTGCGAGAAGGTTTCAATATTTTCACCATCAACAGCCAAAATATTATCACCTGTTTGTAAGCCGGCCTTATTGGCCACTGTACTTTCTATATCCAAACCATCTTTTATGTTTTCAACGGGCAGAATACTTTCGCCGTAAAAAAAGCTCATTCCAATGTATATTAAAATAGCCAATAAAAAATTCACCGTTACACCACCTAACATAATAATTAAACGTTGCCATGCAGGTTTTGACCGAAATTCCCATGGCTGTGGTTCTTGCGACATTTGTTCAGTATCCATGCTTTCATCAATCATTCCCGAAATTTTCACATAACCCCCAAGCGGCAACCAACCAATACCATATACAGTGTCGCCTATTTTCTTTTTAAACAACGAAAACTTGACATCAAAAAACAGGTAAAATTTTTCAACTCTAGTTTTAAAAGCCTTCGCCGGGATAAAATGCCCCAATTCGTGCAGAACAATTAGCAAAGAAAGGCTCATTAAAAACTGAGATATTTTTATAACAAACTCCATATATAGTCTAACAATTTTTTATAATCGCACAAAAGTAAGCTTTTAAACCAACTTTATAAAAGACAATCGAGGAATGCTTTGCATTTTTAACTGTAATTTAAGACAGGCTTCAATTTTTACAACGGAAAATTCATTGTATTTTTGTGGAAATTTATATCTCAATGTTATCGTTTTTTAAGGACTACAAACTATTTGCCATTGTTTTTCTAGCCATTTCGGCGATTATTGTATTCTTAATTTACAACACCCTAAATGTTTACCACCCGTTACCTATTTACCAACCAACTATGGTAAGTACAGAATTGGTAGACAGCACGCTTCATTACAAAAAAAAATATCATAGAATAGCCGATTTTAGGTTGACCAACCAAAATGGAAAAACCATAACTCAAAACGATTATAAGGACAAAATTTATGTAGCTGATTTCTTTTTCACGACCTGCCCAACCATTTGCCCCATTATGACCGACAACATGGTAGACATTCAAAAGGAAATAATAAACGATGACGAGGTGATGTTGCTTTCACACTCCGTAACTCCAGAAATTGACAGTGTTGCACAACTAAAGCGTTACGCTTTAAAAAAAGGTGTGAACGACAAAAAATGGAATTTGGTAACTGGCGATAAAGAACAAATTTACGATTTGGCCAGAAAAAGTTATTTGGCCGTAAAGGACAATCCGTTTGACGGGCCTTACGATATGATTCACACCGAAAACTTTATGCTAATTGATAAAGAACGGCAGATAAGAGGGTTTTATGATGGCACTAATACTGAAGATATTGAGCAACTACTTAATGATATTGCTATTTTGAAAGAAGAATACCAAAACTAATTATTGCATATAAAAAAAGCTCTTTAAAAAAAGAGCTTTTTTGTAATTTGATGTTTAATTATTTATAACGTCTTTTATTGTTCCAAACTAATGAACTTGCATTGCTAAATTGTTTCGTTTTTGTACCAACTTTACTTTCCGTTGCTATACTGTTTCTGCTACTGTTACTTGTTTTCATATTAAAATTTTTACGTTCTTTAAAAGTTAAAATGTAATTTGCCTTGTCAAGTTTTCATCAATATCCATTTTATTATTAAGGCACATTACATTATGTAATTATTTATGATGCAAAGATAAGCTACTGTCAATCAGGTTGAAAACAACAGATCTGGCACATTTATATACTATATTAACTTAAAAGCGAGTAAAAACGTTATATATATACAATAATGACATAGTTAGCAGTGGTTGCGTTAGGGATTGTAGTGGCATCCTTTTACTTTTTCTAAAAAAAGAGCCAGAACTTTTATAGGTCGAAACTTATTACTGCCGGATTTCTGCATTCGCAGGAATGACAGAAAGTAAAAGATACAGCGAAAAGCCCGACCCTTGGGTAACGCCCAAAAAATTATTTATATTTAAAACTTTTATACTTCTAAACTTTTACCTTATTTTTGCTTCTTTAAAATCAATCTAAATAAGCTTGCAAGATACTTTAGCACATTTAAAACGGGGCGAAGTTGCCATTATTACCGATGTTTCATCCATACACATTCCACTAAAACTTTTAGAAATGGGATGCTTGCCAGGTAATACCGTAAAGCTTGTTCAAGTGGCGCCATTTCAAGACCCCATGTACTTAAATATTAATGGATCGCATTTGGCCATTAGAAAAGAAACCGCCAATCATATTCTAATAGAAAGAATAACAAATGGGTAAACAGATTAATGTTGCGCTTATTGGAAACCCCAATACTGGAAAAACATCGGTTTTTAATGCTCTAACTGGCTTAAATCAAAAAGTAGGCAATTACCCTGGCATTACGGTCGAAAAAAAGGAAGGTATTTGCAAACTACCACGCGGTGTTAAAGCCCATATTATCGATTTGCCTGGCACTTACAGTTTGAATGCCTCCTCTCTGGACGAAAATGTTGTTATAGAATTGCTTCTGAATAAAAACGATAAAGATTTTCCTGATGTTGCTGTTGTAGTGAGCGATGTTGAAAATTTAAAACGGAATCTTTTACTATTCACGCAAATTAAGGATCTAGAAATTCCAACTATTTTGGTCATTAATATGGCCGATCGCATGACTTATAAGGGTATTTCGTTAAATATTGAATATCTGGAAGAACGTCTTAAAACAAAAATAGCGCTAATAAGTACAAGAAAAAAAGTGGGTATTGATAACCTAAAAAACTTAATTACGAATTACAAAGACATTTCTTCGGTACCATGCCTAAATGCGTCAGAAATTGACAAAGACTATTTTGACAGACTAAGAAAAGCATTCCCAAACCAACTGCTGTATAAACTTTGGCTGGTTATAACGCAAGATGTAAACTTCGGAAAAACGGACAGAAACGTTATTGGTTCGGTAGCAGATTTTAAAACAAAAAGCGAGGCCGATTTAAAGCGCATGCAGCAAAAAGAAACCATTAAACGCTATCAGTTTATAAATGACGTTCTTAAAGTTGGCCAAACAATTGACCTATCTCTGGCTAAAGATTTACGTACTAGGTTAGATAGGATTTTAACCCATAAAATTTGGGGCTATACTATTTTCTTCGTCATTTTACTCACCATGTTTCAAGCCATTTACGACTGGTCGAGTGTTCCCATGGACTTTATTGATAGTGCTTTTGCCTCACTTAGCGAATGGACAAAAAACCAACTGCCAAAAGGGGCCTTTACCAATTTATTGGCCGAAGGTATTATTCCTGGGCTTGGCGGTATTGTTATTTTTATTCCGCAAATAGCATTTTTGTTTCTGTTCATCTCCGTTTTGGAGGAAACCGGTTATATGAGTCGCGTGGTTTTTTTAATGGATCGCATCATGAGGCGCTTTGGGTTGAGCGGAAAAAGTGTTGTGCCTCTTATTTCAGGTACTGCCTGTGCTATTCCAGCCATTATGGCCACCCGAAATATTGAGAGCTGGAAAGAACGCTTGATTACCATTTTGGTAACACCATTTACTACATGCTCTGCCAGACTTCCTGTCTATTTAATTATTATCTCTTTGGTGATTCCAGAGGGCCGATTTTTTGGTTTAGGCTACCAAGCCTTAACATTAATGCTTTTATACCTTTTGGGTTTTGGGGCAGCAGTGGGTTCGGCATACATTCTAAATAAAGTTTTAAAAATTAGAAGTAAAACCTTCTTTGTGGTTGAAATGCCCAATTATAAACTTCCGCTTTTTAAAAATGTGGCGCTTACCGTTATAGAAAAAACAAAATCGTTTGTATTTGGAGCTGGAAAAATTATTTTGGCCATTTCAATCATACTATGGTTTTTGGCATCTTATGGTCCAGGAGATAATTTCAATAAAGCTGAAGAAATTGTTACAAAAGAATATGCCTCCCAAAATGTTTCGGACGAAGATTTACAACAGCATGTAGCATCTTTCAAATTAGAACATTCATTTATAGGCATAACAGGTCGAGCCATAGAACCTGTTATAAGACCACTGGGTTACGATTGGAAAATTGGTATTGCCATTGTAAGCAGCTTTGCGGCCCGTGAGGTATTTGTTGGAACGTTGGCAACCATTTACAGTGTTGGCAACGATGATGAAGCTACCATAAAAAACAGAATGGCGGCCGAAGTAAACCCCATTTTAGGCGGGCCATTGTTTAATTTTGCCTCTGGTATTTCATTATTGCTCTTTTATGCTTTCGCTATGCAATGCATGAGTACACTGGCCATTGTTAAGCGCGAAACCAATTCTTGGAAATGGCCAACATTGCAACTTGTGGTCATGACCGGTATTGCATATGTAGCGGCATTAGTTGCTTTTCAACTTTTGAAATGAAAGTAGTTTAATTTCGACTAAATTACTATGAACACTTTTCTACAAAATATATTATTAATTGCTGCACTGGCCTTTGCGCTTCTTTTTTTAGTGAAAAAATTCTTTTGGAAAAAAGCCAAATCGAAAAAAGCCTGTGGCAATGATGATTGTGGATGTCATTAAACTTTAAAGAAAGAAAACTACTCTTCAATAACAAATAAATTGTTTGCCACGGTTTGAGATATACTTATTTGGCTACCATTTATTTCTATAACCATAGAGTCGTCAAAATCTTCCCGAGAAATTACGCTAATTTCAGATCCTAAAGCTATTTTGTGTTTATCCAAATATTTTAAAAACGCTGAGGAAGTGTCTTTAACCCCAACACAAACCCCTTTGGTGTTTTTAGCTAAATTAAATAATAAAACTTTATCTGTTTTTTTAATATCTCCCGATTTGTCTGGTATAGGATCTCCGTGCGGATCATGGGTAGGATAATCCAATAGCTTATCTAATTCGTTAATTAGTTTTTCAGATTTTATATGCTCTAATTGCTCTGCAATTTCATGAACTTCATCCCACGAAAAATTAAGCTTTTCAACCAAAAACACTTCCCACAAACGGTGTTTTCTAACCACATCGGATGCTATTTTCTTTCCTTTCGAGGTAAGCGTCGCACCTTGATATCGTTTATAATTAACATAGCCTTTTTCTGCCAACTTTTTAATCATATCAGTCACCGACGATGCTTTGGTCTCAATAGCTTCCGCAATACTGTTAGTGCTTACGGTTAATGTGCCATATCTACCAAGTTGGTATATAGTTTTAATATAATTTTCTTCTGTTAGCGTAATCATATTTAGTTTAATTATTTCACAAATATAGTTTAATCATTATTTTAAATCTATTTTTAGATTAATCTAAATTAATATTTATATTTGCAAAAATATTAATCTATGAAATACCTTATAATTATAATTAGCACTGTCTCATTTTCCTTGTACGGGCAAGAAGTCAGTGGTCGGGTTTATTCTAATGGTGAACCACTAGCTTTCGCGAATGTATTCATTAAAGAAACTTCAAAAGGGGCCATGGCAAACGAAAATGGGTTTTACACTATAAAAGGAGTAGAAACAGGAAAATTCACCATATTGGTATCATTTACCGGTTATAAAACTCAAAGAAAACGTGTTACAATAAACGAAGAAAACATAAATATTGATTTTCATTTAGAGGAATCGGAAATGCTCGACGAGGTTGTTGTCACCGGAACCCTAAAAGCGGTATCACGATTAGAAAGTCCCGTTCCTGTTGAAGTTTATACACCTACTTTTTTAAAGAAAAACCCAACACCTAATATTTTTGAGGCCCTTCAAAACGTAAATGGTGTTCGCCCACAAATTAACTGTAACGTTTGTAACACGGGCGATATTCACATTAATGGTTTAGAAGGCCCTTACACTTTGGTTTTAATAGACGGAATGCCCATAGTTAGCGGTCTTTCAACGGTTTATGGGTTGTCGGGTATTCCAAACTCACTTATCGAACAAGTTGAAATTGTAAAGGGACCCGCATCCTCATTATACGGCAGCGAAGCTGTAGGGGGGCTCATAAACATAATCACCAAACTTCCTGAACATGCTCCTAGAGTTTTTGCAGACAGCTATGTTTCAGGTTGGGGGGAAGCCAATATAGACCTTGGTTTTAAAGCTAAGTTGGGTCTTAAAACCGATGTTCTAACTGGTATTAATTACTTTAATTATAGTAACCCGATAGACAACAATAATGATAATTTTACTGATTTAACCCTGCAAGATCGAATCTCTATTTTTCAAAAATGGAATTTCAGACGCAATAACAATAGGGTATTCTCTATGGCCGGACGCTTTTTTTACGAAGACCGCTGGGGCGGCGAAATGCAATGGAATCCATCCTATCGCGGAGGAAGTGATGTATATGGTGAAAGTATTTATACCAAACGTTATGAGATTTTGGGCAAATACCAATTGCCTGTTGAAGAAAAAGTACTCTTTCAGTTTTCTTATACCAATCACGACCAAAATTCGGTATACGGCAATGTGCCCTATTTAGCGACGCAGCGAATTGGTTTTGGTCAATTTACTTGGGACAAATCAATTGAGAATCATGATTTATTGTTTGGTACTGCAGCACGGTATAACTTCTATAATGACAATACGCCTGCTACTCCATTAGCCGATGAAATTGTTATACCGTCATTCTTTGTTCAAGATGAATTGAAGTTAAGTGAAAAACACAACCTGCTTTTGGGAGCTCGTTACGATTACGATAAAAGACACGGTAATATTTTTACCCCACGAATAGCTTATAAATTCAAACCCACAAAAAATGACATTTTTCGTATTAATGCAGGTACCGGATTTAGGGTAGTCAATTTATTTACCGAAGAACATGCTGCACTCACGGGAGCACGCGATGTTGTGATAACTGAAGCCCTAAAACCTGAACGCTCTTACAACGTCAATCTTAATTATCTAACCAAATTATTTACCAAAAGCGGAGTTATTATAGGCTTAGATGCTTCGGCTTGGTATACCCATTTTACCAATTTAATTTTACCCGACTATGACACCAACCCCAACCAAATCATTTATGATAATTTAAATGGTAAAGCGGTAAGCCAAGGGGTTAGTCTCAATATAGACGCTATGTTTTCCAACGGTATTAAATTACTTGCAGGCGCTACACTCCAAGACGTATCGAAAACTGAAAACGGTGTTACAGAACGACAAATTTTAACTGAAAGCTTTACAGGAACATGGGCTGCTTCATATAAAAACTACAAATACAATTTAGTTTTAGATTACACCGGAAACCTTTATGGCCCCATGCGTTTACCGCTTTTGGGCGATTTAGATCCCAGGTTACAAGATTCACCGTTCTGGAGCATACAAAACATACAACTGACATTTGATGGCCTAAACAATTTTGAAATTTATGGTGGTGTGAAAAACTTACTTAATTGGACCCCCAACAAAGGCAACCCTTTCATTATAGCCAGGTCTCAAGATCCGTTTGATGAAAATGTACAGTTCGACAATAGTGGTAATGCAATAGCCACCAGCGACAACCCATATGCCCTAACCTTTGACCCTTCTTATGTATATGGGCCGAACCAAGGAAGACGACTATTTTTTGGATTACGATATACTTTAAATTAAATTTGATCAATGAACAAACAAATACTCACTCTAGCCTTTATAGCACTATTTTTAAGTTGTAAAAACGAAAAAAAGTCCAACGGCAAATTCAACGTAGTCGCCACTACCACCATGATAACCGATTTGGTTAAAAATATTGGTGGCGAGCATATTAATCTACAAGGTTTTATGGGAAGCGGGGTTGACCCACATCTTTATAAAGCCAGCGAGGGAGACGTTAACAAATTAGCAAGTGCCGATATTATTTTTTACAATGGTTTGCACTTAGAGGGTAAATTGGTAGAAGTTTTCGAAAAAATGAGAACTCAAAAAACGGTTGCCATCTCCGATGCGCTGGACAAAAACACTTTAATTGGTTCAGAATATTTTGCATCCAACTACGATCCACATATTTGGTTTAATGTAGACTATTGGATACAAGCCGCACATTTTGTAGCTGATAAGCTTTCAGAAATCATTCCAGAACAAAAAACAGCTTTTCAGGCTAATGCTAACCATTATATTGAGAAACTCAATGCGTTGAAAGCAGAATTGCAAACCACAATTGACGCCCTTCCAAAGGAAAAACGTATTTTAGTTACGGCGCACGATGCCTTTAATTATTTTGGAAAATCTTTCGGTTTTGAGGTTGTTGGCTTACAAGGTATTTCAACGGCCACCGAGGCTGGAGTTCAAGACGTACAAAAACTTTCTGCATTTATTATAGAAAAACAAGTAAAAGCCATATTTGTTGAAAGTTCGGTGCCAAAACGTACCATCGAAGCCTTACAAGCCGCGGTGAATTCAAAAGGACACAATGTTGAAATTGGTGGCTCGCTGTTCTCTGATGCCTTAGGAAATGCAGGCACGGATGAAGGCACTTACATTGGCATGTTTAAGCACAATGTAAATACCATTGTAAAGGCGTTAAAGTAAGTTAGCAAGTAAACTAATAGTCACATTAGAAAACCAAACCCCAAATTCCGACATTGTCGGAACCATCAAAAATGAGAAATAATGAACGAAAGAGTGCAGTCGCGAAACTCTTAAAGAGAATGATGCTTTAGCAATTTCCTATTTTTGAAATGATTTTTGGTTCGTTTTGTATCAAGACAAAATGAACATAAAAAAATAAATTATGTTACAAAAAAAAGATAAAAACTTAAAGGAGACTCCCGCTTCCGCTGGAACCATTGCTGTACAAGTAGACGATTTAACCGTAGCATACAACTATAAACCAGTACTTTGGGATATCGATTTAGAAATTCCCGAAGGCATACTTATGGCTATAGTAGGGCCCAATGGTGCCGGAAAATCCACGCTCATAAAATCCATTTTGGGTATTTTAAAGCCCATTGCGGGAAGCGTTAGCATTTATGGCAAACCCTACGAAAAACAACGCGAATTAGTAGCCTACGTTCCCCAAAAAGGAAGTGTAGATTGGGATTTTCCCACTACAGCATTAGATGTGGTAATGATGGGTACCTACGGAAGTTTAGGATGGATAAAACGTCCGGGGCAAAAAGAAAAAAAATCAGCATTGGAAGCACTTGAAAAGGTAGGCATGCTACCTTTTAAAAACCGTCAAATAAGTCAGCTATCTGGCGGACAACAACAACGTATTTTCTTGGCAAGAGCGTTGGTGCAAAATGCATCTATCTATTTTATGGACGAACCTTTTCAAGGTGTTGATGCTTCTACTGAAATTGCCATCATCAACATTTTAAAAGCATTGCGAAAAGCTGGAAAAACGGTTATTGTGGTACATCACGATTTACAAACGGTTCCCGAGTATTTTGACTGGGTAACCTTTTTAAACGTTAAAAAAATTGCTACAGGGCCGATTAAAGATATTTTCAACGACGATAACTTAACCAAAACCTACGGCATTAATTACAAAGTTAGTATTCAGGAATAAAAATGGATATAACAGAATATATAAAACTCCTTTTTTCTGATTATACCCTCAGAACCATTACGCTAGGAACGGCTATTCTCGGTGCCGTTACGGGTATGTTGGGCAGTTTTGCAGTACTTCGAAAACAAAGCCTTTTAGGTGATGCTATTTCGCACGCTGCGCTCCCTGGAATCGCCATAGCCTTCTTGATTTCCGGAACAAAAGATAGCAATTTGCTTCTTCTTGGAGCGCTAATTAGCGGTTTAATTGGCACCTTCTGGATTCGCAGCATCATCAGTAAAACCCACTTAAAATCAGACACAGCTTTGGGGCTTATTCTTTCATTATTTTTTGGTTTCGGTATGTTATTGCTCACCTTTATTCAAAAACAACCCAATGCTAATCAAGCCGGACTTGATAAATATCTATTCGGACAAGCAGCAACGCTTGTTGAAAGCGATGTTTGGCTTATGGCCATCGTTACTAGTATTTGCCTGCTTGTTCTTTTACTTTTTTGGAAAGAATTTAAAATTCTTCTTTTTGATGCCGATTACACAAAAACACTGGGTTTTAACACTAAATTTATTGATATTTTAATCACCACATTTATTGTTTTAGCCATCGTTTTAGGGTTGCAAACCGTAGGTGTAGTGCTAATGAGTGCCATGCTTTTAGCTCCGGCAGCAGCAGCACGACAATGGACCAACAGTTTAAGCACTATGGTGTTTTTAGCAGCTGTTTTTGGAGCATTTTCAGGAGTTTTTGGCACCGCCATAAGTGCTAGTCAAAATAACCTTTCTACTGGGCCAGTTATTGTAATTGTTGCTGGCGTTTTTGTGCTATTCTCGTTTATTTTTTCACCTAGCCGTGGACTTTTATTTAAACAAATTCGATTTATAAAAAACCGTAGAGATTTAGAGCTTCATAAAACATTAGCCTTTATGTACCGTATTGCCTCCACTCACGATAATATTTCGCATCCGCATACCATTAAAATCCTTAACAATTTCCACGGATACACGAAGGGCACTTTACAAAAACTAGTAAACAAAAACTATGTAGTATTAGAAGGCAATATGTGGAGTTTGACAGAGGAAGGCTTTAAAACTGCTACGAATTTGTACAACCAACAACACAAAACCCATGAGTAGTGCGCAAATAGAAATACAACTAATTGCAAGTTTGGTGGCCATAGCATGTGCCATTCCAGGCACATTTTTGGTATTGCGAAAAATGGCCATGATTAGTGATGCCATTAGCCATTCCATTTTACCTGGTATCGTCGTTGGTTTTTTCATCACGCAAGACCTGAACTCACCATTGCTTATCCTCTTGGCCGCCATAACAGGAATTATTACTGTAATTTTGGTGGAATATATTCAAAAAACAGGGTTAGTAAAAGAAGATACCGCCATTGGCTTGGTCTTTCCAATTTTGTTTAGCATTGGGGTTATTCTCATAGCAAAAAATGCAAACGATGTTCATTTAGATGTTGATGCCGTTCTTTTGGGTGAATTAGCCTTTGCTCCTTTTGACAGATTGATTATTGCTGGAGTTGATGTAGGACCAAAATCTTTATGGGTTATCGGAAGTATTTTAGTCATAACCATCGCCTTGCTTTTTGCTTTTTTCAAAGAATTAAAAATAAGCACTTTTGATGCGGGATTAGCTGCCTCTCTAGGGTTTTCACCAACTTTTATTCACTATGGTTTAATGACGGTGTCGTCTATCACAACCGTTGGCGCTTTTGATGCCGTTGGTGCTATTTTGGTTGTTGCCCTAATGATTGCCCCGGCAGCAGCGGCCTATTTACTCACAACCGATTTAAAACGTATGCTAATTTATGCTATTGGGTTTGGGGTTTTTTGCGCTATCTCCGGCTATTGGTTAGCACATGTGCTCGATGCCTCTATTGCTGGTTCTATCACCACCATGCTGGGTATATTATTTCTAGCAGTTTACCTATTTGCACCAAATAAAGGTATTATAGCGGTTTTATACAGAGAAAAACAACAACGTATAGAGGTATCTTTACTCACGTTTTTGTTGCACTTAAAAAACCACAAGGAAGAAAGTGAACGCCATGTTAACCACCTTAACGAGCATATTAATTGGCAAAAAGTCCGCAGTAAAACGGTTCTAGAGCTAGCAATTAAAAACAACATGATTAAACTAGATAAGAATATTGTTTCTTTAACTGAAAAAGGCAATCTTTTTACCTCACAGGCCATAGACTACATTATTACAAATCAAGATGCCAAAATTGAGCATATGAAAGATGATTTCTTTTTGTTTAGGGGTTAGTACTTTTAAAATATTCCAACTTTAATACCCCGTACTTTAAAAAGGGGCTGATGTAATAACACAATTCCTCAATTAATTATGCATTTAAACTATAAATTGATTTTTTTGCTTAAAAAGTCAGTAAAAAAATGTAATTTTTCGCACAATTCGTTCAACTAAACAATACCGATGACAAAAAAATTAACTTTTGCCCTTTATCTTTTAGTATCACTTCCAAATTTTTCACAAGAAAAAATCCCGTTTATAGATTATGACAATGTCTATTCTCAAGCTTCAAAAGCTATACAAGAGAATGATTATGAAAAAACGATTGAAATTTTAAACCAAATCAACAAAAACGACTCTACCTATGCGAGTGTTTTAATTTCAAAATCGTATTACTTAATAAATTCTGAAAAATATGAAGAGGCAATAAAAGTTGCCGATGAAGGTTTGCGCCTAAATAACTACGATTCTAATTTATCCTTTTACATAAATAAAGGCCTGGCATTAGCGTCACTTGATAAGTACAATGAAGCTATTCAAATTTATAATGAAGGCTTAAAAACCTATCCTAATTATTACCTGTTATGGTATAATAAAGGGGTTGCTTTTGAAGAACTTGAGAAAATTAATGAAGCCGTTTATGCATATCAGCAGGCCATTTTATTCAACCCAACTTATGCCAAGTCACATCTTCAGCTGGGAAATATCTGTTATAACCAAGAACTCATGTCTCAAGCACTAATGTGCTACAATATGTATTTAATTTTAACTTTTGATGAAAACGGTGCGTTCGACACTTTAAAGTCTTTAAATAATTTGGTTGCTGAAAAAAATGAAAATATCGCAAAATTAAACTTACAAATCTCTGATGACGACAAATATTTTGAAGATATCGATTTAGTTTTAACCAATAAAGTTGCTCTAAACGAAAATTACGATACAGGTAACAAAATCAACATTTCACTAACCAGACAAAACCATGCTCTAATAACGCAGCTTGAAGGTTTTGAAGGAGGCGATGGATTTTGGGATAAAAAATACGTTCCTTTTTTCCAGTGGGTTAAAGAAAATAATTTATTCGATAATTTCACTTACACTCTATCATACTCAATTCAAAACGAAACATATGTAAAAATTATAAAGCAAAAAGAAAAAGAAATCAAGGGATTTATGGATTTGTTCTACCCTAAATGGTATGACATTTTAAAAAACAACACCATTGTCATCCAAGATAAAAAACAGGAGGTTTCTTTTAATTATTATAACGGATATGTTCAAGCTATTGGAAAAATGAACAATACCGTGAGCGTTGGAAAATGGAATTTTTATAATCAAAACGGCCAATTAATGTCGTTTGGCACCTATGATGATAACGGAGAAAGAACAGGCAAGTGGACGTGGCTCTACAGCAATGGAAAAACAAAAGAGACCGCTACCTATAAAATTGGCATTTTAGAGGGTAAAAACCAACTCTTTTATGAAAACGGCAAACCTTATGTTCAGGCTAATTACTTAAATAACAAACTAAGTGGAGAGTATAGATATTACAACGACATGGGAGCCTTAATTCAAAAAAAGTTTTTTAAAAATGGAGAATTGGACGGAATATATCAATCATACTTTCCGGTAGGTGAAGATTTACTTGAATTTAACATTCCATATAAAGATGGTTCAATAAGTGATTTGGCCCTTGAGTATTACGCAGACGGGACGGTTTATGCTGAAATGCCCTTTAAAAATGGTAAGAGGCAAGGAATCGAAAAAAAATACTTTTTCAATAAAAAAGTATCTAGCGAAGCAAATTATATAGAAGGCGAGCTAAACGGTCACTACAAAAGTTATTATACTAATGGCAATACCTATGAAGAAGGACAAGGCTCTGAAAATTATTACAACGGACCTTGGAAATCTTATTACCGTGACGGCACCTTGCAATCGAGTTTTTCTTACAACGAAGGAGACCTTGATGGTGAATACAAATACTTTGATACCGACGGCAAACTCTACTACGACTATCTATACAGAAAAGGGGAAATAATAGAATATAAATACTACGATAAAAACGGAAACATTTTAAGCGAAGGCAGAAAAAAAGGCGGAGAGTTTCAGTTCACTGGACACCATCCAAATGGTAATGTTTCTTCCAAAGGACTATATGATATTAAAGGAGGGAAAGAAGGTTATTGGGAGTTTTTCTCGAAAAATGGTGTTTTAACAGAAAAGGGAAGCTACTCTGAAAACAAAGCTACAGGTGAGTATATAACATACCACAATAATGGAAAGGCCGAGGCTATTAGCAACTATGTAAACGACTCCTTGTCTGGGTATTATGTGGACTACTTTAAAAATGGTCAACTAAAAAGACAAGGATGGTATAAAAATGGGACAGGTCATGGTGAATGGCGCTCTTATTTCATAGATGGTTCTCTACAAACTGTAAACTTTTATCATAAAGATAAATTACATGGCGTTCAAGCATTTTATAGTGTTGATGGAAAACTAGAGCACACTAGTAGATATGAATATGGTAAATTGTTAGAAGAATCATACTATGATAACCAAGACAATATTATTCATACGGTTCATTACAAACCAGAGTCTAATAATTTTACGATTGAATTATTAAATAATAATAGAAAAACCGATGTAATTATTGAATACGTGAACGGTGTAAAACATGGGCCATATTTAGGTTACGATTTCTACGGCAATAAGTCTATTGAAGGCCATTATACAAACGGTGCCCAAGATGGAAAATGGACATGGTTCTACGAAGACGGCACAATAGAGAGTGTTATGAATTACAAAAACGGCAACCTTCATGGTGAATGCCTTAATTATTTCAAAGATGGGTCAATTGAAGCTCAATTATTCTATGAATATGGAAAAAGGATAAAAACTTGGGTTAGGTTTCACGAAAACGGTAAAAAGGCAAGAACCACTGATTATAAGGACGACGCTTTACATGGAAAAACAGTTTTTTACGATCCATCAGAAAACCTTCAACTCATAAGACATTATAGCCATGGTGCTTTTATAGGGTACAGTTATTTAGACAAAAATTCTGAAGAATTACCTATGGTTCCCATTATCAATGAAACTGCAAAAATAACGAGCTACTTTAGCAACGGGAATATTGCCAGAGAACTGGAGTATAAGAATGGTGATTTAATAAACTCTTATAAGATATATTTCTATTCTGGGCGACTAAAGGAAGAAATGCATTTTGTAGATAACGAATATAATGGCCTTAACATTGAATATTACGAAAATGGCAAAATAAAAAACGAAAGCAATTATCAAATGGGGATTTTACAAGGTCCGGTAAAAAAATACTATAAAAACGGTAACCCTAAAGAAGTAATTAACTATAAAAATGGTGAAGAATCTGGAGAAATGCAGTACTATAATGAAAACAACAAACTAGTTAAGAAAGAATTTTACTTTAACGGAGAAATATACAAATCTGAAACCTACTAGATATGCGCTTCATACTTATAAACTTACTATGCTTATCATATTTTTGCAGTTTTGCTCAAGAATCTGCAGAATTCAACCTTTACAAAAAGCTCTATCCAAATGCAAAATCCGTTAGGGTCAATCAAAATACCATGGTAACCATAAAGCTTAATTCTGGTAAGATAGATATTACCCAAGAGTTTTTTGAAGAAGACTTATATTTAGATGAAGGAGCAAATTACAATTCCAAAAAAGCATTAAATTTCTCATCCTTTTTTGAATTAGATAAAGTAGAAGCATCCTCATTTACATATTCAGACGGTAAATACAAAGAAATTCAAGTAACCGATTTTAAGGAAAAAGATGAACTAGACCGTTCATTTTATGATGATAATACATCCTTAACTTTTATTTTTCCGAATCTTAAGAAAGGCGCTAAATCTGTATTAAAGTATTCTGAAAATGTTAAAAACCCACGTTTTCTAAGCCCATTCTATTTTGGTGACTTTTCACCTATCGTCAATAACAAAGTTACTATTGTAGCCGATAAAGATGTAAATCTAACATTTAAAGCTTTTAATACAGATTCCTTAAATATCAACTTCAACAAGATCGAAAAAAGACGAACAAATATTTACACATGGGAATTAAAACATATGGATGAATATAAATATGAGTCAAACACTCCAACTTATAAAAAGATTCTACCTCATATTGTGCCAATTATAACATCATATAAATCTAATGATACCGACATTCATTTGGCCAAGAATGTTTCAGACTTGTACGGTTGGTATTACTCATTGGTAAAAGACATAAATAACGACAAACCAAATGAAGAACTTATAAGCCTTGTTAACAAACTTACGGCCGATAAAACTAGCGACTTAGAGAAAGTAAAGTCTATTTATTATTGGACTCAAAAAAACATAAAATATATTGCTTTTGAGTATGCCCTAGGCGGATTTGTGCCAAGACAGGCCAACGAAGTGTTTCAAAAAAAATATGGCGATTGTAAGGATAATTCCAGTATTCTATACCGAATGTTAGAGATTGCTGGTATAAAAGGAGACTTAACCTGGATTGGCACTAGAAGCATACCTTATAGCTATGAAGAGTTACCAACTCCTATGGTCGACAATCACATGATTTTATCTTATACTAGTAAAGATGGTCATACATACTTTTTAGATGCCACAGGAAGATACCAGTCTATTGCGTACCCAACCTCATTTATTCAAGGTAAAGAGGCTTTAATTGCTAATGGAGCATCTAATTTTATTATCAAAAAAGTACCGATAATGCCTGCTATAAAAAACGCCGTTATAGATACAACTACAATAAACTTAGTCGATGAAAACTTGGTAGGACAGTCCAAAGCAGAAGTTGCTGGGTACAACAAAATGGATACGTTTCACTTTTTAGAGGAAAAAACAACCGAGGAAAAAATAAAAGAGTTTTATAATTCCAGATTGCAAAAAGGGAATAATAAATTTTTAATTCATTCTTTTAATGAAACCAATAAATTTGATTACGAAAAGAACTTAATCATAATTTATGACTTTACAATTAATGGTTATGCTAAGAAAATGGGAGATGAAATTTATCTCAATTTAAATTTAAATAAAGACTTATCGGCTTACAAAACTCAAGAAGACCGAAAAAATGATATTGAATACGAGCATACCAACTACTTAAACTACACAACTTACTTAAATATTCCAGCAGGCTATAAACTAAATTATATTCCAAAAAACATTAACCTGTCTAACGATTACATGAATGCAAGTATTGATTACGAGATAAACCACAACGTAATTAAATACAATCATACCTATAGCTTAAATTCAATTAGCCTAAACCTTAATCAACAAAAGGAAGTTAATAAGCTCATAAAAAAAATAGAAAAAGCTTATAAAGAGGTTATTGTATTAAAAAAATCTTAAATCATCTTACATGCCAAAATCAAAACTAACTTTAGCACTTTTATTCTTTTTAAACATAGCATTATCTCAGAATAAACCGTTTTACATCAATTACTCATGGAATGAAAACCCTTCATACACTATTGCAAAAGGAACTGAAGACCCCATTATCGCCGTGAAAGACAAAATACTCACTGAGTTTTTCTTTCAAGAAGAAGGGCTTGTTGAGTACTTTTTAGAGCACCGTGTTTTATGGTTAAATTCTGATGATAAAATTGAAGATTACAATAAAGTGTATTTACCATATACTTCAAACTCCGAACTTAAAGTTAACAGGGCTAGAGTTATAAACAAGAATGGTGAAATTATTGAATTGGACGAAAGCAAAATACTAACGGCGCAAGACGAAGAAACAGGTCGCAACTATAAGTTTTTTGCTTTTGAAGGTATAGAAAAAGGAAGTTTTATAGAATACTACTATGTAGTTAGGAGGTATCCAAGATACAAGGGCAATAAAATCACGTTGCAATCAGATTACAAAAAAAACAATGTGGAGTTCGATTTATTCGCTCCAAACAATTTAATATTCGAATTTAAAACCTATAATGACACTCCAGAAATAACCAGAGACACAATTTCTAAAGACAAACTGCACTGGAATTTAAAAATTGACCAAATAGAGTCGTTAGAAAATGAAGAAGTTTCAGCCTACAATGCGTCTAAAAAAGCTATTGTTTATAAACTCGACAGAAATACTGCCGATAACTCCAAAGACATATCTTCCTATGGTAAAGTTGCCCAAAATCTTTATGCTTTTTACTATGATGAATTAAAGGGAAAAACACAAAATCTACTTAAAAAATTCATCAAAGAAGCTACAAAAGATGAAGAACTAAATGAAGAAGCTCTCATTAGAAAACTTGAATTCTTTATCAAATCAAATGTATATGTTACCGAAGACAGCAGTAGTAATTTTAAAGACTTAGATGAAATATTAAATAAAAAAATCGCTAACGAAGTAGGTTTGCTAAAGCTATATGCCGCGTTATTCAAAACTCTCAATATAAAACATGAAATAGTACTTACCAGTAACAGACAGGATTTAAAGTTTGATAAAAATTTTGAAGCCAACAATTTTTTAACTGATTTTTTAATCTACTTCAATAAATCAAAAAAGTACTTATCGCCTATAGAATTAAACTCAAGATATGGCTTTCCTCCTGCCTATTTAACCGACAATTATGGTCTTTTCATAAAAGAAGTTAAAGTTGGTGATTTTGTGTCTGGTCTTGGTAAGGTTAAATACGTTAAACCGATAAAGGCAGACAAAACGGTCGACAAAATGAAAATAGATGTAGATTTTGAAAAGAATAATATTTCAAATTGTTTGGTCAAGCTCCATCGCTCTATGACAGGTTACTATGCCATGTATTTTCAACCATACATCCATTTAACTAAGGATGAAGCAAAGAAAGAATTAATTGAAGGGTTTGCAAAAAATATAAACGAAGACATAAACATTACAAATAATGAAATTATAAATGACGATCCAGAATTATTTGGGGTTGAACCGATTCAATTTATTATAGATTTTAACACAGAGGCATTAGTTGAAAACGCTGGCAAAAAGTACCTTTTAAAAGTTGGCGATTTAATTGGTAGACAAATGCAACTTTATCAAGAAAAAGAACGTGTACTTCCTGTTGAAAATGAATTTACAAGAAGTTACTACAGAACAATTAACATAACAATTCCTGAAGGTTATAAGATAGCTAATTTAGAAGATATCAATATAAAAAACTCGTTTATGAAAAATGGAGAAGAAACACTTATTTTCCACTCTTATTTTGCACTTGACAATAACCTTTTAACCATTACTGCCGACGAGCATTACAGAGAAAATATAATAGCAACGGAGAATTACGAAGATTACAGAACTGTAATCAACAGCGCTGCAGATTTCAATAAATTGGTTCTTGTTTTTGAGCCGATATAAGCTCATTTTAAGAAATGGCTCAACACAACCAACTTGGCAAAAAAGGCGAACAATTGGCGGTAGATGTTCTACTGAAAAATGGCTATGATGTTATTGAGCGCAACTACCGTTTTGACAAAGCCGAGGTTGACGTTATCGCCCAGAAAAATGATACGCTGGCTATTATTGAAGTAAAAACCCGATCCACGACCGATTTTGGCAATCCACAAGATTTTGTAAAACCGAAACAGATTCAGCGCTTAGTAAAAGCCGTTAACGAATACGTCACCGTAAACGAATTAGATGTAGAGGTACGTTTTGATATTATAGCCATTGTAAAAGAAGGAAAAGGCTATAGAATTGAGCATTTAGAAAATGCATTTTATCATTTTTGACAAACGCTAATCTTTATCTTCAGTATCAAAAAACGCCTTCAAGTCCTCAAAAGTTACTGGTTTAGCGGCAATTTCTTTTTTCTCGTTTAAAATGAAGTACGTTGGGGTTGAAGTTACGCCATACTGGTTAGCAATCTCGTTATCCCATTTTCCTTCGCCATAAACATGAATGAAACTAGGAAGGTCATAAGTTAGGCTCTTCCATTGATAAGGATCGTCTTCAAGGGCAATGGCAACAACTTTAACCTTGCCTTTTTCTTGTTTTTTTTCAAACTCGAACAATTGTGGAATTTCATCTAAACAATGCGGACATGTACTACTCCAAAAAACAATAATATAGTTTTTGGCTACATTTAGATCACTCAATTTTTTAGAAACCAATTTTCCATTTTCTTTAACCTCTACATTAAAATTGGGGGCTTCATTACCTATAGAAGTATCTTTGTATAAAATGAGCGTATGCAGTAACTCTTGATCATTAAGTGCCACGGCAATATCCATCAAATAATTTTCAGAAATATGGTTGGCAACCGCTTCATACCCCAAATCGGCCATTTGCTGCCATAAATCGACCAATAAAATTCGTTTTACTTTTATCGGAGCAGCTTTCATTTTAACACAAAACAAATCAATATTCTCCTTGTAAGTTTCAACATCATCTTTGGTTTCTGAAGACATGCCAAAGACAAAGTTCAGCATCTTTTCTTGAAATAAACCAGAACTTTGTAGTGTTTTATTGGTGAAGTCTATGTGGTCAAAATAATGCGCTTCTAACTTCTTTATATATGTTTCCACATCTAACACCTTATTTGGAATAAAAGGCTTGTTCGCTTTTATAAACTCCAACGCAATTGAGCCTTTAGCAGCTTTTTCATAATTCAACTGAGTTTCTCTTTGTGTTTTGAAAATTGCCTTTAACGCCGTCGTATCTTGACTTTCTTGACTAAAATAATTACCAATGCTTTGAGTAACCAATGACATGCTGTTAGTGTAAGATGCCAATAATTTGTTTTCAGCCGATTTTATGAAATCCACACCCGTTTCAGAGTTAAAAGCAAGTTCTATACTTTCTTTTCCGTTGTAGATAATATCGAAATTATAATCTTCCTGAGGAATAGCATAAACTAAACGGTATATACCTTTCTTGGCAGTTGAATCTAACTTAAACTCAAACCAACCTTCTTTTTGTATTTCAGAATTACCCACATACTCTGATACCGTTGGCGTTACTTTATACAAAAGTGCGACATTATAATCTTCGGGTGGAGAAAACACACCTTTGATGGTGTGCTGGGCCCAAATTAAACTTGGAAATAAAACCGCTAAAAAAAATAATCGTTTCAAATTAATAACTCATTTATTTTGTTAAAAACAATAATCAAGCCACAATAGGTTGCAAAGCTTCTAAGGCTTGTTTTACTGTTTTAATGTTATCGAAAGTAAGCATTAAACGCAAACCATTTCGGGTTTGTTTTTCTTTCATTTTACAGGCGTTTGGATGCGTTTGAACAAACTGCAACACTTTCGTGAAATTTTTGCTTTGATAAAAACGACTTTGCTGGTCGTTTAAAAAATATCCAATCAATTTTTCCTTTTTCATCACCACTTTTTCAAATCCAATTTTGGTTGCTAACCACTTTATTTTGACACTATTTAACAAATCAGTCACTTGTTTAGGCAATTCTCCAAATCGATCTATCAAATCGTTTTCAAAAGTATGCAATTCTTCTTCTGTTTTTAGGTTATTTAATTGGGTGTACAGATTTAAACGTTCGGTAATATTATTGATATAACTATCTGGAAAAAGTAGCTCGAAATCGGAATCGATAGTTACATCCTTAACATAGACTTTATCGTCTTCGGATTCATTGTACAGCTCTTTAAACTCATTTTCCTTAAGTTCTTCAATGGCTTCGTTTAATATTTTCTGATAGGTGTCAAATCCTATTTCATTTATGAAACCGCTTTGTTCTCCACCCAACAAATCCCCAGCACCACGAATTTCCAAATCTTTCATGGCGATGTTGAATCCACTACCAAGTTCTGTAAATTGCTCAAGGGCAGTAATTCGCTTTCTAGCATCATCGGTCATGGCCGAATATTCTGGAGTAATAAAATAACAGAATGCTTTCTTGTTACTTCGCCCTACACGACCTCGCATTTGGTGCAAATCGCTCAATCCAAAATTGTTGGCATTGTTAATAAAAATGGTGTTGGCATTGGGCACATCCAAACCACTTTCAACAATCGTGGTACTTACCAAGACGTCAAAAGCGCCATCCATAAATTGAAGCATGAGCTGCTCAAGCTTTTTGCCTTCCATCTGCCCATGACCAATTCCAATCTTGGCGTCTGGTACCAAACGTTGAATCATGCCGGCAACCTCTTTAATATTTTCAATTCTGTTATGAATGAAGAAAATTTGCCCGCCACGCTCAATTTCATAGCTTACTGCATCACGAATGGTTTCTTCATTAAATCGAATTACATGGCTTTCAATGGGATATCTATTTGGTGGTGGTGTAGTAATGACAGATAAATCGCGAGCAGCCATTAAACTGAACTGGAGGGTTCTGGGAATAGGTGTTGCGGTTAATGTTAACACATCAACATTTTCCTTAAGGGTTTTTAGCTTTTCCTTTACGGCCACCCCAAATTTTTGTTCTTCGTCAACAATTAAAAGTCCTAAATCTTTAAATGTTACATTCTTATTTACCAATTGGTGCGTGCCAATGACTATATCGACTTTTCCTCCTCCTAAGTTTTCTAAAGTTTCACGTTTTTCTTTGGCAGTTCTAAAACGGTTAAGATAATCTACCGTTACCGGGAAATCTTTTAAACGTTGCCTAAACGTTCGGTAATGCTGATAAGCTAAAATTGTTGTTGGCACTAAAACGGCCACTTGTTTGCCATTATCAACCGCCTTAAACGCTGCCCGAATGGCCACCTCTGTTTTACCGAAACCTACATCTCCACAAACCAGTCTGTCCATGGGGCGTTCACTTTCCATATCGGCTTTTATATCGGCCGTAGCCGTACTTTGGTCTGGCGTATCTTCATAAATAAAAGAAGCCTCCAACTCGTGTTGCATATAACTATCCGGGTTATACTGAAATCCTTTTTCGGCTTTACGTTTGGCGTAAAGTTTTATGAGATTGAAAGCTACGTGTTTTACACGGGCTTTAGTTTTCTGTTTTAAGGTTTTCCAGGCTTTGCTGCCCAGTTTGTAAATCTTTGGAGGTTTACCGTCTTTCCCGTTAAACTTAGTGATTTTATGCAGCGAATGGATGCTTAAATACAATACGTCGCGCTCGCCATAAATTAACTTAATGGCTTCCTGCTTTTTACCTTCAACATCTATTTTTTGAAGCCCTCCAAAACGGCCAATACCATGATCGATGTGGGTGACGTAATCGCCAATATCTAAATTGGTGAGTTCCTTTAAGGTAATGGCCTGCTTTTTGGCATAACCGCTTTTAAGATGAAATTTATGGTAACGCTCAAAAATTTGGTGGTCGGTATAGCAAACTGTTTTCGCATCGTGATCTATAAATCCTTGATGAAGCGATAAAATAACCGTGTTATACGGGCTAACCTCTAGATTGGAATCATCAAAAATATCATGGAAGCGCTTGGCTTGTTGTTCACTTCCACAGGCAATATAATTGGTATAGCCCTTGTTGTGATTTTCATTTAAATCTTGGATAAGCAAATTGAATTGCTTGTTGAATGACGGCTGTGGCGTGGTTTTGAATTCTATTTCGCCATTACGAGGCGTTTTCGACGAAGTAATCCCTTCCTCTGAAGCAGATTGCTTCTCTGCGCTAGCAATGACGTTATTTTGAAAAACGGCCGAAGAACCAAACTCAACTATTGAAAATTCCAATAATTGCTTTTTTAATAATGCCGAATCACAAAACAATTCACTGGGTTCGGCATGTTTTATATCTGATGAAAGATTTTTAAAAGCATCTTCTGCTTTGGTATAGAAATCATCTATTCTTGAAAACATCAAGTCGGTGTTTTTTATACACACCACCGTTTTTTGGGCGATATACTTTAAAAAACTCTGACGTTTTTCTTCCATCAACTTATTGGCCACATTGGCAATAATGTTGATTTTTTTAATTTGCTCGATGGATAATTGTGTTTCCACATCGAATGTCCGGATACTGTCTACCTCATCGCCAAAAAATTCAATCCGGTAAGGTTTATCATTCGAAAACGAGAACACATCTACAATTCCGCCACGCACCGAAAACTCGCCGGGTTCGGTAACAAAATCTACACGTTTAAATTGATATTCAAAAAGAACTTCGTTAATAAAGTCGATGGACAAATTATCGTTTACGGAAACTTTTAATGTGTTTCGCTCCAACTCTCGTCTAGTAACCACTTGCTCAAAAAGGGCATCGGGGTAGGTAACGATAATGGCCGGTTTCTTTTGCGAATTAATGCGATTTAAAACTTCGGCACGCAACAATACGTTAGCGTTATCGGTTTCCTCAATATCATAGGGTCTGCGATAGCTACCCGGATAAAACAATACGTTCTTTTCGTCACAAAGTTGCTCCAAGTCGTTTAAGTAATGTGCGGCCTCTTCTTTATCGTTAAAAACCATTAAGAAAGGTTTTTGGACTTCTTTAAAAGCATTTGAAACAACAAAGGATAATGAAGACCCTACAAGCCCCTTTAAATGGGTTTTGCTTTGGGTTTGGGCAATAGCTTTTCGCAGTTTTTGCGTTTGCAAAAGCTGTGAAAAAATTTGCGAGATAGTGGTTTTACTCACCTCATTTTGTTTTGAGGTGCAAATATAAGGTTTCGGATTATTTTCTTTGGTTTATCGCTAAATTTCTCAATATTTTTTGAAAAGTTGAAGTTTGTTCTGCCATGCGTTAGGGATTGAAATGGCATCCTTTTAAACAAAACGTGCTGCGGTTTGCAGCACGTTTTGTTTAAAAGATATAATGGAAAGCCCGACCCCTTTTGGGGTAACGCCCAAAATAATTATTTAAAAATTACAAGTTTCTATTTCTGTAACACGAAGTGTATTTACCATACCCTTGGCTTGAATTGGCATAGCTGCTAAGCTGATAACCATATCTCCAACGTCTAAATAACGTTCTTTACAAGCAATGGCGTTTACATCTTCAATGGTTTCGTCTGTGCTCACAAATTTATCGTAATAAAATGCACGAACGCCCCAAAGCAAACTCAATCTGGTTAAAATACGCTGGTTGGATGTAAATACTAGTATATGGCACGACGGTCTCCAAGCCGAAATTTGAAACGCCGTATAACCACTATTTGTAAGTGTAGAAATAGCTTTGGCGCTAATTTCGTTAGCCATATTGGCCGCGTGATAACAAATTGATTTTGTAATATAACGGTTGGTACGAATGTGAGGTGGTAATTGTGGCACCTTGATTAATTCGGAGTTTTCAACACTTTTTAAAATATCGGCCATTTGTTTGATAACCTGAACCGGATATTCACCTACCGATGTTTCACCAGATAGCATTACGGCATCGGCGCCATCCATTACCGAGTTGGCCACGTCGTTTACCTCGGCACGTGTAGGCGTTAGGCTGGAAATCATGGTTTCCATCATTTGTGTAGCAATAATTACCGGAATTCTGGCCTTTTTTGCGCGTAACACCAGTTGTTTTTGAATGAGCGGCACTTCCTGAGCAGGAACCTCAACACCCAAATCACCACGAGCTACCATAATACCATCGCAATGCGCCACGATTTTATCAATATTTTCAACGGCCTCGGGTTTTTCAATTTTGGCTACAATTGGAATTTTGTGTTTGGTATGTTTATTAATTAAATCGCGTAGTTGCATTAAATCTTCAGCATGGCGAACAAAGGAAAGCGCAATCCAATCAACATCTTGTTTGATGGCAAAAATGGCATCTTCAATATCTTTTTCAGTTAATGCGGGTTGAGAGATGTTGGTATTTGGAAGATTAACTCCTTTTTTAGATTTTAATGGCCCACCCTGAATCACTTTGGCTTTTACTTCAGATTTTTTATCGGTTGAAGCCACTTCAAAAATAAGTTTTCCGTCATCTAAAAGAATACGCTCACCCGGTTTTGCATCTTGTGGAAACCTATCGTAAGTCATGTAAACACGCTCTTTGGTGCCTTCGAAGCGTTCGCCGGTAGCAAATATTATTTCATCGCCAGGGTTAACAACTACTTCTTCCTTCATAACGCCCACACGAAGTTTCGGGCCTTGTAAATCAGCCAATATAGCTGCTGTGAATCCGTACTCTTTATTAAGTTCGCGTATCATTTTGATACGTTCTTCCACATCTTTATAATCGGCATGAGAGAAGTTTATTCTAAATACATTTACGCCTTCTTCAAGCATGCCTTTTAGAACTTCTTTTGTGCTTGTAGCCGGACCTAGGGTTGCTACTATTTTGGTTTTTTTCTGTGCTGCTGACATTAGTTAAAAATTAAATTGTCTTTAGATTTCAATTGGCTAGAATCAATACTGTATGCTGTTGCTATTTGGGGTATTTTTAAAATAGTTTCTAAAATATATTTTTCTTTGTGTTGACCGAAGTCACCATCAATTTTCAAAAAATAGTTTACAGTTTTGTGTTCTGGCAATAAATGAAATGTCTTTATTATTTTTTCTTCAGTGTCGAATAACGACTTTTGATTTGTTTGCTTAATTTCTTCTGTTTTACAAATATTTGAAACCAAACTCCAAGTTATAAGCTGTCTTTCGTCTTCCCATTCATAAATTGAATACGATGCTTGCTTCTTTATACTATCGATATCATTATCTTTTCTCGCCAGGGAAACTCCTAAATTTTTGTTTAAAAGATAAGCCAAGCGATAATCTTCTAATCGACAATGTATGGCCAAAAGCACAAAGACTGCATCATCAAAAGCATCATCAAGAACAAGTTTGTGAACAGCCATAACTCGTTTTAAAATTTCGTAAATATAATATTTATAAAATTGTATTGTATTAAGTTAACACTAATCTTACCAACAAAAATAACTAAAACGTTGTAGTGAATGACTTTTAGGAAGATATGCCTAAATCATTTTAGACATTTTACTTTGAAAAGCGAAGAAGGCGCGTTTTGATGCTTTTTCTTCAGCTTTTTTCTTTGAAGTAGCCCTTGCTTTGGCTACCACTTTATCGTCTATGGATAACTTAACAGAAAAATGCCTTACATCGTCATTACCAGTATCTTCATAGACGTTGTAACCAAAGGTTTTCTTTTCTTTCTGGCACCATTCTATAAGCAAACTTTTGTAGCTTATTACTCTACCTTCCAGCTTTTGGATATCTACATAAGGAATAATTACGCGTTTATAGATAAACTTTTCACAGTATTTATAACCTCGGTCTAGAAAGATGGCACCCACCAAAGCTTCAAACAAATTACCATGAATATTATCACCAAACTGCCCCGCAGGAATTTTGCTTTGTACTAAATCGATAAGATTTAAATCTTTACCGAGTTCATTTAAATGCTCGCGGCTAACAACCTTAGAACGCATTTTGGTTAAGTAACCTTCGTCGCCACTGGGCACCTCTACATAAAGATGGGATGCAATGACAGAACTAAGCATGGCATCTCCCAAAAACTCTAGCCTTTCATAATTAAACGGATTCCCTTCTTCGTCCTTGATATTCATAGAACGATGGGTAAAGGCCTTTTTGTAGTACCTTATATTCTTGGGCTTAAATCCTAAAATCTTATTTAGTTCCATAAAAAAATTCCCGCTGCGTTTAAAACGGGAATTTAATATGTTGCGAATGCTTTTCATCTGAGTATTAATATTTTATTTTAATGTCAGATGTAATAAACCATGGTTCATTTTAATGTAAAATTTAATTTATCGTTATGGTTTATCTCATTCGGGATTTAATCTATTTTTTTGAATACTACACAAGCGTTGTGACCGCCAAATCCAAATGTATTACTCATTACTACTTTTACGTCGCGCTTTTGAGCCTTGTTTAAGGTTAAATTTAATTCTGGATCAATGTTTTCGTCTACCGTTTTGTGGTTAATGGTTGGCGGCACAATACCGTTTTCCATAGCCATAATGGTTGAAATAGCTTCAATAGCTCCAGCAGCACCAAGTAAGTGCCCTGTCATTGATTTTGTTGAATTGATATTTATATTTTTTGCGTGACTGCCAAATACTTCTGAAATTGCTTTAAGCTCGGCCACATCACCTAACGGTGTTGATGTACCATGTGTATTGATATGGTCTACATCTTCTGGTTTTAGGCCTGCATTCTCTAAACAATTTTTCATCACTGCAATAACACCAATTCCATCTGGGTGAGGAGCCGTCATATGATGCGCATCTGAAGACAATCCGCCTCCAATAAACTCTGCATATATTTTTGCGCCTCTGGCTTTTGCATGTTCATATTCTTCAAGAACAAGTGCCCCAGCACCTTCTCCCAACACAAAACCATCTCTGGTTGCATCAAACGGACGTGAGGCTGTTTCTGGACTTTCGTTTCTTGTAGATAAAGCATGCATAGCATTAAAACCACCCATACCCGCAATGGTAACCGCTGCTTCACTTCCTCCTGTTACTACCACATCTGTATGCCCTAAACGTATAGAGTTTAAAGCATCGAACATAGCATTGGCTGAAGATGCACATGCTGAAACCGTTGTGTAATTTGGTCCCATAAAACCATGTTTTATAGAGATGTTTCCTGGTGCTATATCAGCAATCATTTTTGGAATAAAGAAAGGGTTGAATCTTGGAGTTCCGTCACCTGCGGCAAAATTCATCACCTCATTTTGAAACGTTTCCAAACCTCCAATACCTGCTCCCCATATAACACCAACACGTAACTTGTTTACCTCATCTAAATTTAGTTTAGAATCCGCAATGGCTTCGTCTGCCGCCACCATGGCGTATTGTGCAAACTTGTCCATTTTACGAGCCTCTTTTCTATCAATAAAATCAGTAACGTTAAAGTTTTTAAGCTCGCAAGCGAACTTGGTTTTAAACTTTTCGGTGTCATAATATGTTATAGGCGCAGCACCGCTTTTACCACTAACCAAGCCTTCCCAATATTCTTCTTTGGTATTGCCAATAGGTGTTAAAGCCCCTAATCCTGTGACTACAACTCGCTTTAATTCCATAAAGTATTTTGCTTATTTTGCTTCTTCTATATAAGATATAGCTTGACCAACAGTTGCAATGTTTTCTGCTTGGTCGTCTGGAATTTGGATATCGAACTCTTTTTCGAATTCCATTATTAATTCTACAGTGTCTAAAGAGTCTGCTCCTAAATCGTTTGTGAAGCTGGCTTCAGTAACAACTTCGTTCTCATCAACTCCTAATTTGTCTACGATAATCGCTTTTACTCTTGATGCAATGTCTGACATAATCTTTTAATTTTAAGTTTTAATTAGTTGGCAAAAATAAAAAACTTTATTTTAAAACACACTTTTACTTTAAAAATGTGTCCGTAATTTACTAAAATTACTTTTAAGTATTTATATAATCCCTCTTAATTGTTAATAATTATTCTTTTTTTTGTTCGAATAATCATAATATTATAGTCTGTAAAATGAAACGTATTGTAATTTTTGCGTCCGGAAGTGGTACTAATGCTGAAAATTTAATTAAGTTTTTTCACAACAGCGATAATGCGTCTGTTATTCAGGTACTTACTAACAATCCTCATGCCAAAGTTTTAGATCGGGCAAAAAAACTAAAAGTTAGCGCATTGGCCTTCAACAGAATAGCACTATCTGAAACTGACGATGTATTTAATATATTAAGAGCTTCTAAACCAGATTTAATAGTTCTGGCGGGCTTTTTATGGAAGTTTCCTGAATTTATTTTAGATGAATTCCCTAATAAGGTGATTAATGTCCATCCTGCATTATTGCCAAAATTTGGCGGCAAAGGCATGTATGGTATGCACGTGCATAAAGCCGTGGTTGAAAATAAAGAAACCGAAACAGGCATAACCATTCATTATGTTAACGAGCATTATGATGAAGGCGCCATTATTTTTCAGGCAAAATGTGAGGTGCTACCAACGGATACCGCTGATGATGTAGCAGAAAAAATCCATGATTTGGAAATGGTGCATTTCCCGAAAGTTGTAGAGAAGTTGTTAAATGAGTAAAAAGAAAAAAAAATATTATACCGTTTGGAAAGGCCACAAAACAGGCGTTTTTGAAAAATGGGACGATTGCAAAGCACAAATAACCAATTTTCAAGGCGCTCAATACAAATCTTTTTCAACTTTTGACGCAGCAAAAAAAGCTTTAAACAGCAACTACAAAGACTATATTGGCAAAAGCAAAACTTTTAAAAGTGAGCTTTCTGCCGAACAGCTAAAAAAAATAGGCCAACCCAATTACAATTCTATTTCGGTTGATGCGGCCTCTTCTGGCAACCCCGGTAAAATGGAATATCGTGGTGTAGATACAAAAACCAAAAAACAATTGTTTATTCAGGGGCCTTTTGAGGAAGGCACTAATAATATTGGTGAGTTTCTGGCCATCGTTCACGGTTTGGCATTGTTGAAAAAAAACAACAGCAATCGTATTATTTATACCGATTCGCGTACAGCCATAAGTTGGGTTAAAAAGAAAACCTGCAATACTAAGCTAGAACGCAACGACAAAAACAAAGCCTTATTTGAATTGGTAGACCGCGCTGTAGAATGGCTAAAAAAGAATAGCTATAATACCGTGATAGTTAAATGGGAAACCAAAGCCTGGGGTGAAATCCCTGCCGATTTTGGAAGGAAATAATCCTGTTAAAAGCCAAAAAATCGGAGAACGAATAAATTCATCCCCCAATTTTTATAGTTGATAACAGCAGTTATACTTAAGACACATCATTTTTTATTAAGTCACACTTCATCTAAAAAAACATCAATTAAAAGTTAATACCACTTATTAATGACTAAATAGTATTTAAAAGAATTATATTTGCAAAGAAAAAGCACGAAACCTTTCATGGGTAAATTAGTAATAGTAGGTACCGTAGCCTTTGATGCTATTGAAACACCTTTCGGCAAAACTGATAAAATACTGGGCGGAGCAGCTACATTTATTGGCTTGGCCGCTTCTCATTTTGATGTTGACACGGCAGCGGTTTCGGTTGTTGGTGGTGATTTTCCTCAGGAATATTTAGATTTATTATCAAACAAAAACATCGATATTTCGGGTATTGAAATTGTAAAAGAAGGCAAAACTTTCTTTTGGAGTGGGCGCTACCATAACGACATGAATTCGCGTGACACCCTAATTACCGAATTAAATACCCTTGCAGATTTCAACCCCGTTGTTCCCGAAGATTATAAAGATGCTGAAGTAGTGATGTTAGGAAACTTGCATCCGCTCGTCCAAGCAGGTGTTTTAAACCAAATGGATAAAAAACCAAAAATGGTGATTTTAGACACCATGAATTTTTGGATGGACTGCGCCTTGGAAGATTTAATAAAGGTGATAAAACGTGCAGACGTTATTACGATAAACGACGAAGAAGCCAGACAATTAACTGGAGAATATTCGTTGGTGGTTGCGGCCAGAAAAATCCAAGAAATGGGACCACAATATGTGGTTATCAAAAAAGGAGAGCATGGGGCTTTGCTGTTTCATGATGAGCATGTTTTTTACGCACCTGCGCTTCCTCTGGAAGAAGTTTTTGACCCCACCGGAGCAGGCGACACCTTTGCTGGTGGTTTTTCTGGCTACTTGGCTAAAACGGAAGACATATCTTTTGAAAACATGAAAAATGCCGTTATTTACGGGTCAACATTAGCGTCGTTTTGTGTTGAAAAATTTGGCACAGAGCGCATGCAAAATTTATCGCACAGCGAAGTACATAAGCGACTGTTGCAGTTTAAGCAGTTAACGCAATTTGACATAGAATTAACATAAACCAGCGCGCCCAAAAACAGGGTGCGTTTTTAATTGAACAACATTTCTGTTTAACTTTGTTAAGGAGCAACGAATAAAAACAAATCCAATTCTGCAAAATCAACAATGTGGAATAAGTTAATGACTAAAGCGAAAACATCTATAATATGAGTGATGCTATAAAACACGAATGTGGAATTGCCGTAATTAGGCTTTTAAAACCTTTGGAATATTACAAAGAAAAATACGGCAGTGCATTTTATGGGGTAAACAAAATGTACCTTATGATGGAAAAACAGCACAACCGTGGTCAAGATGGCGCTGGGTTTGCCAGCATAAAACTAAACACAAAACCCGGAGAACGTTACATAAGCAGGGTTCGATCTGTAGCACAACAACCCATTCAAGATATTTTTGGCCAGATAAACGACAGAGTAAATAAAGCTTTTGAGGATAACCCAGAATATAAAGATGATGTTGATGCCCAAAAAAGAAACATCCCGTACATTGGTGAAGTTTTGCTTGGTCATGTACGCTACGGCACATTTGGAAAAAACAGTGTAGAAAGTGTTCATCCTTTTTTAAGACAAAACAATTGGATGCACAGAAACCTGATTATGGCAGGCAACTTTAACATGACCAATGTTAAAGAACTTTTTTCTAATCTTATTGAATTGGGGCAGCATCCAAAGGAATATACCGATACCATTACTATTATGGAAAAAATCGGTCATTTTTTAGATGATGCCGTTAGTAAAATATATAAAGACCTTAAAAAAGAAGGCTATAATAAACAACAAGCCTCGCCACTTATTGCCGAACGTCTTAAAGTGGGTAAAATATTAAGGCGTGCCGCAAAAAATTGGGATGGTGGTTACGCCATGGCCGGACTTATTGGGCACGGCGATTCGTTTGTTTTAAGAGACCCTGCAGGGATTCGTCCAGCATATTATTACAAAGATGACGAAATAGTAGTTGTGGCCTCAGAACGCCCCGTGATTCAAACCGTTTTCAATGTAAAGTTTGAAGATATTATTGAACTGGAACCTGGGCAAGCGATTATTACCAAAAAATCGGGCGACGTTAGGTTAAAACAAATTTTAAAACCTCTAGAAAGAAAATCTTGTTCTTTTGAGCGCATTTACTTTTCCAGAGGAAGTGATGCCGAAATTTACCAAGAACGAAAAATGTTAGGTAAATTATTAATGCCCAAAGTACTTGAAGCCATTGATAATGACACCAAAAACACGGTATTTTCCTATATCCCAAATACGGCTGAAACTTCATTTTTTGGCATGATTGAAACCGCTGAAGCCTTTATCAATAAAACCAAAACAGCTAAAATTTTAAACGGACAACGTTCACTATCTGCTGAAAAAGTTACAGAAATTCTATCTGAGCGTACAAGGGTGGAAAAAATTGCAATTAAAGACGTAAAACTAAGGACATTTATTACTGAAGATAGCAGTCGTGATGATTTGGTAGCCCACGTTTACGATATTACCTATGGTGTAATTAAGCCAAACGACAATCTAGTTATTATTGACGATAGTATTGTTCGTGGCACTACATTGAAGAAGAGTATCCTTAAAATGCTGGATCGTTTGAATCCTAAAAAAATCATTGTGGTTTCATCGGCGCCACAAATTAGATATCCAGATTGCTACGGTATTGATATGGCACGATTAGAAGATTTAATAGCGTTCAGAGCGACTTTAGAGTTGCTCAAAGAAGCAAACCTGTACGGTATAGTGAAGGATGTATACGAAAAATGTATAGAACAAACCGATTTAGACGACAAACACGTACAAAACTTTGTTAAGGAAATTTACGCCCCTTTTACAGATGAACAAATTTCTGATAAAATCTCAGAATTACTAAGTGACGAATCGATAAATGCCGAGGTAAAAATTATTTTTCAACCGGTTGAAAATCTACATAAAGCCTGTCCTGAGCATTTGGGAGATTGGTACTTTACAGGTAATTATCCTACCGTTGGAGGCAACCGAGTTGTTAATCGCGCATTCATCAATTTTTATGAAGGCAACAAAGAACGAGCCTATTAATTACGACATTAATAATTTGATTATAGGAAAACCACAAAATATGTATTTCATCCTAAAAATATGTATTTAATCTAAAAAATACTTCGTTTATCTAAAATACGCATAACTTGGTCTCACCATAACATAAGTAGGTTAAGTTCATGGTAGATTTGGGGCAAAAAAAGGTGAACATCTGTTCGCCTTTTTTTATGCTTTTTTGCCAAATGCCCTATTCTTTATTTTCCAACCATCCTTTTATCTTAATAATTATTTCTATCTAGTTAAGCCAATATTTACGCCGTTCAACTAATATATTTCAGCAAACCTACTAATTACTATATCTTGTCAACCACCATAACATAAGTAGGTTAAGTTTATGGTAGATTTGGGGCAAAAAGGTGAACATCTGTTCACCTTTTTCATTTTATAAATTTTCTTTTTTTGCATAAAAAAAGCCCGAAGAAATCTTCTCCAGGCTATTGTTAAATTTTTTAAGCTAATTATTTCGCTTCAGCATAACGTTTTTCAGCTTCATTCCAGTTGATTACGTTAAAAAATGCTTTTATGTAATCCGGACGACGGTTTTGGTAATTTAAGTAATAAGCATGCTCCCATACATCAAGTCCTAAAATAGGTGTTCCACCACAGCCAACTCCTGGCATTAACGGGTTGTCTTGATTTGGTGAAGAACAAACTTCAACCTTTCCTCCTTTATGTACACAAAGCCAAGCCCAACCAGATCCAAAACGAGTAGCTGCAGCTTTACTGAATGCTTCAATAAATGCTTCTTTTGAACCATAAGCAGCCTCAATGGCATCTTTTAATTCACCAGATAAATAACCTCTATCCTCTGGGCTCAACACGTTCCAGAACAAAGAGTGGTTATAAAACCCTCCACCATTGTTTCTTACTGCACCGTTGCTCATATCCAGATTTGTAAGGATATCTTCAATTGATTTTCCTTCTAAATCGGTTCCTTCAATAGCAGCATTTAAATTATTAGTATATCCCTGGTGGTGCTTCGTATGATGAATTTCCATAGTACGCGCATCAATATGCGGCTCTAAAGCATCATAATTGTATCCTAATTTCGGTAATTCGAAAGCCATAATTTTTTGTTTTAAATTATTAATATTTAATTTCCTTCAAATTTACGGATAATACACCTCAATAAAAAATAATAAATCGTTATGAAACCATTGATAGTTTTTATCTTGTAAGCAAAGAAATCTTAATGTCAAAAAATTATCCATTTACCATATATAATGCTTCAGCAGGAAGTGGAAAAACATACACTCTGGTAAAAGAATATTTAAAAATTTTATTGGAATCCAATAATCATTACGAGTTTAAGCGAATCTTGGCCATTACTTTTACCAATAAAGCGGTTGCCGAAATGAAGGAACGCATTATTGAAACCCTAAAAATATTTTCGAAAACCCAAATTTTAACGACGAGCCACAGTATGTTTCTATCAATTTGTGAAGAACTGAAAATGGAACCCGTAAAACTTCATGAGAAGTCAGCAAAATTATTGAATAACATTCTACATAATTACGCTGCTTTTGATATATCGACCATTGATGGGTTTACCCACAGAATTATCAGAACCTTTGCCCACGACCTAAAATTACCATTGAATTTTGAGGTTGAATTAGACCAAGATTCCCTTTTAAGTGAAGCCGTGGACCGTTTAATTTCGAAAGCAGGCACAAACAATGACTTGACCCAAGTTTTAGTCGACTTTGCCATTGAAAAAGCCGACGATGATAAAAGCTGGGACGTAGCCATCGATTTTAACAAAATAGCCAAACAGTTAGTTAATGAGAATGACATACGGTTTATTGAAACTCTAAAAGATAAAACCTTATTGGATTTTAAATCTTTAAAAAGCCTATTAAAAAGTGACATTAAAGCGACAGAAAAAACCATTATTGAACTAGCAAAAAATGTTCTATCGGAAATTGAAGAAGCAGGCCTAGAGTTTGGAGATTTTTCAGGCGGCTACTTGCCCAAACATTTTGAAAAATTAAGCAGCAAAAACTTCGACGTAAATTTTACGGCCAAATGGCAGGAAGATATTGAAACCAAAACACTTTACCCAAAGCGGGTAACCGACAGTATCGCATCAACTATAGAGCAAATTCAGCCTCAAATAGCATCAAGCTTTTATGAAACTAAACAAGCTGTTTTTCATCATAAATTTTTAAAATCGTTTTACAAAAACATCACGCCACTTTCGGTCTTAAATTCCATAAACCAAGAATTAGCTACGCTAAAGGAAGAGCAAAACAAAATGCTTATTTCAGAATTTAATTCTATAATTAATAATGAGATTAAAGAACAGCCCACACCTTTTATTTACGAGCGCATTGGCGAGAAATTCAAACATTATTTTATTGACGAATTTCAAGACACTTCGGTGGTGCAATGGCAAAACTTGGTACCATTATTAAGCAATTCGCTGTCTTCAGAAAACGGAAGTGCCATGCTGGTGGGCGATGCCAAACAAGCCATTTACCGTTGGCGTGGTGGAAAGGCCGAACAGTTTATTGGGCTATTTAATGAAGATAATCCGTTTTATGTAGATAAACACGTTGAAAACCTTCCGTCCAATTATCGGAGTTTTAAAGAGGTGGTGGAGTTCAATAACGGTCTTTTTAAATTTTTGGCCAATCAGGTGTTTGATAATAAGGCTTATAGCCATTTGTACAACAATGTGAAACAGGACATTACTAAAGAACATGAAGGCTATGTACAACTATCGTTTTTAGATATTGATAAAGACGACGACCGAAATGAAATCTTTCCAAACGAGGTACTGCAAAAAATTAACACTTGCTTAAAAAATGGTTTTAAATTTGAAAATATTTGTGTTTTGGTCAGGAAGAAAAAAGAGGGTGTGGCCGTGGCCAATTTTTTAAGCCAAAACCAAATTCCTATTATTTCTTCTGAAACATTACTCTTAAACAACTCGCCCGAAGTGGTCTTCTTAATTGATTTTTTAGGACTTTTGGTACAGCCTAAAAACAAAGAAATAAAAATTAGGGTTTTAAATTTTTTAGCCCAGCATTTTAAAATTGAAGACAGGCACAGCTTCTTTGCAAGCCATATTGAGTTGACTTTTTCAGAATTATTGAAATCCTTAAAAAATCACGATATATTTATAAAAACTAGTGATTTACTGAAACTTCCGCTTTACGACTTAAACGAAACCATTGTGAGAAGTTTTAATTTGATTAAAAACACCAATGGCTATGTGCAATTTTATTTGGATGTTGTTCTAGATTTTTCACAGAAGAAAGGTTCTGACATCTCTGGGTTTTTGGAGTATTTTGAAAAAAAGAAAGACAACTTGAGCATTGTGTCTCCCTTGGGGCAGGATGCCGTTCAAATTATGACCATACACAAATCAAAAGGGTTAGAGTTTCCTGTTGTTATTTTTCCTTATGCCGATTTAGAAATTTACCGCGAAAAAGAACCTAAAGAATGGTTTCAAATTAACCCAGATAAATACCACGGCTTTACACACACTTTGCTTAATTATAATAGAGATTTTGAATTTTTTGGCGAAGAGGGATTACGCATATACAATAAGCATCAATCTGAATTAGAATTAGATAATATAAATCTGCTATACGTTGCCTTAACCCGCTCCGTAGAACAATTGTATGTGGTTTCAGCAAAAGATATTTCAACAAAAGGGGAGGCTAATACAAAAAAATACTCCGGTTTATTAATAAGTTATTTGCAGTATCTGGGCATTTGGCAAGATTCAGAAACAAGCTATAGCTTCGGGAAACCACATAAAAGTTCAACTGCTTCCAAAGAAAAAGAAAAACATACTCAGTTCCAGCAAGAATTTATTTCAACAGCCAAAGAACAACACAATATAAAAGTAGTCACGAAGTCAAGTTATTTATGGAATTCTGCTCAAAGAGAGGCCATAGAAAAAGGAAACTTAATCCATGATATTATGGCGAAAATTATAACAAAAGCCGATGTTGAATTTGTCATCAACGATTTCTTAAAAACATCCGCTATTGATAGTTCACAGGCTTTGCTGTTAAAAGAAGTTATTCTTCAAATTGTTGAACATCCCAAACTTGAAGAGTTTTATACTTCAACATATACGACATACAACGAACGCGATATCATTACCCAACAAGGTATTATACTTCGGCCCGACAAAGTAGCTGTTAACTCAAAAAACGAAGGCATTATAATAGACTATAAAACTGGTTTTGAAGACAAAAAACATGCGCAGCAGCTTCAGTTGTATCAAGATGTTTTGGAAGAGATGCATATTAACATCAAAAAGAAAATCTTAGTTTATATAAATGACGATATTAAGGTAAAAGATGTTTAAATTTGCGTAAAACGTAATGAAATGTACGGAAAACTGAAAAATCATCTAAAAGAAGAGCTACAAAACATAAAAAATAATGGGCTTTACAAAGAGGAACGTATCATTACTTCCGCCCAAGGTGCCGAAATAACCTTAAGTACAGGCGAAAAAGTGTTAAATTTTTGTGCCAATAACTATTTAGGGCTGTCTTCCCACCCTGAAGTCATTCAAGCTGCAAAAGATACTCTAGATTCTCATGGGTTTGGCATGAGTTCTGTGCGTTTCATTTGCGGCACACAGGATATTCATAAAGAATTAGAGCAAAAAATAGCCAATTTTTATCAAACTGAAGACACTATTTTATATGCCGCTGCCTTTGATGCCAATGGTGGTGTTTTTGAACCGCTCTTGGGCAAAGAAGACGCTATAATTTCAGACTCCTTAAATCACGCATCCATAATTGATGGTGTTCGATTGTGCAAAGCAGCGCGATACCGTTACGAAAATAGTGATATGGCCGATTTGGAAAAACAGCTCATAGAAGCTAACACGAACGGTTCAAGATTTAAAATTATTGTTACAGATGGTGTGTTCTCAATGGATGGCATGTTAGCTCCTTTGGATAAAATTTGTGATTTAGCCGAAAAACATGACGCCCTTGTAATGATTGATGAATGCCATGCAGCTGGATTCATTGGGAAAACTGGTAGGGGAACTCTTGAAGAAAAAAATGTATTAAACCGCATAGACATTATTACCGGAACATTAGGCAAAGCGCTTGGAGGTGCCATGGGTGGCTATACTACCGGAAAAAAAGAGATAATCGATATGCTTCGACAACGTTCAAGACCCTATTTATTCTCAAACTCTTTGGCTCCGGCTATAGTTGGAGCTTCAATAAAGGTTTTTGACATGTTGGACAGCAATACTGCCTTACGCGATACTTTGGAATGGAATACCAACTATTTTAAAAAAGGTATGAAAACAGCAGGTTTTGATATTATTGACGGTAATTCGGCCATTGTTCCCGTGATGCTTTATGATGCAAAGCTATCGCAAACCATGGCCAATATGCTTTTAAGGGAGGGTATTTATGTTATCGGATTCTTTTTCCCTGTTGTACCTAAAGATAAAGCTAGAATTAGAGTGCAACTATCGGCTTCGCATACTAAGCAACATTTAGACAAAGCAATAGAAGCCTTTACTAATGCAGGTAAAGCTTTAAATATTATCTAAATTCAATCTGAACTATCGACGAATGGTCAATTTGTGGTATTTTTTTATATATTTGTCTTTGTTAATAATATTTAACAACTTACTTTTGTTCACAATTAACACTTAAAAATTAAACTTTTGAATATGAAAAATCTTAGCAGATTATTGTTCGCTATGTTGCTTGTACTTGGTTATAGCAACGTAAATGCGCAAGACGAAAACAATCCTTGGCAAATTACCATCGGAGCAAACGCAGTTGACGCTTTCCCTTCTGGAGATGGCGTAGTAGGTGATGCTTTTTTAGGTAAATCATTAGGTGATGAATTTTTTAACGCGAGTGACCACTGGAACATCCTACCATCTTTATCAACTATTTCTGTATCGAAATACTTAAGTAGTGGTTTTTCTTTTGGAATTACTGGATCACTTAATAAAATTGAAAACTGGGGAGATGTAGCAGGTACAACAACTGGGGAAGTATATAAAGTTGACGATTTGTCTTACTATGGAGTAGACGGAACAATAAAGTATAATTTCCTACAAGACACCACTCTTGACCCTTACGTAGGTGTTGGTGGTGGTTACACTTGGATTGATGAAATCGGTGCTGGTACTGTTAATGGTACTTTAGGTTTAAATATTTGGTTTAGCGAAAATGTTGGTTTAACGTTACAGACTGCCTACAAACACGCTTTCGAAGATTATTTACAAACACACTTCCAACACACAGCAGGTATCTCTATTAAGTTTGGAGGAACTGATACAGATGGTGATGGTATTTATGACAAAGATGATGCTTGTCCAGATGTTGCTGGATTAGAAGCTTTCAACGGTTGTCCTGATTCTGACGGTGACGGTATTGAAGATAGCAAAGATGATTGTCCTAACGAAGCTGGTTTAGCCGAACTTAACGGTTGTCCTGATTCTGACGGCGATGGTGTTGCTGATAATAAAGATAACTGTCCTACAGTTGCTGGTTTAGCTGCTTTAGCTGGTTGTCCAGATGCTGACGGTGATGGTGTAACTGATGCTGACGATAAATGTCCTAACGAAGCTGGTCCTGCTGCAAACAATGGTTGCCCATGGCCAGATACTGACGGTGATGGCGTTTTAGATAAAGACGATAAGTGTCCTGAAGTAAAAGGTACTGTTGCTAACGACGGTTGTCCTGAAGTGACTGCCGAAGTTCAAAAAACTCTTAACGAGTATGCTAAAACTATCTTGTTCGATACAGGTAAATCTACAATCAAAAAACAATCTGAAGAAGTTTTAGGTGATATTATCAAAATTCTAAACGAATATCCTAATTCTAAATTTACAGTTGAAGGACATACTGATAGCGTTGGTAGTGAAAAATTAAACCAAGGGCTTTCTGAAAAAAGAGCACTTTCAGTTAAAGAATATTTAGTTGAAAACGGTATTGACGAGTTTAGACTTTCTGCTCTTGGATATGGAGAAGCTAAACCAATTGATTCTAACAAAACTAGAGCTGGTAGAGCTAACAACAGACGTGTAGAAATTAACTTGGTAAAATAAACAAGATAATTAAATAATATGTTTAAAAAACGCCTCGGATATCCGAGGCGTTTTTTATTTTTATAATATGACAACTTTCATTTTTGATGTTTTAAAAGACTTAAAAAAAAATAACTCTAATTTTTCCGCATTAACCTTTATCGTTCCTAGTAAACGGGCTGGTTTATTCTTGAAGCATCAATTGCCACAGGTTGTAGAAAAAACAGCGTTTTCCCCGGAAATTTTAAGTATTGAAGAATTTGTTGAGCAATTATCACAATTAAAAAGTATATCGAATACCGAACTACTTTTTGAATTTTATAACTCCTATTCCGGTTTAACAGAACGATCTCAACGAGATTCATTTGAGACCTTTTCTAAATGGGCACAAATACTACTCCAAGACTTTAATGAGATTGATCGATACCTTATTCCACAAGACAAGATTTTCAATTATCTAAGTGCTATTAAAGAAATTGAAAGCGACCATTGGTCAATTGAAAAAAACCAGACAGATTTTGTAAAAAACTATCTTTCCTTCTGGAATAGACTACATAAATATTACAAGCATTTTACACAAAATCTATTATCACATCAAATAGGCTATCAGGGCTTAATTTATCGAGAAGCAGTTGAGAATATTGAATCTTACGTTGAGGATAATAGCGGAAAACAGCATGTATTTCTGGGCTTTAATGCGCTAAACACGGCTGAATCAACAATAATCCAAAAACTGCTACAAAATAATACAACATCCATTTACTGGGATGTTGATGCTGAATTCTTCAACGACAAAAATCATGATGCTGGTCTGTTTACTAGACAACATAAAAAAGATTGGAAATATTTTAAAAACCATCCGTTTAATTGGATAGCAAGCAACTATTCTGAAGAAAAAAACATATCTGTTTCCGGAATTCCAAAAAATATCGGGCAGGCAAAATATATTGGTTCTCTATTAAAAAAAATACAGCGAAACCATCCATCTCTACAGAATACGGCCGTGGTTTTAGGTGACGAAAACTTATTGATTCCAGTGCTTAATTCCATTCCTTCAAACATCAATGCCCTTAATATCACTATGGGGTTTCCCCTAAAGTCCATTCCTTTGGCCTCGTTATTTGAGTCGCTATTTCAACTACAAAAAACAGGAGCAAAGTCCTTTTACTATAAAGATATTGTAAAAATTATTTCACACCAGTTTGTTAAACCGCTATTCTTTTTGGACAACACAGATTATACTTCTGTAATCATGGAAACCATTGACACCAATAATCTGGTATACTTAACGAAACAAAAACTTGAAAAGATTGCTCCTCAATTTTCAGAGATTATTGATTTGCTGTTTTCGAATTGGGAAAATTCATTAGAATCCGCTCTCGAAAATTGCTCAAAATTAATTCTGTCTATTAAAGATTATTTGGATGAAGACAAAAGCGCCAACCTACTTTCATTGGAATACTTGTACCGATTCAATGTACTTTTTAATGAAATTTCACGGTTAAATTCGCAAAATCAACACATTAACAATGTAGCTACCTTGCATAGTGTTTACAAAGAGCTATTGAGTTCGGAAACCTTAGATTTTCAAGGGGAACCGCTACAGGGTTTACAAATTATGGGCATGTTGGAATCGCGTGTGCTTGATTTTGAAACCGTTATTATTTCTTCAGTAAACGAAGGGATTTTACCATCGGGAAAAACCAACAATTCCTTTATTCCATTTGATGTAAAATTAGAAAACAATTTACCAACATATAAGGAAAAAGACGCCGTTTACACCTACCATTTTTACAGATTGTTACAACGTGCTAAAAATGTTTATATCCTTTACAATACCGAAGCTGATGTGCTCACTGGAGGCGAAAAAAGTCGTTTTATCACCCAATTGGAACTGCAAGGCATACACAACATCAACCATAAGATAATTGCCCCGAAAGTACCCGTAATACATAACGAACAGAACCAAATCAAGAAAACTCCAGCCTTACAAAATCAATTGACTGTATTGGCCAATGCCGGATTTTCGCCATCATCATTAACGAACTACATTAGAAACCCCATCGATTTTTATTATCAAAGTATTTTGAAAATAAGGCAGCACAACGATGTTGAAGAAACCGTTGCGGCCAACACCTTGGGTACTGTTGTTCATAACACTCTGGAAGATTTTTACAAACCACTTACTGGTCAAGTTTTAAACCCCGAAACCATAAACCAATTAAAGGCTAAAATTGAAGAACGCGTAAGCTTTCATTTTAGAAATGAATACAAACAAGGTGATATTTCGACGGGGAAAAATTTAATCATTTTTGAAATCGCTAAACGCTATGTTTCTAATTTTTTAGATTTGGAGCTCAAGGATATTAAAGCTGGAAATAAAATAAAAATCATTGCTGTTGAAGCCAACAGCGAAATTGAAATCGATATTCCCGAGCTAAACTCCCCCGTAAAACTAAAAGGAAAAGTAGACCGTGTGGACGAATACAACGGCATGGTTAGAATTATAGATTACAAAACGGGCAAAGTAGAATCTAACCAAGTAGAAATTGTTGATTGGGCAGACATAACTACCGACTACAAAAAATACAGCAAAAGTTTTCAAGTCCTTAGTTATGCGTACATGATGCAGGCTTCTAATGACCTGAAATTTCCAATTGAGGCTGGTATTGTTTCATTTAAAAATTTAAGCTCAGGGTTTTTAAAGTTTTCCAAAAAAGAATCAACTTACAGCAAGAAAAAAGACGCTATAATTACTCCAGAAACGCTTTCATCTTTTGAAACCGAACTGAAAAAATTAATTATTGAAATATGCAACCCAGATATAGATTTCATCGAAAAAGAAGTTTAGAACATGACCGCGACCAAAAATATTATTATACCAGGAAAACACAATAAGCCCATTTTGGCCGATGTGTGTTTTAATGAAAACCAAACTGAAAAACCCATCCTTATATTTTGCCATGGCTATAAAGGGTTTAAAGATTGGGGGGCTTGGGATTTAATGGCTCAAGAATTTGCTCAGGCGGGGTTCTTTTTCATAAAATTCAACTTTTCACATAACGGCGGAACGGTTGAACAACCCATGGATTTCCCAGATTTGGCAGCCTTCGGAAATAATAACTATACCAAAGAAGTAGATGATTTACAAAGCGTAATAGATTGGATTGATAGTACTTCTGAATATAAAAATGAAATAGATAAACAGACCATATACCTCATGGGGCACAGCCGAGCAGGAGGCATTGTAACCATTAATGCTGAAGAAGATAACCGTATTAAAAAAGTGGTAAGTTTGGCAGGCGTTTCAGATTACGGAAGTAGAGCACCCATTTCTGGCGATTCTGAACAATGGAAAAAAGATGGTGTAAAATATGTTTTAAACGGAAGAACCAAACAACAAATGCCACATTATTATCAGTTTTATAAAGATTTTAAAGCTAATGAACAGCGGCTTAACATTAAGCATGCGGTTTCTAACTTAAAAATTCCGTATTTGATTATTCATGGCGATGCCGATACCAGCGTTAAGGTTAAAGAGGCCAAAGACCTCCACAGCTGGCAACCAAATAGCAAATTGGAAATAATTAAAGGTGCCAATCACGTTTTTGGAGCTTCACATCCTTGGGAACAAAAGACCATCCCGCAAGATTTAAAACAAGTAATAAATACTACTATTTCGTTTTTAAAATAAGCGTAATTGCTTATATTCAATCAACTAAATTAGCATATGGTAGACGACACATTGGGGTTTTCAGTTTTAAACAGAGCAGAACAGCTTAAAAAACTTCAATCTGAAACTTTTGATTTGGCTATTATAGGAGGAGGTATTACAGGCTCCGGAATTGCGTTGGATGCGGCCAGCAGAGGTTTGAAAGTCTGTCTAGTCGAAAAAAACGATTTTGCGTCGGGTACAAGTAATAAATCTACAAAACTCATTCATGGTGGCCTCCGATATTTAAAACAATTCGAAATTGGTTTAGTACGAGAATCGGGCACCGAACGTGCCATAGTACACAAATTAGCACCGCATTTAGTGGTTCCGGAGAAAATGCTAATCCCTTTAATAAAGAATGGTACCTACGGCAAACTAATGACCACTATAGGTCTCAAAATTTATGATTATTTAGCCGATGTAAATGGAGATGATAAAAGGGTAATGCTCAATAAAGCAGAAACCCTTGAGAAAGAACCGCTACTCGATAAATCAAGAGTGCTAGGTGGGGGACTTTATTCTGAATATCGTACTGACGATGCCAGGCTAACCATCGAAGTATTAAAAACGGCCACTTCATTTGGAACAACAGCAATCAATTATTGCGAAATGCAGTCCTTCAATTATGATGAACACTCTAAAATAAAAAGTCTTAATTGCATTGACCACAATACCAAAAATCAATTCACCCTAAAAGCACGGCACTATATTTCGGCTACAGGGCCGTGGGTTGATGATTTGCGAAAGAAAGACCATTCTTTAACCCATAAGCACCTGCATATAACCAAAGGAGTACACATTGTTTTTCCATTTGAAAAACTCCCCATAAAACAATCTATTTACTTTGATGTGCCCGACGGCCGCATGATTTTTGCCATACCTAGAGGGCGCATAACATACGTGGGCACTACCGATAGCAACTATTCTGGAAGTTTAGACCGCGTGGTAGCCACTAAAAACGATGCACTTTACCTCATCAATGCCATAAATAATGTTTTTACTTCACTAAATTTGACCATAGAAGATGTAGAATCATGTTGGGCCGGATTGAGACCATTAATCCATGAGGACAACAAAGCGCCTTCAGAACTGTCGAGGAAAGATGAGCTATTCATTTCCGAAAGTGGCCTAATTTCAATTGCTGGTGGAAAACTTACTGGTTACCGTAAAATGGCACAACGTGCCATTGAAGCAGTTTTAAAAACAATGGATACAGATAAGAAGCAAAATTTTGAGAACTCTAAGACTTTGCAACTACCTCTAGTAAGTCCAGCTTTTCAATCGGATACAGAAGTTAGCCTTTACCAAAACAAGCTAGAAAAAAAACTCGCCATTTTGGGTATTAATAACCCTTATCGTGCTCAATATCTGTGCTCAACATTTGGCAAACAGGCTGAAACCATCATATTAAAGTCTGAAGATTTTAATAACGACCATCCATTGGAACGGTTAATTCGTGCCGAATTATGGTACACCATCAACAACGAAATGGTAAATAGCCTAACAGATTTTTTCGTACGCAGGACAGGACGCCTTTTTTTCAATATTTCGGGTGTAAAAAGATACTCAATGCTCATTTTAGAGGATATGGCTGAATATCTCAATTGGGATGACAAACGTATACTGGAAGAAAAACAAAGTTTAAACACCTTGATACAGGACGCCACAACTTTTTATGATAAAGAATTTGAATAACATACACGCATTATAGACTTATATTTAGTGTATAAATTAAGGCTGAAGTGCGCAGTAATAATTAGCTAATTACATACCTCTACCCCATTTAAAATTTATATCTTTAAACAAGCTATTTACTTCTACGAAACACTTGAGATTCTGAAATGTCTACTAATCCAATATGAAAAAGCTGCATGTAGAACTTAGTAAAGTCCATCATTCTCGAAAAGCTCGGAGAATTGAGCAAATACTGAGAAAAGAAAAAGGCATTAATCAAGTTTCTGTTTCTGCTTCGGGTAGGACCCAACTGGAATGGGATAGTAGTCAAACCACCCAAACCGTTATTCTAGAAAAAATCAAAAACCTAGGCTTAAATATACTGCACGTAGAAAACGGCGATGAACATAAATACCAGAAAGAAACTGGCTACAGCCATTCCCCACTCTACTTTTTAGGAGAAAATACCGAACTCTATTTTGCCATTATTAGTGGTTTATTTTGGAGTGTCGGGGCTGTTTTTTCCTTTATAGCAAATATGCCTGAATCCATTTCTACCACACTTTTTATCATCGGAGCTGTTTTTGGAGGTTTCTTCACGTTTATTACTGCCGGTAAAGATTTAGTAAGAGGGAAATTTGAAATAGATTTTTTGATGTTGTTCGCTGCAATAGGTGCGGCTGCACTAGGCAAATGGGGAGAAGGCGCTTTACTTCTTTTTTTGTTTAGCTTAGGTCACGCCCTAGAGCACTATGCTATGAAACGCACAAAAAAATCCATAGCCGCCCTTTCCGATTTAGCTCCGCCTATGGCCATGGTCAAAAAGAATGGTGAATTGACGGAAGTACATATAGAACAATTAAAACTAGGGGATATCATCGTTGTAAAACCCAATTCAAAAATTGCCGCCGATGGTGTAGTCTCTAAAGGAAGCAGTCCTGTTAATCAGGCATCCATTACGGGTGAAAGTTTGCCTGTCGATAAACGTTCCAGTCCGAATTGGCAAAGCGAAAATGAAGTTAACAAACTCCTTCCAGAGCATAGAGTTTTTGCAGGCACCATTAATGGCAGTGGAGTTTTGGAAATCAAAGTATTGAAAGAAGCCAAAGACAGTACGCTTTCTCGTTTAATTACTTTAGTGAAGGAGGCCGAAACACAAAAATCGCCCACACAACATCTCACAGATAAATTTGAAAAATATTACGTTCCTTTTGTCCTAGCGTTAGTCGTAGCGTTATTATTTGCCTATTTGGTTGTCGATGAAACGTTTCAAGATAGTTTTTACCGTTCTATGTCGGTTTTAATAGCAGCATCACCATGTGCTTTAGCCATTTCCACCCCAAGTGCAGTATTAGCAGGAATTGCCCGCGCCGCTCGCCAAGGTGTATTGATTAAAGGAGGGCGACCTCTTGAAGATTTAGGTGGCTTAAATGCCATAGCTTTTGACAAAACAGGAACACTTACCGAAGGTAGGCCAACCCTAACCCATGCTATTCCCTTTGGAAATGTTACCAAGTCCCATTTACTAATGGTCGCTGTTGCGGTTGAAGCATTAAGCGATCACCCTTTAGCAGCAGCCATAGTTAAAGGCGGAACAAAAGAATTGGGTACTAATGATATTCCAGAGGCAGAAAACTTAAAAGCATTAATAGCTAGAGGAATTCAAGCCGAATGGAATGGAAGTATAGTTCACATTGGCAACCGAAGACTTTTTGAAGAATTAACAAAAACCAAGATTCCAGAAGAGATTGACTTAAAAATGTCTGAGCTGGAGTCTGGCGGGCATACAGCCATGATTGTTCATCAGGGTGAAGAATACTTGGGTATCATTTCGGTTATGGATGTTGCTCGTATGGAAGCCAAATCAACCCTGGAAAGTTTGAAAAAACTTGGTATTAAAAGGATGATAATGCTTACTGGCGACAATCAAAAAGTAGCCGATGCCATTGCTAAAAATATTGGGATTACAGACCCTTTGGGTAGCTTACTGCCAGAGGAAAAAGTAAATGCCATCGAACAACTTAAAAAAGAAGAAGGCCGCGTGGCCATGGTAGGCGATGGCGTTAATGATGCTCCTGCTATGGCCAAAAGTACCGTTGGTATTGCCATGGGTGCAGCAGGCTCGGACGTTGCTTTAGAAACAGCAGATATTGCACTCATGGCCGATAAGTTGAACAATCTGCCGTTTGCTATTGGCCTAAGCCGAAAAGCCAAACGTATTATAAAACAAAACTTGATAATTAGTCTTGGTATGGTAGCAATTTTAGTGCCTTTAACAATTATGGGAACCATTGCCATTGGCCCAGCCGTAGTAGGGCATGAAGGGTCAACTTTAGTGGTTGTTTTAAATGCACTAAGGCTATTACGATACGAAGTATGAAAAATTCAATTTTAAACAAAAAAGCTTCCAAGAAATTGGAAGCTTTTTCTTTGGTGGAGAAGATCGGATTCGAACCGACGACCTCTTGACTGCCAGTCAAGCGCTCTAGCCAACTGAGCTACATCCCCTTTTGGTTTATGTATAGTATTTACAAGCGTTTCGCTTATTTTAAGTAAATAAGCATTTAACTGCAAAATTATGCAAATGTATACATTTAATTGCAAAAACCCACCACAAAAACCCACCACCATTTTAAAAAAATTATAATAATTTAAGTATTAAAAATTTACTTTACAAAGCCCAAGGATTAAAACCAGATGTTTCCATATAATCTTGTTTTTGAACTATGAGCATCTTTTCAATGCCTTTATCATCTTTGATAGGGAGAAACCCATAATCATAACAGAAGTAATACGTCCCTTTTTTAAAGGGGAATATATGGGTGAATACTCCAAATTGGTAGCCTGATTGCATCAACACATCTTTCCTTACTGTACTCTTACCACTAGGGCAGAAATGAGCTAGTAAGCTCCTGTTTCTCCTAAGTGCGCTATTGGTCCTCTGAATCGTTATTTCATGTAGTGGTCTATTTTTATTATGGTAGGTACTTCTACATTGGGCATCACAGAACTTCTTATCAGTTCTACCCACCAGTTCCTTATTACAGGACAAACAAAACTTCATTTGCATAATACATGTTTTTAGACGTCTATATACGTATATAAGCGTTTAAAAATACGGTTTTAAATTGAATTATTGTGATTTTTACCCTATGAAAACCGATTCCAGTCTCACGCCCATTGCTAATGTTATAGCCGCAAAGCCTGACTACCAGTTGGCAATGGATTTAATGATGCAAAAACTGACCTTAAAGAATTATAGCCCTAACACAATTAAGACCTACTTGCACATGTTTAAACAGTTTCTTGAGCACATACACCCAATGCCCCTCCATCAGGTCACTACAGCCCATATAATGCATTATCATAAAGAACTGGTGACGATGCGCCATGTATCTTCGTCCTACCAGAACCAAAGCATAAACGCCATTAAATTCTATATTGAGAAAGTCCTGAACTTACCTAAGATACAATATGACTTTTGCCGACCACGAAAGTCAAAGACACTACCTAAAGTATTATCCATGGAAGAAGTGGGAAGAATTATAGATGTCACCAACAATATAAAGCATAAGACCATCTTATCAGTTATATATGGATGTGGTTTAAGGATATCTGAATGCATCAACTTAAAAGTTGAAGACATTGACTCCTCCAATATGCGTGTGTGGGTGAGAAACGCCAAGGGGAAGAAGGACAGAATCACATTGTTATCTCCAAGTCTATTGGAACAGTTAAGAGCTTATTATAAATTATATAGACCAAAAGAATGGTTGTTTGAGGGGGTTAATGGAAAGCCATACAGCGTATCCAGCATTAGACAAACATTTAATCGCTCCAGAAAGAAAGCTGGCGTCAATATTCCAGCCACAGTTCACACGTTAAGACACTCATTTGCCACCCATTTATTGGATGCTGGAACCAATTTAAGGTACATACAAAAGCTATTAGGACATAACAGTTCTAAGACTACAGAGATTTACACGCATGTAAGTACTACTAATCTTATAAATATTGAAAGTCCTTTCGAAAAGATAGGAAAATTCAATACATTTACAAATAGGAAATAAACGCAATAAAATACGTTTATTATATAGTTGCCAACAATACTGAACCAAGCATTTACTATACTGACTACTGAAATCTCTTTATTTTTTTCCGACCTTTTTTAAAATCGGACTTTTTAAAATATTATAATTAAAATTTAAACATTATGGGAAAACAACCGACAAAACCAATAACTCCAAAACCAAATAACCCGACTCCTCAACCTAAAATTATTCCATTAAAAAGAGAATTTCCAACCCCCTCAGCACCAAATAAAGGCGGTGGCAGACCTCCGACTAGAAAGCCATAAGGAAATATGATAATAACAGGATTAGACCAACGAACATAGATAAAGCACTTGCATAGTTAAATATATTAGTTGCTTTATTATATGATTCTGCCTTACAGTCATATCTATCAATAATTGTCTGTTCTTTTTTGCTTATTTTACTACCTGCGTCTAATTTAGTTTCGCACATTAAGTAGTCGTTTAAATTTGACCTATGCCCTAAAAATTGAGATATAAAATTGACTATTATAGCAAATAAAAGAACTCCTCCTGACCACTTTATTAAATTACTAGTGTTTAACTCTTTATCGCTAATGTATTTTAATGTTTCTAAGCATACATATATTCCAGCTCCACTTATTGAAACTATTAATAAATCCATTCGTTGAATACTATAAGACATCCCTAATGCGGAAAGTTTTTGTCGTTCTTTAATTCTATCCATTTTTAAATCTGTTTTCATTTTGTACTAATTTACGTGTTATCTTTTAATTTTTACTAAAATTAATTTGCCTACGCTCTAAAAAATAAAGTTATCTGCAAATCAATGAACGTCTGAACCGCTTTTGAAGTACAGTTGGCAACACCATACATACTTTATAGCTTGGTTCTTTTTACTTCCGAAAATCCTATCGAATTTTCTACGTCAGTTTTTATTTACTATCTTTCGGCTTGCATACGCTACAAAGCATGTACAAACCGTTATGCCACATTTGACCAAAAAATTGTCATCAGGCAACCATTTGACAAAAAATAACGTCTATAAAAATAGAACACAAAACTGAACTTGATGCAAAAATTATTGACCTTAGGAATTTTTACCTTATTCCTTTCTTGCCAAACAGAAAAAAAACAACCAGATAAATTCAGCGCGGACTTTAACAAAAATATAGAAACATATTTTCTTGCCGAGATACTCTCTATTGACCATAGAAAAACTAACAAACAATGGGAGGGATTTAAGCTAAAAACTTGTAAGGAATATCAACCTATAGTTGCAAAAGCACTAACTGATTTTGGAAATTTGACCCAAAGTAAAATTGCGATTGAAACAGCCAAACTTAATGATACATTGGGGAGTTTTGGGTATGGCAACGATGTTATGATGAGAATTTTATTAGAGCAACCAGAATTTGACCTTTTGCAAAAACCTTTGGGCTTTAAATTTTCACAAACCCATTTGAAAAACGATAAAAAAACAGCACTGGAAAAATTAATTTCAAATTATTTACAAGTACTTTACAATTTCTACCAAACTGAGAACATTAATGATTTCTATATTAAAAATGCAAATTTCTACAGTGGTGCTATCAACGAGGTTCAAACTCACATACCAAAAGGATTTACGGAGGCAATGGAGGAATACTATGGAGATAGCAGAGAAAAATACGTTGCTTTGATAAGTCCAATGATGATTTGGCCAATAGAAGACAATGAAGGACGTGGAATTGGAACAACAGTCGAAAAAGACAATAAGAAAATTGTTTATGAAATTATGAGCCCTTACGTTCAGGTATCGGTCGGTTCTACAAAAAAGAATTATGACCACTTTGGTTTTGATTATCAACCGAGAGCAAGAACTTTAACAATACACGAATTTGGACATTCATTTGTCAATTCGGAACTTGAACCTTTCCAAAAACAAATTGAAAACTCTTCGAATCTATTTACTGACCGATTAAAAAAAATAATGGAAACAAAAGGCATCCAAAATTGGAATGTTTATGTTGTTGAGAGTTTTGTTCGCTTGGGAGAGATTAGAATAGCCGAAATTCAGAATGATGAAGAAAGGGCTGATTATTTACGAAATTATCACACCAATTTAGAGCATTTTATTTTTCTTCCGCAATTGGAGGAAAAAGTAATTGAATTCGAGAATAACCGAGAAAAATATCCGATGTGGAAAGATTTTATTCCCGAACTTTTAGGTGTATTTGAGAAAAGCACGCCAGAATTTGTAAATGAAAAACTAAAATAAAAAAACGTGGCATAACAATGGCTATAAGTAATTGCTTCTACTCGCCCACCCTGAAATTCCTGCGGAATTATCAGTCCGTGCGTACTTGCGATTTTTTTGCTAAATTTACGCAACTACCCATAGCCTAAACCGTTGTGCTTAATTTATGGACAGACTGAATAACATAAAGGAAACCTGTGAACAACTAAAAGAAGCGATGAACAGCATTCTTTTGAATAAAGGATATTCTTTAAAAGATAGCCAGTATCATGAGGAGTCCTTTGGTTCAAGATTCTTTATTTGGATTAATAAAACTAAAAAACATTGTTATAGATTAATATGGGACGGTCGGGATTCATGGTTTGTACTTGAAGAATCTCCTTATTTAGGTAATCCTGATAAGGTTGCTTGGGCTGATGTTGTGATAGTTCCGTTTGATTCAAATGTTGATAACCCAAAATATCGATTAGAAATTACAAGCGATATTATTGATGAGATAAGATGAATAAAGTAGACCTACAAAATAAGACTAAGCCTAAAAAAGGAAAAATTGAGATATATTTCATTGAGAATAAAAACATAGGGTTAAAGAAAACATTATTTCATAGAATTTATATCCCACTCGAACCTTTCAACTCAGGACTAGAATATGAATCGCAACCTGTAGAGACTGAAATTGTTGTTGAATGGTTAAATCTTAATCTAAAAGAGCCAACCGATTTAGATGACCTTATATTAACTTCATCCTCTGAAGATGAGACAGAAATTTCGGTTTATGTTGGCAGTGCCCATAATCCATGTGACATTCAGAGATTAGCTTTGAAAAGAATTGACGATAATTTATATAAAGTGGAATGTAAATTATTGGTTGATTTTGAACATGAAGGTGTCGCAGAAAATGAAGAGTTTATTTTTAGGACTCAATTGGAACTTGATACAATGATAAAAGAATAAAAACTAAGCACAACAATAAATATACGTAATGCGGGGAAAGTGCTAAATATGAACGATATAACAATTAATAAACAGTTGTGTGATTTGATAGTTTGGAGCTTTGAAATCCCGCACTACGCATATTCCAAACGTTACCACACATTTTAAACTCTTACTCTAAAAACAAAACAATGGAAATAAAAGACACCCTAAAACATCTTGAGGATTTAAAAAGCCTACAAGACGAAAGAAATAAAGTATATAGGGAATGGTTAAAAAACACATTGACCATTGCATCTGCTTTTTTAGCTATTTTTGTTTCATTAAAATCAGAATCTGAACATAATTGCATAGAATCAGTTTTGTTTATTATTACAATTTCCACAATGTCACTCGGAATCCTTCTCGGAGTGATAATTCTATTTGCGGATACAGTTGTTCTAAATCTTTCTTTGATAAAAAAGAAGGAACAAATATTACAACTTCTTGACGACCAGAAAGTCGGATTCGACAGAGCAGACCGACCCACCATCTATAAATATTTAGAATATATTTGTTTTTCCTGTTTAATTGTTTCTCTTTTATGTTTGACATCTTATTCTATTTTGATTAATTTATAAAAAACGTGTGGTAACAACACCTATAATTTATTGCTTGTACTGGCTTGCTTACGAAAATCCTTGCGGATTTTCTATTAGGTGTGTATTTGCTAATTCATTGTCTTACCACGCAACAAATCATAGCCAAGCCGTTACCAACAAATAAAAAGGGACTCACTCAAACGGTTGAATGAATAAGCACACTCTTAATTATTTTAAGTAATCAATTTCTTTATTTGTACCTAATAAGGTTTGGTATTCTAATTCAACTTTTAAAGATTGAATTATTTTTCCTGCACAATTAGAAAGTTCTTTACCTTGTTTAATTTCCATTTCGCCAGCTTTCATTTTTTCGTAATTGTCTGCTAAGCTTTTTCTTAATTCTGTGATGTTCTGCATAATCTTTTTGTTTTAATTATTATTCTTTTTGCTTCTATTAATTCAGGATATTTCCTAACCTCTTTACTTGTTAATTTAGACCTTTTTGTTATTTGAGATATAACATAATTATCTTGCAATTCTTCTATTGCTTTTTTTTCTTCTAAAGGTTTTTTAGATTTTATGTATTCAAGGTTTTTTAATCTATACTTTGCTTTCTTAACTTTTAATTCTTTTTTATTTTCTTCTCGCCATTTATCAGTTCTTGTTTTTGCTCTTAAATTTTCTTCTTTTACTTTTTCAGGGTTTTCTTTTCGCCATTTTTTTTTATAACCCTTATTTTTATCAAACCAATCCTTTGTCATTTGGTTTTTACATTTGTTACAATAACTTCTAATTCCTATTTTTTGCGTTCCGTCTTTTTTTGGCTTGTATTTGTATTTGCTATAATTATCAATAGATTTAACTTTGTTACACTTTGTGCATATTTTGCTTCCTACGTCAGCAACGCCCTTTTTATCAGTTGGTAACAACGTATAAAGTCCATTACTATTTTCTGTATTTTTAGAAATTATTTGTTTACTCATAATTTTGTTTTTATTTATTAGTTTTTTGCTTAACCCACGCAACGAAACCTTATACTTTAACGTTGTACGCAAGCTGAAAAATGGAACTTTTAGGTAGAATTAATAGAAGGAAAATATATTACGTTCAGGTTAGAAATAATTCTGAATGGAAAAATTCTTTGCCGAAAAATGATTGGATTGTATTTACAATAGCAAATAAGGAAGATGAAGAATTAGTTCCGCCAGCTGTGAAAATTTGTATGGATAAAAATGTCGCATATACTTGTAGCGCTGGAACTCTTGCTCATTGGACTGAACAGTATTTTGACGAAGAAATAACTGGACGAGCATTGGACTTTGAATTACGTACAAAAAAGAAATTTGCATATGAATTGTCGCCAGTTACAACAGCTCATCAAAATTTTAGCGAAGGATTTTGGTTTGCTACGACTTTGGCATTCGACGGATTTAAGGAAACTGATAAAGTCGTTTGTTTGGACTTTACCAAGCGGAAAGTGAAAAGGCATTTGACTGACTTGATTGAAAAAATTAATAATGGCTGGTTGCCAAACGATGAGGAAATTGAATTGGCAGAATATGACGACTGACAAAAAAGCCAGCGTACAACAATGTATAACCGCAATTACGGCGGATTCGACTACGTCCGAATCCACTCGGAATTGCTACCGTCGGTCTCTGCCGAAAGTTTGTGTAACTTTAACCCGTAACTGACGGTTATACGAAACCGTTGTAGTGCATTTGAAAAACTGAATGAAATTGAATTCAAAAAACATAGGTCGATTATTAATCTTTAAATACTT
>NZ_JBJJBQ010000004.1:0-327721 GCF_045446075.1 Flavisericum labens | reverse complement strand
CAATGTTACCATTGTTCAGCTTTAATTTATAAATTTAATCCTTTAATAATCTGTATCGGTTATTTAGGACTAGACATCTTAAACCTTAATTTCAGGTTTTCGTTTGAAGTTTCAATAATATGCTATGCTGAAACAAGTTCAGCATGAAAAGAATCTATTTATCCAGAATAGCTTGAATGTCTGGTTTAAAATAGTTTGGCCCTTTAAGTACTTTGCCATCTTCTCGGTAAATGGGTTGTCCGCCTTCACCCAGTTTGCTCATGTTGCTGCGTTGAATTTCATCAAAAACTTCCTCTATTTTATGTTGAATACCGTGTTCAATAATGGTACCGCATAAAATATAAAGCATATCGCCAAGAGCATCGGCTACTTCAACCAAATCATTGTTATTAGCGGCTTCAAGGTACTCTTCGTTTTCCTCGCGCATGAGTTTGTATCTCAATAAATTTTTGGCTGAACCTAAATCTGCTTTTGGTGTTTCACGGTGCCCAATTTTAAATGCCGTATGAAATGCTTTTACGGCCTCTATTTTATTTTTCATATTTTTTGTCATTCCTGCGCAGGCAGGAATCTTTTCATTAATAAATTATTTATTTTTGCATAAAAGTAACCATATGTTCAGTAAAGGTCAAATCATTTTTGGGGTTTTATTTTTTATAGCTTTTGCTATTATTATTGCCTATACTTACCGAAGGGATTTAAAGCTCCACAAAAAGTTTTACGCAGGTAGCATCTGGGTTTTAATTGCCTTTGTCGCTTTTATACTATTTATTTCTGCTATTAAGTTCTTCTTTAAATAGATGCCCGTTTAAGAGAAGTAACAGAAGTTGCTTTTTGGGAAATAGTCCAATTTTTTATTCATATATATGTACCTGACAACAGCCAAAAATAAATTTCACTTTTCAACGCAACCTTTTGTAAAAGGTTGCATCTAATAAATACTAAACCAAACTAAAGATGAATATTTTATTAATTCTAAGCGTTCTTATCGTTATTAATATTTTATTGTTGGTGTTTAGTGTCAACAAAAAAACAGAACCTTAATTAAGATTCTGTTTAGTTTTTCTTTTGTTCAAATCAATTCCAACAATAAATTGAAATTACGTTTTATTCAGCAGCTTGTTTATTTTCACAAGCATTTAAGCTATTGAGGTATTTAGTGGTAATGATTTTTAAGTTGCTGATGTAATGCTTTTTTATTTCAACAATACTTTTTAATTCCATATTTTCATCCTGAATATTGTTGCTCTGCAATTTATGGCTACAATTACAGACCTGTAAGGATTTGTTATAGGTTTCGATATTGGAAACCATAATTTTTTCATAGTCATTAATTAGCTTTTGTTTTTCTAGCTGTAGCGATTTTGATTTTTGCGCTGCTAACTTTTGTTTTATAGCCTGTTCCTGTTTTTTTAAAGCCTGCTGCTGTTCCTTTAGTTGTCGTTGTGCAATTTCTAATGAAGAAAGAGTTTCAGAAGTAGAAGTGGTGGCTTCGTTTTTGTATCCCGAAGCTGTATATTTATCAAGTTCAACAATACTTTCTTTGGCAATTTCTCTGCCTCGCTTAACATAATAACGTCCATCTTCGTAAGTTTCTGCTAATTCAACATGTGCTAATATGTCGATACCTTTCTTGACAAGATTAAGAGCTTTTGTGCAGCCGCAACTGCTTAGGTTTTCTTTGGAAAGCTTAAAAGATTCCAACGAGCGATTTGCGTAGTATTTAAGATGACTGATGTTATTTGACTCATAAGAGTCTTTTACATGCGAATAGGCATTTACCAAATAGCTATTGGCTGTATCACATTCGTTTTGGGCACTAATGAAAAAAGTAGTCAGTAAAAATAAAAGTAAATGAAAATGTTTCATGGTTGGGTTGATAAGGGTTTCATAAATAGGTTGAGCGAAAATATGAAAAACTAGTTTAACCCGAGTGTCGTTCATCGAAATTAGTGAAATAGTCATTTTAATTATTGCGTATTTTTAGTTCTTCGTCCGTTTATCGATATCATTTTTTATATTTAAGTCCATTAAAAAACCTTATTACATGGATAAATACAAAGTCACTGCTCCTGTTAAACTAAAAAACATTGAAACTAAGGAAGAAATAAAAAAAGCCAAGAAGAAGCTAAAATCAATAAGAAAAGAGCTTGGCGATTGGCAAAATAGCATGTATGCTCATGACAAATATGCTGTTTTGGTCTGCTTACAAGGAATGGATACGGCAGGAAAGGATAGTTTAATTCGCGAGGTTTTTAAGGATTTCAATGCTCGAGGGGTTATGGTTCATAGTTTCAAGGTGCCTACAGAAGCAGAATTGGGTCATGACTACTTATGGCGACATTATATTGCGCTTCCTGATAGGGGTAAATTTGCGGTATTCAATCGAACCCATTATGAAAATGTACTTGTTACGAGGGTTCATCCAGAATATATCCTAGGTGAAAATATACCAACTGTAAATTCTTTGGAAGATATAAACGATGCCTTTTGGGAAAGTCGCTTTGAGCAAATAAACAATTTTGAAAAACATCTTGCGGATAATGGAACCATAATTTTCAAATTCTTTTTGAACGTATCAAAAGAAGAACAAAAAAACCGACTATTACGGCGTTTAAACAAACCCGAAAAAAACTGGAAATTTTCACCGGGCGATTTAGATGAGCGCGAACTTTGGGACAATTACCAGATGTGTTATGAAGAAGCTATAAACAAAACATCGAAGCCACATGCGCCATGGTACACTATTCCGGCCGACGATAAGCTTACTGCGCGATATTTGGTGGCTAAAATCCTTTACGATAAGCTAACGGCCTACACCGATATTAAAGAACCAGAGTTAGAGAATAACATCAAGGCCAATCTAGAAAATTATAAAAATCAGCTTGAAAGGGAATAGTGTTTGGGCGTTTTAACGGGCTTTCCACAATATCTTTTTTAAAGTGTCATTGCGAACGCAGTGAAGCAATCTTTTGATGTTTACGTCATTGCGAGCGGAGCGAAGCAATCTCATCAAAGGAACTTAAAACAAACAGACTGCCACGTCGTGCCTCCTCGGAGTGACGGTAACAGATTACTTTAGTCGTGCCTCTTTTGTAATAGCGTTATTTCCTCAAATTACCAATACGTTGCAAAAGCTTAGGATGCGAATAATGCATAAACACATACGCAGGATGCGGTGTTTATTTTTTAATATTTTTTAACTGATACCATTTAAGGTTCTACATTGAATATTTTTTTTATTGGTTAGGTGAATTTATTTGCCGTATTTTGAGAATATTCATTTAATTGCATATAGGTATTTATTATTTTATTAATAGCTTATTTCAAAATAATAATTCATTTAAAATGATGGAATTATAGTTTATTTTACTATATTTAAAAATCTAATTTAGTCCTCATATACTACTAAATTGACTTAGATTAACCAATTCTTTGTTAATCACATGATTTCTAATACTCTTTAGAATTCAATTTCCGAACACATTTATTTTACCATACTCACTTTAAGTAGACGACAATTAATAGCATTTAATTAAATATTAACTTAAAGCCATTAATTATGAAAACAATTTTAAAATTTACAGTTCTATTTGCGATATTGTTAGCAATGTCTTGCCAGACCGAATCCTTAGACGAAGCGACTATCACGAATACCGAAGCATTAGACTTAACAGCAAAAAAAAGTAAAAAAGGCAAACGGGTAAGTAAACCCATATCCAATTCTATTGAATTTGCCCCTATTGATGATGTATTTAGTGCTTTTAATGGCACTCAGACACATTTTGGTAAAATTCATGGTACCTCTGAGACTACAGGTGTGATAGATAATGGTGATGGTACTTTAACGATTACAGGAAATGATATAACTTATGCAGCAAATGGAGATATATTATATGCTACGTCAGAGCTCCTACTTACTTTACCAGCTGAAGGTACCTTGGCTACCTATACTGTTTCTATAACCATAACGGGTGGCACAGGTCGGTTTGATGGTGCAACAGGTTGGTTAAATGCCAACAATGGTGTTATTGATTTAGTCACTGGTATTGGTTCACATGCGGCGTCAGGTGAAATCACCTATTAGTCACTACATTAGTATTTAGAACTTTTAAATCGGTAACCATAAAACTAGAGTGTATTTGGTTATCGATTTTTATATTACAACACTACTTCCTCAAATTCCCAATCCGTTGCAAAAGCGTAGGATGTGAATAATGCATAAACACATACGCAGGATGCGGTGTTAAATTACTCAAACTATTTTTAGAAAGTTTTTTAAGCGAGGTAATTAATGGTTCACCTTTATAAGTGTTTTTGGCATAATCATCCGCTTGGTATTCAAATTTTCTGGAAAAAATGTTCATTATCAACCCAGTAATTTCAGAAATGGGTGCGTACAACATAGCGAAAGCAATCAAGCCAATATGGAAACTAGGTATTTCAACCCCTAAAGCATTCGATAATAACGGATTTGAAATAAATAATGAAAGCACAAAAAGCATAAAACCAATGGTTAAAATGGAAACAAACAAATTGAAAATAATGTGTTTCTTTTTATAGTGCCCCACCTCATGAGCCAATACCGCCACAATTTCTTCATCCTCTAAGTCGTTAATTAAAGTATCGTAGAGCGTTACCCGTTTTTCACTGCCAAAACCTGAAAAATAGGCATTAGCCTTGGTGCTTCTTTTAGAGCCATCAATCACAAAAATTTTATCGAGTTTAAACCCAACCGTTTTTGCGTATGCCGAAATTTTATCTCTCAAAGTTCCTTCTCCCAACGGGGTTTGTTTATTAAATAAGGGTACGATAAGCTTGGAGTAAAACATATTCATAAACAATGTAAATACAGCAACAAGCCCCCAAGCATAAAGCCAAAAATTTGGTCCAGCGATTTGATAAAACCAAATTATAAGTGCCAAAATACCACCGCCAATTATGGCCATCATCAACCAACCTTTTATTTTGTCTAGAATAAAGGTTTTTATTGTGGTTTTATTAAACCCAAATTTTTCTTCAATTACAAAGGTGCTGTAATAGGAAAATGGTGTTGTTAATATATCACTACCAATCATTATAATTCCGAAGAAAATTAAGGCAACTATTATCTGGTTGTCACTATAACTCCTGGCGATGTTATCGACAAATTCAAAGCCATCTAAAATAAGAAAACCTAAGGTTAAGATTACAGAGAACGTTGAGGTTAATAATCCAAATTTATATTTGGTTGCCTTATAGTTTTGCGATTTTTTGTATTCGGCTTCATCATAAACATCTTTTAACTCTTCGGGAAGTTTATCGTTAAAATGTTTGGCATTTAAAGCATCCAAAATTTTATCAATAATAAAATTGATGACGATAATGGCTATAATGATATAGAATAAAGTATGAGCTGTCATATAATCTTTGTATGTCATTGCGAGGTGCTTTTTCGTAGCGTCGCAATCTCATTATTAAGGTTTGTTATTTAAAATTTCGTTGTCTTTTGGCTTCAAAAATAAGAATTCCTGCAGCAACTGATACATTCATGGAATCAATTTCACCTTGCATAGGTATGATAATATTTTGTGTAGAATGCTCTATCCATTCGTTGCTCAGTCCTGTCGCCTCCGTGCCTACAACAATGGCCGTTGGTTTTGTAAAGTCTTGTGTGTGGTAGTCAACCGAAGCCTGTAAAGCCGCACAATAAATATTAATGCATTTAGATTTTAAAAAACTTATAATTTCTTGGGTTGTTCCTGTGGCTATTTGGTTGGTAAACACACAGCCAACGCTAGAACGAATGATATTCGGATTGTATAAATCGGTTTTTTGGTTAGCAATAATTACGGCATCGGCCTTGGCGGCATCAGCGGTACGTAATAGGGCACCAATGTTCCCTGGTTTTTCTGGTGCTTCTACCACTAAAACCAACGGGCTGTTATTTCCGAACCTTAAATTTTCAATCAAATGATTTCTGCTTTTCGCAACAGCCAATATACCTTCTGTAGTGCCACGATGCGCCAGTTTTTGATAGACTTCTTTCGAAATTTCAATAGTGTTGGGTTGCTCATATATTAAGTCGTCAAGCTGTTCTTTAGAAAACAATTCAGAAAAAAATAAAACGGTTTCCAATTCATAGCCACCTTTTATGGCCAATTGAATTTCGCGCTGGCCCTCAATTAAAAATGTGCCTGATTTTTTACGTTCGCGCGACTTGTCTTTTAATTGGACAAGTTGTTTCACAAAGGCATTATTTGTGCTCACTATTTCTTTCATGGTATTCAAGCAAATGTAAATTAATTAGAGCGATTTATCCTCAAAATAATTAACCAATAAGGCCACCACATAATTATAGCTGTCCATGCCCTTACTTTGTTTGTTGGCTTTCAGGAAACCACTGTAAAAGATTTTAAAGAAAGGCTCCGCAGGATTTTGGTGCGTATCCCAAAACTCGCGTACTTCCTTATAGTTTTTCAAAATGCCTGAGTTAACGGTTTCAATCATGGTTTCGTAAAGGGCTTCATCGCGTCGGTAAATTTCGTTAAGGCAAAACCGAAGGCCAAACGTGTAGCCAGTGTAATTAAAATAAATATCATCGTGCTTAATTGCGGCCATACAGCCAATAAAATTAGCTTCATTTTCGGCAGCATACCCTAATTGATGGGCAATCTCGTGTGTGGCTGTGGTAGGGAATTTATATGCTGGAATCAATGCGTCCACCTGTGCTTCATTGGTCAACGGATTTAAGTACCCGCTAAATCCCATATAGGTTAACGGGTAACTGAACAGCGATTTTTTTACACTTTTGGGATGGTATTCCAAATGCGGAAAAGTTTCTTTTAAACGTTCATAACCCAACGGCGCCAATTTTAAAATCTCACTTTTGCTAAACGGCACATCAACCATTATTGTATCGTTTTTGGCTATTTTTAATTGGATGGCATTCGATTTATTAATTAATCTTTCGGTAACCAGAACCAGTTTTTCCGTGGTGTAATTAGCCTCCAAATTCAAGTTTTTGTGTAAAGGCAAACGGTAATAATTTAAACCCCAAAAAATATGAAAAGCAAAGTAGACTATGGCCAAAGCTGAAGCTACATCGCGTACCCAATTTACGGTTTCCTTCCGTAGTCGCTTTCGGTTTTTGAAAAGCCATCGCAGCATGTAAATAATTGCAAAAGCATACACAATATCACCAAACGAAAATGGCATCCAGCCCAATATATATCTGAAAATTTTCGAAACAAACGGATAAACCCCATTGCTATAAAAACGCTCTATAAAATCTGGAAAATTCGATAACCATTTCACGAGTAGGTATTGCGGAATAAGCGACAACGCCAATAGGTTTTTATTGTTCTTCAGCATGGTTCAAAAATAAGCAAATGATTATTAATTCTATAAGAATAATTACCTTTACCTAACTTTGAACGTCATGTCATGAATTCAGTAATATGAAAACTTAAACCGCAACAACTTTGGAGTATTAAACTAAAGAGTTCTGTAAAGTCATAATTTAACATCAATAAATTATTAATTTATAAAAATGATTATAAACACTAAATATAGAACTGATAAATCTGAAATCATGGATGATTTTGACATGAAAGGAGAACTCTTACGTGATAATTTAGATGAAATCGCCAAAATTAATCGGTTTTTAGGAGGAAACCGTTTGACTATTCAAGGTGTCCAGGATTTATTAATAGATGTTCCTAAATCGAGAGAAGTTACTATTGTAGATGTAGGTTGTGGCAATGGAGATATGTTACGAATTCAAGCAGATTATGGTTTGAAAAATAATTGGAGTTTTCGATTAATTGGAATTGATGCAAATGATTTTACAATCAGTCATGCGAAGCAATTATCTAAAAAATATTCCAATATAAGTTATCAGTGTGTAGATATATTTGAAAAATCTTATGAGGAATTACAATACGATATAGTTCTGTGTACCCTGACTCTACATCATTTTAAAGACGATGAAATAATTTATTTGTTGAGGATTTTTTATATTAATACGAATATTGGAATTGTGATTAATGACTTGCATAGAAATATCATTGCTTATCGTCTATATCAAGGATTCTGATTTTTGTTTCGATTAAATACTATGACAACTGAAGATGGGTTAACTTCGATTTTAAGAGGTTTTAAAAATGAGGAATTAATTAATTTTTCTGAAGAATTAAATTTCAGTAATTATAAAATTCGATGGAAGTGGGCTTTTCGCTATCAGTGGATAGTGCGAAAAATAAGAACATAAAAACAAAGACTATTAATAAACAGTTACCCAAATTGATAAGCTTGTAGTTTTATTCTTTTTCAGCCTGGTTCAAAAATATGTAAATGATTATTATTCCTATAAGAATAATTACCTTTGCCTAACTTTATATATCATTTCATGAATTCAGAAATAAGACAATTACAACCCACCGAAATTTGGAACAAATTCGCTGATTTAAATGCCGTACCGCGTCCCTCAAAAAAAGAAGAGCGTGTTATAGAATTCATGAAAAATTTTGGTGAAAATCTGGGATTGGAAACCATAGTTGACGGAGTTGGTAATGTGATTATAAAAAAGCCGGCCACAAATGGTATGGAAGACCGTACCACGGTTGTCATGCAGTCGCATCTTGACATGGTTCACCAAAAGAATAACGATACCGATTTTGATTTTGATACCCAAGGCATCGACATGTATGTTGATGGCGATTGGGTACGTGCTAAAGGAACTACACTTGGGGCCGATAACGGTTTGGGGGTAGCTACTATCATGGCTGTTTTAGAAAGTACAGATATCCAGCATCCAGTTATCGAAGCACTTTTTACTATTGATGAAGAAACAGGTATGACTGGCGCTATGGGCTTAAACGGTGGACTCCTTTCCGGTGGTGTTCTACTTAATTTAGACACCGAAGAAGATGATGAAATTGGTGTAGGATGCGCAGGAGGTATTGACGTTACGGCCACCCGAACCTATAACGAAGAGGAAACCCCAGAATTTAAAATAGGCTTCGAATTAAAAGTAAAAGGCTTACAGGGTGGGCATTCGGGCATGCAAATCCATGAAGGGTTGGGCAATGCCAATAAAATTATGAACCGACTTTTGTTTGATGGTTTTGAAAATTTCGGATTACGAATTTCTGAAATTGATGGTGGCGGATTGCGAAATGCCATCCCTAGAGAAAGTAAGGCTATTGTTGCCATTGATGCCATTCATGAAGATGCTTTTCTGGCAGAAATGAATGAGCTTTCAGAAACCATCAAGACCGAATTAAAAACGATGGAGCCCGATTTAACTATTGAGGTTTCAAAAACCGATACGCCAAATAGAATAATGGATTTAGGTGTTCAAGAAGGTTTAACCCGAGCTATATATGCTGCTTTAAATGGCGTATACCGCATGAGTGCTGATATGCCAGATTTGGTTGAAACATCCAATAATGTGGCACGTGTTTCGGTAAAGGACGGGCAAATTAAAGTGGCTTGTCTAACACGCTCGTCTGTAGAGAGTTCTAAAATAGATTTAGCCAATACCTTACGTTCTACCTTTGAGCTTACAGGGTGCGAAGTAGAGTTTTCGGGAGAATATCCGGGTTGGAAACCCAATATGGATTCGGCCATTTTAAAAGTAATGGTGCCTTTGTATGAAAAGCTAAATGGAGAAAAACCGCATGTCGCAGCTTGCCACGCAGGATTGGAATGTGGTATTTTAGGCCAAAATTATCCTGAAATGGATATGATAAGTTTTGGTCCGAATATTAAAGGAGCACATTCACCAGACGAACGCGCCCAGATTTCATCAGTTCAAAAATACTGGAAATTTGTATTGGAGATTTTGAGGAATATACCGAGCAGAAATTGAAATAATGCATTTTGTCGAATGAATTCGTATTTAACCTATGTTTAATTCATATTTGTAGGGCGATCAAATGAAAATTGTAAAAAGTATTTGTTTTAATGAAACATAAAGTAAGCACCATTATCTGCCTCTAAAAAGAAACATTGAAATTTATACTTTTTCCTTTTTTAAATCTTCATTTTAAGGAACTGGGTCGTGACCCGAGCCACCCCAAGGATGGCAGCTCAAGATACGCTTTAGAGATAGCCAGCCACCTTTTAACAAGCCGTGTTTTTGTAAAGCTTCTTTAGAGTAATGAGAACATGTTGGCGTATATCTGCACGTTGCGGGCATTAAAGGTGAAATAAATATTTGGTACACTTTTATTAAAAATAATAATGGCGCAATGAGTAGTTTTTTCATATAAGATTGTCATTCTGAATTTATTTCAGAATGTAAAACAAATTCAAAACTTGCTATGTATGAGAACCTGAAACAAGTTCAGGTGGACAAAAAGTTTTAATTAACAGAAAACGTCGTGCCGTCTTTTCCATCTTTAAGCTGAATGCCTATTTCTGCAAGCTCATCTCTAATTTTATCAGATAAGGCAAAATCTTTATTTGCTCGTGCTTCCTGCCTCAGTTTTATTAAAACATCAACAGCACCTGTCAATTTATCGGTCCCGTTTTCGTTGTTTGTGCTTTTTAAAAGCCCGAGTACATCAAAAACAAAACTGTCCATCGTGCCTTTTAAAAGGTCTAAATCGTCTTCTGAAATGGTTTCGCTACCTTCTTTAACTTGATTGATAAACTTGGCAGCTTCAAATAAATGCGCAATTAAAATGGGCGAGTTAAAGTCGTCGTTCATCGCATGGTAGCATTTTTGTTTCCAAGCAGCCACATCGAATGATGAGGTTTCAGCTGCTTTTAATCCATCTAAAAGGTTTAGTGCATCCATAAGTCGGTTATAACCTTTTTCACTAGCTAATAAGCCCTCATCGGTTAAATCCAACACACTGCGATACGACGATTGTGCGTTAAAAAAGCGAATAACGCTTGGTGAATAGGCCTTGCTGAAAAACTTGTTGTTGCCCGAAAGCAGTTCATCTGGGTTTACGGTGTTCCCGGTAGATTTAGACATGCGTTGTCCGTTAAGTTGAAGCATATTGGCATGCATCCAATAATTAACCGGAGATATCCCTTTTGCGGCTTCATTCTGCGCAATTTCGCACTCGTGGTGCGGAAATTTTAAATCCATACCACCACCATGAATATCGAATTGGTCACCCAAATATTTAGTACTCATGGCCGTGCACTCTAAATGCCATCCCGGAAAACCGTCACTCCAAGGCGAAGGCCATCGCATAATGTGTTGGGGCTCGGCTTTTTTCCAAAGGGCAAAATCCTGTGGGTTCTTTTTATCACTTTGTCCGTCAAGCTCACGTGTGTTGTGAATTAAATCCTCAAGTTTACGCTTGCTTAATTTTCCGTACTCGTTAGTTTCGTTAAACTTATGCACATCAAAATAAACCGACCCATTAACCTCATAGGCAAAACCGTTTTCAATTATGGTATTAATGAGTTCAATTTGCTCAATAATATGTCCCGTTGCGGTGGGTTCAATGCTAGGTGATAAGAAGTTGAAAGTGTTTAAGATGTTGTGAAAATCTACCGTGTATTGTTGAACCACTTCCATGGGTTCAATTTGTTCTAAACGTGCTTTTTTGGTGATTTTATCTTCACCAGTGTCCGCGTCATTTTCCAAATGGCCGGCATCGGTAATGTTTCTAACGTAACGTACTTTGTAGCCCAAATGCTTAAGATATCTAAAAATCATATCGAAAGACATAAATGTTCTAACGTTACCCAGGTGAACGTTACTGTAAACAGTTGGACCGCAAACATACATGCCTATATAGCCTTCTTCAATGGGTTTGAATGTTTCCTTTTTGCCGCTTAGAGAATTGTATATTTTAATTTTTTGGGTTTGATGTAGTTGCATTAGTTGGCTAGCTTGCGGTTATTTATTTGGGTTAAATAATCTTAAAACTTGGTGTCTAATTTTATGTAGTCAAGGAATTCACGACGAGTGGCCATATCTTTAAATTTTCCACCAAATTCAGAAGTTACTGTACTACTTTCAATATCCCTGATGCCTCGTGAGTTTACACATAAATGTTTTGCATCAACAACGCAAGCTACGTCCTTGGTGCCCAATACGTTTTGAAGTTCGCGAACAATTTGAATGGTCAAGCGTTCCTGTACCTGTGGTCGTTTGGCAAAATAATCCACTATACGGTTCATTTTTGATAACCCAACCACTGAACCATTTGAAATGTAAGCAATGTGGGCTTTTCCAACAATGGGTAATAAGTGATGTTCGCAAGTAGAATAAACGGTAATGTTTTTTTCTACTAACATTTCACCGTATTTATATTTATTGTCGAATGTAGAAGCGCTTGGTTTTTTATCAGGGTCTAGACCCCCAAAAATTTCCTTTACGAACATTTTGGCAACCCGGTTTGGTGTGCCTTTCAAACTGTCGTCAGATAGGTCGAGACCTAAAGTTTCCATAATATGACGAACATCGTCTTTAATGATGTCTATTTTTTCGTCATTAGATAGTTTAAAGGCATCACTGCGCATTGGTGTGTTTTCTGAAGTGCCAATGTGCTCGTTTCCTAAAGCGTCAAAATCTTCTAAATTGTTGTCGAATTTCATGTAAAATTTATTGTTTTCAACGGTTTCTTATGACGTTTTTGTTTTACTGTGCTTAATTTCAGTAAGTTGACTTTTGTTGTCATTAAGGTAAACCCATCAAAATTTAGTTTGCAAAGATAAGCATTTCCCAATTGTTATGCTTTGTGTTTGCAAATATTTAATACTTGCAATTATCATGTTAAATTTACGAAAAACAATGTTTAATATGTAGAAAATTTCGACAGGATTTTTTTGAAAATGGTAAGAGTCATCATGGAATACAGTTTCCTTTAATCTGTGTTTTTACTAGAAATATTGATAAAAAAATGTTGAACGGATGGAGTGGAGAATATGAAATTATTTAAGTGATATTTCAGAAAATTTTAACCCACATTTTATTTATTTTGTTTTTTATATATTAGCCTAAGTGCCGGGCGTGTTTCATCATTATTTTTATTAAATTGAGACTATAGAATTTATTTATAGTGATATTTATTTGTTTTGATATCCAATTGAATACGTTGATTATTTAAACTTTTTATTTAATGAAAATAAAAACTAGGATTGATTATGAATCATTTCTCTTATAGACAAGAATAGGTGTTGTTTTGGATGATTTTGATTGACCTTTATTTCCAGTAAATGCTTTTCTTGATGCTGTTTTTAAAAAACTCCTGTAACATTTAAATTAATAAAACTACTTACATAGTAACTAAACCATTACATTGAATAAAGAACTAGAACATAGTTTTGTTGAGTTGCTGGAGAAGCATCAAAATATAGCGCATAAAATATGCCGATTGTACACCAATAATTATGATGCCCACAACGATTTGTTTCAGGAAATAACCATTCAACTTTGGAAAGCCTATCCAAAATTTCGTGGCGATTCAAAGTTTAGTACCTGGATGTATCGGGTAGCTTTAAATACTGCAATTACACTTTATAGAAAATCTAAGCGAACCATAAATACGCAAGATTTTGAAGGTGTAGCATTTAAAATAAAAGCTGAGGATTATGATGACACCGAAGAACAGCAACTTAAATTATTGTACAAGGCAGTACACCAATTAAATGATATAGAAAAAGCTTTGGTTTTCCTGTACCTTGAAGATAAAAATTACAGGGAAATAAGTGAAACATTAGGTATTAGTGAAGTGAATGCCCGAGTGAAAATGAACAGAATTAAAACTAAACTAAAAACCATTTTAAATCCGTAAGGCTATGGATGAATTAGAATTATTAAAGAAAGGCTGGGATAAGCAGTCAGAGCATAAAAAGCTAACGGTTTCTGATCTTTACCCGATGTTGCATAAAAAATCGTCTTCAGTTGTTAAGACATTGTTTTATATTAGTGTCGCTGAGTTGGTATTTTGGATTTTGATAAATACCATACCTTATTTTACATCGGATGCTTACAGAAAACGCCTTGATGATGTTTATGCCGATGACATTGTTTTTACAGAACTTACCATTTTTAGTTATGTGGTAATTCTATTGTTCATCTACCTTTTGTATAAAGCGTATAAATCCATATCGGTAACCGATAGCTCAAAAAAATTAATGGAAAGCATCTTGCGAACCCGAAAGATAATCAAGTACTACGTGCTTTACAATTTAATCATGGCGGGAGTTTCGTTGCTTGTTGGTTTTTATTTTGCTTTTACGCATAATCCTGAATTGGCTGACCAAATAGCGCATTTTAGTAAACAGGAAACTATGATGGCTACCGCAATTTTAGTTGTTTCAACCATTGCTTTTATACTTGTAATTTGGCTGTTTTATAAACTTATTTATGGCTTGTTGCTCAAAAGGCTTAATAAAAATTATAGAGAATTAAAACAGCTTGAAGATTAAATTTCATAATCAATTGAAAATTTTTTATACATTTCTTAACCTTATTTAGGTTTTTAGTTAAACCAAACAGCATAACCTTGCCTTCTCAAATACAGAGCTAGTTTTTCTTCTAAGTCAATGGCTTCATCTCTGGTGTCGATGGGGTTTAAGTGGTTGTATAAACTAGGCCGTAAATACAGACCGTATTTTTGAACAATATTTGATGAAATTTTATAGCCCTTTTTGTTTCTATAGCCGGTTTTATGTTGAATAAAACGTTCTTTGGGCGTTTTGCTCGTCATCCCAACATAAACACATTGCAGCACCCCGTTAAATTGCGGATTGGCATTTCTAAATTTAGAGTTTTCAGTAAATACACGTTTTGATAATTCCACAACATAAACATGGTAATTTGCTTTCGGCATTTTAAATGTTATGACGCGTTTACCACACCTAAAGTGTACAATTGGTCCATAGTTGGTGTTTCACTGCCGCCAGCAGGCTCTAGGGTTATACCAAAGGCTTCACTTTCGTTTAGGTTTTCAATCTCGAAAATTTTGTTTTCATCAGAAATGAAGTTGTCAATGGTTCCTAAACTTGTGGGAGTTAAAGGACTTAATTTTAAGGACCAAACTTGATATACTTTCCCTTCTGGTGGTTCCGGTAGTCCTTGAGCGTCCAGAAATATCCTTTTTGAAGATTTGTCCCAATATACTTTGGCATAAGTGCTGGCAAAACTGCCTTGGCCAGCCAATGGGATTTGGGTGATGTTATCGTCTCTTAAAACGGTTATTAATGTATTCGCCTCTTCTAGGCTGTTTTTTGATTTTTCAATTTGTATTTCTAAAAGCTCCTGTTGTGTGTCGGCTATTTGGATATCACTTTGTAATTGCTTGTTTTGGCTAATTAGCCAAAACATTCCGGTTCCTAAAATAACAGCTGCGGCCCAACCTGTGTATGTAATCCAATTATACTTGGGCTTGGACATTGGAATAACTTTTGATTTTCTGGCAAAACCTACGTGGTCTTTTACGGCTTTGAAAATTTTGTTTTTGTTCGTTGAAGGCGCTACGGCCGAAGTTAATTTTATTATTGAGGCTTCAATTTCCAAAACTTCCTGCAAAATCTCAGGGTGTTCCATCATTAGATTGTACACTTCCTGGTTTTCTTTTTCAGAAAGTGTGCCAGCCACGTATAGCTCTAAAATTCCGGAATCTATGTAGGCTTTTGTATCCATTTAATTCAATACTAAATTTCTAAGTTGTTTTATGCAGCTCCTATTTCTTGTTTTAATGGTGCCAATAGGCATCTTTAGGGCTTCAGAAGCTTCAGCTTGGGTGTAACCTTTAAAATATAATAGTTCGATTACGGCTTTACATTTTTCAGCCAGCCTGGTTACAAACTTTTTTATACCAATGGCGTCAGTTTTATTATCTAAACTTTCACCGGTTTCAAGGATATCTACGAAATATTCGGAATGAAGGTTTTGTTTTGATTTTTTAAAGGCTTTAGAGCGCGTTTTGTCTATGGCGGCATTTCTGGATATATTTAAAATCCATGTGAAAAAACGCCCTTTTTTATTGGAATAAGTATCGGATTTATGCCATGCCTTGATAAACACGTCTTGCATGACTTCTTCTGCAATAGAGTGGTCTCTCACAATATTGTAAATAACACCATGCATACTCTCGCTATACATGTTGTATAAGGTTTCAAAAGCTTTTTCGTCTTTTTGTTTAAATTGGCTAACGAGTAGGTCTAGATCCATGTATTAGTTTAGTAATTGAAATATAAAACCAAGATAATCAAATTAAAAGATATACCCAGGTTTAACTATTACAAAAAATTGATGTTAGATGTTATTCGATTATTCCGGCACAACTCACTCTGGCTCCGGCAGCTCCAGATGGTTGGGAGGTAAAATCATCGGCTCCTGCATGAACAATGACGCCCTTTCCAACAATGTTTTTCGTATGGTCATCGCAACCAATACACCACTCGTCTGTAGTAAACGAAATAGTACTGTTACCATTTTCATCTGCAGTAAAATTACCGATATCGCCTTTGTGGTAACCTTCGGCAGCTCCCCATTTTCCATGTGGTTTAGCAGTAGGATTCCAGTGTCCACCTGCAGATTTTCCGTCATCAGAAGAACAGTCAGACGATTCGTGAATGTGTATAGCGTGTTGCCCGGGCTCCAAGCCACTTATGATAGCCGTCATGCTTACTTGGCCATTTTCTTCCTTAAAAACCACATTTCCGCTTACATCACTACCACTTTTAGCTGTAAGTTCCATTTTGATTTTCTTAGTTTCAGAAATATCCAGCTCCGTAGGGACCGTTCCAGGAACCACAATAGGCGCCTCTTTTTTAGCCTTTTTACATGATGCTAAAGACGTTATGAATAATATTATTACTAAATAGCTTAAATTTTTCATTTTATTTTTTATGGCTTTTATAGATTAAATATAAAGTTAAAACAATAATAAAACAATTGCAAATATTGGAGCTGACATATGTCATATTTTAAATACACCTGCTCCTTTATTTTTGTTGTATAAATGTTAGGTATGTTAAGTTCGTTAGTCAATAAGTACAATATTGCAGGGCCTCGTTATACGAGTTACCCAACTGTGCCCTATTGGAATCCCGAGACGTTTTCTTCTAGTGCTTGGAAGAATTCGTTAATAAAATCTTTTAAGGAAAGTAATTCTGATGAGGGCATTAGCTTGTACCTTCATTTGCCGTTCTGCGAAAGTTTATGCACATTTTGTGGATGCAATAAACGAATTACGAAACAGCATAATGTAGAATCACCTTATATAAATGCTGTTTTAAAAGAATGGGAGCTTTACTTAGAGTCGTTTGATGAAAAACCTATAATAAAAGAAATGCACCTTGGCGGTGGTACACCTACTTTTTTTAGTCCTGAAAATTTAAAAAGGTTGATTAATGGTATTATTAAAGATGCTGAAATTGCTGAAAATCATGAGTTCAGTTTTGAAGGGCATCCCAATAATACCACTCGAGAACATTTACAATCTTTGTACGACCTTGGTTTTAGGCGTGTGAGTTACGGTGTGCAAGATTATAATGAAACCGTGCAAAAAGCCATTCATAGAATTCAATCTTTTGAAAATGTGAAACGAGCTACCGAAGAGGCGAGAGCCATTGGCTATACGTCTGTGGGGCACGATATTATTTTTGGGCTACCGTTCCAAACCATCGAGCACGTGCAGGAAACGATTTTAAAAACCAAGGAACTGCTGCCAGACCGTTTGGCATTTTATAGCTATGCCCACGTACCATGGATAAAGGGGAATGGACAGCGTGGTTTTAATGATGACGATTTGCCTTCGGCTAAACAAAAACGTCAACAATACGAGCTTGGTAAAAAGTTATTGGCTGAAGTGGGTTATGCCGAAGTAGGTATGGATCACTTTGCACTAAAAACAGATAGTTTGTACCAATCTATGCAGGATGGTGGTTTACACAGAAATTTTATGGGTTACACGGCCTCGAAAACTCAAGCCATGATAGGGCTAGGGGTGTCCTCGATAAGTGATAGTTGGTACGGGTTTTCTCAGAATGTAAAGAAAATAGAAGATTACTATGGTTTGTTGGAAAAAGGTGAGATTCCCGTTTATCGAGGTCATATTTTAAATGAAGAAGACTTGGTAATTCGAAAGCATATTCTTAATTTAATGTGTCAGTTTAAAACATCTTGGAGGGATGGGTCATGGTGGTTCAAGGAAATTCCAGATGTACTAATAAAGCTAAGCGAAATGGAAAAAGATAATTTATTGCATATAAATAGTCATGGTATAGAGGTAACGCCGTTGGGCAGGCCTTTTGTTCGCAACATTTGTATGGCTTTTGATTTGCTACTGCAGCGAAAACAACCGAATGCCCAGTTGTTTTCAATGACTGTTTAAAATTTAGTTTCACTTAAAAACCTAGAAATTATGAAAACCATTATTGTACCTATAGATTTTTCAGAACATTCAGAGTATGCTTTAAAAACGGCTGCCAGATTGGCTAAAAAGTTTAATTCTGAATTATTGGCTTTACACATGTTAGAAATGTCAGATATCATGCTTTCGGCCTCTGATGGCATGCAGAATCAAAAGGCCATGTTTTTCTTGCAACTTGCCGAGCAGAAATTTGAAGATTTTCTTAAAAAAGATTATTTGAAAGATGTACGTGTAACACCCATAATTAAGCATTATAAAGTGTTTAGCGAGGTTAATGATGTGGCTATAAAAAATAACGCTGACCTAATTATAATGGGGTCGCAGGGTGCTTCGGGTATAAAAGAATTTTTTGTGGGCTCAAATACAGAGCGTGTTGTGCGCCATGCGGAAATTCCGGTGCTTGTTGTAAAGAACAATATTACAGATGTTAATTTTGATGAGGTGGTATTTGCCTGTGATTTTTCGGAAGAAACTATAGAATCTTATTTAAAAGCTACTAACTTTTTTCGTAAACTAGAATCTAAATTAAATCTAGTATATGTAAACCTGCCCAACGAAAGGTTTAAAAGTTCGATAGAAATTGAAAAACTTGTGGTTAACTTTTTAACTAAAGCAGAGCGCAATTTGGACAAGATGAAAGATGTACATTACGTCTCAGATTACAACATAGAAAATGGGGTGTTGAATTTTGCCAACAAAATGGGCGCCGATATTATTGCCATGCCAACACATGGTAAAAAAGGCTTAGCGCATTTCTTTGAAGGAAGCGTAGGGGAAGATGTGGCCAACCATGCCACTTTGCCAGTAATAACATTTAAAATATAGATAATTAATTGTTTAGAGTGGCTAACTCAAAAAAAAGGAGGATAAATTTACTATGTCTTCCTTTTTTTATGGACTATAATTCAGGTTAGACAAAGCTAATACGTTGAAAAGTCCTGCCTTGGTGTTGAAAAAATCATTTTCTAAGGCTACGGCTTTTAGTCTGGCATCGATGAGTTTGGATTCTCTGGAATTGACTAAAAACAATGAGCTTTCACCTAAAAAGAATTTACGTTCTTCCGCTTTTAGCATAGTGCTGTAATCATTAACAATCACTTCTATAAATTCATTTTGTGTTTTATAAGATTCAAGCTCCTGGTTAATGGCGTCAATTTTATTTTTAAGAGAGACTTTTGTAGTTTCGATTTTAAATTTAGTGTCTTGCATTTTTATGTCTGCTAGCCTTAAATCACCACGTTCTTTTCTTAAAAACAAAGGAAAACTTATATTAAGTCCCGTTTTATAGGCCGATGTGCTAAAGGACCTAACTATATCTGGCGTTTGTGATAGAAAATTATACTGTAGGTCTATTTGTGGTAACAAATCATTGCGTTGTAGACGCTTTTCTATATTCAAACTTTGCAGTTTGTAATCTAGAGATTGAAGTTTTGGGTGATTGCTTAAATCTATGTTTTCAATATCCAATTCTGATGTGTTTAAAGTAGCATCAATAGATTGGATTGTATTGATATCTGGAATTATATGTTCTTTTATTTCAATAGGCGTATTTTCGTTTAACCATAAGTAATTAGAAAGTTCTAGAGAGGATTTTATGAATTTGATTCTGGATTTTTCAAAATTTAATTTTCTGTTGTTGAGAGCAATTCTGGCTTCTAATGTGTCAATGGCTGGCGATTCGCCAACGGTATAGCTTTTTTTTATGCCATTAAAACGCATCTCGGCGTTGTCTAAAAAATCGTCATAAACTTGCTTTTCGTTATAGCTTCTTAACCAGTTAAAATAGGTCAATGTGGCTTCGTAGAGAATACGGTTTATAAACAACTGTCTATCGGCTTGCGCTTGTTTTACATACATTCTAGATTGCCTTAACATCGCCATGCGCTTATTGGTTAAAAGGCCACGAGCTAAGGAAACCGAAAGGCCAACACTGTATAGTCCGTTTTCTGGTAAGGTCGCTTCTGGGTTTAAGTATAGCCCGTCGTTTTCTTCAAAATTTCCTTTTAATTCTACGCCATACCAAGTTGGTATTTTAAAAGTTGCATTGAGTTTATTGTAGTATTCAGTGCCTTTAAACTTTTTTCTGCCGTAATCCACTTCAAGTTTTGGGTCGAATGCACCGCGTGCTTTTAATAGCTTTGCTTCGCCTTCGGTAATAACTAAGTTAGCCTGTTTTACAATGGGGTGGTAGGCTTTTACATAGCCCAAATATTCAGACAAGCTAATTACCGAGGTGCTATCTTGTGCATAAAGCACCAAGCTAAAGAGAAGTGTTATGTTCAGTAAAAGAATTCTCATTTTTTTGAGGCTTTATCATTGTTTTCTGGCTGATAATAGTTTGGTGGAAAACTGTTTACTTGTCGCCAAATTTCAAACCAAATAGGCACATCTTCAAGAAGTGCAATAGTGCGTGCTCCAGACCCAATGCGTATGGCTTCTGGCCATTTATAATCGGTTTCGTCTGGAGCTAATAAAATCCTGTATTTTCCGTTGGTACTAATAAAGTTTTCAATAGCCACTATTTTGGCGCCATAAGTTCCGTAGCTTGCATTTGGCCAACCACTAAAAACAATAGCTGGCCAACCATCAAATTCTACACGCACTTTTTCACCAACGTGTAAAAGAGGTAAATCTATTGGGCGAACATAGGTTTCAACAGCTAAATCGTATTTTTCTGGCATTATACCCACGAGTTCTTCGCCTTCTTTGAAAGTCCCCCCGATACCGCCTTTTAAAGCTTTGTTAATATAGCCGCTTTGTGGTGCGGTAACGAAAAGCAAGCTGTTTCTAACCTTATAATTAGAGTAGGCGTTTTCTAATTTTGTAACCTGCGCTTTGGTGTCAAACTCACCAGACTGAGCCGTAAACATTTCGCTTTGAGCTTTAGCAATTTTGTCCGCATAGGCTTGATTAATTCGAGAAAGTTCAATTTGTGCATTAAGCACTTCGTTTTTAGTTGATAAAAACTTGTTTTCTTGGGCTACTAGTTTAGCTTGCGTTTCTTGTAATTTTAAACGTTTTTCTTCAACATCTTTAACCGCTTTTAACCCTTCTTTTTGAAGTGTTTTGATTCGATTGAATTGTCTCTCTGCAATGGTTAAATTTGTTTTGGCCGCCTCTAAATCTATACTATCGCTTTGTACTTTTAGTCTAGCTTGCATCAATTTATTCTTGGTCTGCTCAAACTTTAGCTTTTGTTCGCTTGCTACTGCTGCTATTTGTCGATTTAGGGCTTTAACCTTATCTTGATAGGCCTTTGCTGATGATGATTTTGCTTGGATTTGTTGATTGGTTCTTTCGACCAATTGGTCGTCAAAATAATCGCTTTTTACTTCCGAAATTCTTAGAATGGTATCACCGGCGTTTACAAAATCCCCCTCATTTACAAACCATTCTTCAATGCGACCGGGGATTTGAGATTGGATGGCCTGCGGGCGTTGGTTGGGTTTTAGAGTAGTTACCACACCATTTCCAGTTATGTTCTGTGTCCATGGAAGAAAGAGAACAATAAACCCAATAATGGCCGCCGCCAGAAGAAACCGGTTAAAATATTTGTAATAGGATTTGTCCATTATATTTTTACCCGACTCAAACTCTTTAAGGTCAACTTTTTTGTTCAGTTGGTTGTGGGATATATTAAGCATAATTAACTGCGTTTAAATTTTATCGTACCTCTATCTAAATTGATAAGCTCATTACATCGCTCAATCCATTCATCGCTACTGCTGACTACAACAAGTCCCCAAGGCCTGTCTTTGTGGGTTAAGTAGTCGATGATGGTGTTGGATTCCGATTGATTAAACCTATCTAGGGCGTCTTCGAGAATTAATAACTTAGGTTCTTTTAAAATGGCTCTGGCTAAAACCAATTTTTTTGATATGGTAAACGACAGTTGTTTGCCGTCTGGATAGAGCACCGTGTTTAGTCCTTTAAGTTGGTCTTTTATAAAAGGTTTTAATCCAACGACATCAAGTATTTCATAAATTTTTTCGTCGCTAATTTTGGGATTTCCAAATGTTAAATTTTCTCTTATAGAGCCTTCAAAAGGTGTTTCATCAGATAGAGAAAGCCCTAACTGCGACCTGTATAGGTTTAGGTGTAAACTATCAATTAACATATCGTTTATATAGATGTGCCCAGAAGTCGATTTTATAACTCCTGAAATTAGCTGAAGTAAAGTAGATTTTCCAGCACCGCTTTCCCCTTGAATTAAAAGTCTGCTTTTAGCGTTAATACTGAACGATATATCTTTTAAAATGGGTTTTTCCCTGTTTGAAACTTCGTAGGATACCTGGTCAAGTTCTACCCTGATGTCTTTTGAAAATATGGGTGTTTCACCATTTTGACTTTCAAGTTCTTTATCAACAATTTCTCCTATTTTTTCGAGTGATGTGAGAGTGTCGTAAAAGGGTTCTAGTCCTAAAATCAACTTTTCAACAGAAGCAATAACCAGAAGGATGATGATTTCGGCAGCAACAAATTGTCCAATATTCATTTCTTGGTTTAATACCAAAGCGCCACCAATAAGCAATAAACTGGCCGTTACAATCACCTTGAAACTAATCATTTGGATAAATTGCAGCATCAGGATTTTAAAGTGGCTTTCCCGCGATTTCAAGTAATCGTTAACCAGTGTATCGTTCTTTCTGAGTCCTAAATTGGTGCTTCCAGATAATTTAAAGCTAATAACGGTGCGTGCTATTTCTTGAATCCAGTGAGCTACTTTGTACTTGTTTTTAGATTCTTTTATACTGGTTTCTAGTCCTTTTTGTGCAGTAAATTTGAAAACCACAAAAATGAGCCCCAATAACAGAATGCCAAAAATGATGAAAAACGGGTGGTAAAACGAAAGTAGTATAAGTGCAAAAATAATTTGTAAAACCGCTGTAGGAACATCAATTAATATTTTTGATAAGCTCTTTTGAATCGTTAGGGTATCGAAGAACCTATTGGCGAGCTCAGGCGGATAATAATTTCTCAGTTCAGACATTTTTATCTTTGGGAAACGGTATGTCAACTCAAATGACGAACGGGTAAAAATACGTTGCTGAATGGTCTCGATAATGCGTAACTGCATCAACTGTAGGGCACCAGAAAAAGCAACACCCAATGTTACGATAATAACGAGTATAATCCACGAGGTAGATATTTGAGCGCCTTGAATTAAATTTATAATAGCTTGGATGCCCAAGGGTAGCGAGAGAGCTACGATACCCCCAAAAACAGCATAATAAAAAATTTGTCTAATATCGCGCCTTTCCAATTGAAGTAGCCCAATTAAGCGTCGCCAAGGTGTCATTTTGGAATGTTCCATAATTAGGATTTCACGGTTTTAATTACTAGGTTTTTGTAAAATTCGGTTGGGGTTAATCCTGCATTACAATCGGTGATAGATACGAAATGGTCTTTCAAAAAATGCTGATGTAAGCTTCCTTCCAATATGGTACTGGCAAGGCTCAATGAAAACTTATATTTTGGGTTATTTTCCAAAATCATCTCACTAATTCTGTGAACTAGACGCTTGTAAATAACAAAATATCCATCTTTGTTTTCTTGGTCAACTTCTTTGGTTAAGAAGGATTTTGAATTTTCATTCACCATAATTTGGTTTAACGCAATCTTATTTATGTGTGAGTAATTAGGGTCTTCCTTAACACTTCGCGTAACTATTTCAATTGCTTTTTCTAGTTTATCTTTTGGTTTTAGGCTGTAAGTTTCAAAAACTAACTGATATTCAATCCATGCCCAATACCAAGAAGATAAGTAAAGCAGTAGTTTATGTTTGCTTTCAAAATAGCGGTAAATCGAACTTTCATTCGAACCAATTAATTTTCCTAATTTCTTAAACGTAAAAGAGTCAAAACCAATTTCATCGATTAAAAGAATACTGTGCTTAATAATACGTTTTCCTAAATCTGAAGATTCGGGGTCCTTAACATAAATTTGTTCAGGAACCGCAATTTTTAAATTTGAAAGTAAAGTTTTCATAATTCAGTTGCTTAGATTTCAAATATAATAGCAATACTATTATAAAAGAAATAAAAGCTATCAATTTTTCTAATGGTCAATCAGAAAATCTTATTGAAACGTAAAAAATCTTGCGTTTTTAAGAAGAAAAAAGTTCTTAATGGCAGTTCATGCTACTAGAAGCCATATCGTAAACTGGAGCGGGAGAGATGTAGGGAATGTCCAGGCCTAAACCGCGAAGAATAAATAACACCCCGATGAGCACGACAAAAACAGGAATGGCTCGCTGGATTTTTTGCCGAGCGGAGTTTTTTAGAAACTGGCTAAAGTAAACTGCCGTAGTCATTAACGGAATGGTTCCAAGTCCAAAAATAGCCATGTATAAGCTGCCGTTTAGTACGTTTCCAGTCCCTATTGCTGCAAAAACAGCCATATAAACTAGCCCACATGGTAAAAACCCGTTTAAAAAGCCAATAGTTAAAAACGTATCGGTTCGCTTTTTTTTAAGCGCACTGCCAAGCGCAGATTTTATTTTAGAAATAAATTTATAAATGGGTTTAGAAAAACTGTATTTGTTTAATTGGTGTTGAGGAATTAAAACCATTAATATCATAATAACACCTATAGCTATAGAGAGCTGCTGTTGAAAACCGAATAAATAAAAGCTTTTCCCAATTATGCCAAAAACCAACCCTATAATGCTGTATGCCAAAAGTCTACCAAAATGATAGACCGCAATTTGAGAAGCTTTTTTAAGAGCACTAGTTCTGTCCACCGGAAGCATAAAAGCAATAGGCCCACACATGCCCACACAGTGAAAGCTGCCCAATAAACCTAAAACAAATGCTGAGATAAGCATATTAATAAATTATTGTTTCTTTGTACAAATAGGCATTACCATTATACTGCCAGTCTATTTTAATGTTCCAACGGCCATCTACCAAACGTTTGTCAGGTATGAGCAAATAAGGTTTAGACAATGAAATCAAAGTTTCAAAGTCTAATTGTTTGTTAGATGGCCTATATAGGAACATATTTCCTGTGATTTCCTTATAATTAATGTTATTAGGGAAATAAATCACTAATCCCTCCTCTACACGTTTATAGGATATGTTTTCGCTTAGTTTTTTAGCATTCTCAAGCTTATCAATATCTTTTTGATAGTTTAATTCTTCGGCATAGTAATCTTCAGTAACCAAGTCATGGTCGTACTTATCGTCAATATTCATTGTAACAATAAAGTACATAATGAAGCTTATAAAACCTATAAAAGCTAATACAATTCCGGTTCCCCAATTTATTTTCATAATTTCTTTTTTTATGGCATTCCCCTTCCCGATAACTATCGGGAGGGTCGGGCTTTCACTACTCGCCTCTCTTCGAGGAGCTCAAACATGCCGTTCAATCCCTAATGCACCTATCCGCCAATGTCATTACCTGAAACTACGTGGTCCCAAAAAGTTGGCGGAGGTAGTTTCAATAAGCGTATCACCTTGATACACCCCAATTTTTATTTTGTTTCTATCGCCTGTTAGAGCCGAATTATTAATTTCTATAAACAATGTGCCTTCGGCGATGCCTTGCTCTGGTACAGTAAAATCCCCGTCGGTCGATACTAATTTTAAGGTTCCTTTATGCGACAACAGCTTTAAGCTTACATCACTAATATCGTTCGATGTTTTGTTTACCAATTTATAGGTAAAAACGTTACTTATTATGTTGTTTTCTTTATGCTCGTACAATTGCCCAGGCAATCTTAGAATATTGGCTTCAACATCGTTTCTCAAAAATAACATTCCGGTTAAAAGACCAGTCAATATGATTAAAACGGCAATGTAGCCTTTCATTCGAGCCGTTAATTTAAAAGGCACTTTCTTTTCTATATTCTCTTCACTGGCATACCTTATTAAGCCTTTGGGCTTATTGATGCTTTCCATAATGTGGTCGCACTCATCAATACAAGCGGTGCAGTTTACACACTCCAGCTGTGTGCCATTTCTAATATCTATGCCTGTAGGGCATACATGTACACACTGCAAACAATCAATACAATCGCCAAAGCCTAAAGCATCGCGATCTTCGTTTTTTCTAAATTTTTTTCTGCCGTTTTCTGCTTCACCCCGTTTATGGTCGTAAGCAACAACAATAGATTTTGTATCTAATAAGACGCCTTGTAGTCTTCCGTAAGGGCACGCTATAATACACACTTGCTCTCTAAACCAAGCAAATACAAAATAAAATACTGCCGTAAAGATTAGTAACGGAAACAAGGTGCCTAAATGATTAAAAGGGCTGTCGGTAACGTATTTAACCAGTTTATCGCTGCCAATAAGGTAGGCCAAAAATACATTGGCAATTAAAAACGAGATTATTAAAAAAATAAACCATTTTAAAAGCCGCTTTCTTATTTTTTCGGCATCCCATTTTTGACGATCTAATTTACGTTGTTTGTTTCTGTCTCCATCAATCCAATATTCAATCCTTCTAAAAACCATTTCCATAAAAATGGTTTGTGGGCATATCCAGCCACAAAAAATTCGACCAAATCCTACTGTAAATAGCGTAATAAACATTACACCAATAATCATGGAAACAACGAACAGATGAAAATCTTGTGGCCAAAATGGAAAACCGAATATATTGAATCGGCGTTCCAGAACGTTGAACATTAAAAATTGGTTACCGTTTATTTTAATAAATGGTGAAAGGATTAAAAACGCCAACAAGAAATAACTCACCCATTTTCTGTAGTCGTAAAACTTTCCACTGGGCTTTTTGGGATAAACCCAAGCACGCTTTCCTTCTTCGTTAATGGTGCCGATGGAGTCTCTGAATACTTCGTTTTCTGGGGTTTCCATAATTGATATGGCGTTTGTTTAAAACCTGCCGGATTATTTTAAAACCCGACAGGTTTCCAGGTTTAGTTTGAAGTTGTTTGCTAATTAATGGCTTTCAGTGTTACAGTTGTATCAACTTCTATAACCTCTTTTTCTATCGTTGCGGGAATTTCTAGATCCTCAATATTAACTTCGTCGGTTGTCCAGATGTCGCCTTGAGGTTCTTTTGGTTCAGCAGGTGTTGTACCTTGAAATTGCAATACATAACTGGACACCTGGGCCATTTCGTATGGTTTTAGGGTTTGTTTCCAGGAAATCATACCTTTACCTGAACGCCCTCCTTCAGAAATGGTTTTAAATACATTTTTAATTCCTCCGCCTAAGATCCAATATTCATCGGTTAAATTTGGACCAATACCACCGCCACCATCAGCTTTGTGGCAGGCAATGCAGTTTTCGTTAAAAATGGCTTCACCCGCTTTTAAGTCGGCCGCATCTGTCAAAATTTCAACGGTGTTAAAATCAACCAAATCTTTGGCTGTTTTTTTGTATTCTTCTAATTCTACTTTGGCTTGTGCCAATTCTGTTTCCAATTCATCAAATTGACCTTCACCATCAAACACATGGAATCTTAAAAGATAAATGGCTGCAAAGATAATTGTAGCGTAAAACCCATACAACCACCATGGTGGCAAGCTGTTATCTAGTTCTTTAATACCGTCATAGTTATGGTCTAAAATAATTTCACCTTCTTGCTCTATAGGCTTTTGGCCTAATAGTTTTTTATAAATGTTTTTAAGCCAGTTGAAATTAAAGGCACTTTCTTTTTCTGCTAAAAAGCGCGCTTTTGCTTCCTCGTCTAATTTATGGAGCATTACATTTTCCAAAGCACCAATAATAGCCTCTATGGCAATTAATATGAGCAGCACTAAGAATAGGAATAGCATTACGGCAGGGTATTCAATAAATGCTGGTTTATCACCTGAATCTATGAAGTATTCTACGGCTCCGAAAATTATAAAAAATGCTATTGGAACTCTTATCCAAGATGGGATTGATTGTCTCATAATGTGTCGTCGTTTTGGTTGTCTAATGGAATGTTACTTACTTTTTTTATATAGTCTTTTTTAGCTGTGAATACCCACCAAAATAGTGCTACAAAAAAAGTGAAAAATATGAGCAGAGATATTATGGGGTAAATTTCAATACCTGTAATACTCTCCATATGGTTTTTTACAAATTTTAACATGTTACTTAGTTTTGATGGTTAGTTTTGAGCCGTTTCTACCTTAATATCAGTTCCTAGTCGTTGTAAATATGCTATAACAGCCACAATTTCACGATTTTTCATTTCTACAAATGACTCACCATTTTCAGCTGCATATTTTTTGTCAGCTTCATAGGTTTTTGCGAAATCTGGATCAGAATAGAGGTTTTCTTCTATTTGCGAACCTTGAGCTGACATACTTTCTTGAGCCTTGGCTATATCGTCTTCCGTATAAGGAACACCAAGCGATACCATCGTTTTCATTTTGGCTTCGGTTTGTGATTTATCCAATTCACTTGTAATTAGCCATGGGTACCTTGGCATGATAGAACCTGATGAGGTGCTTTGTGGGTCGTACATGTGGTTGAAATGCCAGTTGTCAGAATACTTCTTTCCAATTCTATGTAAATCTGGACCTGTACGCTTGCTTCCCCATAGGAATGGATGGTCGTAAACATATTCTCCAGCTTTGGAGTATTCTCCGTAACGCTCCACTTCACTTCTAAAAGGACGAATCATTTGAGAGTGGCAGCCTACACAACCTTCACGTATGTATATGTCACGACCTTCAAGTTCTAAAGGCGTATAAGGCTGAACGCTTGCAATGGTAGGGATGTTCGATTTAACCATAATGGTTGGGACAATCTGAATGATACCTCCAATTAAAATGGCAACTGTTGCCAAAAGTGTTAATTGGATGGGGCGACGCTCTAACCAAGTGTGCCATCCTTCACTTGCTGTACGTTTTTTTGTTACGCGCTCTAAAGCAGGTGCTTCGGCCAATTCGTTTTCAACTTTACTACCTTGTTTTATGGTTACAATTATATTATAAACCATTATCAGCATACCGGTAATAAACAAGGTTCCACCAATGGCACGCATCCAGTACATCGGCATAATCTCTGTGACAGTTTCTAAAAAGTTCCCGTAGGTTAATGTACCATCTGGGTTAAATTGCTTCCACATACTGGCTTGTGTAAATCCAGCCACGTACATAGGTAATGCATAAATAATAATACCAAGAGTGCCAATCCAGAAATGTAAGTTGGCTAAGCCCAAAGAATATAATTTAGTTTTAAATAACCTAGGCGCTAAATAGTATATCATACCGAAGGTTAGGAATCCGTTCCAAGCCAATGCGCCAACATGTACATGGGCGATAATCCAATCGGTAAAATGGGCAATGGCATTTACATTTTTAAGCGATAACATCGGTCCCTCGAAGGTTGCCATACCATAACCTGTAATGGCAACGACCATAAATTTTAAAACGGGATCGGTACGTACTTTATCCCAAGCACCACGAAGTGTTAATAATCCATTTATCATGCCACCCCAAGAAGGCATTAGTAGCATAACTGAAAAAGCAACACCTAAATTTTGGGCCCATTCTGGTAAAGCGGTATATAATAGGTGATGAGGTCCTGCCCAGATATAAATAAAAATCAACGACCAAAAGTGAATAATAGATAGTCGATAAGAATAAACAGGTCTGTTGGCTGCTTTCGGAACGAAATAATACATCAATCCTAAAAAAGGAGTCGTTAAAAAGAAGGCAACAGCATTATGTCCATACCACCATTGTACCAAGGCATCTTGAACACCAGCGTAAACCGAGTAACTCTTCAATGCACTAACAGGTAGTTCTAAGCTATTAAATATATGAAGTACAGCTACCGTAACAAATGTGGCTATATAAAACCAAATGGCTACATACAAATGGCGCTGTCTTCTCTTTAGGATAGTACCGATTAAATTCCAACCAAAAACTACCCAAACAGCTGCAATGGCAATGTCTATTGGCCATTCCAGTTCGGCATATTCTTTAGAGGTTGTTATTCCTAAAGGCAGTGTTATTGCAGCTGCAACTATAATAAGTTGCCAACCCCAAAAGTTTATTTTACTCAATGCATCGCTAAACATTCTAGCTTTTAACAAACGCTGTGTGGAGTAATAAACTCCAGCAAAAATAGCGTTCCCTACAAAAGCAAAAATAACGGCATTGGTATGCAACGGGCGCAAACGGCCAAAACTTAGCCACGAAATGCCATCGGTTAAATTGGGAAATAAAAACATAAATGCCAGAAGTAAGCCTACCAGCATCCCTACGACGCCCCAAAGCATGGTAGCGTACAAGAAATTTTTAACGATTTTGTTATCGTAATGAAACTGTTCCATTTGTGTGATTTTGGTTATTGATCTTTGTTAGTTTGTATTGATTTTTTTGCGTTTTCTTTCACCAGTTCGTCCTCAAAAAGCATACGGACAGATGGGGTGTAGCTATCGTCATATTGCCCCTTTTTAACCGCCAGAACAAAGGCAAAAAAGAAAACAATAGCCACAACAATGCTTACAGCTAATAAAATGTATATAACACTCATACCTAATTGAAGTTATGGTTCAAAAATAATTTTATCCTTCTCTTAAAAATATGACATTTGTCATGTTTCATTTTTAATCTAGTTTTTTACTTGTCATGTTACTGGCAATAGTGGTGAAAACCACAATACTAATAGAACTTAGAGGCATTAAAACGGCTGCAACAACAGGTGCTAATTGTCCGGTTACAGCAAAATACAACCCAATACAGTTGTAAATAAAAGAGAGTAAAAAACTCCACTTTATAATTTTAATCGCCGATTTTGAGATTTTAATGAATTTGAATAATTGATTAAATTTTGAAGCATCTAAAATGGCGTCGCAAGCTGGAGAAAACACATTTACATTTTCAGAAATGGCAATACCAACATCGCTTTGAGCCAAGGCACCAGCGTCATTTAGGCCATCGCCTACCATAAGCACTTTAGCACCCTCGGTTTGATGGTATTTTATATAATCTAGTTTATCCTCTGGTTTTTGGTTAAAAATAAGTTTGGTTTTGCCAGGAAGCAATTTCGTTAAGTTGTCTTTTTCTCCTGAATTATCACCAGATAGGATGACCAAATCAAATTCTTTTTTAAGTTGATTAAACAATTTTGAAAGCCCTTTTCTGTAAGCGTTATGGAAAGTGAATTTGCCTTTATATATGTTGTTGGTGCTAACGTGAACAGTTGTGTTAAGTGTTGACAAATCCTTTTTATTGCCTGCAAATGGGGCAGAGCCAACTCTAATGTTTTGATTTTTATAGGTTGCTTCAATCCCCATGCCTAAATGTTCAGTGTAAGCATCTAATGTTAGTATGTTGTGCTGGTTTAAAATGTTGTATAACGACCTACTCAATGGATGGTTAGAGCCACGTAACGTACTCTTTAGTAAGGTTTCTTCTTCTTGTGTGAGTTGTAGTCCTTCGTAATCTATACTTGTTTCTTTGTTGGCTGTAATGGTTCCCGTTTTATCAAAAATAACGGTGTTTATTTTTGAAAGCTGTTCGATAACCGAAGCATTTTTGAGATAAAATTTCTTTTTCCCTAGAATACGTAAAATATTGCCTAACGTAAAGGGAGCAGCTAATGCAATAGCACACGGGCAAGCAATTATCAACACCGAAGTAAATACATTTAACGCCTTGCTGGAATCTACCACTAGCCAAAATAATGTGGATAAAATGGCGATGGAAAGGATGGTTAGGGTAAAGTGTTTACTTATTCTGTTTGTAATGTTGTTGAATGACAGTTCTTTGTCTTGTTTGAACACATCGTTGCTCCAAAGTTGGGTTAAATAACTTTGCTCGACCGATTTTAAAACATCAACCTCAATACTGCCATAAAGCTGCTTTCCGCCTGCAAAAAGTTTGTCGCCCGATTGCTTTGATACGGTTTTCGATTCACCGGTTACAAAGCTATAATCAATTTGGGCGTTTCCTTTAATTAAAATACAATCAACGGGAATAAGCTCTTCATTCCTAATTAAAAGCCGATCGCCTTTTTCAATGTCGTAAACCTGTATGGATTCTTCTGTACCTTCCTCTAATATTTTTGTAATTCCAATAGGGAAGTACGATTTGTAGTCCCGTTCAAATGATAAAAAAGAATAGGTTTTTTGCTGAAAAAATTTCCCAAGGAGCAGGAAGAAAACCAATCCGGTTAAGCTATCGAAAAAGCCAGAACCCCAATCGAACATGATTTCAATTGAACTCCTTAAGAACAAAACAATAATACCCAATGCAATAGGCACATCAATGTTAAGCATGTGCGATTTCAATCCTTTTAAAGCTGAAACAAAATAATCTTGAGCCGAGTAAAAAACCACGGGTAAAGAAAACGCAAACATAAGCCACCTAAATAGCGGTTTGAATTGTTCGAGCCAAAATTCGCCTACTTCAAAATATTCCGGAAACGATAAAAACATCACATTTCCAAAGGCAAAACCAGCAACGGCTAATTTGTAAATTAAGGAGCGGTTAACTTCTTTTTTGCCAACACTGTAATCGTCTAAGCTTATAAAAGGTTCATAGCCAATGCTACTTAATAGCGTAACCAATCTTTTTAGAGAAAGTGATTCCGATTGAAAAGTTACTCGTACCGTTTTTTTTCCAAAATTCACCGTAGATGAATTGATATCCGGACTTAACTTGTTTAGGTTTTCTAATATCCAAATACACGAACTACAATGGATGTGCGGTATGTATAGGGTGACAATTTGTATGCCATCGCTATTAAATTCAAGCAACTGCTCAATAATCTTTTCGTTTTCCAAAAAGTTATATTTACCTTCAATGTCTTTTGGCGTGGCACCTGGGGCTTGCTGTAAATCGTAATAGCAGGTAAGGTCGTTTACGCTAAAAATCTCGTAAACGGTTTTACACCCGTTACAACAAAACGATTTGTTATCGAAAATAATATCGGAAGAAGCGGAATGCAGTCCGCAGTGGAAACATGTTTTATGCTCCATAATATTTGCTCATTTATACCTTGGGCAAAAATCAAAAAACAACTTGTTTATAAATATGATATTTGTCATGTTTTATATATTTTTACATAACTTCAATTTTTAAAGGTGCATGACAAATTTTAACCCAAACAATAACAAAAATGTTAATTATAATCCATTCAGATATTTACTTGGTTTGAGACAACTGTTGTTTTTATTTAAATAATTACACTAAAGATTTATTTCGATGTTTCAAGACGAAAAAAATGTTTTTAATGTGCTTTTTGAGACCGTCTCGGAGGGCGTTATTGTAGTAGATAGCGAGCAAAAAATTGTAGCGGTCAATATTTCAGCGGAACGTATGTTTGGTTATAAGAAGAAAGAACTTTTATATGAGAAGCTAGATGTTTTGATTCCACAAAAGTTTCGTGCCTCTCACGGAGCTCATGTTGAAGGCTTCATGGAGCAGAATGAAAGTAGGCAAATGGGGCGTGGACGCGATTTGTATGGTGCCCACAAAGATGGTGGTATATTTCCTGTTGAGGCAGGTTTGAATCCATTAGAAATAGGCGGTAAATCTTATGTTATGGCTTTGGTCATAGATATTTCCATAAGAAAACAACAAGAGTTGGAATTGCAAGAACTTAATGCGGAACTAGAGAAAAAAGTTGAAGAGCGCACGAAAGAATTGAGTAACACCGTAGAAAGTTTAAAAACTGTTAATTCAGAGCGCGATGCCGAAATTAAAAAACGTATTGTAGCCCAGAATAAAACTAAGGAAGCATTAAAAAAAGAAATGGAGCTTAATGAGTTGAAAACCAAGTTTTTATCCCTTGTATCTCATGAGTTTAAAACGCCTTTAAGCGGTATTTTAACATCAGCCATGTTGCTTGGAAAGTATAAGTTAACCGAGCAACAGGAAAGAAGAGATAAACACATAAAGACTATATCAGACAAAGTTCACTACTTAAACAATATTTTAAACGATTTCTTGTCGATTGAAAAGCTCGAAACAGGCAAAGTTAATTATAAATTCAGCACCTTTAAAATAAGTAAGGTGGTCAACGAAGTGGTTTATAATGCAAACATGCTTTTAAAAGAGGGGCAGACTATTAACTATCCCGAAAATATTGACGAGTACTCACTGTTTCAAGACGAGAAAATACTTGAACTAGCGTTGTCAAACTTAGTGAATAATGCTATTAAATATTCATCTGAAAACACGTTGGTGGATATAAAAATAAAGCAAGACGATGAGTACACTACCTTCAAAATTAAAGATAACGGAATAGGTATTCCTGAAAAAGACCAAGTAAGAATATTTAATCGTTATTTCAGGGCCGAAAATGCATTGTTAACTCAAGGGACGGGCATCGGTTTAAACATAGTAAAAAGTCATTTGGAACATCTAGGAGGTACTATAAGTTTTAAAAGCAAAGAAAATAGAGGAAGCGAATTTATATTTGTAATACCAAACAGGGCAAAACAATAAAAATAGACACATGAAAAAAGTATTATTGATAGAAGATGATGTCATTTTAAGGGAGAATACGGCAGAATTGCTGGAATTGGCTAATTATTCGGTTACAACAGCACCCAATGGTAAAGCGGGGGTTGAGTCTGCTAAAACCAATTTACCCGATATAGTGGTTTGTGATATTATGATGCCCGAATTGGACGGTTATGGCGTTTTGGGAGAATTAGCGAAAAATGATAGTACCAAACATATTCCGTTTATATTTTTATCCGCAAAAACCGAGCGCAAGGATGTTAGAAAAGGAATGGATTTAGGAGCGGACGATTACATTACCAAGCCATTTGAGGAAGATGAACTTATAAGCGCCATAGAAAGCCGTTTAGCCAAAGCGGCCATCTTAAAGGACAATAATGAGGAGGATAAAATTGTAGTAACTGAACCTTCAGATGGAGAGCTTAGAACGCTTAACGATTTGAAAAATTTTTTTGATGACAATGGCGATGAGATAAGCTACAATAAAGGAGATGTCATTTACGAAGAAGGTCAAAACTCAAATTATATTTATTTGATATCTAAAGGATTGGTAAAATGCCATAAATTAGATGAAAATGGAAAAGACCTTACAACTGCTCTCTATAAGGAAGATGATTTATTTGGTTACACATCCTTCACCCAAAATACACCATACCAAGAAACGGCTGCAGCGGTAGAAGAATCAAAATTGGTCGCTATTTCAAAAAGTAAGCTTAAAAATGTACTTGAAACCAATCATGATGTTACGTTAGAACTCATTCAGTTATTAACCGAAGACATTACAAATGTTAAAGATCAATTGCTGGAAATGGCATACAGCTCCGTAAAAAGGAGAACAGCTACAACCATCTTAAAGTTTGCGGAAAAACTGGATAGAAAACCCGATGAGGCCATCAGAATTTCCAGAAACGATTTGGCAAGTGTTGCCGGGGTTGCTATTGAAAGTTTAATAAGGACACTTTCCCGCTTTAAGGATTCAGGCCTTATTGAAATTGAAGGTAGAAATATCAGAATATTAGACATTAACAAACTTCAAGAAATAAGCTAAATTTTTCAAGTTTGGGAGAATTATGATTTTGGTCATATTTCATTAAATGGCATGCTTTTACCTTTGTTTTATAAGAAGAAAAAGCGCATGAAGAATATTTTGATACCTACAGATTTTTCAGAAAACTCCTGGAATGCAATCGAATATGCCCTCCATTTTTTTGAAAAATCACCATGTAATTTCTATTTATTGCACGTTAATTCGGCTCGTACTTTAGAAACAGCCCAAAACTTATGTGGGCAGAACAATGGTGTCGCTTCAAAAATGCTAACCAAACCTTCAAAAGTTTTTTTAAAAGAAACGGTAGAACGTATTAAGGGTAGTTTTCCTAAAAACCCCAACCATAGGTTCTTTACAATTTCAGACCAAAATAACCTTGTAGATTCTATTAGAGAACAAGTTGCACTCAATAGAATTGATTTTATTGTTATGGGAACAAAAGGAGCCTCCGGTGTCAATGGGTTTGCAATTGGCTCAAATGCGGGCAATGTCATTACAAAAGTAAAGTGTACAACATTGGTTGTTCCAGAAAACGCTAAGTATATTGAGCCAAAAGAAATAGCGTTTCCTACCGATTTTTCAATTTTTTACCACCCAGATATTTTACAGCCTATAATAGATGTTGTTGATAAAAGTAAAGGGGAATTGAACATTTTGCAGGTTAACAAAAGAGGTGTTAACCTAAACGAAGACCAACAAAAAAACAAAGAGTTTTTGGGTGATTTTTTTAACAACCAAAAACACAGTTTTCATTTTTTAACAAATAGTCACATAGAAAACGCCGTTCAGGAATTTGTTGATTCAAAAGGAATTAATTTAATAGCTATGTTAGCTAAAAATCTAAACTATTTTCAAAGGATATTATTCCAAGCGTCTGTAAATAAAGTTAGTTATTATAAAGACGTCCCTTTTTTAGTTTTGCATTAAAATAACTTTTGGTGAATTTTATTCAGTGCATTTATTTTAAATAAAAACCACAGGTATGGGAAAATGCGAGCAATGTATAATAAAACAGTTTAACGCTTTAAAATCACTAACCAAGGCAGAATTGGTACGTATTTCGGGTTGCAAAACTCAGCAAACCATAAAGAAGGGAGAGGTTATTTTTGAAGAAGGCGAAGTAGTCAATGGCGTTTATTGCGTAAAAGATGGTATTTGTAAATTATCAAAGTTAAGCGAAAACGGAAAAGACCAAATTGTAAAAATGGTAGTCAAGGGCGACTTGCTTGGTCAGCGTTCACTTATTTCTGGCGAAACTTCAAATTTGCAAGCAGTAGCCTTAATCGATATGGAAGTTTGTTTTATTCCTAAAAGTGAAATTATTGACGATCTTCAAAACAATCCCAAATTTTCTTTTGACGTTTTGCAGGAAATGGCCAGAGACCTTAAGGAGTCGGATGATATTATAGTAAACATGGCTCAAAAATCGGTTAGGCAGCGTTTGGCAGAAACCTTAATTTATATTCACGACAGCTTTGGCGTTAACCCAGATAAAACATTAAGTGTATTACTTTCTCGAGAAGATTATGCCAATATTGTGGGAACGGCAACCGAATCTGCCATCCGCGTACTATCTCAATTTAAAAAAGAAGGACTTATTTCTACCACAGGAAAGCACATAAAAATTGTAGATTTAGAAGGTTTAAGGCGAGCTAAATAATACCTATATGTCTAACTTTTTGTGCCATAAATAAATCTAATGGCATTTGTTCCCACGTTGTATAAAAAAACAGTAATTTTATACAGCTATGGAACAAAAACATACATTTAAAAAAGGATTTGTTTTTAAAAGCTATAAGGCACCAAATCAATCTCCTTTCGACAAACTTTTCGATATTTTCAAGGAATTGATTACCCACACCTCTGGTGATTTTGATGAAGCCATCGATTGGTTGCGCGAACTGGACAAGGAATATAGTTTAACGACTCCAGAATATACCATTGAAGATTTTATTGAAGACCTTAAAAAGAAAGGTTATTTACGCGAAGAAATTAATCCCGATGGCAGTGGAGGCCTTGCGATTACGGCTAAAACAGAACGCGCTATTCGTCAACAGGCCTTAGACCAAATATTTGGTAAGATTAAGCGAAGCGGTCAAGGTAACCATAGAAGTAAAAGTCCTGGAATAGGCGATGAGCATACAGGAGATTTTAGAAACTATCAATTTGGTGATGCGCTGGACAAAGTATCCATGACTGAAAGCTTGAAAAATGCACAAATAAATCACGGTATTGCGGATTTTACCCTTTCGGAAAGCGATTTGGTGGTTGAGGAAACACTTCATAAATCCCAAATGAGTACGGTTTTGATGATTGATATTAGCCACAGTATGATTCTTTATGGTGAAGACCGAATTACTCCCGCCAAAAAAGTAGCTATGGCATTAGCTGAACTGATTACCACTCGATATCCAAAGGACACCTTAGATATTTTAGTGTTTGGTAATGATGCCTGGCAAATTGAAATAAAAGATTTGCCCTATTTAAAAGTAGGGCCTTATCACACGAATACAGTAGCAGGGTTGGAGTTGGCTATGGATTTACTCCGAAGAAAACGGAACACCAACAAACAAATTTTCATGATAACAGATGGTAAACCAAGTTGCTTGAGGTTGCCTAATGGCGAATATTTTAAGGATAGCTTTGGATTAAACCCTAAGATTACCAACAAATGTTATATGATGGCCCAACAAGCCAGAAAATTGCACATTCCTATAACCACATTTATGATTGCAAAAGACCCATATTTAATGCAATTTGTTAGGGAGTTTGCTCATGCCAATCAAGGCAAAGCATTTTACACCGGCCTAAAAGGTTTAGGAGAAATGATTTTTGAAGATTACGAAACCAATAGAAAAAAAAGAATTAGGGGATAAGAGCCCCACCTGGGCTCCCCAAAGGGGAGTTGATAAAAATATAAAAATTAAAAATATACCCGCAATAGTTTCCTCTCCTTTGGAGAGGGCTAGGGAGAGACTTATGGAACATATAAAAACTTTGGGCGAATTAAAAAAATCTGGTTACGAAAGTAAATCCATTAAAGATGAATTACGCGATAATTTAATTCAGAAAATAAAAAACAACGAAACTACTTTTGAAGGTGTGCACGGTTACGAACATACTGTGATTCCGGAATTAGAGCGTGCTATTTTGTCTCGTCATAATATTAACTTGTTGGGACTTCGTGGTCAAGCAAAAACACGATTGGCCCGTTTAATGTTGAATTTATTGGACGAGTACATTCCTTATGTGGAAGGCTCAGAAATTAATGATGATCCTTTTAACCCCATTTCCCGCTTTGCAAAAGAGCTGTTAAAAGAAAAAGGTGACGATACACCCATTGCGTGGTTACATCGTAGCGAAAGGTTCGCCGAAAAGTTGGCCACACCCGATGTTACCGTTGCAGATATTATAGGAGACGTGGATCCTATAAAAGCGGCCAATTTAAAATTAAGTTATGCCGACGACAGAGTGATTCACTATGGCATGATTCCAAGAGCAAACCGAAGCATATTTGTAATTAATGAACTGCCCGATTTGCAGGCCCGTATTCAGGTGGCCCTATTCAATATATTGCAGGAAGGTGATATCCAAATTAGAGGGTTTAAATTACGATTACCACTCGATATACAATTTTTGTTTACAGCAAATCCAGAAGATTATACCAACAGGGGAAGCATTGTTACACCTTTAAAAGATAGAATAGGTTCCCAAATATTAACACACTACCCGGTAAATATTGAAACAGCGAAATTAATTACCAATCAAGAGGCACGGTTAGTTGAGAGTCAGAAATCTGTTGTAGCGGTTCCCGATTTGGCAAGAGATTTGTTGGAGCAGGTTGTTTTTGAAGCTCGAAAAAGTGAATTTATTGATGCCAAAAGTGGCGTAAGCGCACGTTTGAGCATTACTGCTTTAGAAAACCTGTTAAGCACGGCAGAACGGCGCGCTCTTAAAAATGGTGATGAACAAACAGTAGTAAGGTTATCAGATTTTGTTGGTATTATTCCGTCCATAACAGGTAAAGTAGAATTGGTTTATGAGGGCGAGCAGGAAGGTGCCGCAGTTGTTGCTCAAAATTTGATAGGTGAAGCCGTTAAGAGTTTATTCCCCATTTTATTCCCTAAAATTGAAAAGCTTCAAAAGCAAAATGGGGAAAGCCCGTATGACGAGGTTGTGTCATGGTTTTTCAACCTTAAGGAAGGATTTGAGCTCATGGACGATTTAAAGGATAAGGAATACAAAAGTTTATTGAGCTCTATTACGCCTTTAACAGTTTTGTTGAATGAATATCAACCCAATGTAGCTGAGAAAGATAGCTATTTTATTAAAGAATTTGTGCTTTGGGCTTTGGTCGAGTTTAAACTATTGAGCAAGTATAGGTTTTCAGAAGGTATTCAATTTAAAGATCCCTATGGAAGCTTTATAAGTGACATTTAATCCATTTTCAGATTAAGACTTTAGCTTCTTTAAATTTTCAAATGTGCATTTAAATCCATATTATTTTTCAGTTCTAATAAAAAAGAATCTCCAATCTCTAAAATGTAGGTTTCAACCTGTTTTTTCATTATATTAAGCAAATAAACGCAGTTTTTTGAAGGTTTTAGGACGAAAATCGTCAAAAAATGTAAAAAGATGATTCTTAATATATGGATAAAGATTTTGTAAAAAAGAGTCCTGTAAAACTCTTGTCTTTCGATATTGATAATACATTAATTGAATTTCACACCCTAAAAGGTAATTTCACCAAAATATGGAATAAATATAAAGACGAAACAGATGTGCTGCTCACCTTTAATACGGGCCGTCTTATAGATGATGTTAAAAACCTAATAAAGAAAGGCATCTTACCCGAACCTGATTACATTATTTCAGGTGTAGGTACGCACATTTATGATTATCCTAAGCAATGTGTTGTGAAGGAATTTAATGATGTTCTTGATGACGGCTGGGATATAGGGGCAGTTGAGGACATTATTCAAAATATAAACCATCCAATTAGTGAGCAACCTTCTCGCTTTCAGCATTCCTATAAAAGAAGTTACTTTTTTTATGATGCTACATCAGATCATATTGATGGGATAGAGCAGGATTTTGCAAATGCTAATATGCACATTAATGTTGTTTATTCTGGTGAAAAGTTTTTGGATATTTTACCAAAATATGCCAATAAAGGTAATGCGTTACAATGGCTACTTACTAAATTAAATATAAAAACCAGTGAGGTGCTGGTGGCTGGTGATAGCGGAAACGATTCTGCTATGTTCAATCTCCAAGATATTAAAGGAATAGTGGTTGCCAATGCTCATGAGGAGCTTTATAAATTTACAAAATACAGGCAAATATACCATGCAGAAGGGGAATATAGTAATGGTGTGATTGAAGGTTTGGTGTATTACGAAGTTCTTTCAAAAGATGCTCTTGCCGCCATGGAGAAAGACCATTCCGAAGATTTTATAATCAAACAGGAGTTAAGCAATATTGCACTTGAGGATGAAGATGAAAAATTAGCCCTAATACGAGAGGGTTATACAAAGGCTATCGAAGCTTTAAAAAAGAACATTACGCCGTTGGGATTTTCGGCATGTTCGATTAAAGATAATGTACCAAGCGGTACAGATGAAAACTACCATAGTGTTTGGGCGCGCGATGGAGCTATTACCGTTATTGGTTCGCTTCCGCTTATTCGTGATAAAGAGATTCATGAATGTCAAAGACAAACATTAATTACGCTTTTTGAGCATATTTCGCGAAATGGGCAAATTCCTTCCAATGTTCGAATTAAAGATAACGTACCTGATTATTCTGGAGTTGGCGGTATTTGTTCCATAGATAGTGGTATATGGGTGGTAATTGCGTTTTATGAGTATGTAAATGTTACAAAGGATATGAAATTCCTTCGTAAATATATTTCCGACATAAAGGAAACTATGCGTTGGTTAGGAGCGCACGATAGTAATAATGATGCCCTATTGGAAATACCTGAAGCTGGTGATTGGACGGATCTATTCGGTGGAAGCTACAACATACTATATGACGAGATTCTGTGGTACCGCGCCAACGTGTGTTTTGGGCGTATGCTGGAAATGTTGGGGCAGTATGAAGAAGCTGGTGAGTATATTAGATGGTCTCAAGTTATTAAAAAAGAAATTTTACAAAATTTTTGGCCGTCCACTCAGCAGAAGCTGTTTCAATCGGTTTCTTTTGCCGAACGTCAATTTACACTTGGAGATACTTCATATTTAATTGCTCAAACGACGCCATTTGATTTTAGCTGGCGTTGTGATGTTTTTGGAAATGTACTGGCCTTTTTACACGGTACGGTAGATGCCGAAAAAGCGCATCAAACATTTAAATTTATGTTGGGTGTGGGCGTAAATGATCCATTCCCAGTCTCAAATGTGTATCCAGTAGTGACGCCGGGTGATCCTGATTGGAGACCATATTATACCGTTAATTTGTTAAACCTGCCAAACCATTACCATAATGGAGGTATTTGGCCATTTGTTGGAGGGTTCTGGGTTAAATTTATTAACAAATTAGGTCTAAAGGATGTGGCCGTTTCAGAGCTTCATAAATTGGCATTAATCAATAAAGAAGGATTAACAGAAGAATGGGAATTTACCGAGTGGGCACATGGTACTACTGGTAAGGCTATGGGAAAAGCATATCAGGCTTGGTCGGCAGCGCAATACATTTCTGCTTGCCATCATTTAGGAATAATTAATTAACAAAATATAGAAACTATGAAATCGATTTTGATGATCTCTTTGCATGGATATGTAGGTGCAAACGCCGAATTAGGAAAGCCAGATACAGGAGGGCAGGTTGTGTATGTTTTAGAACTAGCAGAACGTTTTAGCAGGTTGGGAAAACGTGTGGATTTGGTAACGCGACAATTTGAAGATCAGCCAGAATATGACCATGTAGATGAAAATTACAGCGTATGGCGTATTCCTTTTGGAGGCAAGAAATTCATCAGGAAAGAGGACATGCACGATCATTTAAAAAAGTTTGTTACCAACACTTTGGCAGCCATAAAAAAGGAAAATAAAAAATACGATATCGTTTATAGCCATTATTGGGATGCTGGTTGGGCCGGACAAAAAATAGCTGAAGAATTGGGTATCTCCCATGTGCATACACCCCATTCTCTAGGTTGGTGGAAACAGCATACCATGGGAAGCGATATGGAAGAAAAGGAAATGGAAAAAAAATACCGTTTTAAAGAACGTATACGAAAAGAGTATTTTGTTTTTCAAATGTGTAATTATGTCATTGCTACAACATTACCTCAGGTTGATTTGCTCACGCAGCAGTACGACGTGTTGCCTAGAAATTGCGGTATGATTCCGCCCGGAATAGATGAAAACCGTTTTTATCCTGTACCATCAAAAGAGAATGATAAAATTCGGGCCAAATATGATATTCATCCAACAGATATTTTGGCATTGGGTAGAATGGCTCACAATAAAGGTTACGATTTACTCTTACAGGCATTGCCAACGGTTTTCGAACTTTGTCCAGAAGCCCGCTTAGTGGCCGCTATTGGTGGCGACCAGTCTGCACAAGATGATAAAGGCGTTGCTGGTTTAAAAAAGCTAGCAGGCGAATTGGGTGTGTTAGATAAAATTACTTGGAAAAACTATGTAGATGATAAAGATTTAGCTAATGTATATCGAGCGGCCAATATTTTTGCTATGCCATCAAGGTATGAACCATTTGGAATGGTAGCCATCGAGGCTATGGCTTGTGGTACACCAAGTGTTGTTACCGTTCATGGTGGGTTGTACGACTTGATTGATTTTGGTAATCAAGCACTTTTTGCAGACCCCCATCGTCCAGTGGAATTTGGTGCTATGATGGCTATGCCATTGCGATATCCTAAATTACGTAATGAACTTTCTGTTGAAGGTGCGCGGTTTGCACGCAGAAATTTTGGGTGGACAGGTATTGCTAAACGTATTTTGGCTATATTTAATAGTTCCATCAACCAACAGTCGATGGAATCAAGTATTTACACGAATTAAAATATTACCAGTTATTTCTAGATTTTATATTATTAGCGCATAATCGAATGATTTCGGTTATGCGTTTTTTTCTTGTGGCTTCCCGCTTGGCATGATTTAACCAATATAAATAACTTTTTCTGTAGGAAGGCGCAAAATTTTGATAGTTTCTAAAAGCTGATTGGTTTTTGTTAAATTCCATTTGCAAATCCTCAGGGATAATGCCGTTCTCCACATCATCTAAAACGCTCCAACAGCCATTCCGTTTGGCAATTTCTACGCTTCGCAAACCCTTTTCGTGCATTAAATTTTCTCCTAATAATTCTTCAATATATTTTTTGTTTAATGCACTCCAAACACTCTTTTCATTCCTTGGTGAAAAATATTGTCTACGTTTTCCATTGCCCAAGCTTTTTACGGTAGAATCTATCCATCCGTAACATAAAGCCACTTTTACGGCTTCTTCCCATCGCATGCTGTCGTTTACATGGTCAACTTTGTAAAAAATTAAGTAAACACCTTTTGATGTGCTATGGTTTTCGTGTAACCACTCACGCCACTCGGTATCGTTTTTAAAATACAGCTCAGGTAGTTTGGTCAAATCTAATTTTTTTTACTTTCCACATAAAAATCAGGGTCAATTTTAAAAGAATCAATTTTATTTTCAAAAGTTAAGGTTTGCCAATCTGATTTTGGAAATAACCATTGCGATTTGTTGTTTATGTTAATTTGAATGGGCATGTCGAAATTTTCAATAATATTGGTCCATCGGTAATTTAATTTAGCCTTTTTAATTGAATATTCTAAAGTTGGAATTTTTGTAGTTCTTAAATATTGATTAAAAAATTCGGTTAAATCGATACCTGTTTCAGTAGATAGAAAGTTTTCTATTTGCCGTGTTGTAACGGTTTGGTGATAAAATGTGGTATTCATCTTTCTCAAAATACCTCGCCATTTTTCGTCGTCTTCAATAAGTTGCCTGAGTGTATGCAACATATTGGAGCCTTTGTAGTAGATGTCTGCAGAGCCCGTGGTGTTTACTCCGTAAGGACCAATTAACGGTCTATCGTTTTTGATGTTTTTGCGCGTACCAATTACATATTCTGAAGCGGCTTGTTTACCGTAATAATAATCTAAAAAGAGGTTCTCGGAATAGGAGGTAAAGCCTTCGTGAATCCACATGTCAGCCACATCTTTGTTGGTTATGCTATTGGCGAACCATTCGTGGCCAGATTCATGAATGATGATAAAATCGAATTTTAAACCCCAGCCTGTACCCGAAAGGTCGTTACCTAAATAACCATTTTTATATTGGTTGCCATAAGTAACGCAACTTTGGTGTTCCATTCCCAGATAAGGGACCTCAACCAATTTATAGCTGTCGGCATAAAACGGATATTGCCCAAACCAATGCTCAAAAGCTTCCATCATTTTAGGGGCATCTTTAAATTGATTTTTGGCTTTTCCTAAATTATCTTTTAAAACATAATAATCCATATCAAGGTTTCCGGCCATACCATCATATACTTCTGAAAAATTAGTGTAGTCACCAATATTTATGCTTACCCCATAGTTGTTAATGGGGTTGCTCACAAACCATCGGTAGCTTTTGGTATCGCCATATTGATCAACACTTCTAAGTCTTCCATTTGAGACGTTTGTTAAATCTGAAGGTACATTAACGCTTATTTGCATGCTATCTACTTCGTCGTACATATGGTCTTTACACGGCCACCAAACGCTAGCTCCTAAACCTTGACAGGATGAGGCTATGAAATGATTACCGTTAGCATCTTTTTTCCATGAAATACCACCATCCCATGGAGGACGAATGGCCTCTTTTGGATGACCTTCATAAAATAATTCTAGTTTTTTTATGTTTCCAACTTTTTGGCTGTCGATAAGTTTTATGAAGTGTGCGTTGCCGTCATGTTTTATATTTAAATTAACCCCATTTTGAATAGCCTTCAACAATTTCATAGGAGGTTGCAAATCAATTTGCATGACCGATTCATTTTTTAAAACTTTGTATTGAACGGTGTTTTTACCAGAAATGAATTTTTTATTGGGGTCTACTTTAATATCGAGATTGTAATAGGTTAAATCCCACCAAGCTCGTTCTGGTGTGATGCTACCTCTTAAAGTATCTTGTCTCGTGAAGTTGTTTTTTTCAGCAAGTAAAACTTGAGATAATCCTGGAAAGTAAAACGTTGTAGATAAAAAAAGTGCTAAATATAACCGATAATTCATTTTGATAATTTCATGTAAATTAAGAAAAAAGCTTCTTAAGTATATGTTAAAAATTAATGTTATTAATAATTGAGGATACCGATTTTTATCGATTTACTCATTTAATAAAATAAAAAAAACGCCTCAAAATTTAGTTTTGAAGCGCTTTTCAAATTTGAGTTAGTCACTAATACTGTTTAAAAGCAGTATTTATTTTCTTTTATCACTTTTTCGGCAATAATGTGTCTTAATTCTACAATATTGGGCATGTTTACATACTTAATGTACCGTTTTAAGCCCATAAGCATCATGCGTTGTTCGTCGCCTTTTGAGAAGGATATTATCGAATGTTTTCCGGCAGTCTCAATTACATCAATAGCATGGAACAAGTTGAGCTTGGCCATAGCTATTTGTTCTTTTACTTGGTCTTTGCCCTCTTTTTTGGCAATTTTTTCAGCACGAAGTATAGCCGATTCTGCTAAGTATATTTGAATTAAAATATCTGAAGCGGCTAGCATTAATTGTTGCTGCTTTTCGATTTCTTCTCCATATTTTTTAAGAGCGGCACCCGCAACCATCAAGAATAGTTTTTTGAGGTTTTTGATAATACTTTTTTCTTCTGAAAACAATTCAGAGAAATCCTTTGGTTCGAATGAGGGAATGCCCACTAATTCCTCAGCTACTTCTTGAGCTGGAGTTAATAAATCAACATGGCCTTTCATAGCTTTTTTTATGAGCATACCAATGGAAAGCATTCTGTTAATCTCATTGGTGCCTTCATAAATTCTGGCAATTCTGGCATCACGCCAGGCCGATTCTATTGGGGTTTCTTCCGAAAATCCCATACCACCAAAAATTTGTATACCTTCGTCTGTACAATTCTGGATGAATTCTGAAACGGCCACTTTAAGAATAGAACATTCAATGGCATATTCTTCAACACCTTTTAGCTCTGCCTCTTGATCAGTGTCTTTACCATTATTTTTTCTTAAGGTTATTCGATCTTCAATGTTTTTTGAAGCACGGTATGTTGCGGCTTCACCAACCCAACAATTGGTTGCCATTTCAGCTATTTTTTGTCGAATGGCACCAAAACTGGAGATGGGAGTTTTAAACTGAATACGCTCATTGGCGTATTTAACAGATTCTGTTATTGTGCGCCTTTGTGCATCCAAACACGCTGCAGCTAATTTTATTCTACCGACATTTAAGGCATTCATGGCAATTTTAAAACCATTTCCTCTTGTAGATAGCATATTTTCAGCAGGAACTACAGTGTCGTTAAAGAATACTTGTCTGGTTGAAGATGCGCGAATCCCTAATTTGTGTTCTTCTTCACCCATGGTTATACCATTGGGGTTTTCGGGGTCGTATTCTATAATAAATCCTGTAATATTTTTGTCGTCTTCAATACGCGCAAAAACAATCATTAAACTGCAGAATCCGGCATTTGAAATCCACATTTTTTGCCCTGTAATTTTGTATGATTTACCATCTTCAGAAAGAACAGCTTTTGTTTTTCCAGAATTGGCATCACTCCCCGCACTTGGTTCGGTTAAACAATAAGAACCAAACCATTCGCCCGTGGCTAATTTCGGAACATATTTTTGCTTTTGTTCTTCATTTCCATACAACGTAATTGGCATCGTGCCAATACCTGTATGAGCCCCAAACGCTGTACTGAAAGATCCTGTGGCACCCGATATAAAATCGCAAACTAAAACGGTATCGACAAAGCCCATGCCCATACCACCATATTCCTCAGGAACCGAAATACTCAAAAAACCAAGTTCGCCTGCTTTTTCCATGCACGATTCAGTAAGCGCGTAATCTTTCTTTTCAAACTGTGCTTTATTGGCCCAAATTTCCCGATCAACAAATTCTGTTACAGCTTCTTTCATCATTTGCTGGTCTTCGTTGAAATCTTCAGGGGTAAATATGTCTTCGCAATCAATTTCCTTAACCAAAAATTGTCCGCCACGTAAAATATCTTTTTCCATTAGTTTACTGTTGTTTTAATTTAAAAATTCAAAAATGCCGCATGCTCCTTGGCCTGTTCCCACGCACATGGTAACTGCGCCATATTTCCCCTTCATGTTACGTTGGCGCATTTCGTCAAATAATTGAACGGAAAGTTTAGCACCCGTACAGCCTAATGGGTGGCCTAGAGCAATGGCTCCACCATTTACATTTACAATATCTGGGTTTAAGTCTAGCTCTCGAATTACAGCTAAAGACTGTGAGGCAAAAGCTTCGTTGAGTTCTATAAGTTCCAAATCCTCTTGTTTTAAACCTGCAAGTTTTAGTGCTTTTGGAATCGCTTTTACAGGACCTATGCCCATAATTCGTGGTTCTACACCGGCTGCTGCATAATTTACTAATCTAGCAATAGGCTCTAAGTTAAGCTCCTTCACCATATCTTCGCCCATTATCATTACGAAAGCTGCTCCATCACTCATTTGCGAAGAATTGCCTGCCGTAACACTTCCGCCTTGAGCGAAAACAGGTCTTAATTTTGCTAAAGCCTCCAAGCTTGTGCCTTTTCGTGGACCTTCATCTTTAGTTACCGTATAAGTTTTTGTTGCTTTTTTTCCGTTGGTATCGATATAGGTTTGCTCGACTTCGATGGGAACAATTTGATTTTGAAAGCGATTTTCTGCTTGTGCTTTCAAGGCTTTCATATGTGAATTATAAGCAAATTCATCTTGGTCTTGGCGAGATACTTTAAACTGGTTGGCTACGGCTTCAGCAGTATTTCCCATTCCCCAATAGTATTCTTCGTGGCCTGCTTTGACTATATCGTAATTTAATTCTGGTTTGAAGCCCGTCATAGGCACGGCACTCATACTTTCAGCTCCACCAGCAATAATACAATCGGCCATTCCTGTTTGAATTTTGGCCGCAGCGATGGCAATAGTTTCAACACCAGAAGAACAAAATCGGTTAACCGTTACCCCTGGCACTTCAACAATATCTAATCCCATTAATGAGATTAACCGGGCCATGTTTAAACCTTGTGAACCCTCTGGCATGGCATTTCCAACAATAACGTCGTCTATTCGAGTTTTGTCTAAATTGGGCAATTGTTTCATCATGTACTGAATGGTCTCCGCGGCCAATTCGTCGGTTCTCTTAAATCGAAAAACGCCCTTTGGAGCTTTACCTACAGCGGTTCTGTATGCTTTGACTATATATGCTTGTTTCATCTTCTTTGGCTTTTAGCTATTAGCGGTTTGCTATTAGCTTGTCTTAATAAATTTTAAAGAGCCAATTGCCAATAGCTAACGGCAAATAGCTTAGTAATTTTAATTACGTAATGGTTTTCCTGTTTTTAGCATGTGCTGGATGCGTTCTAAAGTTTTTCGTTCTGTACATAAACTCAAGAAAGCTTCGCGTTCTAGGTCCAATAAATATTGCTCGCTGACTAAAGTTGGTTCAGATAAATCGCCGCCAGCCATAACATAGGCTAATTTGTTTGCAATTTTATGGTCGTGCTCGCTTATGTAGTTTGCTGCTTCCATAGAATCAGTGCCTACTAAAAACATACCGAGGGCTTGTTTCCCTAATACTTTAACATCGGTTCGTTTTATCGGTTGGGTGTAACCAGCTTCAGCCAGCAGTTTGGCGTGTGCTTTGGCCGTAGCAATCTGTCTGTCTTTGTTTACAACCACGATATCTTTTCCTTTTTGAAGAACACCCAAATCAAAAGCTTCATAAGCTGAGGTTGATACTTTTGCCATACCAATGGTTAGGAAATACTCTTGTAAAACGTTGAGTTCTACATCACCTTTTCTAAACGTGTCGGATGCTCGCAAGGCCATTTCTTTTGAACCGGCTCCGCCAGGAATAACACCAACACCAAATTCTACCAAGCCCATGTAGGTTTCGGCAGCGGCTACTACTTTATCGGCGTGCATGGAAAGTTCACAAGCGCCGCCCAACGACATGCCATGAGGGGCAGAAACTGTTGGGATGGCCGAATATCGCATACGCATCATGGTATCCTGAAAATATTTAATGGCGCCGTTTAATTCATCGTACTCTTGCTCGACCGCCATCATGAAAATCATCCCAATATTAGCACCAACTGAGAAATTGGCTCCTTGGTTGCCGATAACCAATCCCTCGAAATCTTTTTCTGCGATATCGACTGCTTTATTTAAACCCGCCAATACATCACCACCAATGGTGTTCATTTTTGATTGGAATTCGCAATTTAAAATGCCATCACCCAAATCTTCAATAACCACATCGGCATTTTTGAAAACTTCGTTAGATTTTCTAATGTTATCTAATATAATGAAGGCGTCTTGTCCTGGTACTTTTTCTTGATTTTTTGAAGGAATATCATAAAAACAGGTTGCCCCGTCTTTAATAGTATAAAATGAAGGACTTCCTGATAAAAGCATATCGTTAACCCATTTTGCAGGTTCTAAGCTTTCAGCTTTTATCATTTCAATACCTTTTTCAACACCAATGGCATCCCAGATTTGGAATGGACCGTGGCCCCAACCAAAACCGGCTTTCATAGCATCATCGATTTTATATAATTCATCTGAAATTTCAGGAAGTCTGTGTGACACATAAGCGAAAAGAGCAGCGAATGTTTTTCGATAAAATTCTCCAGCTTTATCTTTTCCCGAAATCAAAACTTCAAATCTGTCGATTACGTTATCTATCGATTTTGTTAATTCTAAGGTAGCGAACTTCGCTTTTTTTGACGAACGGTATTCAAGGGTGTTGAGGTCTAACGACAGGATTTCGCTTTTTCCATCATCTCCTTTAATTTTTTTGTAGAACCCTTGTCCTGATTTACTACCGTACCATTTGTTTTCCATCATGGTATTGATGAAATCGGGTAGTTTAAATAACTCTAAACGTTCATCATCTTTACAATTTTCTGCAATACCGTTGGCTACATGCACGAGTGTATCCAAACCAACAACATCAACTGTCCTGAAAGTGGCAGATTTTGGACGGCCTATTACCGGCCCTGTAAGTTTATCAACTTCCTCAACTGTTAAATCCATTTCCTTAACAGCGTGGAACAAACTCATGATGCTAAAAATACCAATTCGGTTTCCTATAAAGGCAGGCGTGTCTTTGGCTACTACAGAGGTTTTTCCTAAGAACTGTTCACCGTAACCATTTAAAAAATCTAAAACGTTTTGGTCTGTTTTTGGTCCCGGAATAATTTCAAATAGTTTTAAATAACGCGCCGGATTAAAAAAATGAGTTCCGCAGAAATGTTTTTGGAAATCTTCGGTTCTACCTTTACTCATAAATTTTATGGGAATTCCAGACGTGTTACTGGTTATAAGTGTGCCGGGAGTTCTGTGTTTTTCAAGTTTTTCAAAGACTTGTTTTTTTATGTCCAACCTTTCAACCACAACTTCCATTATCCAATCTACATGGGCTACCTTGACAATATCGTCTTCCAGATTTCCGGTTGTAATTCTATTAGCGAATTTTTTATGATAAATAGGGGAGGGCTTTGATTTTAAGGCTGTAGCCAAAGCATCATTAACCAATCGGTTTCTAACTACTTTATCATCTAAAGTTAAACCTAGTGCTTTTTCCTTGTCATTTAGTTCTCGCGGAATAATATCAAGAAGCAACACATCCACACCAATATTGGCGAAATGACATGCAATACCACTACCCATAATTCCTGAGCCAATAATGGCTATATTTTTAATTTTTCTTTTGCTCATTTTTTAATGACTAATCGTTTTGATTATATATCTTTTTATTGCAAACCATTTCGTTAATGGCTTCGGCCACTTCATAAAAATGATTGATTTTTTCCTCTGAAATATTGGCTCTGATGACTTCGTTAAAAGTGAGTACTTTTTCTCTAGATTGATTTCTTTTTTCCCGGCCAAATTCTGTTAAACTTATGATTACACCACGACCATCTTCTGGGTTTGGATGGCGTTCAATAAGCCCTTTTTTTTCCATAGTTTTTAAAATCCTTGATAGGCTTGTGGCTTCCATGCCCATTTTTGGTCCTAAGGCGGTTGAAGGTGTTCCTTTTTCCGGGTCTATACTTAGTAAGGTAAAGCCAGTTGCCATCGTACTTTCAAATTTTGCGGCTTCTTCATTATACATTTTTTGAACACTTAACCAAGTCGTTCGTAATATGTAGTCGATGGTTTTATCTTTCATTTATTAATTTTAGTTATCACTTTTAACTATTATATAAAGTTGACGGTTAGACTTTAATTATTGGTTGCTGTAGCCCAAATATAAAAAAAATTACTATGCACGCATAGTAATTGGGGCAAAATTTAAGGATAATTTAAATAATGGAATTAAGCCTTCTTATGACCGGTATATTTTTTCAACCAAGTCTGTATACTTCTTCTTGATAACATCCCTTTTCATTTTCATGGTGGGTGTGAGGTGGCCCGCATCAATAGACCAGTTTTCTGGGGTTAATTCAAACTTTTTGATTTGTTCCCATTTACCGAATTTGGCATTACAGTTGTCAATTTCTTCTTGAATTCTTTTTTGTATAATTTCTGAGGTGGCTATGTCAGCTTCAGATTTTCCAATTTTGAGTCCTTTATGTTCAATCCATTCCTGAATAAATTCAAAATTAGGTTGAATAAGTGCAGCTGGCATTTTTTCGCCTTCACCAATTACCATAATTTGCTCGATAAATCTAGATCGTTTCAGTTCGTTTTCAAGTAACGTGGGAATAATGTATTTCCCTCCAGAGGTTTTAAACATTTCCTTTTTACGGCCAGTAATTTTCAAAAAGCCGTCTGCATCAAACTCACCTTTATCTCCTGTATGGAAATAATCACCACTCATAACGCTTTCGGTTTTTTCAGTTTCTTTATAATAACCCATCATTACGTTAGGGCCCTTTACTAAAATTTCACCGTCTTCGGCAATCTTTACTTCTACACCGTCAATTACCTTGCCTACATGGCTAATCTTCCAATTTCGGTTTCTTTTATCACTGGCTGAAACTCCCGGAGAGGTTTCAGTAAGTCCGTAGCATTCCATAATCGGCATATTTGCAGCGCCAAATATTTTGCCCAACCTAGGCTGTAATGCGGCACTACCTGAGGCCAAGAAGATAATATTTCCGCCCAATGCTGCTTGCCATTTACTAAAAATGAGTTTGCGGGCAATACCAAGCTTTAATGCATACCATAAACCGTTTTGTTTGTATGGTTTGTATTGTGCTCCAACTTCAACGGCCCAAAAGAAAAGTTTTTTCTTTAAACCAGATAGTTCTGCCCCCTTGGCAATAATTTTATCGTAGACTTTTTCTATTAATCTTGGTACAACCGTCATGGTATGCGGTTTTATTTCTTTCGCGTTATCGCCAATTTTATCAAGAGCTTCAGCAAAATAGGTCTCTATGCTAACATATTGGTACAGATAGGTGAAGACACGTTCAAAAATGTGGCAAATAGGAAGGAAGCTTAACGCTCTGTCTTCAGGTTTTAATGGAAACCTTTTTTGCGCCGCCAAAACATTGGAAACAATGTTATTGTGAGAAAGCATCACTCCCTTTGGTTTTCCAGTGGTGCCAGATGTGTAAATAATAGTGGCTAATTCTTCGGGCCTTACATCGTTTTTCCTTTTTTCAACCTCGGTTTGATTGCTATCGTCCTTGCCAAGTTCTAGTAATTCAGAATAATGTTTACAACCTTTAATGTGGTCGAACGAATAAACCTCAATGAGTTTTGTATTTGTTTTTACCTGATTGATTTTGTCCAAAACTTCTTCGTCTGAAACAAAACAATAAATAGATTCACTATGGTTCAGTATATATTCGTAATCCTCAGCACTTATGGTAGGGTAAATAGGGATGTTTTGAGCCCCAACTTGCAAAATACCGATATCTACAATATTCCACTCGGTTCGGTTGGTAGATGAAATAACCGCAATCTTGTCATTTTTATTTATTCCGAGTTTTAACAAAGCTCTGCTTATGGCGTTCGCCTTATCAATATATTCTTGAGTGGAAGTTTTTACCCACTCACCATTATATTTAGTTACCAAACAGGCCTCTAAAGGGTAATTGTTTAATTGGTAATGTGGAAAATCAAAAAGTCTGGTTATATCTTTCATGCAATTTTAGATAGTCTAGTAGTGCAAAATAGGAAATTAAAAGTGATTTTCAAATAATCAATATTTATGTTAGGTCTAGTCCATATAGGTTATTTATTTTGAGTTTTTACAGTTGTTTTTAGTTGAAAGAATTGCTTTTTTAAGAAAAAAGTACATCTAACCTGATAACCATACTTCGGTATTTCTTTGATGTTTAACTGAAAATCTTGTCAACTTGGTAGTTTTTTGTGTGTTTTTTTGTGTTTTGGGTGGTTTTTGAGCTCTTTTATTGAGGTGTGTTTAAATCGTTATGCGATAATCGTTTACTGATAATTGTCATAATTCTTAAGTCTTCATGTGACTAATTTTGAACCGTAGTTAACATGAATTTTACAAAATATTAAATAAATAAAAAGATGGAAGTAAAACAATTTAGACCAGGAACTTGGATTGACAAGATTGATGTTAGAGATTTTGTCAGTAAAAACGTCACTCCTTATCATGGAACGCACGATTTCTTAGTTGGCCCAAGCGTAAAGACCCAAAAACTTTGGGACTTATGTAAGGAAGCAACTAAGCAAGAACGAAAAAATAATGGTATCCTGGCTTTAGATACAGATATAATTTCGACAATAAGTGCATTTAGCGCTGGTTACATTGATAAAGAAAATGAAGTGATTGTTGGTCTACAAACTGATGAATTGCTAAAACGTACCATGAAGCCGTTTGGAGGTTTTAAAGTAGTTCAAAAAGCTCTATCTGAGCACGGTGTTAAGCCAAATGACAATTTAACAGAACTGTTTACAAAATATGTAAAAACTCATAATGACGGTGTTTTTTCGGCCTATAACGCAGAAATTAAAAAATTCCGTTCGTTAGGATTTTTAACAGGATTACCAGATAATTATGCCCGTGGTAGGGTTATTGGCGATTACCGTCGTATAGCACTTTATGGTATCAACTTTTTAATTGAATCAAAAAAAGCAGATTTAGCCAAAATTACAGGGCCGATGAGTGATGCGGTTATCCGTTTACGTGAAGAGGTTTCAGACCAAATTAAGGCTCTCAAAGAAATAATTGCGCTTGGTGCTATATATGATTTAGATTTAAGTCGTCCTGCAGAAAACGCTAGAGAAGCTGTACAATGGACATACATGGGATATTTGGCAGCAGTAAAAGAACAGGACGGTGCTGCAATGTCATTAGGAAATGTATCTACCTTCCTTGATATTTATATCGAAAATGATTTACAAGAAGGCTTGATATCTGAAGATGAAGCTCAAGAGTACATCGATCAGTTTGTTATGAAATTACGTATGGTACGTCATTTAAGAATGAGTGCTTATGATGAAATTTTTGCTGGAGATCCTACTTGGGTTACAGAAGCTATTGGTGGTATGTTTGAAGACGGCCGAACTAAGGTGACGAAAACATCTTTTAGATTTTTGAATACGCTTTACAACCTTGGGCCTTCACCAGAGCCAAATATGACCATACTTTGGTCTCCAGACTTGCCACAGAACTTTAAAAATTATTGTTCAAAAGTAGCTATTGATTCTTCTTCAATCCAATTTGAGAATGATGAATTGATGAGAACTATAAGGGGTAATGATGATTATGGTATTGCTTGTTGTGTGTCTTACCAAGCACTAGGTAAGTCTATTCAGTTTTTTGGAGCAAGAACCAACTTGGCAAAAACCTTATTGTTGGCTATTAATGGCGGACGTTGCGAAATTTCCGGAACTCAAATGGTAGATGGTATTGAGCCATGCGACTGTGAGTATCTAGATTTTGATAAGGTAATGGCTAACTTTAAAATAGCCATGAAAGAAGTGGCCCGCGTGTACAACGATTCTATGAATATTATCCACTACATGCACGATAAGTACTATTACGAAAAAGCTCAGATGTCGTTGATTGATACTAATCCTAGTATTAATATCGCTTATGGAATTGCTGGGTTATCTATTGTAGCAGATTCGCTTTCGGCAATAAAATATGCCCAAGTAAAACCTATAAGAAATGAAGATGGTTTAACTGTTGATTTTAAAATAGAAGGTGAATTCCCGTGCTATGGTAACGACGATGATCGTGTTGATACTTTAGCGGCAAATGCAGTGGCCGATTTTAATAGCGAACTTAAAAAACTGCCGGTTTACAAAAATGCGGAACCTAGCATGTCTGTACTAACCATTACATCAAATGTGGTGTACGGTAAAAAAACAGGGGCAACTCCAGATGGTAGAGCAAAAGGAATTCCGTTTGCACCAGGAGCAAATCCAATGCACGGTAGAGATTCGAATGGAGCAATTGCTTCTTTAAACTCTGTTGCAAAAATAAGCTACGAGGATTCGCAAGATGGTATTTCAAATACCTTCTCTATAGTCCCAAAATCTTTAGGAGCCAATAGTCAGGAGCGAATAGAAAATTTAGCTACTATTTTAGATGGTTATTTTTTAAGAAAAGCACAGCACGTTAATGTTAATGTGTTGGATAAAGAAACTTTACTTGATGCCATGGAGCACCCAGAGGAATACCCACAGCTAACCATTAGGGTATCAGGTTATGCCGTTAATTTTGTAAGACTAACAAAGGAGCAGCAAATGGAAGTTATCACACGCTCGTTCCACGAATCAATCTAATTTATATTTAATGTTTTGTATGTATCTGAAAAACGAATTGTCATGATTTGTTTTTCAGGTACATTTTTTAAAGCGAAATAGTATCAAATCAAAAGAAAACATATTAAGGGTTCATTCCATCGAATCGTTCGGAACGCACGATGGTCCTGGGATAAGAATGGTGGTTTTTTTGCAAGGCTGCAAATTAAAATGTTTGTATTGTCATAATCCAGACACTATAGATACTTCAGGCGGACAAGAATTTCATATTGAAGAATTGGTGGATAAGGCGGTTAAAATGAAATCTTATTTCGGAAAGAAAGGAGGCGTTACGGTATCTGGTGGAGAGCCGTTGCTGCAATCTAAAGAATTGGTGACTTTTTTTAAGCGTTTAAAGGAAGAAGGTATTCATACCAACATTGATACCAATGGTAGAATATTGAATCATTTCACTGAAGATTTATTAGACAACTATGCCGATTTGGTAATGCTTGATATAAAACACATGACTGAAGAAGGCTATGAGTTTTTAACAGGACAGAAAAACAAAGAAACCACTTTTACTTTCGCCAAACATAGAGAGGCATCAGGTAAAAAAATGTGGTTGCGCTATGTACTCATTCCAGGAATAACGAATAAACCAGAGTTGCTTCATCAATTAGGCAATTACTTTAAAGATTACAAAACCATCGAAAAAATTGAACTTCAGCCTTATCATAAATTAGGCATCCATAAATGGGAAGCATTGGGTTGGGATTACAAACTTAAAGATGCCAGAGAAAATAAGAAGGAAGAGATTGAAGCTGCGGCCGAAATCTTAAAAAGTTACTTTAAAGAAGTTAAAATAAACTAAAGCGTACTTATTTAAAGAAGTACATAAATTAAACACATTATGAAAAACCAAAAACTAAAAAACCGTTGGCTCATTGCTGCTTCCGCAGTTGGTATCCATATTTCTATTGGATCAGTTTATGCGTATTCGGTAATGACCAACCCAGTAAAAGATATTTTTGATGTTGACGGCAGTGTAATAAAATGGGCGTTTAAAATAGCTATTTTATTATTGGGCCTATCGGCTGCATTTTTAGGGCGATGGGTAGAAAAAGTTGGCCCAAAAGTAAGTGGAACAACAGCAGGATTATTTTATGGAGTCGGCATTTTAGGTTCAGGGCTGGCGGTACAATTAGAATCTTTAACCTTATTTTACTTGTGTTATGGTGTTATTGGTGGTATTGGCCTTGGTTTAGGTTATATAACTCCGGTAAGTACTTTGGTAAAATGGTTTCCAGACAGACGCGGATTGGCAACAGGCATGGCCATCATGGGCTTTGGCTTTGCAGCTTTAATTTTCGGTCCAGTGATGCAATCACTTTTTGATGCTGTTGGCGTATCCAATGCCTTTTATATTTTAGGAGTAATTTACATGATATTGATTCTATCGTCTGCAAGATATATAGAACGTCCACCTGAAGGTTATATGCCAGAAGGTTTTAAACCAGGCGAAGGAAAAGCTATTAAAAAAGATATGGCTAATATAGATGCCAACTCTTCATTAAAAACAACTCGGTTTTATTATATCTGGGTTATGATGTTTATAAATATTGCCTGCGGTATTGCTATAATATCTGCGGCAAGCCCAATGATGCAAGAAAAGTTAAACTACACCCCAATGGAGGCAGCTACCATAGTTGGTTTAATAGGTGTGTTTAATGGTCTCGGAAGAATCATGTGGTCGAGTCTTTCTGATTATCTGGGTAGGGCAAATACCTATATTATATTTTTTGCATTCCAGATTTTAGCCTTTTTATTACTGCCTAAAATATCAATGGAAATCATGTTTTTAGTAGTACTCTTTACAGTAATAACAATGTATGGTGGTGGTTTTGCAACACTTCCGGCGTTCTTGGGTGATTTATTTGGCACCAAACAGTTGGGCGCCATCCATGGTATGGTGCTGGCAGCATGGGGTCTGGCAGGAGTTGTAGGTCCTACTATTTACGATGTGGTTAAGAATTCCACGGGCTCGTTGGATACTACCTTAAAAGTTTTTGCAGGTTTATTTGTGGTCGCCCTAGTGTTATCTCTATTTATGAAACGCACCGTAAATAACGCTTATCGGGCTACAGAGAGTAAAATAAATAAAAAAGTAAAATTTGCCTAATGTTTAAATTTAGGCTTATAAACGGATAGGTTTTCAATTTATTTGAAGATTCTAAACGTTACACAGTAAATCTATAATTAGGAGAATTGTAGAGGTTATTTTTAGTTAATTTTATTTTGAAAAGTCCCGATTTTATAGTTTTTTCGGGACTTTTTTATTTTTCAAAAGGCTTTATTTCAATTTCAAAAAGATTTTCAAAAATGTCGAATATTTTTTGTGAATCTTTTTTTCTGACTGAAATCGTAATCTCACAATCCATTTCCATTTTTTGGTCAATGATTTTTAGCCGATGCTCTTTTATAACGCGCATCACGGTATTCATATTTTTATACCCGAAAGCAATTTTACAGTGAACGTTAACCGTTTTTTTAACAATTTTTGAAGCTTCCAAAGTCATTTGTGCAGCCGTTTTATAGGCATTGATTAGACCGCCAACGCCTAGTTTTACACCACCAAAATACCGGACTACAACAATCAAAATGTTGGTTACTTCAAAAGATTGTATTTGCCCGTAAATGGGCATTCCCGCAGAATTGCTGGGTTCACCATCATCATTGGCGCGATAGGATATGGTTTCGGTCCCTATTTGGTAAGCGTAGCACCAATGGCGTGCCGAATGGTGCTCTTTTTTTATGCTCTCTAAATGCGCTTTAATAGCGTCTTCATTTAAAACTGGAAATGCATAGCCGAAAAATTTACTGTTTTTGTCTTTAAATAAAACAGGTTCTGGTGGTTTATTTATGGTTTTGTATGTATCCTTTTCTTCCAAATTAAAATAAACTCTTTTTGGTTTCAAAAAGTGTAGTAACGTCTTCATCTCTGGGGTTAATATGCCAAGTGCTGAATTTTAATTTATGGGCGCTCTCAATGTTACTTTGGTTATCGTCAATAAAAAAGCATTCGTCTGGTTTTAGGTTATTTTCATTTAAAAGGAATTCAAAAATATTGTTATTGGGTTTAACCAAGTTAATTTCGTGTGAGAGGTAAAAAGCATCAAAACAATTTTTAAAATCGTTGTAAAATGGAACGTTTTGATTTATCCAGCTTATGTGCAAATCGTTGGTATTGCTCAGTAAAATAAGCTTGTATTTCGATTCTTTTTTAAGATTTTTTATGAAATCCAATCGATGTTCGGGAAAGTCTTTTAGCATAAAATTCCAAATCTCTATGAGTTCCTCTTTTGAAAGCTGCGGAAAATTTTCGGAATAAGAATTAAGAAAATCTTCAGTTGATATCAACCCCTGTTCATACAAACTATTGAAAGCTAAAATATCTTCAGGTAAGCTGTCAATCTGAAATTTTTCCAAGGCAAATTTTTGAGCACCTTCAATGTCCAAATTGATGAATACATTACCAAAATCGAAAATAAGTGCTTTAATCATTAGTGTAAAACTTTAAAATATCGTCCAGTATGATTTGTTCTGAAATTAGTTTTCCGGATAACTCAGGTGATTTCACTCCTGAGCCAAAAACAGCTTTTCCAGTAAAAACGCGAGCTTCGTCCCATAAATTTTCATCAATAAACATTTGAAGTGTTTTGGCGCCACCTTCAATAATTATGGAGCTTATGTTTTTATTAAAAAGCTTTGTGCAGATGGATTTAGCCGAATTTTCTTTTAGAATAATCGTTTCTGCTTCATCATTAAAAACATTAAAATGGTTCGCGAGTTTTTCATTTTTATCCAAAACTACCCGAATGGGGTTTGTGCCCGTCCAATCCCGTACCGTTAAACTCGGATTATCTTGTAAAACAGTGTTGGGGCCAACTAAAATAGCTTGTTCTTCGGCACGCCATTTATGCACCAATTGTCTTGAAAAAGTATTGGTTATCCAAACCGGTTTTTGTTCGTTTCTTGTTTGTGGTGCGATAAAACCATCATTGGTTTCGGCCCATTTTAAAATAATGTAAGGACGCTTTTTATTGTGAAATGTGAAAAATCGTTTGTGGTGTTCTTTGCATTCTTTCTCCAAAACACCAACGATAACTTCACAGCCAGCCTGTTTTAATTTGGCAATGCCTTTGCCCGAAACTTGTTCGTAGTCATCAATACAACCAATTACCACATTAGGTATCTTGTGATTTATAATAAAGTCGCTGCATGGTGGGGTTTTGCCAAAATGTGAACAAGGTTCAAGGGTTACATAAAGAGTAGATTCTTTAAGTAGTTCCTTATTGCTTACGGAGTTTATCGCATTCACTTCAGCGTGGTTACCACCATATTTGCTTGTAAAACCTTCACCAATAATTTTATTATCATGAACAATAACACTGCCCACCATAGGGTTTGGTCGTGTTGTCCCCAAACCGTTTTCGGCAATTTCTATACAGCGTTTTATATAAGTTTCATGAGTAATCGCCATTAAAATTTAATTTTTACGTCTTCAGAAACGTCAACCATATAGGCATGCGAAAACCCTAAAACCTTATATTTAATATCACCTATATACTGGACTTTTACTTTCTTACTGAACAAACTACCAATTAATCCACCAATATTTTTATTGCTAAAAATGCTATCGGTTGGAATATGGGTTCGCAGTGGAATGCTAAATTCTTTTTTTGCTGGAACTTCAAAATTTTTGGTTGAAACCGAAGCCATTTCGTTGCCGTTAACCAACACTTTTATTTCATCAGTTTGCAGTTCACCCCCAATATCATTGTGGTTTATAAACAGGGCATCGGCTGTAAATGTCACAAATTTAGAGTTCGATTCAATAATTTTAATGTTCTCAACACCAATAAATTGAGGTTTTTCAGTCACAGTGCAAGACAGAATTGCCATGCATATTGTTGATAAGATTATCAGTTTTTTAACTATCATTTTTTTCGATTTAATGTATCTTCACTTCGTTAAAAGGGTGATAACAGTGGGTAAAGATACTATAGTTATTCGAGAAATTGAACCGCAGGATAATGAGCAGATTGAACGCGTTATAAAATTGTGCTTTCATGAGTTTAAAATTCCATTGGAAGGAACGGCCTATGCAGACCCTGAAACGAAAAAGATGTTCGAATCATACCAAAATGACAATGACGTTTATTATGTTGTTGAAAATGATGGTATTGTTATGGGTGGTGCGGGAGTAAAACCGTTACGAGACCATGAAAAGGAAGTGTGCGAGATTCAAAAAATGTACTTTTCGCCCGAAATTCGTGGTTTGGGTTATGGGAAAAAAGTATTTGAAAAATGTATGGAATCCGCTAAAAAAATGGACTACAAAACCTGTTATTTAGAATCTGCCTCTCAATTAAAAGCTGCCATACATATTTACGAAAATTATGGGTTTAAACATTTAGAAAGCGCATTGGGAAATACCGGACACTATTCTTGCGGTGTTTGGATGACAAAAGATTTATAATTGACAATGAAGTTAAAAGCCATTCAAAATAAGTTTCACGAAGAGCTAGATTCTCTTTATCCTATTGAAGAGGTAGATAGTTTCTTTGGTATGTTGGCAGAAACATATTATGGGGTAAAACGTATTCAGCTTGCTACAAATCCCAATTTGGCTTTTGAAGATGATCGTAAAATATTTAACGCACTAAACGAGTTAAAGCAAGAAAAGCCCATCCAATATATTCTTGGCGAAACGGAATTTTACGGTATGCCTTTCCAAGTAAATGAAGGTGTTCTCATTCCTAGACCTGAAACTGAAGAGTTGGTGGAGTGGGTGTTAAAAAAAGTGGATGTTAATTCGGAGATGAATATTTTGGATATGGGGACAGGAAGCGGTTGTATAGCAATAGCTTTGGCTAAGCATTTGCCAAAATCAAATATTCATGCATTGGATATTAGTACTAAAGCCTTAAAAGTAGCCCGCGAAAATGCGAAAACAAATAGGGTGGATGTATCGTTTTACGAAGCCAATATTTTGGCATTGGGCAATACCATCAATAACAAAAATTTCGATATTATAGTCTCTAATCCGCCTTATGTGCGCGAAAAGGAAAAGCAGCACATGAAACCTAATGTTGTAGATAACGAACCACATTTAGCACTTTTTGTGAAAGACGAAGACCCCTTACTGTTTTACAAGGCTATAACCGATTTTGCCAACATAAACCTAAAGAAAAACGGATTGTTGTTTTTTGAAATCAACGAATACTTAGGAAAAGCTATGATTGATTTGTTAACACATAAAAGTTTCAAAAACATAGAATTAAAACAAGATATCTTTAAAAAAGATAGGATGATTAAAGCTGAAAAAGCCCATGAACAATATTGAAAAGCGCATACAAAATTTGCGAAATGAGTTACGTGAGCACAATTACAATTATTACGTACTGGATAATGCCACTATTTCAGATTATGATTTTGACCTTAAGTTAAATGAACTTCAAGATTTAGAAGAAAAGCATCCCGAGTTTTTCGATGCCAATTCACCCACACAACGTGTTGGAGGTGCTGTTACCAAAAATTTTGAGACTATAGCCCACGAAAACCGAATGTATTCCTTGGACAATTCGTATTCAAAGGAAGATTTACAAGATTGGGAAAAGCGTATTAAAAAATTGGTGGATGGCGATATTCAATATACTTGCGAATTAAAATACGACGGCGCTTCCATCAGCCTAACTTATATAAACGGCATTTTGAATAAGGCGGTAACGCGTGGAGATGGTTTTCAGGGAGATAATGTCACCGCTAATGTCAAAACCATAAAATCGGTACCACTACAATTGAAGGGCGATTATCCTGAAAAATTTGATATTCGAGGGGAAATTGTACTGCCGTTTGATGGGTTCAATAAAATGAATGAAGAGCGCATTGAAATAGGAGAAGAGCCTTATCGAAACCCAAGAAATACGGCATCTGGTAGTTTGAAATTACAAGACAGTGCTGAAGTGGCTAAACGTCCGTTGGAATGTTTGCTTTATAACTTAACAGGCAATCATTTAGGAATAAATACACAGTTTGAAGGATTGGAAATAGCTCGACAATGGGGTTTTAAAGTGCCCAGTGCTGCAAAACTGTGCAATTCCATTGATGAGGTTTTAGAGTTTATTGAACAATGGGATACCGAACGTCATAATTTACCGTATGAAACCGATGGTGTTGTTGTTAAAGTTAACAATTTACAGCAGCAGGAAGAATTGGGGTATACTGCCAAAGCACCGCGTTGGGCTATGGCTTACAAGTTTAAATCAGAGCAGGTTTCAACACGGCTTAACAGTATAAGTTATCAAGTAGGGCGTACGGGAGCAATCACACCTGTAGCCAACCTAGAACCTGTTGAGTTGGCTGGAACAACGGTAAAAAGAGCGTCTTTACATAATGCCGATCAAATTGAAAAATTAGATGTAAGAGTAGGTGATACCGTTTTTGTTGAAAAAGGCGGTGAAATTATCCCTAAAATTCTTGGGGTTGATTTGCTAAAGCGCTTATCAGATTCCCAGCCTACCGAATACATTACTAGCTGTCCAGAGTGCGGCACAGAACTTATTAGGCAAGAAGGTGAGGCACAACATTATTGCCCAAATTATAATGGCTGTAAGCCGCAAATAATTGGTCGAATTCAACATTATATTTCGAGAAAAGCCATGGATATTGAAGGATTAGGGGGAGAAACCGTTGGACTTTTGGTGAATGAAGGGCTGATAAGTAACTATTCTGATTTATATGAATTGACCAGAGAGCAAATTATTCCTCTGGAGCGAATGGCAGAGAAGAGTGCCGATAACATGATAAATGGTATAGACCAATCTAAAAATATACTATTCGAACGGGTATTATATGCTTTGGGAATCCGTTATGTTGGGGAAACAGTTGCTAAAAAATTAGCGAAACACTACAAGAGTATTGATGCCATATCGGCTGCATCAAATGACGATTTGATTAACGTGGATGAAATTGGAACAAAAATAGCCGAAAGTGTGCATGCCTTTTTTTCTTCAGAGGAAAACTTAAGAATCCTAAATCGATTGAAGGAATTTGGAGTTCAATTGGAAATGTCTGCCGAAGAACTTGAAGGTAAAACAAATATTTTGGAAGGGCAGTCTATAGTAGTTTCAGGAGTTTTTGAAAGTATTTCCAGAAATGAACTTAAAAAGCTGATTGAGGATAACGGTGGCAAGGTAAGTAGTTCGATATCTTCAAAAACGAGCTATATCGTTGCCGGGGATAAAATGGGACCCAGTAAAAAACAAAAGGCGGAATCTCTCGACATAATTATTATTGATGAGTATCAATTCTTACAAAAAATAGATAAAAATTGATTTTTTATCGATTAAAAGCATTTTTATTCGTTTAAAATCAATTTATTTATTTATATTTGACTTGTAAGCTAAATAATCTCTTATGAACAAGTCAAATATTTTAGTTGGTTTTGTTTTATTATGTTATGTTTTATCCGTCATTTTTGAATTTAGTGGCTATGAGACTGTTGCATATTTTTTGCATTCGCTAATTGTACCCTTAATCACATTAATATATGTGCTATTCGCAAAAAGAAAGAGCAGACTGTTTTTATTATTCTTGATATCTTATACGTTGTCCGAATTAATGGGTCTAGCCATTGATAATATGCCATATGAAGGTACCCAAAAGTTATACGATTTTCAATATTATTTTGGTAACTTATTATATATACTTTCCTATTTATTTTTAGTTATATTAATTAGCAAATCACTTAGCTTTGGTCATGTTATTAAAAATTTCAAGATTTATATTTTGGCGTTAACGGCACTTAGTGTTTACTTTATTTATGTTTTACAAGAGGTCATCAGTCGTGATTTAATTGTGGAAAGCGACTACTATTTTGAGTTGATTTATAATATTGTTACCATTTTACTGCTGCCATTATCATTATTGAACTATTTCTATAAAGACAACAAAAAGGCTTTATATTTATTTATAGGCTCATTGTTTATTGTGTTTTCCGAAGTCATGGATGTCGCACATATTTATATCACAGAGATGAGTGTATTGAATTTTTTGTCAACAACATTTGCTTTACTTGCCTTTTACTTCTATTATCAGCAATCGAAATTGACGAATATTGCTACCCAACAGCAATTTAAATTTGTCGATTAATGAGGTTTATTTATTCTTTTAAGGCATATCTTTTCTGTGTAGATATAGAATAAACACAGACAGTAAAAAAGTAGTTATCGCCACAACAAATAACAGGCCACCATCACCTTTAATTTCTATCCCTAGTTTTGTTAAGTGTAAGATTATCGCACCTCCAATAACCCCAATTGTTAGGCTAGCACCCATCCAAACAGTTTTTGGGAAAAGTAATAGAATGCCAGCGATGAGTTCTAGAACGCCTATACCAATTCTGCCGAAAGGCTCAAGGCCTACTTTTTCAAAAATGTAAACGCTGTCCGGATGGGCAAGAAATTTAAACCGTAGGGTTTGTATGAGTATTAAGGCTACAATAATTCTTAAGCTCAGTGAAAGATATTTTTTCATAATACCTGGTTAATTATATTTTTAGACGCATTTTTGAGAGATAACTTATGGGAGACCAGTGTTTTTTCGATAAAAGACCTTAATTTTAGAGTTTTTTCGATGAAAAAACCTTTTTATCGGTAAAATAAAAGTAACATAGTATATTTATCACAACTTGCTTGTGTACATGTTATGAAAAAATGGTGCCTGATAAATTCTGGTTTGGTTCTTTTCGGACTATCACTATTAATGTTAATCACAGTGTTCTGTGCTTAACATTTTAGTAAACCTGTTTATTTAAGCTTGGTTTTGATTGTTTGTATACCCATATTTACTTTTTTCTATTTCCTAAAGCTTAATATTTTAAGTTTTACAATGGTTTGTTTTTTATTGTCTGCAGCTAAAAAAAACAAAAATATTTAACAAAATGGCTAAATGTGTAAACCTCATGAATAAATAAATAATTTGAATGTACTTTTGCTACCTTTGCGGAAATGATAAAGATAAATGATTTTAAAGGGTTTTAAGGAAAAATCTAATAAAAAGTACTTGAACAAATTGTTGTCTGAAAGGAAAGCAAATGTAACCAACAACAAGGTTGTAAGTTTAGGCGTTATCTTAAATATTGATGAAATTACTGACTTTGACCGGTTCAGAAAATTGGCAGATTATATTAAGGTAAGGCCAAACCGACTAAGGATTGTTGCATATTCTCAAGACAAAAAAGAAAATTTAAATTCTTGGGACCAATGTTATAATCCCAAAGATTTTGGTTGGAAGGGTGTTATTAAAAATGTAGAATTGCAGGAGTTTTTAAATACCGAGTTTGATGCACTTGTTAGTTATTACGAAAAAGATGAATTGGAACTGAAGATGATGACGGCACTTTCAAAAGCAAAATTTAAAATCGGCATTTTACAATCGGATGAACGGCTGAATGATTTAATTATAAAAACGAATTTAAAAGAATTTAATCTTTTTAAAGAAGAAATTTTTAAGTACCTAAATATATTAAAAAAAATAAAAGAATAATGAGTAGAAAGTTTTTAGGAACAGGAGTTGCATTGGTTACACCTTTTAACGAAGATTTAAGTGTAGACCATCAAGCCTTGGGCAATATTGTAAATTATAATATTGACAATGGCGTTGAGTATCTTGTGGTATGTGGTACTACAGGAGAAACGGCAACCCTTACTAAAGAAGAAAAGAAAGAGGTTTTGGCAACGGTTTCTAAAGTAAATAATGGTCGTGTGCCAATTGTTTTGGGAATTGGCGGTAACAATACGGCCAACGTTATTGATGAAATAAAATTGACTGATTTTATCAATGTTGATGCTATTTTATCGGTTACTCCTTATTATAGCAAGCCAACACAAGAAGGTATTTACCAGCATTTTAAGGCCATTTCCGAAGCTTCGCCAATTGACATTATTCTGTATAATGTACCCGGTAGGACTTCAAAGAACATCGAGCCAGAAACAACAATAAGGTTGGCCAACGATTTTAAAAATATCGTAGCAGTGAAAGAGGCTGGGAACAGCATCTCTCAATATTATGAACTCATAAAAAATAAGCCTGAAGATTTCTTGATTATTTCTGGTGATGATGATTTAGCCTTGGGAGTAGTTTTGGCAGGTGGAGCGGGAGTTATTTCTGTAATTGGTCAAGGCTTTCCAAAGGAATTTTCGGAAATGATTCGTTTAGGGTTAAAAGGCGATGCTAAAGCTGCTTTTAAACTCCATTTTAAATTAATTGATGTTATTGGTTATATTTTTGAAGAAAATAATCCTGCCGGCATTAAAGGTGTTTTTGAAGCTTTAGGTTTGTGCAGAGATTCGGTAAGGTTGCCCTTGGTGCCTGCATCTGTTGGTTTAAAAACCAAAATAGCCAGTTTTGTAAAAGGCTTTTAGTGTGTTAAATATTACTTAAACCTAATGATTACTGTCCTTAAGCCATTATTTTAGCGACAAAATAATATTTTTAAAATCCATAATAATAGCTTAATTTTGCGAGCTGTAATAAAAATAAATGAATAAGTTTTTTTACATAGTAGTATTTATCACTTTATTAACGAGTTGTAGCGAATATCAGAAGGCCTTGAAGGCAGAAGATATAGCGACAAAGTTTAAAATGGGTCAGGAGCTCTATAATAATGGAGATTATTCAAAAGCCAATAGGCTTTTTGCTCAAATCGTCCCTAATTATAGAGGGAAACCACAAGCTGAAAAGCTCATGTATCTGTATTCCAATTCATATTATCAAATGAAGGATTACTATGTGGCAGGCTATCAGTTTGAGCGTTTCGCGTCTAGTTATCCTGAAAGTGAAAAATTAGAAGAAGCATCATTTTTTAGTGCTAAAAGTTACTACATGCTCTCTCCGGTTTACTCAAAAGACCAAACCGAAACTAAGGAAGCCATTGAAAAGCTTCAGGAGTTTATAAATTTATTTCCGGAATCCCAATATTTGGAAGAAGCTAATAAACTGGTACAGGAATTAGATTTTAAATTGGAAAAAAAGGCTTTTGAAATTGCTAAGCAATTTAATCAAATTTCAGATTATCCAGCTTCAGTGAGATCCTTCAATAATTTTATTTTTGAATTCCCTGGTTCTAGATTGCGCGAAGAGGCTCTGTTTTACCGATTAGATTCTGCCTATAAATTGGCTATGAACAGTGTAGAGTTCAAAAACACAGTACAGGAAGGTTTAGTACCTTTGAAACGAAATAGACTTGAAGAAGCTCAAGATTTTTCTGAAGCCTTCAAAGCGTCATATGGCAATTCTGAATATATAGAGGAAGTTAGTGAAATGCAGGCAGATATTGCCGAAGAATTAAAAAATTACAGTGCAAAAAGTTAAATATAACAACAAATGGATTTAAAAAAAATCAATGCTCCGGTTAATACGGTTACGTATGACAGAAATCAAATAGATGAGCCAACAGAGAACATCTACGAGTCTATTTCTATCATTTCAAGACGTGCAGAACAAATCAATACAGAAATCAAAAAAGAACTGATTGATAAGTTGGAAGAATTTGCTACGTACAACGATAGCCTAGAGGAAGTATTTGAAAACAAAGAGCAAATAGAGGTATCTAAATTTTACGAAAAATTACCGAAACCTCATGCTTTAGCTGTTCAAGAATGGCTTACTGATAAAATTTATTTTAGAAATACAGAGGAAGATTCCGAATAATTATTTCTAAATTTAAACACCATTTAATAAACTCCAAAACCGTTTTAATAGATGGTTTTGGAGTTTGTTTGGTTAATAATATTAAGCTTTTTTATGAGCATTTTAAGCGGAAAAAACATATTGATGGGCATTACAGGAGGTATTGCCGCTTATAAAACCGCTTCGTTGGTTAGGCTGTTTGTTAAATCTGGAGCCCATGTAAAGGTCGTGATGACGCCTGCTGCCAAAGATTTTATAACGCCCTTAACCTTATCTACACTTTCAAAACATCCGGTATATTCTTCTTTTACAAACGAAGAAGATGACAATGCCGTTTGGAACAACCACGTTGATTTAGGGCTGTGGGCCGATTTGTTTGTCATTGCTCCGGCAACGGCAAATACACTTTCAAAAATGGCCAATGGGGTCTGTGACAATTTGTTATTGGCAACCTATTTATCGGCTAAATGCCCGGTGTATTTTGCTCCAGCCATGGATTTGGATATGTACAAGCACGAAAGTACTTTACGTTCCTTCAAAATATTGAATAGCTACAATAATGTTATGATACCTGCGGCTAGCGGTGAATTGGCTAGTGGGCTAGTGGGTGAGGGGCGAATGGCAGAACCAGAGGAAATTGTAAGTTTTATTGAGCAGAATATTTTAGATAAATTGCCTCTTCGCAATAAAAAAGTATTGATTACTGCTGGGCCGACTTACGAAGCCATAGACCCTGTTCGATTCATTGGAAACCATTCTAGCGGTAAAATGGGATTTGAAATAGCCAAAGCGGCTGCCAATCTGGGAGCAAAAGTAGTTTTGATTTCAGGGCCAACGCATCAAAACGTGTCACACAGTTTAATAGAAGTAGTGCCTGTTATCAGCGCCCAAGACATGTATGGCGTTGTTCATGAGCGTTTTGAAACCGTTGACATAGCTGTGCTTTCTGCAGCCGTGGCCGATTTTTCACCAAAAGAAGTCGCCAGTCAGAAAATAAAAAAGAAAACTGATACGTTAACTTTAGTGCTAACAAAAACAAAAGATATTTTAGCTTCTTTAGGAGAAATTAAAAAGCAGCAATATTTAGTAGGTTTTGCTTTAGAAACTAACAATGAGCTTGAAAATGCAAAAGGAAAGCTAAAAAAGAAAAATTTAGACTTAATTGTGTTAAATTCGCTTAACGATAAAGGTGCTGGTTTTAAAAGTGACACCAACAAGGTCACGTTTATAGATAACAAAAACCAAATCACTGAGTTTAAATTAAAATCGAAAGCCGAAGTAGCTACCGATTTAATGAATAAAATTATATCTGAAATTAATGCGTAACATACTATTCGTCATAATCATTTGCTTCTCCTTTACCGGGTTTTCACAAGAGCTAAATTGTAATTTGGTGGTTAACGCCGAGCAAACGGGTAACGAAAACTTTCCCATTTTCAAGACTTTGCAAAAGGAACTCACAGAATTTATAAATAACAGAAAATGGACCAATAAAACCTTTAAGCCACAAGAGCGAATTAATTGCAGTATGGTAATTAATATCAGCAATTACAGTGGTGAAACCTTTCAAGGGACACTTCAGGTGCAATCCTCTCGTCCGGTATATGGCTCGTCTTTTAGTACACCAGTTTATAATTTCAATGATAAAGATTTTAACTTCCAATATTTAGAATATCAGAACTTAATTTACAATCCGTCGCAGTTCGAATCGAATTTAGTGTCGGTTTTAGCCTTTCATGTTTATATGATTCTGGCTTTAGATGCTGATACGTTTGAACAAAAAGGCGGTGATGAATATTACAAACAAGCGCAAATAATCACTAATTATTCGCAGCAAGGTAATTTTAAAGGATGGAAGTTAGAAGACGGTTTGCAAAGCCGTTTTGCACTAATTGATAATGTATTGTCGCCTACTTTTAAAGAATATCGTGATGTAATGTACAACTACCATAGAAATGGTTTGGACGCTATGAGCGATAATGTGAAAGACGGAAAAGACCAAATAGCCTCGGCTATCGAAAGTTTTAAAGCTATGAACAGCCGCCGACCAAATTCTTTTTTATTACGTACGTTTTTCGATGCTAAAGCTGATGAAATAGAACAAATTTTTACGGATGGTCCTAACGTGAATATTGCTAAGGTTAAGGAAACACTTCAAAAAGTGGCGCCTATGCACAATAGTAAATGGCAAAATATTAAGTTTTGATTTAGGTTGAAGCTCGAATGGAGAAGTTTTAAGTATGAAGCTGAAAACTGGAAGTCAATCACCAAAATCTGAACTCTGAGAACTGAATACCGAATACTGCAAACTAAAACATGCTAACCACACTTTCTATAAAGAACTACGCCTTAATCGATAATTTACAAATCGATTTTAACGATGGTTTTTCAATAATTACGGGTGAAACAGGTGCAGGAAAATCCATTTTATTGGGTGGGTTGTCCTTAATTCTTGGGAAACGTGCCGATTTGAGCAGTCTAAAAGATGGCTCAGAAAAATGCATTATCGAAGCGGTTTTCAATATTTCAAACTATAATTTAAAAGCATTTTTTAAAGATCAGGATTTTGATTTTGAAGAGCAGACTATCATTCGTCGTGAAATTTTACCTTCAGGAAAGTCGAGAGCGTTCGTAAACGATTCGCCTGTAAATTTAAGCGGTTTGCAACTCTTGGGAGAACGCCTCATCGATATCCATTCTCAACACCAAACTTTAGAGCTTACCAGCAACGAATTTCAATTTCAGGTTATTGATGCTTTGGCAAAAAATGACACTAAATTATCAAAGTATAGAGAAGCGTTTAAAAATTATAAATCTTTTCAAAAAGAACTCGACCACCTTCTAACGCTCAAGTCAGAAGCCATTAAAGAACACGATTACAATACGTTTTTGTTGAACGAATTGGTTGAGGCTAATTTGGTAGAGGGGGAATTGGGACAGCTTGAAGAAGAGTACGAAACATTAAACAATATTGAGGGTATAAAGGAAAAGTTGGGCGAAGCTTATCAGTTGCTTAGTGAAGATGAAATTGGGATTTTATCGTCCTTAACAACTTTAAAAAATGCCTTTCAGAAATTATCAGGGTTTTCGTCAAAGTATGAAGAATTGCACAATCGAGCCAATAGTAGTCTAATTGAAATAGATGACCTTTTTGATGAAGTTAACAATTTGCAAGAAGAACTTGACGCCGACCCACAGCGATTGGAAGCAGTTGATTATAAGTTGAAAACGTTGCATAACTTGATGCAAAAGCATTCGGCCGAGAATGTTTCAGAGTTAGTAAAAATAAAGGAGGAGTTAGAGGAAAAAGTGTCGGTCACCGAAAATTTAGATGGTAATATTCAAAAAAAGGAAGAGCAGATAGCATCAAAAGCAAGCGAGTTAAATGCTATTTCAGAAGAACTCCATTCTAAACGTACTGAGGTTATTCCAAAGTTAAAATCACAATTGGAATCCATTTTGGCAAGTTTAGGCATGCCCAATGCACAATTTAAAATAGAGGCTGTTTTGGCCGATTCATTTTTGGCCAACGGAAAAGATACATTGTCATTTTTATTTTCGGCAAACAAAGGCGGCAGTTTTAACGAGTTAAAGAAAGCGGCATCGGGCGGGGAATTATCACGAATTATGTTGGCTATAAAATCGGTTTTGGCCAAATACATTCAATTGCCAACCATTATGTTCGACGAGATTGATACCGGTGTTTCTGGCGAGATTTCAAATAAAATGGGCGATATTATGTTGGAAATGAGTAAAACCATGCAAGTATTTTCCATTACGCACTTACCTCAAATTGCAGCAAAAGGGCATTCACATTTTAAAGTCTTTAAAGAAGATGTAAACGAAGTGACACAAACCAATTTAATCAAATTGAATCACGACGAGCGTATTGTTGAAATTGCTCAAATGCTAGGAGGCAAGAATATGACGTCTTCCGCAATTGCACATGCGAAAGAATTGCTTAATTGAAGTGCAAGAATGCACAGACAAACCTAATTGTTAAAATCATAAATTTAATAGTATATTTACTTTATAAATTCGAATAACTAATCAACATATAAAACATTACATATGTATAATTTACTAAAAGGAAAAAGAGGAATTATTTTTGGGGCGTTAGATTCTAATTCCATTGCGTGGAAAACGGCAGAGCGCGTGCATGAAGAAGGCGGAAAATTTGTTTTGACTAATGCGCCTGTTGCGATGCGAATGGGGCAAATTAACGAATTGGCAGAGAAAACAGGTTCAGAGATTATTCCAGCCGATGCTACTTCCTTAGAAGATTTAGAAAATTTAATTGAAAAGTCGACTGAGATTTTAGGTGGCAAAATTGATTTTGTTTTACACTCTATCGGGATGTCTATTAACGTTAGAAAAGGTAAGCACTACACCGACCAAAATTATGATTGGACACAAAAAGGTACCGATGTTTCGGCGATGTCTTTCCATAAGTTGATGCAGACTTTATATAAAAAAGATGCAATGAACGAATGGGGAAGTATCGTTGCTTTAACTTATATGGCAGCACAACGTGTGTTTCCAGATTATAACGATATGGCCGATAATAAAGCCTATTTAGAAAGTATAGCGCGTAGCTTTGGGTATTTCTTTGGAAGAGATAAAAAAGTACGTGTAAATACTATTTCACAATCTCCAACGCCAACCACAGCTGGTAGTGGTGTAAAAGGGTTTGATGGTTTTATTGCCTATGCCGATAAAATGTCGCCACTTGGTAATGCCACAGCCATGGATTGTGCCAATTATACAGTTAGCCTATTTAGTGATTTAACCAAACGCGTAACTTTGCAAAACCTATATAACGACGGTGGTTTTAGCAATATGGGCGTTAGCGATGCGGTAATGAGTACTTTTGTGGGAGAAGACGAATAAACCTATTTGAAATATAAAGTGAAAGCCATCTTTTAAAGATGGCTTTTTTTTTGGTTAATGCGATTTATCACAATGTTAGAAATAACAGGGGATTTTAGGTAAACCTGAGTCATGTCGACGTAAGGAGACATCGAATAACAGAGATTATTTTTATAGGCATTTTAGGTTTAAGTTGTTAGAGTATTAATTACATTTGTGACATGCATTTACAATTTTCTTTCATAATCCCAGTGTATAATCGACCTGATGAAATCAAAGAACTTTTGCAAAGTTTTGATACGTTGGAAGGTGATAGAGATTTTGAAATTGTTATTGTTGAAGATGGTTCGGATAAGTCTTCAAAAGATGTGGTTGGGGATTATTCCAAAAAGTTGAATATTTCCTATTTTTTTAAAGAAAATTCAGGTCCGGGTGATTCCAGAAATTTTGGAATGAAACAAGCCAAGGGCAATTATTTTATCATTTTGGATTCTGATTGCATCTTACCAAAACAATACTTAAACAAAGTAAAAAAAAGCTTAAAAGAAAATTATGTTGATTGCTTTGGTGGTCCAGATGCAGCACACGAGTCGTTTTCTAATTTGCAAAAGGCCATTAACTTTTCTATGACGTCGTTTATCACAACTGGTGGTATTCGAGGAAGTAAGAACAGTATAGGTAAATTCCAACCTAGGAGTTTTAATATGGGGCTTTCAAAAAAAGCTTTCGAAGCTTCAAAAGGTTTTGGCCGCATCCACCCTGGCGAAGACCCCGATTTGTCCATCCGCCTTTGGAACTTAGGGTTTAAAACCAAACTTATTCCTGAGGCTTATGTGTTTCATAAGCGCCGAATTTCTTGGAACACCTTTTACAACCAGGTGCATAAATTCGGACTAGTGCGGCCTATTTTGAATACATGGCACCCCTCAACAAAAAAAATCACCTATTGGTTTCCCTCGTTTTTTATCTTGGGTTTGTTGTTTTCGTTGGTGCTTTTGTTGTTTCAAATAAATTGGCTGTTTAAAGTTTATGTATTGTATTTTGTGTTGGCATTTATTTTGTCCATATTAGGTACAAGAAATTTAGTGGTAGCGCTGTTGTCATTACCTGCCATTTTGGTGCAATTTTGGGGGTATGGTTACGGGTTTTTAAAATCCACTTGGGCTGTGTCGGTTTTAAATAAAGAACCAGAGGCATACTTCCCTAAATTATTTTTCAAATAGCAATGATTAAAAAAATTAGGACTGGCATATTATCTTCAATAAAAAGTAAACGCATTAATGTTTTTGTGCTTTTTTTATTGTCGGCCTTCATTATTTTGATGTTCACCAAGCTTTCAAAAGAGTATACCCATACAGTATCCTTTGGTATAGAAAAAAATAACGTTCCGCAGAAATATATCATTTTAAACGATTCGATAAAACTTGATATTACGTTAAAAACCCACGGTTTTAAATGGCTTAAATATGCCTTTTATCGTCCTAAAGTAAAAATAGATTTCAGTGAAGATGTTTATAGAAAAAATGATGTTTTCGAATGGAGCAAAAGCACAGCATTTTTAAATAATACACAATTTGATAAACAAGTGGAGTTGTTAAATTTATCGCCAGATACGCTTCGATTTAGGTATGGTGTTAATTTGATAAAAAAAGTCCCGGTTAAAACGAATACCAATATTAAATTTAGTTTGGGTTATGACTTAGCAGGTCAAGTGGTTTCAGAACCCGATTCGGTTACTGTTGTTGGTCCCAATATTCTGGTATCGAAAATTGACTTTTTAGAAACCGAGCAGTTAAATTTGGTCGATGTGCGTTCGGATTTAAATGCTACAGTTTCACTTAAATTACCTGAGAATAAAGGAGATTTAAAGTTTTCAAAAACAAAGGTTATTCTTAAGGCGCAGGTTGATAAATTTACCGAAGGCACCTTAAAAATTCCGGTTACTATGGTTAATGTGCCAGTAGGCATAAATATAAAATATTTTCCGAAAACGGTTGGTGTTTCATATTACGTTAGCTTGAGCAACTTCGATTCGGTTATAGCGAAGGATTTTAAGGTAGTTTGTAATTATGAGAAAGCCACAGAAAATCAATCTTTTTTAATACCAGAATTGGTGAAATATCCTGAAAAGGTCAAAAATGCAAAAGTGAACCAACAACACGTAGAGTTTATAATAACAAAATAATGATTGTAGGACTTACAGGTGGAATAGGCAGCGGAAAAACTACCGTTGCTAAAGAATTCGAGAAATTGGGTATTCCGGTTTACATTGCAGACGAGGAGGCTAAAAGACTCATGAACGATTCACCCGTTATTAAGCGCGAGCTTACTCATCTATTTGGTAAAGATGCTTATACAGATGGAGAACTTAACAGACCATTCATAGCTAATATTATTTTTAACGATAAATCTTTTTTGGAAAAAATGAATGCCATCGTACATCCAAGGGTGGCAAAACATTTCAATAAATGGATTTTTAAACAAAATGCACCATACGTCATCAAAGAAGTAGCTATATTATTTGAAAACGGTGGGAATAAAGCTTGTGATTACGTAATTACCGTTGTGGCACCGAAAGCGGTTAGGATTAAACGTTTGTTGCACCGTGATGATACTACCAAGAAAAAAATCGAGGCCATTATAAAAAATCAATGGACTGACGACGAAAAGACCAAACTTTCCAATTACGTTATCAATAATGTAAAACTAGAAGATACTCAGGCACAAGTTTTGCAGATACACCATCAATTACTCAAAAAAATCTGAAATTTAACATTTTTGTTAATGTAAGGTTAAATGGTAAGTTTTTAATTGTTAAAATGTTAATTTTGAATAATGAGCAAGAAGTTATTCGTCCTGTTAATAATATTAATGAGTTTGTCGCTGGTTGGTATTATTGCCATTCAAGCTTATTATATTAACGACTCGGTAAAGAATGAAAAGGAACGTTTCAAATCTAATGTGTTAACGGTTTTAAACAATGTGTCTAACACCATAGAAGAAAACGAGTTTGAAAATTATTTTAATGAATACCAGAGTTTGCCCAAAGAAAAAAGGGCAGATGAAGAAACCGTTTCTCAGTTACTTATTTATAGAAAAAATAATAGCACAAAAGAAACGCTTATTTATAAAAGTAATGTTTTAGAAGAGAACTATAAACTATCTTCTTCGCTCTTTGACATTGGTTTAGATAGCCTTGATATTAAAAATATTATTGGTAGTTCCAGTACAGAAATTTACAAAGATCTTGGAGCTTCAGATAAAGATTTAAAAAGTCCGATTTCCAAAATAATAGAAACCGGTACTATTGACGAAGCCCAAAAATTAAGTTTTAAGAAGAGTTTTAAAGAAGTTTTTAAAACCAAACCGGTACACAAGCGGATTTCTGAAGATGAAGTAAGGACTCTACTTTCCGAAAGGCTAAAAAAGTACGGCATCAATATAGATTTTGAATTTGCCATATATGGTAATGATTTGGCAACAAAAGTGCAAAGTGATAACTTTGAGAACGATGTTAATTCAACCTTTGGTGTGCCTATTTTTTACGACGAAAACAATAGGAGTCTTTACAGGCTGTTAGTTAATTTTCCGGACGATAGAAAATTTATATTTTCATCAATTATTGGAATGATTTTACTTTCAGTGGTATTTACTTCAATTATTATTTTAGCCTACGGTAGTACTTTGACCCAGTTGGTAAAACAGCGTAAGATTTCGGAAATTAAAACCGATTTTATAAATAATATGACGCATGAGTTTAAAACGCCCATTGCCACCATTAATTTGGCTCTAGATGCCATTAGAAACCCGAAGGTAATAGATGATAAAGAAAAAGTAATGCGTTACCTGAGAATGATAAAGGAAGAGAATAAACGCATGCACGCCCAAGTTGAAAATGTATTGAGAATATCTAAACTGGAAAAAAACGAACTTAATATTAGTAAGGATAGGGTAGAGATGCACGACCTAATTGTAGATGCCATAACCCATGTAGAGTTGATTGTTGAAGACCGACAAGGTTATATAAAAACGTTTTTCAACGCGGAACAAGCTTCGGTTTTGGCAAACGAAACACACTTTACCAATGTTATAGTCAATATCCTGGATAATGCTATAAAGTATTCTCCAGAAGCACCAAAAATTGAGGTATCTACCGAAAATGTAGGTAACAATATTATATTAAAAGTAAAAGACCACGGTAGCGGTATGAGTAAAGCTGCTGCAAAAAGGGTGTTCGAAAAATTTTATAGAGAGCACACTGGAAATATTCATAACGTAAAAGGTCATGGTTTAGGTTTGGCCTACGTTAAACGAATTGTAGAAGACCACCAAGGTCACGTATCAGTAGAAAGTGAAAAAGACAAAGGAAGCACGTTTATTATTTCGCTTCCGTTAATATCTTAACATATGGAAGATCATAAAAAAAGAATACTATTAGTTGAGGACGACCCTAATTTTGGTACTGTTCTTAAAGATTATTTAATGATGAACGATTATGAAGTTACCCACGCCAAAAATGGCATGGAAGGCTTTGAAAAATTTAAGAAAGACGACTTTGATTTATGCATTCTTGATGTGATGATGCCCTATAAAGATGGGTTTACATTGGCAAAGGAGATTAGGGAAAAGAATAACGATGTGCCCATTATATTTTTGACTGCCAAAACCATGAAAGAAGATGTGCTAAAAGGCTATAAAGTTGGCGCAGACGATTATCTAAATAAACCATTTGATAGCGAAGTGCTATTGATGAAAATAAAGGCTATTATTCAAAGAAAGGCTACAGAAACTATCTCAGATAGTAAACAATTTGAGTTTAAAATTGGACGTTTCCATTTAAATTCTAAATTACGTTTCTTGCGTTTTGATGACGGTGATCCTGAAAAATTATCGCCAAAAGAAAATGAATTATTGCGTTTGCTGGCATTACACGAAAACGATTTAATGCCTCGTGAATTGGCTTTAACTAAAATTTGGAGGGATGATAATTATTTCACTTCAAGAAGTATGGATGTGTATATCGCCAAATTGCGTAAATATTTAAAACCAGACCCAAAAGTTGAAATACTTAATATTCATGGCGAAGGCTTTAGGTTGGTGGTAAATGAATAAACAAAACCAGTTATAAAAAAAATCCAGTTTTTTTAGCTGGATTTTTTGTTTTATAAAGAAATTTTTGATTTTTGTTTAACGCAATGATATGAACTTTTTTAATTATTTATATAAGCTGTTAAACGAAGTTAGATGAAATTTTTTACAAAGTCAACTTTAGTGTTTATCAAAATCATCAATAGCAAAGGCTTGATTATATGAGGTATCATCAATGGTATTGTTTTTATAAGAGTCATAATAAACTATTAAATTCATACGATTACTTTTTAAGTTCTATGGCTTAAAATATTTTCTAACAACTTCATAAACTCATAAAAGTTATTTTGCCCAATCCTGACCTTCTGGTGTAATTCTCCAGTTAAAATAAGCATCCAAAACTTGCAGTGATTTTTCATTAGGAACAGGTGAGGCGCGCGGTTCGGCATCCAGATACAAGAGTTTTGAATTTTCGGTACTGAATTTTGGCCAATGCGGTAAATGGTCAGCATTGGGGTTGCCATACTTCGTGAAATTGGTCCAATAACTACTCATAGTTTCTGAAAGCGAGATATCAGATGCTGTGGTTTGAGGATTATTCTTATCCAAGGTCATGAACACATAGGGTATTTCACTACCGTGCGGAGAGCCATAACTGTACATGGGCGAATCTTTTGGGTAATCGGGATGTTGATCAAAATAATAGAGAAAAACATTTGAATTTCCCGTTTGAGCCTGTAAACGTGCCCATGTCCATGAGTGCCAGCCAAAAGCAGCGGCACTTGTTAAATCCCGTGCCGTTTTTGGTACCGTTTTTTCTCCCACAGGATAGGCAGATAGTAATGTGTCCGCGAATTTACCATAGCGTTGATGAACTCTGGTAATATGTTCTTCTGGTGTTTTTGAAGTTAAGAAAAATGCACATTCATCGGAGTTATAGCCAACGAGCACATCCACATCGTTATATTCACCTTTTTGGTAGAGCTTGTATTGATTGTCCGGTATTACATAACCATCAACATTTGGCCATGCACCGCCCATTCCTGGTTCAATAGGTAGTTCTTCTACTTTAAGTTTTCGCAATTCAGCGATAGACGACAAACCTGCTTTTTGTAAGAAATCCTTACCGGTTATCTCTTCCTGTTGTAATGTTTTCATGTTTTCTCCTGGATAATTTGTTGGTCGGGTTGGTCCAAATGAGCCGCCACTTTGAGAAATAGCGCCTCGGAACAAACCTTTCGCTAAAGGCGATGCACATAGCATACTTACCGAAATTCCTCCGGCAGATTCACCAAAAATAGTCACTTTATCAGGATTGCCACCAAAAGCGGCAATGTTGTTTTGTACCCATTCCAGGCCGGCAATTTGGTCGAGTAACCCATAATTCCCAGAAACGTTGTTTGGGTTTTCTGCACTTAATTCGGGATGAGCAAGAAAGCCCAGTTTTCCAACTCTGTATGCAATGCTTACCACCACAACACCTTTTTTGGCTAAATGCTCGCCGGTACATATGGGTTCAGCAGCTGAACCAAAGCTAAAACCACCACCATAAATCCAAACCAATACAGGTAAGTTTTCGTCAGGCGATTGTGCTGGAGTCCATACATTCAAGTAAAGACAATCTTCACTCTTCCCTGCTGGTGGATTTCCAAGTTGATATGGCGATGCCGCGAATTCGGTGGTGTTTTTTACGCCTTCCCATGTATTGACTGGTTGTGGGGCTTTCCATCGTAATTCATTAACCGGAGGTGCAGCAAACGGAATGCCTTTAAAAACGGTCAAATTGTTTTCTTTTATTCCTTGAACCGAACCGCCTTCAACGTTAACGACATCAATGGATTTTTGCGAGCACGATGTTATGAACCATAAACATAAAAATGAGATAACTATTCTTTGTATTTTCATTTTCTTTTAAAATTTAAACATTAAAGTACTTTCCATACCTGAATGGATATGTAACCATTCATTCCAACAGGTTTGCAAATAAAAATGGCATTGTTTAACCAAGCGTATTTTGAGTCTATTGGTGCTTCAAATTTGGGAGCAGCTCTAAAATATACTTCAGATAATGCTTCTTTGGGTGTATAAATCAATCCGGTATTCTGTACTTGAATTAAAACATTGTCATCTGTTTTAATCGTGTAAATAGCATTTAGTTCGGTGCGTTGCCCATTCATGCTTACATATTGGTAATCGGCACCCCCTTTTAGAACCCTTCCTTTTATACCGGGACCTTCAAAAGTGCCGCCTGAAATGGGAATTATTATGCGTTTTCCATGAGGGGTTTCTCCCAATTCTATTGGCTGGTCGATAGTTACTTTTAATTCGAAGGCAAACTCCAGCTCGGGTACCGTAAATTCTTGGGATATGCATTGAGCAACAATCATAAAGGTAAATAAAGGAATAACCAGCTTTTTTTTGGTTAACCCTAATAGGTTGATTGCACACCTAAATTTCATTACTGCACTATACATATTTTTTAAGACTTTATTTGTTAAAATGTTTTGACTTCATGGTCCAGCCCTTATAGTTTTGGAGATTACCTTCTATAAATACATCGGAATGGTCTTTTCCTTTAAACTGCCAATCGAGCCAATCAAGTGCCATATTAGCAAACGAACCTCCAAACTCTTCGGCAAATGTACCGCCGTGCCCAGCCGTTTCGTGATTGGCAAAAGCCACCGGAACCTTGTCAATTCTATCATAATCAAGAATAGCATTTGCATAAGCAATATCTGATTCGCCCCCAATAATGTAGACGATTTTTCCATGAAGGTTTTCTAATGATTTTGTACTTGCCCCAGCCATGGTCATGTCTCCCATGCCCGCATTAAATATCATGTATGTTTTAATCCGAATGTCGTTTGCAACTCTTAGTGTTTGAGCTCCTCCACAAGATTGTCCACCTGCCGCTATTTTATCCAAGTCAACGTTCTTGTAATAATCACTGCTTTTGAATTTTGCCTGCTCTGTAACCCAATCAATGGCTTTTAGTAACTCATCATCCGGGGTATGCTCATGGATGCGTTCCTCAACAGTCATTTGTAATTTACCAATGGCAATTATGATGTAGCCGTGAGAGGCCACTTCTGAAAGTAGCCGTTCGTGGTGAATGGATGAATTCATACATCCTCCATTGGCCCAAACTAATATGGGGAGTTTGCCTTCCTTTTTTACGGCTTCATTTATATTTTTGGGGCGGTACACCACAAAATCTGGAAGTGATTTTTCGGTTATGGCAATGGCTTTATAATTACCGCTACTTCCATTATCAATAATTTTGGTTTTCACGGCTTGGGCATAACTTATATTAAGTGTGAATAACAAGGTCTGCGCAATTAAAAAAAATGTTTTCATCTAAATTATTTATAGTTATTTGTAGGAAATATTTAGTTTTTAAAGGAATTATCATTACTCCATAATTTGATATTTTGTGTTAAAATTTAACGGTTGGCCATTCTGCTCTGTCCCATTCAATTTCTTTAATCACTAATTTTGAATGCCCCTTATCATCTTTGTCGTATCCATGTGCGACAAAATATGTTTTACCATCAAAATCATAAACGGCACAATGGCCTATGCCTGCAAACTCTTCATTTTCTTCGGCCACAAGTGTTCCTCCTCCCGCATACATGGGTTTTCCTTCCTTATCAAAATAAGGACCTCGTATGTCACGAGAACGACCCACTAGCGTTTTATAAGTGCTATCCAATCCTCTACAGCAGTAGTCTGTTGATACAAATAGGTAATAATATTGATGTCTTTTGTAAATAAAAGGTGCTTCTATTGTGCCATCACCCGGGTCTGTATCTGGCATACCAAAAGTTCTTTCTTGTTTAGCAATAGTGTACCATTCCTGAGGTTCAGCCAAGGCTGTCATGGTAGAGTCCAATTTTACTAGTTTTAAACCGCCCCAAAATGAGCCAAATGATAACCAACCGGTGACTTTACCTCCCCATTTTTTTTCGAAAACAACATTGGCATCAATGGCATTCCAAAAATCACGCCCGGGAATGGACTGAACAATCATGCCGTGGTCTGTCCATTTATAATCAGGGCTGTTTTGGTCTAAAGTTTTATTGGTCATCACGCCAATGGCCGAAGTGTTTTTTGCAAATGCTGAGGGTGAATAATACAAATAATAAGTACCATCCAAATACTGAATGTCTGGAGCCCAATAACCTCTGCGATAGTTAGGAATGATATCCTCTGTAACCCATTCCAGTTTACTTGGTACGGGATCAATTCTTGTCCAATTCTCAAGGTCTGTGCTTTTTGCCATGCCTCCACCTGTAGTAAATAAATAGAATGTATTGTCTTCTTTTATCATAACAGGGTCATGTGCTGTAAATCCTTTTGAATCATCGGGTTTCCAGTTTGTTTGTGCGATAGCTAATGCGCTACATAGTGTCAATAATAAGCTGAAAGTATGCTTTAGTTTCATTCTAAATACGTTTTTTATGGTTTCAAATATTTATCAAAGAATTTTTCAAGCGCGGGATCGGTTACTTCCAATTGCCCATTGTAGGCGATACCATGATCGCCTTCCATCTCTAGGTACTCCAAAGTGGTGTCACCAGCGGCTTTCATTTTTTCTACAAAATCACGAGTCCGTTCAGGCAATACAATAGGGTCTTCAGTACCCTGAATAAGTAACATGGGCGGATGATTGTCAGCTATATAGCCAATGGGCCACCATTCTTTTTTTGCCATGGGAACATCACGTCCCAATTCGGTTGGAGGCGAACCAGCACCAGCTACAGTTACTTTACTAGAGTATTCATCCCAGCCACCATCGCCTTCCAATCCATTAGTTTTATTGGTCATTGCAAGCATGAGCGAGAGATGTGCGCCAGCGGAATGGCCATAGCTGCCTATACGGTCAGGGTCAACATTTAATTCGTCGGCGTGGGCACGTAGCCAACGCACGGCACATTTTACATCTTCGATACATGCTGGAAACTCCGCTTCGCCAGTAAGTCTATATTCTACGTTGATGGTCACGTAGCCTTTCTGTGCGTAGGCGACCATCATTTTCTGATAAACATCGACCGATTTCGAACCAAAACGCCATCCACCACCATGAACGATAACTAATGCTGGGCGCAACTCGCTCCCAAAATTTTCAGGCATGGCTAAATCTAGCTTCCAACTATCGCTTTCACCTTCACGATACGGTATATCCTTTGTTACGGTGATGGTTTTATAGTTGGAAGTAAAGCTTTCGTCATCGGCTGTATCCGCTGCTTTTTCTACTTTTTGTGCGCAAGCCATAATTGACAATACCAAAAGCATCGTCAGGCATATTGATTTATATATTTTTCTCATGACTAAATTATTAAGATTATAAGATTGTTTTTAAATAATTCATTACTGTATTACATATTGATTGGGTGAGCCGGGTGTTGGTGTACCACTAGACACTTGGTCTCCTTTTTTATATACTCGTGATAAAGATCTAGAAAATGTAATTCCTGAACCGACTGCTTCTTCCCCAACATTGTGTTGGTTGGAGACAGGTTTGGAGACTGTTACAAAAGTTTGTGGTCCATCGCCAGTTCTAGGTCGCCACCAAAATCTACGTAAGTCAGTAGTTGATTCAATAACAACAGTTTCTTGATTTGAGCCATTACCCAATGTAATTGTCTGACCAGCACTAAAGCCCTCGATACTTTCAACAGGGATAATAGTATCACCTGCTTTAACATTCGCATTAATTAATGTACCTCCAGCTGAACCAAGAAGCGTTATTTTGGCTATTTCATAATCATCGATTCCAACAACAACTTTTTGTCCTATTCTAAAACCGTCTACACTGCTTACCTTTATATTATTACTGCCCACTTTGGAAGGCAGTGTAAGTGATATGGTATTATGCAGTTTAAAATCATTACAGTTGCTATCGTTATCGGTTCCATCAGGATAACGCCCCACACTTCTCATCGGTAAGCTGGAAGGCGTCGTGTTTCTTCTGCTTGTTCCTCCTTCCATGGCAGGTGACTCTGTATAGCAACCCAATTCACCAGCACCTGATATGGCATGATAACCCTCAGAAGCCCATGGGTCAACTATTTCGCCATAGTTAAGTCCATCAACAACATGGCCATCAGCATTGCGCAAAACCATATTTCCAGCCACAAAGGAAAGTGCTGGACCACCAAAATATTGGTCTGGTTTAACAGAACCCTGATAACCAGAAGTTTTAACTTTTACATTTATAACTACATCATTGATAGCATGAGCTTTAGACAAAGGCTGGTCGAGTGTAACTGCAAAGCAAAGCGGTAATACAGGTTCGTTACTCGAATGTTCAAATCGGGTAGCCGGTTCAAAGCTGATACCTGTACCCCAAACACTAAAAGGCATATTATAGGAGTGGTCAAATTTTAATGGCTCTGCCAAATCCAGTCCTGTTCCTACATCATCATCTTCTCTAGTTAATGGGCCATTAAAACTGTTACGAGACGATGCTGTTCCAACTTTTGTTACTGTAACCCACTCAATTCCATGTCCTTCGCTATCAATGTCCAGTCTTATTTTGTCGCCCACAGAGATGTCTTTTACAGAAGACACCTTGATATTAGTATCTCCAGTTTTGGCGTCTACAGACAACCAAGCTTGAGTACCACGTTTTCCTACTTCAGTTACGGTGACTACTTCGTATTTTTCAATATCACGAGCCACTGCAGGATACGTGGCGCCATATCCAATAGCCATTTTTTGTCCCACTTCAAAATTGTCAACACTTTCAACTGGTATACTGGTTGAGCCTTTGGGAATGGTAATTACCGGTCCTTCAGGTAAGGGTTGCCAAACGGTAGTAGGTGTGCCTGGGTCGAGTGGTCGACGATAGCCATATGTCGCCCAAAAATTTCTTGTAGTTTCAGGTTCTACTTTTTCAGGGGGATTTGAAATAGCTTTAATCTTTCTGGTTTCCTTGTTTGCTCCAGTACCGATTACAATTTCATCACCTACCGACATTCCGATTGTGTTTCGCACGTATATTTCGGTTTCACCAATAGCTGCAGGTACTTCCAACCCTGAAGTCGATAAACCCAACAAATAATAATCGTTTGCACCAAGTTTAGTGCCTTTAGGTACTTCAATTGATGAAAAAACGGGTAACTCAGCTTGATGTTGTGTTAGCGACCAATTTGAAATATCTACTTCGTTTTCGCTTGCATTATATAATTCAATAAATGTATTCGTCAAATTTTCACCACTTCCGATGGCAAATTCATTAATTTTAATAGGGCTTACATTACGCACTTTTTCAATAGCTGTCTCGGTTTGAGTTATACCATTAGCTGCGTTTGTCCATTTTGCTACACCTACAATATCACCATTGAGCGTTTTAGAACCTGATTTTACATTAAAAACAGCACTTACGGTCTGACCTGGTTGAATTTGGGAGGTAAATGTTTGTACAGCTTTGTCAGTACCTAAAACAACTGTTTTCCAATCAGAAGGAGCATCAATACTAATTTGAAGATTATTGACCGCTGTTTGAGTGGTGTTTGTGAATGTAACCGTTGTATTTTGGGAAGTATTTGGTGCAAAAGTTTGCAACCCTGGTGGTGTATTGACGGCAGATGAAGGCGCAATACTTACTTGTGCCACAGCATAAGAAGCTTTAACAATATTGGCCTGAATTTTTTGATTTGCATCCGCAGATGGATACGTTCCAGCAGCCGTCATAGCAGCTTCATAGAATGTTCCCTGGGAATAATTGTTGTTGTCACCACCATTACCGAGTACAATGGCTCCTTGTTTGCGCATTGGGTTGTAACTGCTTTTATCATCCGGAAATTTATCATTAATAATACGCCCACCATCGTACATCGTATATAAATCACCTCCTTGTGCATCTCCTCCCATGGATCTCCAGTGGCCTGGTTTTCCATCAGCAGTAGCGGTTACGAAGCGCCATGAAATACTGGGAAGGTCTTTACAATATTTATCATTGGGGTCAGGGTTAACACAACCTACCAGATTGTTTTCCTGATCGGTCATAATCCATGGCCCTCCGCCTTGACCATAATACCAAAAACGTGCATTACCGTAATAGGTAGACTCCATGGTGCCATCGCCATCATCACGACTATCTGTTTCTACATTACCATAATTAAAACAGCAACCATCATTAAAATGGTGGCCATTGATTACCCAATATTGACCTTCTGCTTGATCATCTACAGCCGTACCTTTTGGGTCATTCCAGCGTAGCCCCATATCAGGAGCAATAAAAATACCATATACCTTGTGCCCCATAAGGGTAACAGGGGCCATATCTGCCATGGGTACATTATTAAAACCGCCCATAGCTGGTCCGATAAACGCTCCACGAGGTGCTTGTTCAAGATGGTTTTCCATGCCAGATTGGTCATAAAGTTTTGTAATCCAACAGTAAGTGTCAGAACAGAATTCATCTTGAGCTACTGCATCGGCATATCCTCCAGGATCTCCTTCACTTGGTTGAACTACCCCAATATCCAAGGTCTTGCCATCCGACTTACGCATCACTTGATAAAGCGGGCCGTTATAATCGGCGTATAATGCTCTTGTACTACTATGCGCTGCCACGCACGGGCAGTCGTCTTCCGCGTAAATGTCACAAGGCCCCTGAGGTCTTGGTGGGATATCGTTTGTTTCCACGGTTGTCATTGACATGATTATTATTGCGGTTGCTGGTATGCACAACATCAATAATAGGGCGATTTTTAATCGTTTATTAGTCTTCATTGCTTTTAGGATGGTGTTGGTTTAGTTTTTTATTAAAATAGTCTTGTGGACGGAAAAGTGCTCAGAAATTCAATGAGTTCTTTATCATGATTGTAAATTATTTCGCAATTGTTGTCAAAAATCATAGTGTCACCGTCATCTGAGTTATAAGGTGCCCATTTTGGTAATTTTTCAGTGTTCGGATTACCGGTTTTAACAAAATTAATCCAAGCCGAACTAATTTTATCGGCCAAAATATAAGCTTCTTTCGTGCCTCCAGTCATGGTACGAGCCATTTCGATATTATTGAACATAAAAGGAAGCTCCATGCCATGGCAAGCGCCAAGGCTACCATCATTTACTGGCGATTTCCAAGTAAATAAATACATGTAGGCCGGAGCGCCCCCTTGCTTACTTTTAGCCGCAGCCTGTTTTAATACGCCAGACCTGAAAAAGATGTCAAATCCTAGCATTTCGTGTGGCTCGGTAGAATTGGGGTATGCCTTTCTGTAAAGTTCGATGTATTTGTCGACGTTTTCTTTTCCAAAGCGTTCAGCAATAATATCACGTACTTCACTTAATGTTTTTTTGGTAATTAGGTTTCTATTGAAATAGGTAAATTCGTTGAGGTCGCTTCCCATGAGCATGGCAACATCTTTTGAAAACGGTGCTGGTTCTGGATCAAAAGGATTTTGCACGATAAATTTACCATCTACAGTTGGACTGTAACCAATTCTGAAGTTTTGTCCAGATGATTTTTGTTCAGTTGATTTTAATACTCTGGTGGCGATGCTTCCTGCTTCAAGCAGTTCTTCATATGAAAAATTATCTAGTTTTTCTGTATTGTTTGGTGTTACAGCTAGTGCCGCCGCATATGCCTTACCAAAGGCAGTAGCGTTCTCTTGAGGTTGAAGCTTCACTGTAGACCCACTTTGTACAATCGCCCTTTTAAAGAGACCTGCAGCAGAGGGCATGGCCATAAGCGTGGAAACTTTACCGCCGCCACCAGACTGTCCGTTGATGGTAACTGTATTGGGGTCTCCTCCAAAATTTGAAATATTGTCCCGCACCCATTCAAGAGCAGCTACAATATCCTGCATCCCAAGATTTACTGAATCGGAATATTTGTCACCAAGAAAGCTCAGGTCAACATAGCCCAATGCGTTGAGTCTGTGATTAATTGAGACGACTACAATGTCACCTTTTTCTGCCAAGGGACGGCCATCGAAAAAAGGAAGTTGGTTGGCGGATCCCGCAAAGTAACCCCCGCCGTGAATCCAAACCCAAACAGGTCGTTTTTTACCGTCATTAATGCCTTTACTCCAAACATTTAAAACGAACGACTCTTGCTCATCCATAGGTTCTCTATTAAAAAGAAACCCGAAATTGAATTCTCCTTGACCCTCCCAATCTTGTGCAGTGGGTTGCATGGCCTGTGGGCCAAAAATTTGGCAAAGTTTTGTGCCTTCCCAGTTATCGGGGGCTTTAGGAGGCATAAAGCGTTCGGCCTGTGCATAAGGAATTCCTTTAAAGGCGAATATGCCATCGTCAATATATCCTCTAACCTTGCCATATTTGGTAGTAACGACAGCAATATTTTCACCTGCCTCTATGGGGCCTTTTTGAGTTTGTCCCGATGCGAACATCACTACGGAGAAACATAAAATACCTGTAAATAAAGCTTTGATTTTTTTCATTTTAGTTTAATTAGAAAAGGTTCAATTTGTTTAGTTTGTCCTTAAAAATAGTAAATTAAATTAAATAAGTGTGTTTTGTACACTTAAAAATTTTTCTATGAACATCCAAGAAGGTGTTTTTTGGTAATTAATTGTTTGATAGAAAATTATAAGAGGGGAGAAATGGATTGTTTTAAATACACACTGCTAAGAATAGGTGAAATAAATACCATTAAATGTCAGGATTCAAAATGTAGATTTGTTCACTTTACCTAATTTAAGGACAGAAATCTCAGTTGTTCATCGCAAGTTCATTAATAAGTTATGGTAATTCCTTATTTTCGTATTTCTCTACAGAAATTATAATATTACTTATGAAGAAATTTATAAAAACCGAAGTCAAGTTTCGAATGTTTTTTTGCATCATAGTATTTTTGTCTTTAAATATTGCAGCTAATGCTCAAGAAGACAGAGTCAAAATTGCTTGCATAGGAAATAGCATCACGCAAGGTTCTCACTTAGAAAATCCAGCTGAAGATTGTTATCCGACTCAATTAAGAGAAATGCTTTTTAAAACTTATGGTGATACTTGTGTAGTTAATAACTATGGATTATCTGGACGGAATATGTTAAAAAATGGGCCCAACCCGATATGGAAAGAACCTAAATTTCACCAAGCCTTAAAATGGGCTCCCGACATATGCTTTATTTTACTTGGAACAAATGATAGCCCACCTGATTTATGGGCCGATTTAGGAGATGAGTTTCTAACAGATTATCTATCGATGATTGATACTTTGAAATCCCGTAACCCGAGCATGAAATTTATTATGGGTTCTCCACCGCCAATTTGGAAGGGGCACCGCTACGGAGGTGATACATGGGGTAAGAAACACAATGATAGTATTATGGTTAACAGTATTATTCCAAAAATTGAAACGGTATCTGAAAAAACAAATGCTATTTTAATTGATTTCCATACACCCTTTGTTGACAGAGTTGAACTTTTTCCAGATTACTTGCATCCTAATCCTGTTGGCGCAAACCAAATCGCAAAATTAATTTTGGAGGTAATCAGCAAAAATGATATGATACATGAAGTTGAAAAATCGAAATCATCTGATAATAATATTGATAAAAAGCAAGACGCGCCGCATCAAGATTAATGGTTCAATATTTAATATCTAAATCCTACTGACCAGCCATTCCCTAAACTCATAAAAGTTTTGCGGAGCCACACCGTGGCCAACGGGAAATTCCGAATACTGATGCTTAATGTTTAGGCTATCCAAAAAAGGAGCTGTCAATCGTGCCCAATTTACTGGAATAACTTGGTCGGCACTACCGTGGGAACAATAAAAATCTAAATGCGAATAATTTTGTGTTTCTATATCTTCGGGAATAATATCTTTATTAATATACCCACTTAAAGCTACAATGTTTTTAACTTTTTCTGGGTAATTCAGTGCCACGGCATAACTTAAAATACTCCCTTGACTAAAGCCTAAAAGGGTAACATTATTTTTGTTAACGGGGTAGGTAGCTACCACTTCGTCAATAAACTTGGCTATTAAATCCCTGGATTTTTTGGCTTGTTCGTTATCATTCCATTTACCTTTTTCAGCATCAAAATTAATAGCGTACCAAGCATTTCCAAAAGGTTGCATAGCGTATGGAGCCTTGGCCGAAATGATAAAAAGCTCTTCGGGTAATTCTGAGGCAAAGGAAAATAAATCATTTTCATCGCTGCCATAACCATGAAACATAATCAATAATGGCGCATTTTCGGCCAATGAAGATTTTCGGGTAATATGTTCTAATGAAAATGAAGTCTCTGCCATATCTAAACGCCAATGTTTGCAAATATTTTTTGATAAAAGGGACCAAGCAGCGGCACTTCATTTGTTTTCTTTGCAATAGCTCCAGTAAAACCATAAATAAAAAGTACGGCAAAAAACAGGTAAAAGGCCGAGGTGACCATCCAACTATCAAAACTGCCAACGGGGTAACCCAAAGCCCAAAATGTGAGCCATAAGCCTAGCGATTGCCTAATGTGAAAACTGGCAAATGCACTTTTGTTTTTTTCTTCGTTATTCAAAAAATAGGCGATAATAACACCTATTATGGTTATATAAGTTATTATAGCGTTTGTACGTCCTCTCTCAATATCTTGTTCCGTCATATTCTTTAAGCATTTAAAACCACTTTATTATTCGACACAATGCCGTAAACTTTTCCTTTTAAAGGTTCATTTTCAAAAATGGCATTTTTCGATTTTGAAACGATATCGTTTTTAATAAAAGTTGATTTTTCATTAGGATTGAAAAGCGTTATATCAGCTTTGCTTCCAATAGAAATGGACGTTGATTCCAATCCGAATCGTGTTTTTCCTTTTGTTAAGATATCGATGGTTTTTTTTAGAGTAAATATATTTTGAAGTGCTCCAAAAGCACTTTCCAGTCCAATCGTGCCATATTCGGCATGGTCAAACTCAATTTTCTTTTGTTCAATATCAATAGGGTTGTGGTCGCTCGTTACCATATCAATAGTACCGTCTTTAACGCCTTCAATTAAAGCATCTAAGTCGGGTTGCATGCGCAATGGGGGCAATACTTTAAAGTGCGTATTGAAATCGCTTAAAGCATCATCTGTAAAATACAGGTTGTGAACAGCAACGCTACACGTAACATCCAATTTTTTCTTTTTGGCTTCCCGAATAAGTGCCACTGAAGTTGCAGTTGAAATCGTTGGGATATGTAATTTTCCACCTGTATATTCCAATAAAAATAAGTCGCGAGCCACCTGAAGCTCTTCCGCTAAAGCTGGAATACCTTTTAAGCCAAGTTTTGTGCTGTTTACATTTTCATTAACCACACCTTTGCCTGCAATTTTGTTTTCCTGCGGAAAAGAGCATACCAAACCATCAAAATTACTGGCGTATTGCAGGGCAATTTTCATGAGGTTGGGGTTAGAAATTGGTTTTTTATAATCGTAAAAGGCTTTGGCTCCAGCCGTATTCATATCAAAAAGTTCAGCAAGGTCTTCACCTTGGCTTTTAACCGTTAAAGCACCAATAGGCAACAGGTTTACCGCATGGCCTTGGGCTTTCGATTTTAAAAAGGTAATATCAGAATTCGAATCAATTACTGGATTAGTATTAGCATTTACGGCAACAGAGGTAAACCCAGAAAAAGCTGCAGTTTTAAGTCCGTTTTGTATGGTCTCGCGTTCTTCAAAACCAGGTTCTCCAAAGCTCACGCTGCTATCAAACCAACCTGACGAAATATGGAGGTTTTCAAAATGAATCTCCTTTTGGTTTTTCGGGTTTTTTATGCTTTTGGCTATTTGGGTAATCGTGCCTTTTTCAATTAAAATATCTTGAGTAGTGTTATGAAACTCGCTTTTGGAATCTATAATTGTGGCCGATTTTATAAGTATGTTCATTTAAAGAATTTTAATATGAGCATTTCAATAAGCAGTAAAGCTAGTGCAAAAATAACAAACCATTTCCATAGCGCGTTAACTTTTGAGTCACTTTTTAAAGTATCAAAAATTTGGGTGATGGAATCGCTTACAGTTATATTTTCTAAAGCCGATAGGCCTCGATAGCTTAAATCACTTTCGTTTCTGTTGTAGTTGTAACTTACGTTTTTGATGGTTTCGTTTTTGTTTTTGATGGCGTAAATCCCTGATATTATAGGAGTTTCTGAGGTGTTAACTACCACCTTGTTATTGAAATATTGTTGTTTTGGGATAATGCTTGTGCCGTTTTTTTCCAAAGATAAAACCGCATCTTGCTGCATTTGGGTTTCAACATCAAAGGTGTTTTCGTTTCCAATGGTGTAATACAAAGCTGGGATTTTTAAACTTTGTTTCCCAATATTATAAAGCGTTGGAACGATAAGCGGTGAATTTTGAAAGCTAGAGTTTTCTCGGTTTAATGCCGAAGTAAACACGTAAACATTCTGATTTTGACCAAGGAACGGCTTTCCATCTTCATACTGTAAAACTGATGCCATATTGTTTGAAACCAAATTATAAAAACTATTCGCTTTCGGGTATTGAAAATTTTTCACTTGTTTTTCAAACACACCATGGCTGAACAACGGATGGTCGTAGTTGATGGTGGTTACCCGTTTTTCGGTTGGATTAAAGTTTGCAAATCCGTTTTCGTAATTTACCAAAAACTGATTATAAGACTCAATATTAGCTTCATTTGAAGGGATGATAAGAACAATGCCATCTTGATTGGTAAATTGTTTTAAGGCAGCGGAAAGCGATACAGGAATGTCTTTCAATTCATTTAAAACAATGAGATGTTGCGAATCGATGAGGTTGTAATTTAACTGATTTGTTGTGGTGGACAAATAATTAAATTCATCGTTGGTGTAAATGCGTTCTAAAAACGAATCGTCTGTGGCATTAACTACCAAAACATTAATTGTTGAAACTTCATTGATGTTAAAAAACAATGTATTATCGAATTGCAAATGGGCATCGTTGATCCTGATTTTCCCGTTGATAACTTCGTTTGCTGGGATTGAAAACGAAGTTTCTGCGGTACCTTTAATAGCCATAGATGTTTTGGCAATTAAGTTATCGTTGTCAAATAATGAAACGGGCAAATTGTCAACAGCAGTACCACTATTTTTTAGAATAACATTTAATTCGATGGCATTTGCTGTGGTTTTTGAAATATAGGCACTGTCAATTGAAATGTTGTTAGTGTTTACCGGCTCAAGTTTAACTAAATTAATATTGGTCAACGAATCGGTTTTTGTGTTTAAGTCGCCATTATTTTCTTGAAAATCTGATATGAAAACCAAGTTTTTCAGCACCCCTCTTTTCTTGCTGAATACACTCTGGCTCTTTAATAAAGCTGCTTCGGTAGTCAGTTTATTGGATGAATAATCCAATTGCAACAAATCGTTTTTTATCGCTTTTATCGAAGTGTTTTTAAAGCTGTTATTATTGGTTATTAGAGAAATGTTTTCAGTCTCAGGAGCATTGGTAATCAAATCTTGAACAGCACGCTTTAGCAATTCGCCTTGTTGGCCTTTGGCTTGCATACTAAACGAATTGTCCAAATATATTACGGTTTCTTTTTCGTTTTTAAACGAATTGTTTTTTGCAGTAAATGGTTGGGCAAAAGCAAAAACCAAAGCAGCCAAAAGCAACATCCTTGTAATTAGGACGAGCCACTTTTTTATCTGCGAGCTTTTGCGCGTTTGCATGGTGGCTTCTTTTAAAAAGGCCACATTGGTAAAATCTACTTTTTGAAACTTTCGAAGCTGAAATAAATGAACAATAATAGGAATGAGCAGTAAAAATAAAGCGTAAAGAAGTTCGGGGTGTTTAAACTGCATATTTTATTAGATTAAGCAAACGTACATAATTTTTTTGAGTTATTATTTATGTTCAAAATGATTATTGTTTTATTGATATGAAGAAGTGTTGCTTACTTTATAATTTTTATAATATTGGGATAAAAGTTTCTGGTTTTTCCATTCTTGGTTTTTATGGCAAATAAAATAGGAAGAATAATGTTCACAACATAAAATATTCCCCAAATCATCAAAATACTCATTGGTGTTATGCTAAAGCCAATATTAAGATGCATAATCTTTAAAAGCACACCGATTATTAGGACAGAATAGCTTAGAAATGTCCAAGCAATTTGGAAGTTTAACAGATTGGCTCCTACACGTTTTAAATCAATTACCTTATCTTTTTTTGTTAACCATAAAATTAATGGTAAAATGATATTTCCCAAAGGAATAATTAAAAACACAAGTACTGAAAGGTAAAAATATATTAAAAAATTGTTGTCTGTTTGTTTACAATAATCCGCAAGATCTTCAATTTTCAGGTCTAAAGCTTCACAAATTAAATGAAGCGTTTTTCCTCTAGGTTCGTTCTCATTGTTTTCTATGCGTTGAATGGTTCTTAAGTTTACTTTTGCCACTTCGGCCAATTCTTCTTGAGACAATCCTTTTGTTTTTCTTAAGGTTTTAATTTTGTTTCCAATTTTGTTCATAATTAACTCAATTAATTTAGGGCAAATTTACTTGTGAAACCTCCTTTATGATAGCGGCTTTTTTGAGACATGTTTATGACATTTGTGCCAATCACTTTCTATTTAAGGGGTTTTAGGGTTCAACAAAAGAAAATATAATCATCAACAGGCTTTAAGTTTAAATCTTTTAAAAAGGCTCTTATTTCCTTTTGAGCATCTTTGTTTGCTACTGTTATGATACTTTGAGGTGCTTTTATTTTTGCTAGCTTTTCAAATGGTTGCATGGTTATTCCATAAATGTCTTTCCCTATTTTTTTTGGGTTATCGCAAATCCATTCAAAATTTATGTTTTTGTCAATTAAAATTTTGGCAATGATTTTACCCTTAGTTCCTGCGCCCCAAATGGTCAAGGTTTTATTTGGGTTGAAATCAATGTCTAAAAAATGATTGATTTTTAATTGGGCAAAATGGTTTTCAGCATAATGTACGTGCGTTCTAGAGGTACGCGTGCTGTAATCGCGCCATTGGTGCAACACTTCACTACAAGGAATAATCCTGTAGCCCTTTTTGTAAAACCTGAAAGTAAGGTCGTAATCTTCTGGATATATATTCGGATTGAAAGCATCGCAAACCAATAAATCTTCGCGATAAACCATCCAGCATGGCGACGGCACAACACATTCTTTATAGATATCATTATAGTTACTACCCACTATTGTGAGTTTGTTCAGCCAAGTTTCATAACTTTTGTAACCTGGTTTTACGCCACCTTCGGCAAAATATTTAACCAAACCCACAGCCACATGGTTTTTACCGTTTTCTAAAAGATTATTTGATAGCACCTCAATTTTGTTCGGCATCATAATGTCGTCGCTATCCATACGGGTAATAAAATCTCCAGTACTTTTTGAAAAAGCCAATTGAAGGGCATCAATAATGCCGCTACCTGTGTTTTTAAAAAGTTTAATCCTTGAATCGGTTTTAGCAAACTTATTGACCAAATTGTAACTCCCGTCAGAGGAGTGGTCATCAACCATTAAAAGTTCCCAATTTTGGTAGGTTTGTTCAATTACAGATTGAACACATTCCATCAAAAACCGTTCGGTATTCTTGAACGGTACTAAAATGCTGACTAAAGGCTCCCTCATGGTGCGAATTTAACAAAACCTTAAGAAAGGAGGCCGTAACATAATAGTATTTTGCGGGTCAATTTATAAACTTTAAAATCATCATAAATGAATTCTAAAACATTAATGGCTTTAATGACGGGTATTTTATTGGCGAGTTGTGGCTCTGCGAATAGAACAGGAAACGATTTGGCAACCAGTTTGCCAATAGAAGCGACCATAAACTTGTCAAATATTACTAACGATAAAGCACCAGTAACCATTAATCCTGGCCGGTTTACTGTAAAAACTGTGACATATCGGTTGCCAAGAGTGATTCAAGGAACCTACTCGGTAAGCAATTTTGGTAAATATGTGGATGAATTTAAAGCTTATGATTATTCAGGTAACCAAATGGAAGTTTCTAAAATAGATGATAACTCATGGGTTATTGAAAACGCCAAGAAGCTTGATAAAGTGACCTATTTTGTCAACGATACATACGATATTGAAGAAGAAGGTGGTATAGGTAAAGAGCAACCGTTTTCGCCGGCAGGAACGAATATTGAACCTAAAAACTATGTTTTGAATTTACATGGTTTTGTCGGGTATTTTGATTCGCTAAAAAGCAATCAATATAAATTGAATGTTACTGCAGATGCTGATTTTGCGCGTACTTCGGCATTACAGAATACTAACTCTAAAACCAGCGAAGACGGAAAATGGATAACGTCAACTTATATAGCGCCTCGTTATTTCGATATTACCGATAACCCCATGATGTACGGCAACTTAGATGTCGAAGAATTTCAGGTTGGCGATATTAAAATTGTTTTAAGTGTGTATTCGCCTAACCAAATGCATACAGCGGCGTCTTTAAAAGAAACGATTTATAAGATGATGCAAGCTCAAAAAGCATATTTGGGCGATATCAACGCAACACCTCGATATGATATTTATTTGTATTTGTCTGATGGCCAAGACGATTCTCCCAAAGGATATGGCGCATTGGAACACCACACATCAACCGTAGTAGTTTTACCAGAATTGATGGATGAGCAAGAATTGGCGGATGCTATGATTGATGTTGTGTCACACGAGTTTTTCCATATCGTTACGCCGTTAAGCGTTCATTCTGAAGACGTGCATTATTTTGATTATAACAATCCTACGTTTTCAAAACACCTATGGATGTACGAAGGGGTAACCGAATACTTTTCAACCTTGTTCCAAATAGATCAAGGTTTAGTTACAGAAGAAAAGTTTTATCATGAAATTTATAGTAAAATACAGGCTTCAAAGCAATTGAATGATGCGATGAGTTTTACCATAATGAGCGAAAATGTTTTAAAAGAGCCATACAAAGACCAATATCTAAATGTTTACCAAAAAGGGGCATTAATAGGAATGTGCATCGATATTATAATGCGAGAGGAAAGCAATGGACAACGGGGTATTTTATCACTGATGAAAGAACTTTCCAATAAATATGGAAAAAACAAACCCTTTGAGGATGATAAATTGATAAGCGAAATTACTGAGATGACTTATCCTTCAGTCGGAGAATTTTTAAACAGCTATGTTGCTGGCGATATTCCTATAAATTACAATGATTTCTTTGAAAAGGTTGGTTTAGAAGTAGGAGAAGGCAAGGTTGAAGCCAATTACATAGTGATGAATGGTGCACCTATTGTTAGTGGAGATGGCCAAAAAGGTATCATTTTTTTTACAGATAAAGTTTTGAAAAATAGTTTTTGGAAAGAACAAGGGGCACAACCTAACGACATTATAAAAAGTATTGATGGCACTGAAGTAACAATGCAAAACGCCAACCAAGTGTTACAACAAGTTTTTATGTGGAAACCTGGTCGTGATATTGAAGTAAAATTAGAACGCGATGGCGAGGAAGTACTCATAAAAACTACCACAACCCAAGGCTATACCGAAGGCGAAAGAATTATTGAAAACCCTAACGCCACAGAAAATCAAAAGGCATTAAGAAAAGCTTGGTTAAAAGGGTAAACACTTAAAAAGATAGTTAAGATTAACTAGAGCCTGATTTGAATAAAATCAGGCTTTTTGTTTTGTATTCAATAAAACTGTTTGTTCAGTAAATTAAGTCTTCAGTCGGTTTATCGGTTAGCGCTTTTAAAAAGGCTATAATATCTTGTTTTTCTTCTTCAGTAAGATTTAAAGGGGCCGGAGGTAGCGTTTGGTATTCCATTTCGATGCCCAATCCTGCAGCGCCACCAAGGTTGTAAAAATGAAGAACCTCATCAAGAGTTTGGTAAACACCGTTGTGCATGTAAGGGGATGTAAGTTCAATATTTCTAACCGTTGGTGTTTTAAAGAAATGCTTTCTTTCTTCGGTTTTATACAAATCATAACGCCCTAAATCATCATCAATTATTGCATTTATAGTATCTGTGGTTTCTGGTACTCCAATAAGCTCCATTTCCGATTCTTTAAAGCTTGTGGGAACAGTACCGTTAAATAATGGGGCAAAATGGCATGTGGCGCATTTGGCTTTCCCGTTAAACAAATTAAAACCATTAATCTCAGATTGCGTTAAAGTGTTTTCTAGGTTATTGATATTCCTGTCGAATTTTGAATCAAATGGAGATAAACTTCGTATAAAACTGGCAATGGCATGCCTAATATCATCTTGTTTTATTGAATCTTCAAAAACGGCTTTAAATGCTTCAGTGTATTTCGGGTTGCCCTTTATCGCTTTTTCAAAGGCATTCAAATCACTATGGAATTCATTTTCATTTTTTATAACAGACACAATTTGGCCTTCAAGACCGCCAGACCGATTGTCGTAAAAGAAGCCTTGTTGCAATCCTGCATAAAGAAGGGTAGGGCTGTTACGGGTAACGCCTTTTGAAATGGTTAATCCGTCGGTATATCCTTTTTCGGGAATGTGGCAAGTGGCACAGCTTATTTTTTTTGAAGCTGATAAATCCTTCTCAAAAAACAACATTTTTCCAAGATTTACTTTAGCTTCGGTAAGGCTATCGTTATAACCAGAAAAATGGATAAGGTTAAATGTGCTATTTGAAAATAACGAAGTGGTCTCGTTGTTTATCGCTTTTGAAAAGGGAAATGTAACGTTCCAATCGATAACTGTTTGGTTCCAAAGCTTTAAGTTTTTATGGGTGTGGTTTTTAATAAACGCATAGCGATTCAACTCGTTAAAATTGGCATTTAGGTCTTCTTTTGCTTTGTTAATGGCATCGGTCCATGCTTTAAAAAGTGCTTGGTTAGTAAATACCGATTTATAAATATGCAAATAGTTCTCCAAAGCCTGATATGTGTAATGGGCTTCTCTAAGCGATTGTTCTAAAGCAGGTGAATCAAAACCCGTAATTCCAGTTAGTGCCGTACGGATAATTTGATCCCTAACCATCCATAAAACATGATATGGTTTGATGTAGTTAAAGTTGAGGTTCTTTTTGATAAGTTGAAGCCGCTTTGATGTCTTTTGAGCGTGCTCTTTTATACTTTGTATATCTGGGTTTTCAGAAAATATTTCTTCCTCCAAAACCTGAAAACCAGTAGGGTGTTTTCTTTTTATATCGGTAGCATCTTCCTCTTCAACCTTTAAAATATTGGGCTGATTTAAAAACTTATAGTTTTCAGAATCTATAAAAGCCAATACGGGTTCGGCCTTTTTAAAATGTAAACGAGCACCTAAATAATACCTTTTATAATCTTCTTTTTGGTTTGTTTTTGAAATACTATCCAAATATGTAATACATTCCGTAAGTTCATTAGAAAATAGTTCCTTGAGCCTTTCATTTTTACTTTCAGATTTAGCTTGATATGAAGTTTGTTTTTCCTGTAAACAAGAACTCAATAACAGTGAAAAGAGGCCCATGAAAACATAAGCCCCTTTTATAGTTGTAATATTCATACGTAATTATCTCTTTAAACCTTTTACAACATATAGCATACTGCCTTCGTTTCTGTCTGTTGAAGGGTTGGCTAAAGGATCGGTAAACAATGGGTTGTTCCAACCATGGTTTTGTGTGATTAATAAGAAAGTACGGTTTACATCAGTAATTTCAGAAATATCAATCATACCAGTAATCTCCCAGTTTCTGCTTGTGGTGCCATATCCTAAAGATTCAGCGTATTCCTGGTTACATTCTAAAACGGTTTTAAGGCTTTTAGATTTGATGTCGTATTGGTACAATTGAGCGAAGTGACTCTTTTCTGGAGTATCGGGGTATCCATTAGGGTCTTCTTGAATATACACGTAATTTTCGGTTACAACAATATTGTCTGGACTATGGAATGCTTTCGCTTTTCCGTTTAAAATATCACCATCTAAAATACAAGTTATGGTTCCGTTAAGTGGATTGTTTTGATCAAGAACTACATGGTAAATCCTTCCGTAAAAAGTTCCTTTTCCTAATAAAGCATCTTTTTTTCTTCCGGTTACGGCAAAGAAAAACTCTCTGTTATTTTTGGCAGAACCTCTTCTCCAGTCAATATCTTCAACTCTTGAGAAGCCCATAATGCCTTTTGCTCTAGATTCTGCCTCGAGCTCATTTAAAGTTCTTTCGTTGTATTCTTCAAAAGTGATATCGTAAGACACATCTTCTTGCATATCCATTTCATAATTGATGCCATCGGTTAATACTTTTAAGCCGTAAAGATTTCCGCCGTGTAAATCACCTTGGTTACCAACGTACATGGCTAGTTGACCAGAAGGTAAATTGTTATCGCTCGTATCATCTCCAATAAGAGCAATAGTTTTTCCTTGGAATGCATTTTTGTGCATAACCACGGCGTTCTCAACAGACCATTGCCCTAGTGCTGGTAGTGTTTCTGCTATTGAAGCATCAGCAGCATCTTTGTAAGGGTCTGTTACGAAAACAGCTTTTGAAGCACCGCCCCACTCACCACCAGATAGGTATAATGGACCAAAACCATGCTCTTCGGGTGTAATTAAAGAACCAGAACACTGTGCCGTGCGCGCTGTAGCTTCAGCATTTAGAATATACTCGCCAGCTATAGGTTTAAAAGTTTCGTCCAATGTTATTCTAGCTATAGAATAATCGGCTTCGATGTTATTAATTAAAGTATAAGTACCATTATTATTCTTTAATAAACCAGCTCCATCGGCCATACTTCCGTAAACAAAATCTGGAGTATCTGATAATTGGTCTTCTGAAGATAAAAGGGTAGTTACTTTTAAGTTTTTAAATTCAGGCTTTAATTCTAAAAGGTTAGGGGTAACAGAATGGTCTTTTAGAACAATAGACTTCTTTCCATTATTGTTACCTGGCTCAACAAAGTCTTTTATATCACATGATGTTAATGCTGCACATGTAAAAAGACTTAGTAAAATTGATTTTTTCATTTTTGAAATTTTAGGATTAGTTAAATATTAATACCCCAAAATTATGTGCAAATGGTTTCCAAAAGGTTAGCTTAAGTTTGGCTTTAAATGAAGGTTTGGTTAATTGAAAGTTAACTATGTAAATTTAAGTGTGCTATTTAAAATCAATCTATTTAAAATTTTTCGAAAACTCCCAAGCCAAACAGGGCAAAATCGTATTTAACAGGGTCTGAAGCATCGAATTTCCTTAATGAGGTGTCTAATTCCAGTAAGGCTTTGGCGTCATTTTGTTTTCGTTTTAATAGCCCCAATTTACGGGCTACATTGCCGGAATGTACATCTAATGGACAAGACAACTGTGCGGGCAATAGAGTTTTCCAAATACCGAAATCTACACCTGTATTGTTAGGTCGTACCATCCAACGTAAAAACATGTTAATTTGTATAATTAATACGATGTAATTATTTGTTCCTTACACTACTATTTCAGATTTCATAATACGATATGAAGGTTCTGCTATTAGCCAATATTTAGAAAAATCTTATTACTTTTAAGCTAATTCAAAATTAACATAAATGAAAAAGCAACTTTTCGTCATAGCTTTCCTAACAACAATAACTATATACTCACAAGAATTAGGGAAGGATAAGGATTCTACGCTTGTTAATCAAAGAGAATCAATACTTTTAGCAAAAAAGAAAGATTCATTAAAATTTGAATTATATAAGAAGAAAAGCGATTCAATAAAAAAGGAAAAAGCAAAACAAGGAGTTAAGGATAAAAAGAATTTCGGGAAATTTAAATTATACCCTACTAATAATATGTATAATTTTATCAAATTAGATACTTCAAGTGGAGAAATAACAATAGTTCAATGGAGTCTCGATTCAAAAAAAAGATTTGAATACGGTTACATTAATACTGCATATCTAGATTTATTAGATAGGGAGGGAATTGATTTTTCCTGGAATGACTATGAAAGACCCATTGGAAGGTTTGTGCTTCAACCCACTACAAACAATTGGACATTTATTCTTTTGGATACATTTAAAGGAACTACTTATCAGGTTCAGTGGGGATTTGAAGCTAATGAAAGGTGGGCTAAAAAAATAGAATGAAACACCACCACATTAGATAAAATTACAGATGTCAAATTATGATGTGATAAAACCTAATTAGTCCAGGTTATAGATATGTTTTTAAGTATAAATAATACGGCAATAAATTAATTAAATATTTTTAGCTCGTCTTTGGCTACACGTACAGGCATTTTATGTTGATTAAAAAATCTATCAAAATATTCATTAAACTTTTCGCCTTGCTCTAAGAAATTTGGGTATTCATTTTCAAAACGTCCATATTTAGCATGACCTTCACCGAAAAGAGCTGGGTCTACTTTACCGTTACAACCAACAATGCAGATTTTTTACATTATAATTCCAATGTTATTTAGTTTTGCTTACATGATATTATGATTTATATTATATAGATATAATTTTAAATCCAAACAAGATGAATCAACTAGATAATAAACTAATGAATTTTAGAAGATTTATTGAAGATGAAGCTAATACCAAATCATTAAATAATTTATATATAATGACTTCTGTTATAAATACTTACTATGAATTTATCGCTCAAGCATATAATGAAAACTTGAATACAAGAAATAATCATAAAAATAATTTGGATACGATATTAAAAGATGGGAGAATCACTCAGTCACAATTTGATGTAATGAATGAAACAAGAATAGTAAGAAATAAAATTTTGCATAATTTATCTTATCTAGTTACAGCACAGGATGTAATTGAATTTCATAACAATTGTTTGCCAAATAAGAACCCTCAATTTTTGGCACCAGAACAAGTTGAAAACTCCTTATTAAATGCTATAATTAATGGATATTGTATAATTGACAATCAACTTTATTCGGATTTATGGCGCCAACTAGGTAGACCATAATACCCATTGGTTTTAGTACTGATTATATGGCAGTGTTTCTAAGAATAATTGGTCAAATCTGTATATGTCAAAAACAAAATATTTCATAAATTGTGAAAATCTATCATATATATTATACAATGGCTAAAACTCTCAACCTAACAATTAGTAAATTCTTCTTGAAAACATTGGCAAAGTCAGTTATGATTTCTTTGGTAATTATACTATTAGCTATGCAATTTGGAAAATATGATACAACCGAATATAGCCTTTATGTATATCAGTTTGATTATTTATTTGAACAAAACATATATGTTGATAAATATCCAATGACTTTTGGTGAAAAACTGGCATTTCAACTGAATCACATATTTTTATATGAAGGAATTATTACTCTTGGAATTATGACTGGGCTATGGCTAGTCATATTCTATTTATTCAAGTATGTACGAATTAAAGTAAAATAATTCAAAAATCTGGTTTATTTATATATAAAGATAAAATAAGAATAGAAGGTGTTGGCACCGCAATAGACGTTTCAACTAGTGCCAGTAGTCCATCAGCGGCTAAAAAAATTATCGAAAACATGTACCAAGTCAAGCATTGGGTAAGGCAGATGAGTAGGTATTAATCAGCATTCCATTTTTTTATGAGCAAATCTAAAAATCCACGAAAAGTAAATATAAATAAGGTTTCTTATTGTACGGTTTCCATTTCAATGTATCTAGAGGAAACTAAACAAAAACTTGCTTCTGCAACAGCATTTATTTATGAATATGGTAATAAATATTATTTAATAACAAATTGGCATAATGTTACAGGCTTAAATCCATTAACAAGAGAACCTATTAGTATTCATGGTGGTGTTCCTAATGTTTTGGTTTTGTCCTTACTAATTAAAAAAAAGCCCTATTTGAGTTGGAGTAATTTTTCTATATATCTGTATGACAATAATGATGAATCCGACTGGCTAATTCACCCTGAGTTTGGAGAGAAAGTAGATGTTGTAGCAATTGAACTTGATATAGGTGAAAATTTAAATGCAATCCTAACACCAATAAACAAAATTGAGTTCAATGATTTTGATTTAGAAATAGCAGATGATATTTTTATTTTAGGTTATCCATACAATTTAGATGGGGGAGGCAAGTTTCCAATTTGGAAAAGAGGAAGTGTGGCTACAGAACCAGACCTTGATATGGATAAATTGCCAAAAATATTTGTTGACACTGCAAGTAAACGAGGTATGTCTGGGGCACCAGTTATTTACAGGAGGACTGGTATCCATGGAGCGCATGGAAGAATAATTCCAAAAGGTGCTATTATAGGAACTATTGAAGGCTTTGTAGGTATTTATTCTGGCAGAATAGTAGGAAAAGATGATTTTGATGCTCAATTAGGAATAGTTTGGAAAAAGCAAGTTATAGAAGAAATAATTGTAGGTAACAAAAAAGATAATCATAAATTTTAGTGCATTTACCCATAAAAATCACTTTACTGTTTAAATAGAGTAGACCTAAAACCCTTCAAATACACCCAATCCAAATAAGGCAAAATCATACTTCACCGGGTCAACAGAGTCTAATCTACGTAGATTTTTGTCCAACTCATCAAGAGCTTTGGCGTCATTTTGTTTTCGTTTTAATAGCCCCAATTTACGGGCTACATTGCCGGAATGTACATCTAATGGACAAGACAACTGTGCGGGCGATAGAGTTTTCCAAATACCGAAATCTACACCTGTATTGTTAGGTCGTACCATCCAACGTAAAAACATATTGATACGTTTGGCTGCCGATTTTTTTAACGGATCGCTTACATGCTTTCTTGTTCGTTGTAAATGCTCAATTTCAAAAAAAATAGATTTGAATTTAGAGATGGCAGGTTGTAATGAATCGGTTTCGGCATACTTTGAAAATACAGCTTCCAAACCATCGTGCTTATTGTAAACGTGTTTTAGAGACGCTATAAATTGAATACAATCCTGACCATTGAATGTGCGGTGCACAAATGGCAACAGTTTTTCTAAATCGGTTTCTTGGTGATTTATCACAAAGTCGTAAGGCGCATTGTCCATTAGAACCATTAGCTTTTTTGCATTGTTGATAATGCTTTTTCGATTGCCCCAGGCAATGGTAGCCGTTAAAAAACCTGCGATTTCAATGTCTTCCATTTTTGAAAATTGATGTGGAATTTGAATCGGGTCGCTATCAATAAAATCAGGTTTGTTATAAGCCTCTGCTTTGGTGTCGAGAAAGTCTTTTAGTTCGGTCTGGGTTAAGTTCAAAGAAATGAGTTATTTTTTGTATTCATTCAACTTCAAAAATACAACTTTTATATGTTTGCTGCGCTCATAAAAACGAAGATAGCGTTCCATCACTTAATTTTAAATTAATATCAAAAATACCGATAAACGGTAAAAATATCATGTAAACAGCAAAATCATGTCTTAAAAGCATACGAAAATTAACATTTATTACGTTATTTGGATAACTAAATTTCATATTATGAGAAAACTAATAATTCCTATTTTGGCAATACTTCTAGTGAGTTGCCAAGACAAAGAAGAAGTGAACAATGATAATGTCCAACAGGATGCTTTAACAGCCTTGGTTGAGTACACTATCGTGAATAAAATTTTCCAGGATGTTGGTAATAATGGTGGTGATGCTGTTTTAAGTTCTGAAAGTTCGACTTCTGGAAAATCAGCAAGTAAAAGTGAATTGGACGGACCTTCCATTACGGTTGAGCCACTTGATTTTACTACCTTCCCGAAAACCATTACCATAGATTATGGTACGGGTGTATTATGCCAAGATGGTATAACCCGGAAAGGGATTGTTACCATTGTTTCAACCAATTGGTACCGAATTGAAGATAGCCAACACACAGCTACTTTTGATAATTATTATCATGAAAATTTTAAAGTTGAAGGCACTCATGTTGTTAAGAATTTAGGAATGAATCAAGACTCTAATTTAGAGTACAGTGTTGTTATTGAAAACGGAAAAGTTACAGCTCCAACAGGTGCTGTTGTGTATTATACTGAAAATACGACACGGACGTGGATTGAAGGTTCTGATACGCCATTTAACATTTGGGACGACGAATATTTGCTTAATGGAAATCAATCTGGGGTAAGTGCCAACGGAATTGAGTATAGTTTAACTGTGGAAGAGTCGCTGCATTTCATCTTATTGCCAAGAGGTATTGAATCTGGTATTCTTGATGTGGATATTGCTGACATAAGCGATATAAAAATAAATTATACAAATAACACAATTACCATTTTTGGACAAATTTATCCATTTAGTAGTTAATTGTTTCAAAAGCCATAAAAAAAAGAGACTGTTTCGGCAGTCTCTTTTTTTATGCGAATTTATTTTTCAAATTATATTTACTGGTTGGTTATAATCTTCCCATCGACCATGGTCAATTTTCTGTCAGCCATATCGGCAAGTTCTTCGTTATGCGTAACAATTACAAAAGTTTGCCCAAACTCATCGCGAAGTTTAAAAAAGAGATTGTGTAAATTCTCGGCACTTTCGCTATCCAAATTTCCTGAAGGCTCATCGGCAAAAATTAAATTAGGATTGTTTATTAATGCTCTGGCTACTGCAACACGTTGTTGTTCCCCTCCAGATAATTCATTAGGTTTATGATCATAACGATGCGATAATCCTAAAAAATCCAATAGCTCTTTTGCTCGATTTTCAGCATCTGCTTTATTGGTGCCTTTTATAAAAGCAGGTAAGCAAACATTTTCAACGGCTGTAAATTCTGGTAACAATTGATGGAATTGAAAGATAAATCCAATATGTTCGTTTCTAAACCTTGCCAGGGATTTATCCTTTAGTCTACTAACGTCTGTACCATTAATGTCAAGCGTAAAACTATTTTTAGAAGATGCTTTGTCTAAAGTACCTAATATCTGTAGTAATGTTGTTTTTCCAGCTCCCGAAGCACCAACAATCGAAATAATTTGCCCTTTTTCAATATGAAGGTCAACACCTTTTAAAACATGTAAGTCGTCGTAATATTTATGAATGTTTTTAGCTTGAATCATCTGTTGAAAATATCAGTGGTGAAATTACTATTTTATGTTTTCCTGTACAATTTCAAATACCTTTTTATTGTTGTATCCGTTTTAAAGGCTATATTTATTTGAAAATTAAATTTAGGAGGTCATGCCTTATAAAAGTTTTGAAGAATACAATATGCAAGTTACCGACGATGTCAAAGCTAGATATGAAAATATTATTAAGGATTTAGGCGAAGATGCCACGCGCGATGGCTTATTAAAAACACCGGAACGGGCAGCCAAAGCCATGCAGTTTTTAACCCAAGGTTACCATCAAGACCCAGTTGAAATACTTGAAGGAGCTATGTTTAAGGAAACCTACGATGAAATGGTAATAGTAAAGGATATTGAATTGTATTCGCTTTGCGAGCATCATATTCTGCCTTTTTTCGGTAAGGCTCATATCGCTTACATACCCAATGGGCAAATTGTGGGCTTAAGTAAGTTGCCTAGGATTGTTGATGTGTTTGCACGACGGTTGCAGGTACAAGAACGATTAACAGAACAGATTTTAGATTGCATCAACGATACATTAAAACCCCAAGGTGTAGCCGTGGTTATTGAAGCGTCTCACATGTGTATGATGATGCGCGGCGTGCAAAAACAAAACTCGGTAACAACGACATCTGGATTTAGAGGACAGTTTGAAAAGATTGAAACCCGTAATGAATTTTTGAAACTTATTGGAAAGTAATTTTGGTATATTTCTTGTTCTGCCTTAAGAAACAAATATTGCTTAATGAATAAATACAAAAAACTAATAATCGGCATTGTTTTAGATGCCTTGGGATATGTTTCTTTTTTTATACCCGGTGTGGGCGAATTTTCGGATATCGTTTGGGCGCCTGTTTCAGGTTGGCTTATGACCAAACTCTATAAAGGGAAGCCCGGAAAAATAGCAGGGGTCGTTGCTTTTGTAGAAGAAGCGCTTCCCGGTTTGGACGTTATACCCACTTTTACACTTATGTGGTTATACACTTATGTGTTTAAGAAAAAATAAGGAAAATTTGAATACCCTTAATTATACGTAAAGTTGCTCGTAACCTTGAATTTATTTCAAGATCTCATCATAAAATTATAGATTACAAATATTATGAGATGCCGAAACAAGTTCGGCATGACAAAACAAGATGTTATGATATGAGAAGGACTATCAAAAAAAATGTCTAGTATTAAAAAAACCGATAGAAATCTCTATCGGTTTTATTGTGCTGTACTAGTATAGTTTTTAATCTTCAACCAAAACCCAATCGCCTTTGGTAATTAAAGGTTCGGCTTGTTTGTATTTTAAGGTTTTATTTTCACCATTTATAACATGTTTTATAGTAACACGATCGTTACGACCTATTTTAGGCCTGTCGCGAACAATGGTTTCAACAACTTCTTGCTTGCGTTGCGTGTTTCCAGCAGCGCGACTTTGGGCAGAACGTTCATCTAAATTAGGAATTTCTTCCTTGGTTGTTTGAACTTTTTCCTGCTTTCTTGCTCTAGCTTCTTGAATGGTCTCTTGTGTTTCTTGTGGTAATTCACCTTTAAATAAGAATGAAATAACATCTTTATTCACTTGATCAATCATGCCCTTAAACAGTTCAAAAGCTTCAAACTTATAGATAAGTAATGGGTCTTTTTGTTCGTGAACCGCTAATTGTACTGATTGTTTTAGTTCATCCATTTTACGTAAATGGGTTTTCCAAGCATCATCAATAATGGCTAGTGTAATGTTCTTTTCAAAATCGGTAATTAACTGTTTACCTTTAGACTCATATGCTTTTTCAAGATCGGTTACTACATTTAAGCTTTTGGTACCATCTGTAAATGGAACCACAATACGTTTAAATTTATCACCTTGGTTTTCATAGACATTTTTAATTACAGGAAAGGCAATTTCTGCATTGCGCTCCATTTTTTCTCTGTAATGGGCAAAAGCGGCTTTGTATATTTTCGAAGTGATTTCTTGAGCTGATAATTTTCCGAATTCAGCTTCAGATACAGGCGAACTCATCGAAAAATAACGAATCAATTCAAATTCAAAATTTTTGAAGTCATTAGCCTCTTTGTTAGTTTCGGAAATACCTTCCGAAGTATCAAAAATCATATTGGCCAAATCTACACGAAGTCTTTCGCCATGTAATGCGTGCTTACGACGTTTGTAAACGACTTCACGTTGTGCGTTCATAACATCATCATATTCCAATAATCGCTTACGAACACCAAAATTGTTTTCTTCAACTTTTTTCTGGGCACGCTCAATGGACTTTGAAATCATGGAATGTTGAATGACTTCACCTTCTTTCAATCCCATTCGGTCCATCATTTTGGCAATACGTTCACTACCAAATAGACGCATTAAATTGTCTTCTAGGGATACATAAAATTGAGAGCTTCCTGGGTCTCCTTGTCTACCTGCACGTCCACGCAATTGCCTGTCCACACGACGCGAATCATGGCGTTCGGTACCTACAATGGCCAAACCGCCCGCTTTTTTAACTTCGTCGCTCAATTTAATATCGGTACCACGACCCGCCATATTGGTGGCAATGGTTACCTGGCCGGCATTACCAGCTTCGGCAACGATATCAGCTTCTTTTTTATGTTGCTTCGCATTTAATACGTTATGCGGAATTTTACGAATGCTTAACATCTTACCAAGCAATTCTGAAATTTCAACTGAAGTCGTACCAATCAATACTGGGCGACCAGCTTGAGATAGGTTAGTCACTTCATCAATAACCGCATTGTATTTTTCGCGTTTGGTCTTGTAAACCAAATCTTCTTTATCATCACGGGCAATGGGTCTGTTGGTTGGTATTTCAACCACGTCCAATTCATAGATTTCCCAGAACTCGCCAGCTTCAGTAACCGCCGTACCTGTCATACCTGAAAGTTTGCGGTACATTCTGAAGTAGTTTTGAAGTGTTACCGTAGCAAAGGTTTGCGTGGCATCTTCAATTTTTACATTTTCTTTGGCCTCAATAGCTTGGTGAAGTCCGTCTGAATAACGACGTCCATCCATAATACGCCCCGTTTGCTCATCAACAATCATCACCTTATTCTCCATGACCACATATTGCGTGTCTTTTTCAAATAGAGCATAAGCCTTTAGTAATTGGTTCAAAGTATGGATGCGCTCTGATTTTACGCCAAAATCCTTGAACAGTTCTTCTTTAAGTATAGCTTCTTTTTCGGGTTCGTGACCTTGCTCTTCAATTTTAGCGATTTCAATTCCGATTTCGGGCATGACGAAAAAATCTGGGTTGTCTTTTCCGGAGATATAATCTACACCCTTATCGGTCAATTCAATTTGATTGTTTTTTTCTTCAATAACATAGTACAATTCGGCATCAACCTTTGGCATTTCGCGGTTGTTGTCCTGCATGTAAAAGTTTTCGGTTTTTTGAAGCAGTTGCTTAACGCCTTCTTCACTTAAAAATTTAATTAAGGCTTTGTTTTTTGGTATACCGCGATACACGCGCAACAATTGGAAACCCCCTTCTTTAGCATCGCCAGAAGCAATTAACTTCTTGGCTTCAGCCAAAACTCCCGTTAAATATTTACGCTGAACGCTAACGATATCCTCCACTTTAGGTTTCAGTTCGTTAAATTCATGGCGGTCGCCTTTAGGAATGGGACCAGAGATAATTAAAGGTGTACGAGCATCATCAACCAAAACGGAATCGACCTCATCGACAATGGCATAATGGTGTGGACGCTGTACCAAATCTTCTGGTGCATGCGACATATTATCACGCAGATAGTCGAAACCAAATTCGTTGTTGGTTCCGTAGGTGATATCGGCATTGTAAGCTTTCCTTCTTGCAGCCGAGTTGGGTTTGTGGTAATCTATACAGTCAACACTTAATCCGTGGAACTCAAAAATAGGAGCCATCCATGCGCTATCACGTTTTGCCAGATAGTCGTTTACAGTAACCAAGTGCACGCCTTTTCCAGCTAATGCATTAAGATAAACAGGTAGGGTTGCCACTAAGGTTTTACCCTCACCGGTTTGCATTTCGGCAATTTTACCTTGGTGCATGGCAACACCTCCAATTAATTGAACATCGTAATGCACCATGTCCCAAGTAATGGGTTTTCCGGCGGCATCCCAAGAGTTGGCCCAAACGGCTTGATCATCCTCTAAAACTACATAATCTTTTTCACCAGATAATGTTCGATCAAACTCATTGGCCGTAACTGTAATGGAGGTATTGTTAACAAAGCGTTTTGCTGTTTCTTTAACCACGGCAAAAGCTTCGGGCAAGATGTCGTTTAAAACGTCTTCGGTAATTTTATAGGCATCGTCTTTAAGTTTATCTATTTGTTCATAGATATCTTCTCGAAGGTCGATATCTTCAGTGTTTTCGGCTTCTACTAAAAGCTTAGCGATTTGCCCGTCAATCTCTTTGTTCGCTTCGGCAATTTTAGCTTTAAATTCACTGGTTTTTGCTCTAAGTTGGTCGTGTGATAAAGCCTCTAATGTGGCTTCAAATGTTTTGATTTTATCAACTATAGGTGTTATGGCTTTTACGTCTTGTTTCGATTTATCGCCAACAAACATCTTTAGTACAGAATCTAAAAAACTCATGTGTATGTTGTTTTATATTATGTGAACCAGAATCAATACTTCTACATTGTTGAGTACTACATTCGGTTACACGTTATTTTTTGAAGTATTTTGATGCTCTTTTAAAAGCACTCAAAGATACATTATGTTATTAGTTTTATAAAGATTAGAACAAAAAAAAAGTCTCAAATCGAGACTTTTTTTATATTCTTTATGCTTTTATTTAATATTCATCTTCATTCCAAAGATAATCTTCATCGGTAGGATAATCTGACCAAATTTCTTCAATAGAATCATACGAATCTCCTTCATCTTCAATTGACTGTAAATTTTCAACAACTTCTAAAGGCGCACCGGTTCTAATAGCGTAATCTATCAATTCGTCTTTTGTTGCTGGCCATGGTGCATCACTTAAATAAGATGCTAATTCTAAAGTCCAATACATGTTTTGTGCTTTTTATTTTTTTGCAAAAATAAATTTTTAGTTTAAACACACAAGGAAAAAATGAATTATTTAATCATTAATTTTAAGAACGTATTCTTTTGCAATTTAAACTCATGCAAATTTATTTTTTGCCAGTTAAAATTTTGTGATATTCAAATGAATCTACTTACTTGAAAACTTTCGAAGATGGTCTTCTTAAATTGAATAAATCTTTACTTTTTCTCAGGAATCCATTTAATTTCATCTGCTTGTAAGTCAAAAGACAACTTTCGTGCCAATACAAAAAGGTAGTCAGAAAGTCGGTTTAAGTAAGTTAAAACGCGGTTGTCAAAAGGCTCTAATTCGTTAAGGGCTGATGCTAAGCGTTCTGCTCTGCGACAAACACAGCGAGCAATATGACAGAATGACACGCTTTGGTGCCCACCGGGTAAGACAAAATGGGTCATTGGAGGCAAGGCATCATTCATAATATCTATTTCTTTTTCCAACAGTTCGATATCTTGAAGGCTAATTTTCTCAATATCCAATCGCTCCTTACCGTTTTTTAAAACAGCTTTATTAGGGTCGGTGGCTAAAATAGCACCAAGGGTAAACAGTTTATTTTGAATTTCAATGATTAAACCTTTATAATGCTCTGCAATTTTTTGATCGCGAATAAGCCCCAAATGTGAGTTGAGTTCATCTACGGTTCCATAGCTTTCAATTCGAAGATGGTGCTTAGGCACACGCGTACCGCCAAATAAGGCCGTGGTACCGCTGTCTCCTGTTTTAGTATAAATTTTCATGTTCTAAATATAGTTTGAAAAAGCAAACTTGCTAAATGTTGTCTTTAAAAATCAGATTTTTCTGTTTAGTTTAACATAATTTAACATAAATGTGTATTTTCGACGCTTATTTTAAAGAAAAACCAAATTTAATTTTATGAAAAAAACTACTTTATTAATGTTGTTCCTACTTGGTACAATTAGTCTACATGCTCAATCTTTTATTGGGTTCCTAACGGATAATTATAGTGGAGTGAACAGCGTGGTTTCAAACCCTGCCAATATTGTCGACTCCCGTTTTAAAACAGATATCAATCTGGTTGGTGCAAGTTTTCTTGCCGGAAACGATTATTACGGTGTAAATGTTATGGATGCTTTAAAGGACGATTACGATTTTGATCTTAATGCAACCAAATCACCGTCTAATAACAACAATTTTGGAACCTATGAAGATATTCTTGGGCCGTCTTTTATGTTTAATTTGAATAAGAAAAGTTCAATAGCCATTTTTACCAGAGCCCGTTCTGTGATTAATATCAATGAAATTAATGGAAATACTATTGATGCCATAGATGACGAGGATACGGACGATTTTGTTGTGAATGAAGGTGATTTTGGTGCCTTTGGTCAAGCTTGGGCAGAAGTAGGATTAACCTATGCCAGAGTCTTCATGAATAAAGAAGAGCATTTTTTAAAAGGAGGGCTTTCCTTAAAATATTTGCAAGGTTTAGGCAGCGGTTATATTTATGGTAGAAATGTTACTGTGGATTATGATGCCGATGGAACAGATTTAGGTGGAGGAGAAACTACAGGAAGTTTTGATTCTACGGGAGAAATCACTTATGGTCGCTTTGCTGAATTTGATAATGATAATTACGATTACGAACTGCCGGATGCCAATGGTTTTGGTGTCGATATAGGTTTTGTTTACGAATGGCGTCCTAACTATGCTGATTATACGAAAACAAACACAAAGGGCGATACTTATACGCTGAAGCATAAAAATAAATACAAATTAAAATTGGGGCTATCAATAACCGATTTGGGTTCCATAAAGTATAAGGAAGGCGCAGAGGATGTTTACGACATAACAACGAACACTGGTGGTGTTAGCGAGGACGATTTTGATGACGCCGAAGACGTAGAAGATTTTCTAAATAACTTTTATTCCTTAACGAGTTCAAGTGGTAGTTACAAAACCAGTTTGCCTACGGCACTTCACTTTAATGCAGACTGGAATTTTAGAGGTAAATTTTATTTAAACTTAAATACCGATTTGTCGTTAACAAAAAAAGGAAAAGTAAAAGCGAGTAGCATTCCTAATATTGTTTCTTTAACTCCACGATTTGAAAGCAGATGGTTTAGTTTCTATTTACCGCTTAGTGTGGTTCAGTATAATGGTTTTCAAGCTGGAGCTGGTTTAAGAGCAGGACCATTATACCTAGGTTCTGGCTCGGTGCTTTCAGCGTTAACCAGTGATAACACAAAAGGAGCAGATGTGTATGCGGGTCTAAAAATACCAGTGTATCAAGGTAAAGCAAGAGATAAAGATAAGGATGGCGTTATAGACAAATTAGATGCCTGCCCAAAAGAAGCAGGCCCTGTTGAGAACAATGGGTGTCCTTGGGGAGACAAAGATGGCGACACGGTTTTAGATAATGTTGATGAGTGTCCAGATGAAAAAGGTCCTGTTGAAAATAATGGCTGTCCATGGGGTGATGCCGATGGAGATGCTGTTCTAGACAACGTTGATGAATGTGTTGATGTGGCAGGAGAAGTTGAAAATAAAGGTTGCCCTTGGCCAGATACCGATGGAGATACTGTTTTAGATAAAGACGACCAGTGTATTGACGTCCCTGGAACCGTGGCAAATAATGGGTGCCCAGAGCCAGAGCCAGAACCAGAGGTTACCGTAGAAGTTCAAAAAACATTAAATGAATACGCAAAAACTATTTTGTTTAACTCTGGAAAATCTTCAATTAAAGAAGAATCAAATAGCGTATTGAAAGAAATTGTGGCTATTTTACAAGAGTATCCTTCTGCGAAATTTGCCATAGAAGGACACACTGATAGTGTTGGAAGCAATAGCTTGAACCAAAACTTATCGGAAGAAAGAGCAAGCTCTGTGATGCTTTTCTTAATTCAAAATGGTGTGGCATCAAACAGATTGTCATCAAAAGGTTATGGCGAAGATAAGCCCATAGCAACCAATTCAACAAAGGCAGGACGTGCTTTAAACAGACGTGTTGAAATCAATTTGGTGAAATAGAAAAATCATTTTTTAATGAAAATTAAAATCCCGAAGTTTTAGCTTCGGGATTTTTTTTACCATTAAATACGTATGGTAAAATGTTCCTTTGCCTGTTCTTTTCTAAAAAAAACAAAACCCCAGAAAAAAGTATCGATAGTAACTGTTACTTTTGGGTGCTGTTTAATGATTTCCCAAGCTTCGGTCATCGCTTTGCTCCAATAAATATCATCAAAGATAAACACCGTATCGTTATGTGCGGTTTGCAGCAAAGTTTCAAAATAATTTAATGTGGCCTCTTTTTGGTGATTACCGTCGAAAAACACCAAATCGTATTGGTTTGAAGTACGCCTTTCTATTTCATTTTGAATGTCACCTGTTATTACCGTGGTATTTTTTAGGCCATGTTTTTTGAAATAGTCTTTTGTGAATTCAGAAATATTTGGACAGCCTTCAATAGAGCTGATTTTAGCTTTTGGATTTCCCAACGCCATAGCGTGTGTGGCAATACCAAGAGACGTGCCCAACTCTAAAACCGACAAGGGTTTAAAGTAATTAACAATTCGATATAATAGTTTTGCTCGCTGATTGGTGGTACCAGCATTTTTGGCTATTTCAGAAACCTTTCGTGCTTTTTTCGTTGAAATGCGCGAACCCGCACCCAAATCGGTAGTCATTATTTTGGAGTGATTTGTTTTAAGCGACTTTTTATAGTTTAAAATCGCAGAATAGGCTTCGTGCTTTTTTTTGTCGTAAAAACACTGGGTTACCAAATCGTAAACAAAAGGGGAGTGCACCCCATGTTGGTTGGTAGAGCGCAATAAGAATTTTAGAAATTCAATACTTTGATAAAGCATAAATCACTCCTCTAGTTTGGCCGATAACTCAAACCAACGTTCTTCTTTGGCTTCAATGTTATCTATTATCTCTTGTAACTTTTCTGAAAGTTCGTTGATCTCATCTTGCGTTAAGTCGGGGTTGTTGAACTTGCTTTCCAATTCCTTTTTATCAAAGTTTAAGGAGTTGAGCTTACTCTCAATGTTTTTTAGCTCTTTTTCTTCATTAAACGATAACTTGGAAGCTTCGTTTTGTTTCCAAGATTGTTTGTCTTTTTTGTCTTCAGTAGTATTTGAGGTTATTACGGTTTGGCTATCCTCATAAACCCTGTAATCGGTATAATTTCCGGGGAAATCTTCAATAATGCCTTCACCTTTAAAAACAAAAAGATGGTCGACCACTTTGTCCATAAAATAGCGATCGTGCGATACCACGATGATGCATCCTGGAAAATCCAAAAGAAAACTTTCCAAAACGTTTAAGGTGACGATATCCAAATCGTTTGTTGGCTCATCAAGAATTAAAAAATTAGGGTTTTGGATTAAAACGGTACATAAATAAAGCCGCTTTCGCTCACCGCCACTTAATTTTTCAACAAAATCATACTGTTTTTTTCTGCTAAACAAAAAGCGCTCTAGTAGTTGTTGGGCGCTAATTTGTCGCCCCTTTTTTAACGGAATATAATCACCAAACTCACGAATTACATCAATAACCTTTTGCTCTGGTTTTATTTTTATTCCGCTTTGTGTGTAATAACCAAATTTTACGGTATCTCCTTTAACTACCTTGCCAGAATCAGGTTTAGCTGTTTGGGTTAAAATGTTTAGGAAAGTCGTTTTTCCTGTGCCATTTTTACCAATTATGCCCACGCGTTCTCCTTTTTTAAACGTGTAATCATATCCGTTTAAAATCGTTTTATCCTTAAATGCTTTCGATACTTTGTGGAACTCTAAAATTTTACTCCCTAAGCGTTCCATGTTAAGTTCCAGCTGTACTTGGTGGTCACTCCGGCGTTGGTGGGCCCGGTGTTTTATGTCGTTAAAATCATCAATTCTGGATTTCGATTTTGTGGTACGGGCTTTGGGCTGGCGACGCATCCAATCCAGTTCTTTTTTAAATAGTTGTTTGGCTTTTCCGGTTTCGACGGCTTCCCGCTCAATACGGGCTTCGCGTTTTTCTAAATAATACGAGTAATTTCCTTTGTAACTGTAAAGTTGGCCTTGATCTAGTTCAATAATTTCATTACAAACGCGCTCTAAAAAGTAACGGTCGTGCGTCACCATAAAAAGGGTCAGGTTTTCTTTAGCAAAAAAGGTTTCAAGCCACTCAATCATTTCTAAATCCAAGTGGTTGGTGGGTTCATCCAGAACTAATAAATCGGGCTTGTTGATTAAAGCATTGGCCAAAGCGAGACGTTTTTTTTGTCCGCCAGAAAGAGTGCTTACTTTTTGGTCTAGATTATCAAGTTTAAATTTAAAAAGTATTTGTTTGTATAAGGTTTCAAAATCCCATGCCTGATGGCGCTCCATGGCATCAAATGCTTTTTGGTAAGCTTCAGTGTCTTCAGGATTTAAAAGGGCCTTTTCATAGTTGGATATGATTTTTAAAATGGGATTATCGCTTTCAAAAATGGTTTCTTCAACGGTTAAGTCGTTATCGAATTTAGGGTCTTGCGACAGGAACGCCACTTTAATATCTTTTCGGTAAATAACATTGCCCGAGTCGGCTTGGTCATCACCAGAAAGAATATTTAAAATAGAAGTCTTTCCTGTACCGTTTTTAGCGACAAAAGCTATTTTTTGGTCTTTATGAACGCTGAACGAAATGTCTTCAAAAAGGCTAAGCTCGCCGTAAGATTTTGATATGTTTTCTACTGTTAAGTAATTCAATATTTATATTTTTTACAAAGAACGAACAAATATCCAAAAAATAAGGTATTAGTTTTATTGTTCAAACCTAAAAGTTATATTTGTGATAAATCAATTTCCCCAAGGATGAAACAAGCATTATTGTTTATTTGCATAACAATCAGTATTTTATGTTCTTCATGTATTACCAATAAAGAGGTTGTTTATTTGCAAGATAAAGGGACTGTTGTTTATGATTCTTTATTAATTAAAGAACTCTCAAAACCATACAGGGTTCAAGTCAATGATATTTTGAGTATTAATGTTAAAGCACTTGATGCGGAACTGGTAAGTATTTTTAATCCTGTTCAAAGCAATAATAATGGCCAGTCGGGCAGTGGAGGCCAACTTTATTTCAATGGATTTACAGTCGATTTGCATGGCCAAATTGAATTCCCGGTATTGGGAGAGATCAATGTTTTGGGCTTTACCATTGATGAAATAGAAAAAAAAGTTAAAAGCGAACTGCTAAAGCAATATTTTAAGGAAACGGCCGAATTGTTTGTAACCGTTAAATTGGCGGGTTTGCGCTACACCACGATAGGTGAAGTTGGTACGGGGGTCCATACCCTATTCCAAGACCGCGTGAACATTATTGAAGCCTTGGCAAATGCGGGGGATATCAGGCAAACAGGCGATAGAAGAGATGTTTTGATTATTAGGCAGTATCCTGATGGACAAAAAATTCACCATATTGATTTAACGGATTTTGCAGCTACACAGTCGCCGTATTATTACATTCAGCCCAACGATATTATTTTAGTGAAGCCTTTAAAACGTAAAGCATTGGGTGCTGGCCAAACGGCAATTCAAAATTTAACCATCATTGCTTCGCTGTTTTCTGTGGTTGTATCCACGTATTTCTTAACTAAAAACCTGTAATTATAATCGTATGATTGATGAATTTGAAGTTTCAGAATCTAACTCAGCATTCGATATCAAGAAGTTTTTATTTAGGGCTTTAAGCTATTGGAAGTGGTTTTTACTATTATTGGCCATCAGTACCTATGTGGTTTATCAGCTAAATATCCGTGAAGAGTTTTCGTATAAATTAAGTACTAAAATAGCGATAGAAGATGATAGCAATCCATTATTTACCTCCAATGCCAGTTTAACCTTTAATTGGGGCGGGGTGACTTCTAAAGTCCAAACCATTATTGTAACCTTAGAATCACGAACCCATCATGAAAAGGTGGTTGAGCGTTTGGAGTTTTATAAAAGCTATTTAAAACAAGGTCGTTTTACAAAACAAGATATTTACAAAGCGGCACCTTTTCGGTTTGATCATGATTACAATGCCCCACAACTTATCAATAATCCCATAAAAATCACCTTTATAGATGACACCACCTACGAGCTGGAAGTTAATTTTGAAAATGCTCGTGTTCCTGCACAAAATTATATGACCAAAGCCATATCGCGGATTGATGTGCCAGTGGGCGTCTTTAAAAAACAGTTTCAAGTAAACGAAAAAGTAGAACTTCCTTTTTTAAAAGGAGTTCTTAAGTTGGAAGCTGGCCGTAAGCTTAACATAGGGAGTCCCTTGTTTATTCAATTTGGACACTTTGATGGTGTTGTGGCCAGTTATAAGGGAAGGACGAGTGTTATCAATATTGGTGGTTCTCCCATTTTGGATATCGGCCTAATCGATAAGAATACCCAAAAAATAGTCGATTATTTAAATGCGATGGTCGATGTTTTGAGTGACGATCAATTGGAACGCAAAAACCTCTATGCTAGTAACGCCATTACATTTATTGATGACCAAATTTCTAGAGTTAAGGATGAACTGTCAGATAATGCCAGTGCCTTAAATGATTATAGAAAGAAAAATAAAATGTACAGTCTGGATGACGAAAGTAAACTGCTTAACGAAAAGTTTACTAAACTAGATAACAATAAAGAAAGCATCATTAGGCAGTTGGATTATTATGCAAACCTGAGAAACTACTTGTTAACCAGTAATACGTTTACCGATATACCAGCACCTTCCATTGCCGGTATAGGCGACCCCAATATTGTTGCTAATGTGAGTAAAATCAATAATCTATCGGTAGAGAAATCAAAATTACAATATTCCGTAAGAAGCGATACCAGTATATTTAACGATTTAAATAGGCAAATAGAAGGTTTGAAAAATGTGCTGTTGGAAAATATCAGTTCGGTTACCAGTGGTTTAAAACGTGAACAAGACCAGGTTAATAAAGATTTAAGTTTGTTGGAATTAGAGTTTAGCAAATTGCCAGAAGATCAGCAGGAACTTTTAAGTATGCAGCGTCAATATACCTTAAGCCAGCAAACCTACAATGTTTTTTTAGCCAAACGCGGGGAAGCCGAGATTATCAAAGCGTCTAATGTGTCTGATATTTTGATCATTGATTCCGCTAAAAATACAGGAGCCATGGTCTTAGGTAGAAATTTAAATGTTCGCTATATCATGGCAGCTTTTTTAGCATTGCTCATTCCGTTGCTCATAGCCTTTATTGTGACCCTTACCGACCATTATATTCATAGCCCTTTAGATGTGGAGCAATTGACCAGTATCCCTATACTTGGGGTTGTGGGCAAAAATAAACTGGACAATAATTTGGTGGTGCACAGAAGTCCGAAATCGGCAGCAGCCGAATCATTTCGTGCTATTCGCACTGGCTTGCAATATTTCTATAAAACCCATAAAATTGAAGGTGCCAAAACGGTATTGGTCACCTCGTCTGTAAGTGGAGAGGGCAAAACTTTTTGTTCTATTAACGTGGCCACGGTATTAGCTTTAAGTGGAAAGAAAACCATTTTATTGGGACTGGATTTAAGAAAGCCAAAGATTTTTGGTGATTTTGGGATTGATAATGATAGGGGCGTGGTAAACTACCTGATCGGTGATCAATCTCTTAAAAATGTTATTCAAACCACCGAGATAGATCATTTGGATGTGATTACTTCGGGACCTATTCCGCCAAACCCTTCTGAATTATTGATTACAGATAAGCTTAAAGAACTTATCGAGCAATTAAAAACCACTTATGAGTATATTGTTTTAGATACACCGCCCATTGGTTTGGTTGCCGATGCCTTGGAGTTGATTGAGCATGTAGATGCCACCTTATATGTCATTCGCCAAGACTATACCAAACGCGAGATGCTTAATTTTATAAACGAGAAACACCGCACCAAACAGGTTAAAAACATTAGTGTGGTGTATAATGGTTACGACCAAAAAGCCAAATACGGTTATGGTTATGGCTATGGTTACGGCTATGGTTATGGCTATGGTAATTATGCCAATGGCTACCATGATGACAGCAACCATAAAAGAGGCCTGTGGTATAAAATAAAAAGCGTTTTTAAAAAGAAGTAAACACGTACGCTAATCATGAATACCTTACTTACATTAGCCGTGAAAGCTGCCATAACTGCCGGAGCTGAAATCATGAAAATTTATGCTGATGGTTTCGAAGTAGCCCTAAAACCTGATGATTCACCACTAACTACTGCCGATACCAAAGCAAATGCAGTCATCAATGCGCATTTGGAAACAACGGGTATTCCTATCATTAGTGAAGAAAACAAACAAGTGCCATTTGCTATTAGAAAAAAATGGGATACTTGCTGGATGGTCGATCCGTTGGATGGTACCAAGGAGTTTGTAAAGCGAAACGGTGAGTTTACCGTAAATATAGCGCTCATTGAAAATGGCAAGCCCGTTTTAGGGGTAATTTATGTACCAGTTTCAAAAACAGTGTATTATGCTGTGGTTTCAGATCATAGAGCCTACAAAAGTGAGTTAGTAAGTCATGAATTTACAGAGGCTGTTTTTCAAAAAAGTACCGAGATAGTGTATCATAAAAATACTTCCAATCATATTAAAATAGTGGGTAGCCGTTCCCATAAAAGTAAGGAAACCGATGCATTCATTGAAGATTTGGAAGCACAGGGCAAAACGATTAGTTTGGTATCCAAAGGAAGTTCCTTAAAATTTTGTACCGTAGCCGAAGGCGATGCCGATATCTACCCTAGAATGGCACCTACCATGGAATGGGATACTGCCGCCGGTCATGCCATTTGTAATGCCGTGGGTTTAAAAGTGATGCAAATAAATAAACGTGAAGAGTTAAGTTATAATAAGGAGAATCTATTGAACCCCTATTTTATTGTACAGTAAAATGATGGAACACATTAAAAAACAAGATTACACTATAAACAAAGATGATCGGTCACGAACTAAAAAACACAAGCCCTGTTTAATTTGGTTTACGGGTCTGTCGGGGTCAGGTAAATCCACTATTGCCAATTTGTTGGAAAAAGAATTGTACAAACAGCAAATCCACACCTATACCTTGGATGGTGATAATTTAAGACGCGGCCTTAATAAAGATTTAAAGTTTACAAAAGAAGGTCGTGTTGAAAATTTAAGACGCACTGCCGAAGTAGCCAGATTGTTTATAGATGCCGGTTTGGTGGTTATTGCAGCTTTTATAACGCCATATAACAAAATACGAGAAGATATCGAAACCATTGTGGGAAAAGATTATTACATTGAAGTTTTTGTAAACACGCCTTTAGAAGTATGTGAAGAACGAGATGAAAAAGGTTTGTATAAAAAAGCAAGAGCAGGCGAGATTAAAAATTTTACGGGTATCAGTTCACCTTTTGAGGTTCCGGTCAATCCTACGATTGAAATTCAAACCATGAAAGAAAGTCCGCAGGAAGCAGTTGCCAAGATTTTGGAGGTTTTGAAGAGGCGGTTGTAGGTTGTTGTTTTGGTCTTGCTAAACTTGGTTCTCGATACAGTTTTCTCATGCTTCAAAAACCACTCGAACTGACAGGATTCTCGATACAAAACCCGGCGTTCCTTGGGTTTCACTCGAACTGACAAGTTTGTTGAAGTGTTGTCACGTCGAGTGGATTTGTGAGGGACGAACAAATTTGTATCGAGACGTATTTTTGTAGAGCTGCAATGCTTTTTAATAGCAAATGGATTATTCGTTTTAATTTGTTTTGAGTTATGGTATAGAGGTTCTTAACACAAGGTTCTCGATACAGTTTTCTCATGCTTTGAAAATCACTCGAACTGACAGTGTTTGTTGAAGGGGTGTCACGTCGAGTGGATTTGTGAGGGACGAACAAATTTGTATCGAGACGTATTTTTAAGTTTTATTTTTATAACATGAAGATTTACTATGTCTATATTTTAAAATGTTCAGATGGGAGCTATTATACGGGATTCACATCTAATCTTGAAAATAGGTTTGTAGAACATCAAATGGGGAAACACAAAGACAGTTATACCTCTACCAGACGCCCTGTTGAATTAGTTTTTTATGCTGAATTTACCGATCCAAATCTAGCAATTCAAGCTGAAAAGCAAATAAAAAAATGGTCTAAGGTTAAAAAGGAAGCTTTGATTAATAATGAGTTTGATAAATTGCCAAATTTGTCTAAAAAAAAGTTTTAGGTTAAATGGTTCTCGATACGATTTTCTCATGCTTCAAAAACCACTCGAACTGACAGTGTTTGTTGAAGTGTTGTCACGTCGAGTGGATTTGTGAGGGACGAACAAATTTGTATCGAGACGTATTTTTGTAGAGCTGCAATGCTTTTTAATAGCAAATGGATTATTCGTTTTAATTTGTTTTGAGCTATGGTATAGAGGTTCTTAACACATGGTTCTCGATACGATTTTCTCATGCTTCAAAAATCACTCGAACTGACAGTGTTTGTTGAAGTGTTGTCACGTCGAGTGGATTTGTGAGGGACGAACAAATTTGTATCGAGACGTATTTTTGTAATGCTGCCACACTTTTTATTAACTCAAAATAGCTCCTTCGTTTTAGTTTTTTTAGCTATTGTATAGGGGTTCTTAACACATGGTTCTCGATACAAAACCCGGCGTTCCTTGGGTTTCACTCGAACTGACATGGTTCTCGATACAAAACCCGGCGTTCCTTGGGTTTCACTCGAACTGACATGGTTCTCGATACAATCCCGATAAAATAATCGGGATCACTCGAACTGACAAAGTTGTTCATACCCACAATAAATTAACTTTTTTACTTCAATTGATTTTTTTCCAAGCATTTACCTGATTATATTTACTCATTAAAAAAAATCCTAACCTAAATTGCAAGACAGACAGTAAATTGCCCAAAGAATCTATGCCATTGGAGACCAAAATATACCAAAAAGAGAATAAAATAAGCCTACTTAATTTGCTAAAGGAAACCCTCAGTGACACAAGGCGTTCCTTATATCTGGCAAGGCAGTTAACCGTAAGGGATATAAAAGCACAATATAGGCAATCGTATTTTGGAATTATCTGGGCCTTTGTGGCACCCTTAACCACCGCTTTTGTTTGGATCTTTCTAAATTATACTGGCACTATAAAACTTACTGATACGGGCATTCCGTATCCCGTGTTTGCTTTTTCAGGCACTCTTATTTGGTCTATTATTAAAAGTGCTATAAATACACCACTTAGAAGCACCAATGCTGCTAAAGGTATCATGGCTAAAATAAATTTTCCAAAAGAAGCCCTCATTGTTTCGGGTGTTTATAGACTGCTGTTCGACAGTAGTATCAAGATAGCGTTACTTTTAGCCTTTGTGTTTATTTTTGGGGTAGGTTTTAATATGTCCTTACTATTATTGCCACTAGCTATTTTAGGAGCCATTTTGGTAGGTATTACCATTGGTTTGTTTATTACGCCTATAGGCATGTTGTATACAGATGTAATGCGGGTGGTGTCTATGGGTTTAAGTTTAATGATGTATATAACCCCAGTGGTATATGTTATTCCGAAAACTGGATTTTTAAAAACCGTTATGGAGTTAAATCCTTTTTCTGCATTGGTTGTAACCTCTAGAGATTTTATAGTAGGTACAGACCCAACTTTTTTATATTATTATATTTGGATTTTATTAGCGTGTATCCCATTGTTTCTTTTGGGCTTGATTTTTTATCGAATATCGATTCCTATATTTTTAGAACGTATGAGTGCTTAGAGCCGTCAATCGTGAATAGCATGAATCGTCAAAAGCGTGAATCGTGAATCGTCTCACGAAAACCGTCTCACGATTCACGAAAATCGTTTCACGAAAAACCGTTTCACGACAAAAAAAATGATAGAAGAAAAAAACATACCATCAAATAAAGAGGTACTTGTAAAAGTAGAAGGTGTCTCCAAAAAGTTCTGTAAAGACTTAAAAACCAGTCTGTGGTATGGGGTGAAGGACTTGGTGGCTAACATTCGAGGCAATAAAACCATTCGAGAACTACGCGATAAAGAGTTTTGGGCAGTAAAAGATATTAATTTTGAACTACGTCGTGGCGAGTGTTTGGGGTTGATAGGGCATAATGGCGCGGGAAAATCTACACTGCTTAAAATATTAAACGGCCTAATAAACCCCGATGCCGGTAAAGTAACCATTCGTGGTCGCGTGGGCGCATTGATTGAATTGGGCGCAGGCTTTAACCCCATTTTAAGCGGTCGCGAAAATATTTATAATAACGGCGCCGTTTTAGGTTTTACCAAAAAGGAGATAGACGCCAAAGTAGAGGCTATTATAGACTTTGCCGAAATACGTGAGTTTATCGATATGCCCGTACAAAACTATAGTTCTGGTATGAAAGTGCGTTTGGGCTTTGCCGTGGCGGCACAAATGGAACCCGATGTATTGATTATAGATGAGGTCTTGGCAGTAGGCGATTTAGGCTTTGTTTTAAAATGTTTTAAAACCATTGACACTATTTTGCCAAACACCGCCATAGTATTTGTATCACACAATATGCCCATGGTGTCACGCATTTGTAATCAAATTATTTTAATGGAAAATGGGTTAGCTAATTTTCAAGGTGAAAATGTGTCTCGTGGGATTGATTTATATTATCATAAATTTATAACAAACGAAGATTCACAGGTGGTTTTTACAGATAATTCTATCGAATTAAAAAAAGCATGGATTGAAGGTGTAAATAAAACAAATAATTCCTATGATATTCCCTGGGGTAATACTGTAAATTTAAATTTTACTATTAAAAATAACAAGTTATCAAAAATCCCTTATATTTCTTTGGCAATATACGATAAAGAGCAAAGAGGTATAGCAGAAGTATTACCAGTAAATCAAGAATTAAAAGTGATTAAAAACAAAGAGAAGATTACTTTTTCTTTTCAGTTAAAAAATATTTATTTATCAAAAGGGATTTATAATATTACATTCACCGCTTCAGAAGATTCAGGTTTTAATGTTTTTTATAAAATACATAAAGCTATAACAATCCAAATTGAGCATGATAAGCAAATTTGGACACCTTTTTTAATGGACTCAAAGTTAATTGACACAAATTATTATTGATGAAAAAGTTATTTAAAAACATAATTAAAAAAACAGTTAATAATTTAGGTTATGAAATTTCAAAAACTGAAGCATTTAATAAGGCAATTATTAATAAAAACGTCAAGATAAATACTTTTTCTAAAAAGAATTTGTTGGATAATTTTTTTTCTATATTGATAAATCAGAATTATCATCCAGAAACAATTTACGACATTGGAGCTAATAAAGGCACTTGGACTTCCGAATGCCTTAAATATTTCCCTAATGCTAGCTACTATTTGTTTGAACCTCAAATTGACCTTAAAGATGATATTAACGCACTTTTAAAAGATTATAAAAATGTCCATTTATTTTCTGTAGGACTCGGAGAAGTAAATGATGTATTTAAGTTTACAATCCATGATAGAGATGATAGTTGTTCTTATTCTTTTTCAGAAGAAGAAGCGAAAACAAGAGGATTTAAACAAATTGAATTGCCAATAGTTCGGTTGGATTCTTTTGCAAAAGACAATAAATTAAAATTGCCGAATATTCTTAAAATAGATGCAGAAGGGTTAGATTTAAAAGTGTTAAAAGGAGCAGAAGGGGTCCTTCAAGATGTAGAAATTATAATGGTGGAAGTTGCTATAGTGAATCATAGAATGGAAAACACAGCATTAAATATATTAAATTATCTCAATGGGAAAGGTTTTAAATTGTTTGAAATTACAGATATAAATAGACCTTTTGAAAATAAAGTGCTTTGGTTGTGTGAATTTGTGTTTATCAAAAAAGAAGGTGTGTTAGACAAAAATTATTCTCAAATATAATTATGATAAACGTAACCAAAACATTTTTACCACCACAAGAAGAGTACCAAGCTATTTTAAAACGGGCTTGGGACACTGGCTGGATGACCAATCGTGGCGTTTTGGTGCAAGAACTTGAAACTCATTTAAAAGCATATTTAGGCGTCAGTAACATGCTAACTATGACTAATGGCACCTTGCCATTACAAATTGCTATAAAAGCCTTGAAATTAAAAGGCGAGATTATAACGACTCCTTTTAGTTATGTGGCTACTACCAGTAGCATTGTTTGGGAAGGTTGCACACCTGTATTTGTCGATATTCACCCAGAGTATCTAACGATTGATGAAACTAAAATTGAAGCTGCAATAACCTCTAGAACTTCGGCAATACTGGCGACCCATGTGTTTGGGAATCCGTGCCATGTGGAAGCCATAGAACAAATAGCCAACAAACATAGCTTAAAAGTCATTTATGATGCCGCCCATTGTTTTGGGATAACTTATAAAGGACAATCTATTTTTAATTATGGGGACGTAAGTACTTGTAGTTTTCATGCCACTAAATTATTCCATACAGGAGAAGGTGGTACGCTATTTTGCAAACCACAACATTTTAAAACAATATTTTCCCATCATAACTTTGGGCATCAAGGGAAAGAATCATTTGATGGTGTTGGTATTAATGCCAAAATGAGTGAGCCACAAGCCGCCATGGGATTGGCTGTATTGCCCTATATGAAGACTATTTTGCGACAACGAAAACAAGTTGTAACGCATTATAATAATGCTCTGAAAGAAACCAATTTGAAAACATTAAAACTCAGAGTGGATACCCAGTGGAATTATTCCTATTACCCTGTTATATTTAGCTCTGAAGAAGTTTTGCTTAGTGTTAAGGAAGCTTTGGAAAAAATAAAAGTGTATCCTAGACGTTATTTTTATCCAAGTTTAAATAAATTACCATATTTGAAATATGACAGTATGCCAGTTTCTGAATCGATCTCAAGAAAAATATTGTGTTTGCCTTTGTATGATAGTTTGTCTTTAAATGAAGTGGAAGCTATATGTAAACTTATAAAAACAAGTTTATGAAATTGGCCATCATGCAACCTTATTTTATGCCTTATTTGGGCTATTTTGCCTTGATAAACCACGTGGATCAATTTATTCTATTTGATACCCCACAATATATAAGGCATGGTTGGATAGAACGTAATCGTATTTTAAAACAGGATGGAGATTCCATGTATATTAAAGTTCCATTGGAAAAACATCATAGAGAAACCCCAATAAATAAAATTGAGATAAATAATAATATTAATTGGAAATCTAAAATTTTCGCACAATTAGGACATTATAAAAAACGGGCGCCATATTACAACCATGTGATTGCACTGTTGGAAACTATTTTTAAGAATGACTACAAAAGCATAGTAGAATTAAATCATAAGACATTATTGATTATTTGTGACTATTTAGATATAAAAACACCTATTTCTATTTGGTCTGAAATGAATTTAGAGATTGAACCCGTTAGTGCTCCTGATGAATGGGCACTTAATATTAGTAAAGGCTTAAATGCTAAAAGCTATTTTAATCCACCGGGAGGGCGTACTTTTTTCGACAATGAAAAGTATAAAAAAGCTGGAATTGATTTGAAGTTTTTAGAAATATCAGTGGAGCCATACAAACAACCTATTCAAGGTTTTGTTGGGTATTTATCTGTGATTGATGTTATGATGTTCTGTGATAAAGAAGAAATACAAAAAATGATAAATAAAGTGCATATTACCAATTTATAAATGATAAGTAAGGCACCCTTAAATACAGATAAATTTAGACGTAACATTAAATTCACATACTCCGCTAGAGAATGTTGGGGATTGATATTGAAAAGTTTAGAGCCTGACTCAGTAGTTTTGTTGCCATCTTATATAGGAGTCACAGACAGAGAAGGTTCTGGTATTTATGACCCTGTTATTGAATCTGGTTTAAAACACGAATTTTATCCATTAAACAGTGATTTGTCCATATCCCTTTCAGAAATTGAAAACAAAATCAAACATAAAAAATATAGTTTAATGTTATTGGTGCACTATTTTGGATTTAAAATTCAAAATATAGCAGATATAATTAATTTGTGCAGGAAACATAATATTATGATAGTTGAAGATTGTGCGCATTTGTATAATTATAATATGTTTCATCTATCTGATGCAGGTACATTTGGAGATTATGCCTTTTATTCACTTCATAAAAATTTCCCTTTAAAAGACGGAGGTTTATTGGTTCAGAATAATGGTGATTATTCAGATTTTGACAATTCTTTTATTGAAACAGAAAATAATTACCCCGAAATATTAGCAGCATACAATACTTGTTCCATTGCAAAAAAACGAATAGAGAATTTTGAATTTTTAGAATCCTTGGTTTCAAATATAAGTGGAATTGTACCTTTAAAAAAGTTAAGTAAAGGAGATATTCCACATAATTACCCTATTGTCGTAAAAGGTAATTTAAGAGAGAAATTGTATTTTTGGTTAATTGAAAAAGACATGACGCTTATTGCATTGTATTACCGCTTAATTGAACCTTTAAATGCAAATGAGTATAAGAGAATGCAAAACTTATCAAATAATATATTAAATCTACCTATTCATCAAGATATTGAAAAGCAAGATTTGTTGTTGTTGATTAACAAAATAGAGGAATTTTATGAGTAAGGGAGACAATTTAATAGATTATTATTGGAAAAGGAACTTTAATGATAAAAGTGTTGTTGGAGTTAGTAATGATTTGCAGCGCAATATTGCAAGAACTAAATCTGGAGAGGTAGTAAGTAAGGCAATTTGGAATAAAACATTAAATTACATTGTAAATAAACTTACTATTAATAAAGAATCAAGTATTTTAGAATTATGTTGCGGTAATGGATTGATATTGGGGGAGTTAGCTCCTTTATGTAAGTATGCTGTAGGGGTTGATTATTCATCACTCTTATTATCTCAATTTGCTGAGGTATTTAAGTCAGATAATTTAAATTTAATAAATCAAGATGTTTTAGATTATAAAATAGCGGAAACAACTTATAATTCAATTATTTTATATTTTTCAGTACAACATTTTAATGAACGAGATACTTTTTTGCTTATTAGCAAATGTATTAAGGCCTTAAAAAAGAAAGGTGTCATGTTAATAGGTGATGTTCCAGATTTAGATAAAAAATGGCATTATATTAATAAGCCTGAATACCAAATTGATTATTTTAAAAGGGTTGTTGATTTTACACCTAAAATAGGATATTGGTTTCAAAAAGATTTTTTTAAAGCAATGAATAGCTGTTTTCCTGATACAATATTTGAAATCATAGAACAACCTGATTATCAAATTAATTCTGATCACTGTTTTGATGTCTTAATTAAGAAAAAATGAAGTTATTCAAGATTGCTATACACGGAGTGCCAAGATCTGGAACTACTTGGCTAGGTGCAATTTTTGATTCTTCAGAGCATGTTATTTATAAAAATCAACCCTTATTTTCATATGCCTTTAAATCTTTTTTAAATGCATCATCTTCTAAAGATGATATTAATGTTTTTTTTGAAAAAATAGCATTAAGTAATGATGAGTTTATTACTCAAAAGAATGAAAAAGAAAAAGGATTGATACCAATTTTTGAAAAGGATGATATTACTCATGTTGTATATAAAGAGGCTAGATATCATCATATTTTAAAAAACATGTTAGAAAGCGATGATGAAGTTAAAGTTGTAGGCATTGTAAGAAATCCAAAAAGTATTATTTATTCATGGGTTAACGCTCCTAAAGAGTTTAAAAAAGAGGAATGGGATATTTTAAAAGAATGGGAAAAAGCTACTAAAAAAAATAAAGGAGCCATAGAAGAATTTTATGGTTTTGAAAAATGGAAAGAAGTCGCATTAAATTTTTTGAAACTTCAAAAAAAATATCCAAATAGATTTTACCTATTAGATTATGGAGTTTTATTGAGAGACACAGAGGAAGAAGTAAATAAAATGTTTTCATTCTGTAATTTAGATTTAGGTTTTCAAACTTTAGATTTTATTAGAAAAGGACAAAAAAAAGATTTATCGACACATGCTTACTCTGTTTTTAGATTAAATCAAAAAGATGACAAGTGGAAGGGGAATCTGCCTAACGAGATAATTAAAAAAATTGAAAACGATTTAGCTGGAACGGATTTAGAAAAATTTTTAGATGAGTAAAGCAACTCCATTAGTAAGTGTTTCCGTTGTCACTTATAATCACAAAGATTACATCAAACAATGCTTAGAGGGCATTTTAATGCAACAAACCACCTTTCCGTTTGAGATTATATTGGGAGAAGATGAAAGTAGTGATTGTACTCGGGATATTTGTATAGAATATGCCGAAAAGTATCCGGATAAAATTAGGTTGTTTTTACGCTCCAGAAAGGATGTGATTTATATTAATGGCAATCCAACAGGGCGTTATAATTTTATGGAGAATTTAAAGGCATGTCAAGGTAAATATATAGCCATTTGTGAAGGGGATGACTATTGGACCGACCCTTTAAAACTGCAAAAGCAAGTGGACTTTTTAGAGACTAATAATTATTATTCTATTTGCTGGACAAAATACAAGATAAGTTATAAAAACAAAGAGAAAGAGCCTGATTGGATTAGTGACCTAAATAACAAAATGCCATATAAAATAGATTTAAATAATATTTTTGTGCCTTACAGTACTTATACTTTAACAGTGATGTTTAAGCGTGATTCTTATAATGATAAATTGATTAGAAGTCTAAAGTATTTTAAAGATAATACTTTGTATGCAATTTGCTTAAATAAAGGGAAGGGTATGATTTTAGATTTTTATTCCGCAGTTTATCGTATACACGACAAGGGCGTTTACTCTGGTTTGTCTAAATATAAGCAAAAATATACTAGTTATTTAAATCTAAAGGAAATTGTTAACAGAATACCGAACTGTAACACGTTAAATATAATTACTTTAAGAAATCATTTTTTGGTTAATTCCATTGAACTATATCCTAAATTTTGGTCCTTAAATTATTTTTATTTAGTGATTGATAGTATTAGATTTTTGAAATTAAAAAAGAACTTAATTTTAATTAAAAGGATTTTGATTAAATTTTATAAGAATGAATGTAAAAGGAGCTGAAAATTTAGTAAGTGTTGTTATGGCTGCTTACAATGCCTCTAGTTACATTCAAGAAGCTATTGATTCTATAATAAATCAAACTCATTCTAATTGGGAGCTTATAATTGTAGATGATGGGTCAACTGATGAAACAGCAAATATAATAGCAAAAAACATTAGTCAGGATAAAAGAATTAAAAGTTTTTATCAAGAAAATGCAAAGCAAAGTAAAGCAAGAAACTTGGGTATATTTCATGCAAAAGGCAAGTATATTGCGGTTTTAGATTCGGATGATATTAGCTTACCAGAAAGATTAGCAAAACAGGTCATGTTTTTAGAGGCTAATCAAGATTATATACTCTGCGGATCATGGTTTGGGATATTGGATTCGGATAGGATAATCAAATGCCCTGAGCATGATGAGGTTATAAAAGTAGTTCTATTAAATGGAAACTGTATAGCACATTCTTCAGTAATGATAAGAAAAGATGCATTAGGTTTTTTTCCTGTTATTTATGATTCTTCTAAAGAACCATCAGAAGATTATGATTTGTATGTTCGGTTAGTTAAGTATGGAAAGCTTTATAATTTACAAGAAGTTTTAATGCTTTATAGAACCCATAACAATCAATTGTCAAAAAAGCAAAGAGCAGTTCAAAATCAGATGGCTTGTGAAATAAAACGAAAACTTTTTAGTAATTTAAAGTTTGTTCTGTCTCCAATGGAGGAGTCTGTTTTTATGAAGATTTTAAATAATGGAATTGGTATAGGTTTTAAGGATTTTAATGTCATTAAAAAAATTCAAATGAAATTATTGGCTTCTAATACAGAAAATTTTTTTGAACCTATCGGTTTCAAAAACTTTATAATGCAGTTAGATAAAATCATAGTTGATAGATACTTTTTGAAAAGAAATCAATTTTACCCTAAAATAATTACACAATATTATATAGTTAAAAGGAATCTGAAATACAAATTAAGCATTAAAGATGAACTAAAGTTGGTTCTCAAATCATTGGTTTTTTACAGTAAAAAATAATTTTAAGCATAAGAAATAATTTTAAAACAAAAATGAATTCAGTACCATTAGTCTCAGTTTGTGTGCAAACCTACCAACATGTAAATTACATCAAATCATGTTTGGATGGTATTTTGATGCAGCAAACCACGTTTCCGTTTGAGGTTATTTTAGGGGAAGACGAAAGCAGTGACGGTACACGCGATATTTGTATAGAATATACCGAAAAGCATTCAGATAGAATCAGGTTGTTTTTACGCTCCAGAAAAGATGTTATTTTTATAAATGGTAACCCAACGGGGCGTTATAATATGGTTGAAAACTTAAAAGCCAGTAAAGGCAAATACATTGCCCTTTGCGAAGGAGATGATTATTGGACCGACCCCTTAAAACTGCAAAAACAGGTTGATTTTTTGGAGGCGAATCCTTATTATGCCATTACATTTACAAATGGCGAGGTGAATTATGAAAATAAATTAGATAACAATCATTTAATTTATTGTGATTCCTTAGATAGTGATAAACCATATTCGAATTTTAAAACACCTAATTCTATTACGAGTATTACAGACTTGGCCAATGGAAATTATTTACATACAGCAGGGGTTGTTTTTAAAAACTGGATAAAGGAAAAAGGAATTCCGGAATATTTGTATAAAGTTACAATAGGTGATTGGCCATTACATATGCGAACATCTACTTTTGGATTAATAAAATATTTGGATATAAATACGTTTTGTTATAGAGTTCATGAAAATGGAATTTTTTCAAAAAAAAGTATATTAGAAAAATATAAAATGACCATAGGACAATTCGCGCCGATGCTAAATTCTGATTTTTTTAATGAAGACGTAAGGCTAATAATTGAAAATTATTGTTTACGCTCTTGTGGATTTTATTTAAAAATATGTAAAAAGCCTGAAGACGTCTTTTATGTAAATAGTTTTATAAATTCATTAGATAGCAAGAACACTAAATTGAAAAACAGCATTAAAACACTTGTCATAGAACAAAAATCGATTTCAAAAAAATCTTTTTACTTAAAGTTTAAAAAATTCACTAAACGAATTTTAAATAAATTATAATTAATGTCTTTAACTTTTACCATTTGTGCCAATAATTATTTAGCTCATACTAATGTATTGGCAAGTTCATATAAAAAATATCATCCAGATTCGGTATTTGTGATTGCTATTTTAGATAAGCCAAATAAAAATGTTGAATATAATAAGCTAGGAGCAAATGAAGTAATTTGGATACATGAATTGTTTCCAGATTTAATTGATAAACTAAAAGAAAAATATGGCATAGCAGAACTATGTACCGCTGTAAAACCAGAATTGTTTTCACATTTTTTCTCTAAAGGGTTTGATTCTGTTTTATATATAGATCCAGACATTAAAGTATTTTCTAAGTTTAAAGAGGTTTTTGAAAAACTTAACACCTACGATGTTATTTTAACACCACATATTTGTAGTCCAACAGGAGAAGTAGGCCATCCATTAGATAAAGATTTAATGCGCACTGGTATATATAATCTTGGGTTTTTAGCCATGAATTGTACACCAGAAACGTTAGCTTTTGTTAATTGGTGGGATAAACGTGTAAAATCATTTGGCTATCATGACTTGCAGAAAGGATATTTTTACGACCAGATTTGGTTGGGATACGCCCCCGCTTTTCTGGACAAAGTTTACATTTTAAGGCACCTTGGTTACAACGTGGCGAATTGGAATTTACATGAACGAGAAGTTATAGAAAAAAAAGGGAACTTTTATATTAATGATGAAACTACTCCCTTAAGATTTTTTCATTACAGCCATTATAAAATGGGCAATGAACCAATAATAGCTAGTTATAATGAAAATTTTAATTTAAAAAATAGAGCAGATATAGTTCCTGTTTTTAATAATTATAAAACTTCTTTGGAAGATTCAGGCTATCATCAATTAAAAAATATAGCCTATAATTATGGAAAACCAATAGATCAAAAAGAACCAATAAAGCCAAAAAAACAGAGTCGATTAAAAAGGTCTGCCTATCTTTTGAAAAAGGTGTTTCGAATTCTGATAACAGGAAAATAAAATGATAAAAGGTGTTTCAATAATACTTTGTACTTATAATGGGGAATCCCGATTAAAGACTACCTTAAAACACTTGACTTTTCAAAAACATAACATACCTTGTGAGCTTATTGTGGTAGACAACGCTTCTGTTGATGGCACTAAAGAGTTTGCAGACTCATGGTGGCGAAAAAATGGCCCGAAAAATATTTTATATAGGTCTTTTTCACAACCCGTTCCAGGGAAGTCTTATGCTCAAGATTTGGGGTATAAAAAAGCAAATTATGAATATTTACTAGTTTGCGATGATGATAATTGGTTATGTGATACCTATGTGCAAACAGCATTTGAAGTTATGGAATCCAATAGTAACATTGGTGCTTTGGGTGGATGGTGTAATCCCGCATTTGAAAGTGAAAAACCAGACTGGTTTGACACCTATTCTAGGTTTTATGCTGTGTCTAAACAAGGAATTGTTAGTGGAGATATAACCAATAAAAAAGGATGTTTGTATGGTGCTGGCATGGTAATTAGAAAATCGCACTGGCAAGAATTAAAAACCTTAGGATTTCAGCATTTATTAACCTGTAGAAAAGGAACTAGTTTAAGCTCTGGTGGTGATACGGAGTATAGTTATGCTTTACGTCTGTTGGGTTATAAAATATGGTTTGATGAGCGCTTGCATTTTAAACATTTTATGACCAAACCAAGATTAAGTTTGGGCTATTTGTCGCGTTTAAGAAAGGCCATGGCCTATTCTAATTTTATACTTTGGCCTTATTTAGATTTATTGTGTGATGACAAAACAAATTTCAAAACCCATTTAAAATTGGCAAGAAGAGATATTCCTAGGAACCCAATAAAGCAATTTAAATTATTGATAACTGGAACTTTTGAACAAAAGGAATTGGTAAAGTTTTATTATAGAAACGTGTATTATATTGTTACTCAATTTTCTAAATATAAAGCTAGTAAGGCGTTTATTAAAAGTTGGCTAACAAACAAAAACCAATAATAATTATAAGTATGAAAACCATTTGTTTTGTTGTTCCTGCTTTTCCTGTAATATCAGAAACCTTTGTGGTTAACCAAATTTTGGTAGCTAAGCAGCTAGGTTATGCGATAAAGATTTTAACACAACGTATATTGCCTATATCGGCTTCGTCGCAACAGGAATTGTTGGAGCAAGAAGGTCTTATGGATAATGTTACTGAGCTTGGTTATAAGATCCCTAAAAATAAATTTGAGCGACGCATTAGAGCTTTGAGTTATATATTAACTCATTTTGTCGCTTGGAATCAGGTATTACATGTTCAGTTCAGGAAACGGTTTTCTACACTTCCGTTTCAAATGTTGTTTTTTGATCAGTTTAAGGATGTAGATGTCTTTCATGTACAATTTGCACAAGCTGGTATGGAGCTGGCAAAAATGAAATCTATTGGGGTTATAAATGCTGAGGTCATAACAACATTTCATGGCTATGATGCTCATTTTAAAAATAAGACCGAACAAGATAAATTAACAAAGCGCTATAAGGAATTATTGAAACTGTCTAGTTCCATTACTGTTAATACGACTTATTTGGCTTCAATAGTGAAAAAAATAGGTGTGGAAGAAGCTAAATTGCATATTATTCCTATGGGTGTTGACGTGAATTTTTTTTATAATGAAAAAGACAGAAAACTTCATTTTAATAAAAAAGTCAAGTTGTTGTCTGTTGGGCGCTTGGTATCTTTTAAAGGGTTTAAGTATTCTATTTATGCTGTTAAGCAAGTTGTTGATGCGGGATATGATGTTATATATACTATTGCGGGAGAAGGCCAAGAAGAAAAGGATTTAAAATCTTTAATTGAAACATTAGATTTGAAAGCTCATGTAATTATGCTAGGTAAGCAGACTCAAAATCAGGTGAAGGCATTAATGCAAAACCATGATATTTTTGTGATGAGTTCGATTGCCGATAGTACAGGAAGACAAGAAACCCAGGGTGTTGTAACCGCCGAAGCACAGGCGATGGGTTTGCCGGTGGTGGCTTTTAAGAGTGGAGGTGTCCCTTATACAATTAGTGATAAAATCACGGGCTATTTAGTAGAGGAAAAGGATACGGATGCCTTAGCTCAAGCTGTCATTAATATTTTGGAAATGCCAGATAGTTATCAAAAAATGAGTGAGTCTGCAAGAGAATATGCGGTTAAGGAGTTTTCAAATGCCATCATGGGCCAACGCTTTAAAATGTTATATGGTTGAAAAAGATTTCGAAATGAATTCGGAATGACAGAATTGAGTGGATTTGTCATGCTGAACTTGTTTCAGCATCTAGGTTAGGGTTGGCGTAAGACCCTGAAATCAATTCAGGGTGACAGATTCAAGTTTAGCATAACTAAATTTGGAATTGTAAAGGTTCTCGATACCATCCCGATGAAATAATCGGGATCACTCGAACTGACGGTGTTGTTTAATTGTTGTCACGTCGAGTGGGTTTGTGAGGGACGAACAAAGCTGTATCGAGACGTACTTTTATGTTGTGGTGCAACATTTTATATTAACCTAAAGATATTCTTCGTTTTAGTTTGTTTTGGGCGTTGGTCCAAAGGCTCTTATCACAAGGTTCTCGATACCATCCCGATAAAATAATCGGGATCACTCGAACTGACAAGGTTTATGTCTTGCTGAACTTGTTTCAACATCTCAACATGTAGATAGTTTCAGCATTTAGGTTAGGGTTGAGTTAGACCCTAAAACCAGTTCAGGGTGACAAGTTGCGTTCAGGGTAACCAGTTTGGGGTTTGGTGAACGGTTTAAGTTAAGGGGCATTTAAAATATAAAACGGAAGCCAGAGCTTCCGTTTTTATACAAGTACCTAAAAGGATTAGAGCAGCTCGATAAGCTGTAAGGCATTAAAAGCACCATTGTTAAGTGCATACGGCATGCCATTAATTTCCTGAAAGAAGGCTACTTTTAAAAAATAAAAGTTGAATCCCGTGCCCGTTGCCGGAGTTGCCGGTGTAAGGGTTACGGTTGTGGCCGTTCCATTTAGAGGTGCGCTTACCACCGAACTCATCTGCAAATCCTTAACATCGTTAACCAAGTCCAAGTTTAAAAACGCGCCACTAAAACTTACATGGGTTGCCCCATCGGGTGCACTTATTTGTTGGCTTGGTACGAGGTCGGTCATTACAATTTCGCCCGTGGCGGTATCTAAACTGTAATTGGTTTGCAGTACGCTATCCAAGGTTGCGTTTTTGTTAAAATTAAAGCCTTTCAGCCAATTTTTACCAAAAGCCGTAGCCAATCCCGTAGCTACATTCCGTTGTCCACGAGGCGAGGTAAGGTCTTCATTCTTTACCTTGCTTAACACCTTGGTGAGTCTAGAGGTTACTCTACTGTCTTTAGCATCGGCCAAGAGGCTGTTAATGGCGTGCCTAATTTGTTTGCCGCTAGTTGCTGTACTGCCAAACTCAGAGAGGTTTTCACGTGTTCTCGCGAATTGGGGATCGGTTAAAATACGGTTTTTGCTTACGCCGCCTTTGTTACGAGCGTAGTATCCGTTTTCTCCTTTGTAGAAAGTAACATCTCCAATGGTACCTTCTATCTTAAAAATTGAATTATACTTTGCCATAATTATATGGTATTATGTATAGCACCTTGATTTTTTGGGCTATACGGTTAAACTTCATTTTTCGATTAAAAGATACTATCTGGTTTTAGCTTTTACATGTGCACCTGTAAGCCGTTACCATTAACTATCTTTTAATTCGATAGGGCAAGTTTAGTGTTTGTTTTGCCATCGTTTTTGGTTAGGTTCTGGTTTGGTAATGTATAGTTGGTATTAATTCCGAAAGCTTCATTTTAGCGGCGGTTTACATGATGAATACTTCCTTTTTGTTCTGTGTTATGCTTGTAGTGGACTGTTATTTAACATGTTGTGCTTAGAGCTCTTTATTTGAAATAGACTTGAGGCTAATTTTACTTTTAAAGGCTTTTACATAGGCTTTCCATAGGGTTTCTATAGGGTTGGTGTCGGAAAAGTATAGGTTGGTTATTGATTTTTTAAGTATCACAATATCATTTACGTAATTAACGTAAAATCCATGTTTAATCCGTATATAGTTGTTAATTAGGTTTTTATGCTGTTTTTTTTAACGGCTTTATTGTTTAAAACTCATAAGAACTTCACTTTTAAGTACTTAAATTTAGGACTATCTTTGTAAGTCGCTGATATTAAGATATGCGGTTATATTTACATAGAGAACATATTGAACGTTTAAATGAGGTAAGCGATAAGGTGGCCCTAAAGATCATGAAAGATATTAGGGAGGAATTTGGTTTACCTCATACGCGCTATATAAGTGTTAAATCATATTGTAAATATTTTATGTTGGATAGGGAAGATGTGTGGCAAACATTAAATAGCAAAAAGGCGAGCTAGTTTTTAGATTAGATTTGTCATGCTGTCCCGATCCCGATAGCTATAGGGGCTATCGGGATTGTTTCAGCATCTAGCTTAGGGTTGGAGTAAGACTCTGAAATACTGAAACGAGTTCAGCACAAGTAAATTTAGGGTGACAAGTTCAAGTTCAGCACAAGTAAATTCGGAATTGTAAAGGTTCTCGATACCATCCCGATAAAATAATCGGAATCACTCGAACTGATAGTGTTGTTTAATTGTTGTCAGGTCGAGTGGGTTTGTGAGGGACGAACAAAGCTGTATCGAGACGTTCTTTTATGTTGTGGTGCAAAATTTTATATTAACCTAACGATATTCTTCGTTTTAGTTTGTTTTGGGCGTTGGTCTAAAGGTTCTTATCACAAGGTTCTCGATACAATCCCGATGAAATAATCGGGATCACTCGAACTGACGGTGTTGTTTAATTGTTGTCAGGTCGAGTGGGTTTGTGAGGGACGAACAAAGCTGTATCGAGACGTACTTTTATGGTGTGGTACAATATTTTATATTAACCTAAAGATATTCTTCGTTTTAGTTTGTTTTGGGCGTTGGTCTAAAGGTTCTCGATACAAAACCTGACGTTCCATGCGTTCAATAGAACTTATAGTGTTTATGTCGTGCTGAAGCCTATCTTTGTCATGTTGAACTCGTTTCAGCATCTAGGTTAGGGTTGGAGTTAGACCCTGAAATAAATTCAGGGTGACAGATTCAAGTTCTGCACATGGAAATTCGGAATGACAAAATTAAGTGGATTTGTCATGCTGAACTTGTTTCCGCATCTCAGGTCTTATACTTTACCATTCATCAACAATTTTCCTATATTAGCACAACCATAAATTAGTGCTATGACCAATACCCCTTTGGTTTCTATCATCATCCCGACATACAACCGTGCCCATCTTATAGGCGAAACGCTTGATAGCGTATTAGCGCAAACATATACCAACTGGGAATGTATTGTGGTTGATGATGGTAGTACGGATCATACGGCTGAGGTTTTAAAAAATTATTGCCAAAATGATAAACGTATTCAATACCATCGTCGTCCAGTAAATAAACCGAAAGGTGCTAATGCTTGCAGAAATTATGGGTTTGAGGTGAGTAAAGGCGGTATGCTGATTTTTTTTGATAGTGACGATAAAATGACGCCAGACCATATAGATTTAAAAGTGTTCCATTTATTAAGAACTAATGCCGATTATGTTATCTCTAAAACCAAATATTTTAATACAGATTTGGTTGACGAATTTTATAATTTTTCTCCTGACGATATAAATGCCCATAATTATATCACTCAAAAAGTGAACTGGTTGACTTATGATTTGGGTGTAAAATCGAGTATTGCAAAAAGAATAAGATTTAATGAGATATTGCAGTCGGGACAGGAGTTTAATTATTTTAGTAAGCTTACCCTGATTTCTACTAATGCTGTTTTTATTGATGCCTATTTAACTCTAAGGCGTTACCATAAAGCTTCTATAAGAGGGAAACTGAACAACGATAAACAAGCTTTGTTAAAAGGTATTTTTACTGCTCATTGGCAAACCTATCTTGATACTAGAGTGTTATTGGAAAAGCGAACGAGAGATTACTTAATAAAGCATTGTTGTAATTTATATTTTAAATTTTATAATTATCCCAAGGAATTTAATTTCAGTTTTTTAAGGGCTATTTATAGAGAGTTTGGCTTAAAAAAAGCTTGTTATTTTGTTATGTCTCTGTTCATGAATTTGTTTTTTAATAAGGGATATACTTTTTCAAGAAAAGTTGTTAATTAATTTGTAATACTATTAGTTTGAAGGAAGAATGCCATTTGCCATTAGTTTCAGTTGTTATGCCAGTTTACAACTGTGACGCATTTGTTGGAGAAGCGGTAAATAGTGTTTTAAACCAAACCTTTCAAGATTTTGAGCTTATAATTATTGACGATGGTTCTACCGACAGCACTAGAGAAGTACTAAATGGGTTTGATGATTCAAGAATTAACCTTGTTTTTTTTGATAAAAACCAGGGGGTTTCTAAAGCTACAAATGAAGGGTTTAGATTAGCTAAAGGGACATATATAGCTAGAATGGACGGTGATGATATTTCTGTAAGAGAGCGTTTTGAGAAACAAGTTGACGTTTTAGAATCAAACCCAGATATTTTAATATGTGGAAGTCATGTAAAGTATTTAGGAGGGACTAATAATGTAATTCGTTTCAAAGAAAACCATAACGAAATTATTACAGAATTATTGGTCTCGTGTTCGATATGCATGGGGTCGTCAATGTTTAGGCGAAAGGCCTTACGGGGGTATTATTATGATGAAGCCAGAAGAAGTGGTGAAGATTATGAGTTCTGGACTAGGGTTGCCTGGCTTGGAGAGTTGTATAACATTCAAGAGGTGCTATTATTGTATAGAGTTCACGAAAAACAAGCATCTATAAAGCACAAGCCACAACAGGTTATTGATGATGTTGATATTAGATTAGGATTATTTAAAAAACTTGGATATGATAGCAACCATTTTGATGATGTTTTGTTATTAAAACTATTTTTATTGAATAAACCTATAGAAGTAAAGGAGTTTGTGCTGTTTTTTAAATGGCTAAAAGAATTAGTTTTATTGAATAGTATAAAAAAAGTGTATCCACAAAAAGAATTTAAAGAAGTCATCAAACGTATAAAACGAAGCTTATTGTTTTCACTATATTTTAAAAACACCACTATTGGTATTACAAAAAAATGGCGATTAAAAGCGTTGTTTAAATTACCATTGCAAGATATGATTTATGTCCTTAAAGGAAAGAGAAAAGAAATGGGGAAAAGGATATTGAAGACATGAGTAAACAAAAAATAATTGTTTTTAAAGTACGTGAATTTCCTCTTTTGTCTGAAACGTTTATTGTCCATCAGATTGTTACGGCGATAAAATTAAATTATGAAGTAAAGATTATTGTAAAAAGCTCTTTGGGTTTTGATGCAACTATACATCCTAGTTTATTAACGGAATATAAGTTACTTAATAAAGTAATTATTGAAAATTACAATATACCCAAAAATACGTCCTGGCGATTATTAAAGGGGGTGTTGTTATTAGCTTGCAATATCAAGCATTTAAAATTTATTAAACGATTTTACAACCTACACGCTAGGTTTAGTTTAACTTGGTTTTATCAGTGGGTTTTTTATAAACGGTTTAATGATGCCGCTATAGTACATGTGCAATATGGAACTAATAAAGATCCATTGGATTTATTAAAAAAAACAGGTTTTTTTAAGCCGAAACTTGTCGTTACCTTTCATGGTCATGATGCCTTTTTTCCAATCAATGGTTTTATTCCCAATCATGGGTATTATAATGATTTATTTAAGTACGGTAATTTAATAACGGCTAATACGCCTTACCTAGGAAATGAAATTCTAAAATTAGGCTGTCTTAAAGAAAAACTGAAAATTATTCCAGTTGCAGTCAATACATCTTATTTTTATCCCAAGGACACATTAAGAAAAGTAGAAACCTCTTTGAGGTTAATAAGCGTAGGCCGTTTAGATAAAGTAAAAGGGCATTCGTACGCCATTAAAGCTGTTCATGATTTAATAAATAAAGGCATTGATTTAACTTTAACAATTATTGGAGATGGAGCAGAAAGAAATAATTTAGAAAAGCTCATAAAAACATATGGTTTAGAAGATAAGGTTTTTTTGCTTGGAAAAAAATCGCAAGAACAGGTGAGAGATGCGTTATGGCAGCATCATGTATATTTGTTAACATCTGTGGCCTTGCCCGACGGTAGAAGAGAAACGCAGGGCTTAGCCACCTTAGAAGCCCAAGCTTGTGGTTTGCCTGCCATTGTATTTGATTCTGGTGGGGTGAAGTATACGGTTAAAGATGAGGTTACGGGTTTTATATGTAAAGAACAAGATGTTGTTACCTTGGTTCAAAAAATTGAATTGTTATATAGTAATCGTAATTTAATTAGCAAAATGGGTGATAATGCCATTATTTTTGTCAATGAGAATTATTCTCAAAAAATGATTGATGATAAATGGAGAATTATTTATAATGATTTAAGTAATGGATAAAAAAATCTCAATAATTATACCTACTTATAACCGTGGTTATCTTATAGGAGAAACTTTGGATAGTATTTTGGCACAAACCTATAGCCATTGGGAGTGTATTGTAATTGATGATGGATCAACAGATAATACACAAACCACTGTTGCTGAATATTTAAAAAAAGACGATAGATTTAATCTCGTTTCAAGACCAAATCGCACTTTAAAGGGGCCTTCGGCTAGCAGGAATTATGGTATTGAATTATCTAAAGGAGATTATTTGCTGTTTTTTGATGATGATGATATTTTACACCCGCTAAATCTTGAATTGTGCGTTTTGGAATTGGCAAAACCCAATGTTTCGTTTTGCAGGTATGAACGAGAAAAGTTTTATGGCAATTTTGAGTATGATTTTGATTATTCTAAATATTACACTACTTTCTCTATAGATGCAAAAGATTTAGAACCTATTTTAAAGAATGAATTATTTTGTATAACAGGGTCAATAGTTTGGAATCGTGAGTGTTTTGAAACCTGTAAGTTTGTAGAGTATTTAACCTATGCAGAAGAGTGGGAGGTATATTCTAGAATAATATCTTCAGGTTTTAAAGGTATTTCAATAAACAAATGTTTGTTTTATGGGCGCAAACATCCCAATGCTACAACAGCTGTATCTTATGCAGATAATAGAAAGAGTAAAAAGTCTTATAATGATGCTATTTTGTTGGTTGTAAAGAATCTACACTCGAAATCTTTGTTAAGGGACTCGATTTTACGATATTTCATACAATTGTCATTAGGTTTTAATGAGTTTAAGCTTTATAAAAATATTATGAAGACCATTGATTTAAGTTTTTGGAATTCTTTAAAATGGGATATTTTTTATAAAACATTTCCCTTGCGATTGCGATTATATGCCATAAAAAAGAAGTTTAAATGAAATTTTTAATCATCGCACAAGATTTAAGAATATCTGGAACTAGTGAAGGGATGGTTTCTAGATCTTTTATTGCTAAGTTAAGGGCGGTATATCCTAAATCTGTAATAGATATTGAATATTTGAAGTTTCATCCCAGTGAAGATCAACTTCAACTCTTGCCAGTTAATAATATAATAGAAGAGATTATCAATTTTAGAGTTCCTTTTTATATCAAATGGATTAATAAAATATATTGGCGTTTATATCACGAATCCTTAAACAAGCGTTACATTCAAAAACAATATGCGAAGTATATAGCCAAGATTGATTACGAGGTGTATGATGTTATTTTTATAAGAAGTGCAGGATTGGATTATGAAGCTATTATAGCCGCTAAAGACTTGCCTGTTTTAAAGAAGGCCATTATTAATTTTCATGATCCATATCCTGTTTTTTGGTGCGCAGGAAATGATAGGCCACTTGATAATTTGGAGCTATTTAGATTTAAAAAAATGCAGCAAGTAGTGTTACAAGCAAAAAAATGTATAACGCCGGCCAGAACATTGACCAATGATATGGGTATGCTCTATAATACTACGAATAAGTTTCACACTTTGCCTCATCAATACGACGAAACTGTTTTTGATTTAACTAATCACACGAAGGTTTTTAAGAAAAGCAAAAAAATAACCATTTGTTACCATGGTGCCATACAATTTGGTAGAAATATTATAGACCTTTTAGATGCCTATAAAGAATTAGTTGATTTAAATAATTCAATAAAGGAACATACAGAATTTATTTTGCGTCTAAAAAAAATGTCGGATATCAATTACTTAAATAAAAAATATGCTGAAACAGATAATATTATTGTTTTAAAGTCTCAAAATTTCTCAAATGCTTCTTATGAACAAACACATTTAGCAGACATTAATATTATTTTGGAGAATGGACCTTATTACAGTAATGTTTTAGTTGGGAAAGCACCTTTTTTGGCATCTATTGAAAAACCTATTTTATCAATATCACCAAATAGGAGTGAGCTAAGGGGTATTATTAAAGATGAAAAATATATAGCTGATTCTAATAACAAAGAGGACATCAAGCAAAAACTGAAAAATTTAATAAGTGATTGGAATGAAGCTAAGAAGCCAGTTCATCCATTTGGCGACTATTTTAGTGATGATAACTTTAAGCGCAGTTTAGATGCTATATTGTACAACGAGTAATTTATGAAAACCTTAGCCGTTTTATTGCCCACATACAATGCAGCACTTTATATTGAGGAAAGTATTGATTCTATATTAAATCAAACTTTTGTGGATTTTGACTTGTTTGTGTATGATGATTGTTCGACAGACCATACAGCTGGACTGGTCCGAAATTATACAGATGACCGTGTTAACTATGTAAAGAATGATAACAATTTGGGTATTGCCAAAACTTTAAATAGGGGGTTGGATGATTTGCTGCCACATTACAGATTTATTGCCCGTATGGATGCAGATGACTGGGCTTACCCTGAACGGTTTGAAAAACAACTGGATTGTTTAGAAAGGTGTGAAGATGTTGTACTTTGTGGTACGCAAGGGTACTGGTTAAAAGATTTAGAACAAGAGCCTATATCAGGTTGGACTTATCCTTTAAGTGCAAAATATATTAAATATAACCTTTTATTTGGAGCTACTTTTGGACATTCTTCGGTAATAATAAGGAGTGCCTTTTTAATTCATAGTGGTTTAAGGTATGACGATACTATTAAAACTTGCGAAGACTGGGATTTATGGATTCGTGTCATAAAACATGGTAAAGCAGTTAATTTGCCAGAATTCTTGATGAAGTACAGAATTCTAGATAGTAGTAATCATCGCTCATCAGAAAATAGAGAAAACCATCTTAATGAGCGTTCAAAAATACTTGCGAAGTATTGGTTAGATTTTGAGATTAGAATGGGTGCGATGGAAGTTTATAATTTTTATTATGGTGATTTATCTTTAGGGAGAAAGGAGTTTGTTGAGCAATCAAAAAAGATAATTCAGGCATTTAATGAAATTTATAATATAGCTAAGGTAGAATTAGAACCTGAAGACCAAGAAATGTTCAGGTATAAGCTAGCACGTCGTATTCGAGATTATTGGAAACGAAGCCGAGTAAGTAGGTTCAATATATTGATTTGGTGGCATGTTGTGAAATCGGTTACCTTTATGAATTCATTTAAATTAGTTAAAAGCATTATTAGGTAATTCTCTGATGGAAATTTCTATTCTTATTGTGTCTAAGAACCGAAAGCAGGAACTGAATAAATCCTTGTTAATTTTACAGCCCTTTCTTGACTTCACTAAGCATGAAGTTTTGGTGTTTTTAGATGGGTGTTCGGATAATTCATATGATTTAAAGTCAGAAATGTCATGGGTAAGATGGTATGGGGCTGCTAAAAGTATAGGGGCATCGCCAGCCAGAGCAGCACTTTATAAAAAGGCCAAAGGTTTTTATTTTATAGGGCTAGATGATGATGCACACCCATTATATTCAGATTTTATTATACAAACCATTTCTGTTTTTAAAAAGTATCCCAACGTTGGAGTGATAGCTTTTGAAGAGATAAAAGGAATTTTTAAATCGGATGCGGATGCGTTAAAAAGTGTGGATTCACAACCCATGGTATATTTAACCAACGAATTTATTGGTTGCGGATTTGCCATTAAAAAAAGTGTCTATGAAGCCACAAATGGTTTTCCTGTTTGGATGGACATTTATGGTGAAGAATCTTGTTTATCCATAGAGGTGCTTTCTAAAGGTTATGATATTTTATATACCAATGCCATTAAAGTAAACCATAGGGTGGATAAGGAAGCGCGAAAACTATCTGGGAACAATTATTATAGATTTGAAAGACAGTTAAGGCATACAACTTATTATTACCTAGTTTATTATAAAAACCCTTTGTTTAAAATCACAAAATTGTATTTGCATAATTTTAAAAAATATGCTTTGACTGACATCCTCTGTTTTAAGTTGTTTTTCAAAGTAGTTTGTGAAGTTATTATAAATAGCTATAATATTTTGAAATATAGAGACCCAATTGACGCAAAAGTATTAAGGAAAATGAATAAAATTAAAGGAATAAAATTTTAATAGAGAGCTCAAAAAATGAAAAACATATTAAAAAAATTAATTGAGTCTGTTGGGTATAAAATCACTAAAAAAAGCAACATATTGTTGTTAAATGATAATCCTTTTATTGCCGTAAAAAAAAACATATCAATAAATAACCCCATCTTTTTTGATGTTGGCGCAAACTTGGGACAAACTATCAAGAAGGTAATAAATAATTATAAGGAAGCTACTATTTTTGCTTTTGAACCGAGTAAAAAGTGTTTTGAATTTTTAAAATCTGAATTTAGAAACGATAAAGTATTTCTTCATAATTTGGCAATGGGTTCTGTTTGCGGTAGTTTGGAATTTAATGAATATTCTTGGAGTGCATTAAATTCTGTTTTGAAAAGATCTTATGGGACAGCGGTAATTAATCAGACCTACTCTGTTGAGGTTTCAACAATAGATGCTTTTTGTAATTCTAATGATATAAAACATATTAATTTTCTTAAAACCGATACGGAGGGTTATGAACTGAATGTCTTGAAAGGAGCTTCATCTATGATGGAAGAAAATAGAATCCAGTTTGTATTTGTTGAAATATTTTTTAATGAAAATTATATAGGACAATCTTCTTTTGGAGATATTTATAACTTTCTTTTAGAAAATAGATTTGAATTGATTCGGTTTTATGATGTGCTATATACAAATGAAGGTTTGGCTTCAAAAACAGATGCGTTATTTGTTAATAAAGGTTTTAAAAGTAATTGATTAACAGGTTGTTGGCTATATGTAATTTTTCTGAATATTATAATGTGATAATTCAATTTTTATATTTAAGTTGGCTTTTAAGACCTCTGATTAATATGATATGACAAACCAGAAATAATACCTATTTTTGTCTGAGTAACGAAAAATCAAGAATGTCTTTAATTTATTCGACACCCTATATAATTGCCGAAATAGCACAAGCGCATAACGGCAGTTTAGATACGGCGCATCGTTATATTGATGCCCTTTCGGTTACTGGCATTGATGCTATTAAATTTCAAACGCATATTGCAGAAGCTGAAAGTAGTATTTTTGAACCTTTCCGAATCAAATTTTCTGAACAAGACAAGTCCCGATATGACTACTGGAAACGTATGGAGTTTACCTTAAAAGAGTGGAAAGGTTTAAAGGAGCATTGTGATGCTGTTGGTTTAGAGTTTATGAGTTCTCCGTTTAGTAATGCAGCGGTAGATTTATTGGAGGATGTTGGTATAAAAACTTATAAAATAGGATCGGGTGAAGTTAATAATTTTTTATTGCTTGAGAGAATTGTTCAAACTGGCAAACCTGTTATTTTGTCGTCAGGAATGAGTTCTTTTGAGGAACTGGATAAAACGGTAGCATTTTTAAAATCCAAAGGAGTCGAATTTTCTATATTACAATGTACCACGTCTTACCCAACAAAACCAGAGCAATATGGTTTAAATGTGATTCAAGAGTTAAAATCAAGATATGAGGTTCCTGTTGGGTTTTCGGATCATTCAGCAAATATAGGAACAGCTATTGCTGCCGTTACTTTGGGTGCTGATATTTTAGAGTTCCATGCTGTTTTTTCTAGAAGTGATTTTGGTCCCGATGCGACATCGTCTCTTACTATTGACGAGATAAAGATGCTTTCAGTAGCCGTTCGAAATATTAAAAAAGCCATAAAAAATCCACTTGATAAGAGCGATAATTCAAAATTTAAAGAACTAAAGGTTATTTTTGAAAAATCCTTGGGAGTAAACAAAGCATTAAAAGCAGGACATGTATTGGGTTTTTCAGATTTAGAGTCGAAAAAACCAGCAAATAAAGGTATTTCTGCTGCTAATTTTAGGGAAGTTATTGGAAGAAAACTTAAAGTTGATAAAGCTCAATGGGATTTTTTAAATGAAGAAGATTTAGTATGAGTAAAAAAAGAAAAATAGCTGTTGTCATAACTGCTCGCCCCTCTTATAGCCGTGTAAAAACAGCTTTAACAGCGATTAAAAACCATCCTGATTTAGAATTACAGCTAGTAGTAGCCGCTTCTGCTCTGTTGCCTCGTTATGGGTCTGCCGTAAATTATATAGAAAAAGATGGATTTGATGTTGCAGCTAAAGTATTTAATGTATTGGAAGGTGAAAATTTAACAGCGGCTGCTAAAACTACCGGAATAGGTATTTTAGAACTCTCCACTGTTTTTGAAAACTTGAAGCCAGATATTGTTATCACTGTTGCCGACCGTTTTGAAACTATGGCGACTGCCATTGCTGCTTCCTATATGAATATTCCGTTAGCACATATTCAGGGTGGTGAAGTAACAGGTAATATTGATGAAAAAGTACGGCATGCCATTACTAAATTAGCAGACTATCATTTTGTTGCTTCAGAAAAGGCTAAAGAACGCGTTATAAAACTAGGAGAGGATTCTGCCATGGTTTTTAATACAGGTTGTCCTTCAATAGATTTAGCCAAAGAAATAATAGATTCTAAACCACTTGCGTTTAATCCTTATGAGCAGTATGGGGGTGTGGGTGCCAAACCAAATTTATCTAATGGGTATTTGGTGGTGATGCAACATCCGGTAACAACTGAATATGAAAACTCAAGAAAGCATATTGAGAGTACACTTCATGCCATTTCCAATTTAAAGAAGCCTACACTTTGGTTTTGGCCAAATGTAGATGCCGGGGCAGATGGGACTTCAACAGGTATTAGGTCTTTTAGAGAAATGCACAAATTGCCAAATGTTCATTTTTTTAAGAATATGGAGAGTACAGATTTTTTACAATTATTACTTAATAGTGATTGCTTAATTGGTAATTCTAGTGTTGGGATAAGGGAGTGTGCCTACTTGGGCGTTCCAGTTGTTAATATTGGCTCTCGACAAAATAAAAGGGAACGAGGAGGAAATACCATGGATGTTGATTACGATCAGAAGGCTATTGAATCAGCTATTAAAAACATGTTGCAAAAAGGGAGATTTGTGTCATCTTCTATTTATGGTAAGGGCACATCTGGAAACCATATCGCTAAATTATTAAGTGAATTACCGCTAAAGTTTCATAAAACCATAATGTATTAAGATGCGAATTTTAGCTATTATTCCTGCTCGTGGTGGTTCTAAAGGTGTTCCAAATAAGAATATTAAATTATTGAATGGAAAACCGCTATTAGCCTATACATCTGAGGTTGCAATTCAATCAAAATATTTATCAGAAATAATCTTATCTAGTGAAGACCAATCTATAATAAACGTTGCAGAAAATTTGGGTGTTCATGTACCTTTTGTGAGACCATCAGTTTTAGCTCAAGACGACACGCCTACCATTAATGTCATTATTCATGCTTTAAAGTGGTATGCAAAACAGTCTGTTTTTTTTGATGCGGTATGTTTATTACAGGTTACTTGTCCATTTAGAACCGTTGACTTTCTAGATGCATCTATTACCAAATTCATTGAGAGTGGATGTGATTCTTTAATTTCAGTACAAAAGGTGCCTCATCAATTTAATCCGCATTGGGCATTTGAATTGAATAGTGCAGGAACTTTAAAAATAGCAACTGGAGAAAAACGTATTATACCAAGAAGACAAGAGTTGCCAGAGGCATATCATAGGGATGGCAGTATATATATTACAAAAACAGAGGTTATATTAAAACAAAACTCCTTATATGGGGAAACCATTACTTTCAGTGAGTCGTCTTCCGAATTTAATATTAATATCGATACACCTGAAGATTGGGAAAAAGCAGAGGGATTAATCGATAGATTTATAGAATAAATGAAGAAACTGGGGATAGTGATAACAGACGGTGTTGGCTACAGGAATTTTATCATGAGTAATTTTATTGATGAAGCTGCACAGGAATTTGATTCTGTTTTCATTTATTCAGGATTGTCTAAAGCGGTCTTTAATTCATTTCCTAAAAACGTTGAAGTAAAAGAATTAACGGTTTTTAAAGAAGGAAAACTGACTTGGTTTTTTAGAAAATGGAAAGAAGTTGCACATATGCAACAATATAAAAAAAGGTATTATGGAATTGCTTATAATTTAGCTTCGGGCTATCCAAAGAATTATAAGATTCGTTCCATACTGGTAAGAATTATTTATTTTATTACGCGTTTAATACATTCTAATAGAAGTATACTTTTTATAGAAAAACTACAATTTTTTACTTTTGCAAATAATAAAGTAACAAGAGAATACATTCAATTACTAAAAGGAGACCGGCCGTCCCATCTTTTTTTTACACATCAAAGACCCCCTTTTTTAGCACCTTTTTTGTATGCTGGAATTCAGCAGAAAATAACAGTAAGCAGTTTTATTTTTAGTTGGGATAATTTAACGTCAAAAGGGAGGATGTTAGGGCCATTCGAATATTTTTTTGTTTGGAGCCATTTAATGAAAGAAGAACTTATGATGTTTTATCCAAATGTTAAAAAAGAACATATAAAAGTAGTGGGGACACCGCAATTTGAACCTTATGTAATGCCTCAATATGCCTCTAGCAAACAATCATTTTGTGAAAATTTTAATCTAAATATAAACACTAAAATAATTTGTTATAGTTGTGCTGATGCATCCATTGGTAAAAATGACCCACTTATCATTAGAACAATTGCAACGGCGATTCGTAATAGATTAATAACGGTTCCAGTCCAGTTTTTAGTAAGAACATCACCTGCGGAAGGACCGGAACGATTTGAATTCTTAAAAAATGAGTTTCCTGAAATAATTTGGAATCACCCTAAATGGAATCTTACTAGGCAGAATCATGCTGAGAGTTGGTCGCAAAGAGTGCCGAGTAAAGAGGATATTAAGGACCTAAGAAGTATTTTAGAATATGGGGATTTAAGTATAAATATGCTATCTACCATGAGTTTGGATTTTATGCTGTTTGATAAGCCCGTTATTAATACCGTTTTTGGAAATCTTGATAATGGCTTGTATAACGATCAGCGTTTTCTGAATTATGGTCATTTAAAAGTGCTTATAAATAGCGGGGCTGTTAGTATAGCCAAGAATGAACAAGAATTAATAAAAATGATAAACTTTTCTTTAAAAGAACCTAACGAAAAGTCGGCTCAAAGGAAGGCTATGATTGATTTGCAGATAAGTAAGCCTTTATTAGGTACCAGTAAAAGAATAGTAAGTACACTTGCGGAATTACATGATTAAAAATAAACATATTGCTGTTATTTGTGATTACAAACTTCTTGAAGAACGCATAGGGGGTATGGATTATTTTTTCTGGGCGTTTAACAAAGCTTGTTCAGGTAAGGGTATAAAAATTGATTGGTTTTTCCCTAATATATCTAACCATGGTGATTATGACAGATTTCATATCATTCCTTCGGGGAATAAAAGCTTAGAAGCCACTTTTACAGATTATATTTTAAGTACAAATATCCAATATTCACATATCGTGACCCATTTTATTGAATTGTGTACCTCTTTTTTTTCAGCTATTAAAAAACACCAAAAGGCTAAAATTATTGCCGTAGATCACAACCCAAGACCATTACATGGGTATTCTTTTAAAAAACGATTAAAGAAAATGGTAAAAGGCATATTGTATTCAAAACATACAGATCAATTTGTAGGGGTTTCAGATTATACCAGTCGTGCGATATTAAATGATTTTGGGAGCTTTTTAAGACCAAAATTAATGACTATTTATAATGGTGTTTTAATTGATGATATCATTCCAAAAACAACCCCAAGAAGTGTTGTGAATCCAAAGTTTTTAGTGGTTTCTCATTTACGTGAATCTAAAGGTATTCACGATTTAATTGAAGCGGTGTATTTACTGCCAGACAATTTAAAAGTTGATCTAAAGATTGATGTTTACGGCGACGGGCCTTATAGAAAGCAGTTATATCAATTAGTTGAAAACTATAAATTAGAAACCAATTTTAATTTTAAAGGTAGCCATTCAGATGTTAATCAATTGTATCAATATTATGATTATATGGTTCAACCTACTTATATGGAATGTTTTAGCTTGTCAATCCTAGAAAGTTTGGCAGCAAATGTTCCTGTAATTACAACACCAGTAGGTGGGAACTTGGAGGTGGTTAAAGAGGGTGAAAATGGGTTTGTTTTTAAGACAAAAAATATTAAACAGTTAACAGTATTATTAGAGAATGTAATTAATGGGAATAAGTATATTAAAGGGTCTACAAGGGATTTAATAAAAACTCAATTTTCAATAGAAGACATGGTTGATAATTATCTTAGGCTTTTGGACTAATTAAGCAGAGATGCTCTTAATTTAGAATTAGTAATACCTATAAAAATGAATAAAAAAATAATTTTTTCAAATTCCTTTTCCCCTAGGACAGGACATAATTTTGCTTCAGAGGTTCTAAAAATATTCACAGACCACGAAGTATTGGCCCATCATCGAAGTGAGACCAGATTATCGACGTTTTTAGAGGCTTATTATTCTATTTACAATAACATTATTTATTATGAATCAGATAAAGACTTTTTTGACAAAATTATTTTAAATGACATTAGGAAAAACATTATAAACGAATCTGAAAAAGAGTATGTCATGATAAAGGATACTTCTTTTAAAGGTGTGAAATATTTAAGCGAAGTTTTTCCCGATGATATTCATATCATATTACTTAGGCATCCACAAGACGTTTTTGGTTCTTTGTTTAAAGGGATGAAATTTAAGAAAAAGGGAGTTAAAAATTTTATCAAGCGTATAACAACTCCCTTAGGGTTATACCCCTATTTTTATTGTAGAAAGGTAACCCGAAAGGTCTTAAGTGATATGCCAAAAATAACCAAAGAACATTTTGTGTTGCGTTATGAAGATTTAGTACTGAAAAATGATAAAGTATTAAATAAGTTAAAAGTTAAGTTCAACACAAAAAAACCTTTATTACAAATAATGAATGAAATTGATGCTATAGAAGTTATAAACACTTCTTTTATAGAAGAAACAGGTGCTAAACGGATATGGGATTCTTTGCCTAAAACAAAATTATTCAACCCTATAAACAGGAAAAAACATTCTTTTTTAGTGCAAAAGGGAATTGAACTTGGTTCTAAAAAATTAGCCAAACATTTAAATTATTTATAAATGAAAATCGGTTTCCTAACACCCGAATACCCCCACCCAAATACTGGTAGCGCTGGAGGTATAGGAACGAGTATCTTTAATTTGGCAAATGCTTTGCTTGGTTTGGGACATGAAATAAGCATCCTTGTTTATGGACAAGATTGTGATGACTATTTTATGGATGATGGCCTCCGTTTTTACAAAATAAAAAATATAAAGGTAAAAGGCCTATCACTTATTTTTACTCAAAAAAAGGTAGAAAGGTTACTAAATTCCTTATACGAATCGGGCAAAATGGATATCGTTGAAGCACCAGATTGGACAGGGTTTACAGCCTTTGTGAACCCGAAATGCCCACTGGTTATTAGAGAAAATGGTAGTGATACCTATTTTTGTCATTTGGAACAACGTCCCGTTAAATTTAAAAATAAGTTTTTAGAGAAGCGGGCTCTTGTTACCGCAGATGGGATTATAAGTGTTAGTGCATTTACAGGAAAGTTGACGAACACCTTATTCGGGCTGAATAGAGACTTTAAGGTGATTCCTAATAGTATTGATACCACGTTATTTGGTGCAAACAATACCGATAAAAGTGAAGAACAGACGATTCTCTATTTTGGAACCCTAATAAGAAAAAAGGGGCTATTGGAATTAGCTGAAATTTTCAATTTGGTTCATAAAACCAATAAAAAAGTTAGATTGATTCTTGTAGGGAAAGACAGTGCGGATATTAAAACAGGGGCTTCGTCAACATGGCAATTAATGCAGCCCTTGTTTGATGCATCCGCTTTTAACCAAGTACGTTATTTGGGAGGGGTTCCTTATTCTGAAATCCAGGACCTTATTACAAAAGCAACAGTTTGTGTATTTCCGTCTTTTGCAGAAGCCTTACCGGTGTCTTGGCTGGAAGCCATGGCCATGGAGAAACCAATCGTAGCCTCTAACATTGGTTGGGCCACTGAAGTGATTGAAAACGGTAAAGAAGGCTTTTTGGTAGATCCAACAAATCATGCGCAGTATGCGGATTGTATTTTGGATCTGCTTGATGATACCGGTAAGCAAAAACAATTCGGAGAAGCGGCCAGAGAAAAAGTATTGGCTACATTTAGTATGGAAATTGTGGCAAAGCAAAGTTTGAATTTTTATAAAGAACTAATTCATTAAGCTTTGGTTGTACTTTATCATAATCATAATAAGATTGAAGACCTAGTAGCTACGGGGCATCAGAACATTGATTTTGATAAAAATTTGACGCTTGCTAAGGGCTTGCACCATTTGGCCAACCGATTTCCAAATGAAAAAATAGTATGGTGTCATCTGGATTACAAAGATCACTTTGATGTCAAGGCGATTGAAACGGTATATCATCATCATAAATTAATGCTCTCCTATCATCCCTATCAGAATCATTTTATGGATAAGCGTTTGGGCTATGTGGATGCGTCTGTTTTTATAAATGTCAATAAAAAAGTATCCTATCCCACTTGGCAAATGAGTAGTGCGGTTGGTGTTATTCATGGGTCTGTTTTATTGGAAATAAACGATAGTATCCCATTAGATTCCGACTTTGATTATTATCTTAACTCCGTTGCAAAGCTGGCCATGCCTTTAGGATTGTTTTGTTACTCTGAACCTCGCTTGTTGCGTGGAGATCCTATTAAGCCTAGTGAAAGCAAAACAAATATATGGACGCTTTTCAAGTTCGTCAAACAGCATTATAAAACCCGATGGCTCTTTTTGTTGGCATTAAACCTTTTGTTATATGAAAAAAGGGTGGCGCTATTTCCTTTTTTATACGGACTTTGTTTTAAGAAACGAACGAAGGCCGCTATAAACCTGGAGTCCATAGCGGTTCAGTCTACAAAAGACATCATGGCAAAAGCAAACATAGACGTCATCATTCCAACCATAGGAAGGAAAACATACTTATATGATGTGCTGTGTGATTTGCGGAATCAAACCTACCTTCCCCAAAACGTCATTATTGTAGAGCAAAATCCGATAGAGGGTAGTCGCTCAGAATTGGATTATCTAACATCGGAATCTTGGCCTTTTAAAATATCACATATGTTTACCCATAAAACAGGGGCTTGCCAAGCAAGAAACAAGGCTTTACAACAGGTTAAAAGTGAGTGGGTGTTTTTAGCGGATGATGATATTGTTATTGAAAAGGATTTTTTATATAAACTCCACCGCACTGTTAATCAGTTGCCTTATAAGGCATTTACTTTTCGTTGTTATTTAAAAGGGGAACCGAAAGAGTTTAATAAGTTGAGACAATGGGACGCTTTTGGTTCTGGTTGTAGTGTGGTACAAAGAAAAGCTTTAAATGGATGTTCTTTTTCGGAAGCCTACGAGTATGGGTTTGGAGAAGATTCCGATTTCGGAATGCAGCTTCGCAATAAGGGTATTGATGTTATATATGTTCCAGAACCCTCCATATTACATCTAAAAGCGCCAATGGGCGGCTTTAGAACCAAACCCAAATTATTATGGCAAGAGGAAGCGGTTCAGCCAAAACCATCACCAACCATTATGTTATACCAATTATTGCATAAAACAAAAGAGCAGCAATGGGGGTATAAAACGCTATTATTTTTAAAATACTATAAAAACCAATCCATTAAAAATCCCTTTAAATATTATAAGACATTAAGAAAACAATGGAGTCAAAGTTTGAAATATGCTAACCAATTAAAAAACAATAATTCCTAATGCGGTTTTCGTTGATTGTATGTACGTATATGCGCTCCCAACCATTGCTTAACTTGTTGGAATCGGTGGAGGCGCAGACCTTGTACCCGAATGAGATACTAATTGTTGATGGTTCTAGTAATAATGACACCAAGGTTATTTTAAATGAAAACCCATTTAGAAGTTTAAAATATTTTAAAGTCGATAAAACACTAAGAGGGCTTACCAAACAGCGAAATTATGGAGTGCAACAAATTTCCGAAACTTCCGAGATTATTTGTTTTTTGGATGATGACATTGTTTTAGATTTTAAGTATTTTGAAAATTTAATAAAAACATATTCAGACAAACCTAATGCTTTAGCCGTAGGTGGTTATATTACAAATGAAGTTAAATGGGAACCATCAGACAATACGGAAAATTCATCAAAATTTTATTATGATGGCTGGATGCGACAAGAACCTTACCGTTTTAAACTAAGACGCAAAATTGGTTTGCTGCCCGATGCACCACCCGGTTTTATGCCCACATTTTCCCATGGAAGGGCTATTAGCTTTTTACCGCCATCTGGTAAGACGTATCAAGTAGAACAACTTATGGGCGGGGTGTCCAGTTATAAAAAAGAGGTGTTTGATACCTTGTCGTTTTCAACTTATTTTGAAGGTTATGGATTGTATGAGGATGCCGATTTTTCTTTGCGATTAGCCAAATTAGGTGCTTTGTATGTTAATACCAGTGCCAGATTATCCCATTACCATGAGGGGGCTGGAAGACCAAACCAATTTAAATATGGTAAAATGGTAGTTAGGAACGGCTGGTATGTGTGGCGTGTTAAATATGAAAATGTATCATTTAAAGCGTATTCTAAATGGCATTTAACAGCCTTGTTGTTAACTGTAATAAGAGCACTAAATGTTTTAACAACTTCCAAAAAAAAAGAGGCCCTAACCGAAAGTTTGGGGCGTATGGTTGGCTGGTTTTCCATTATCTTTAATCCGCCTAAAGTAGAGAGATGAAATTTTTAATCCTAACACATGTGATACACAAGCGGCATGATAGCCAATGGTTTGCCTATGCGCCTTATGTTAGGGAAATGAATGCGTGGTTAAAATATGTGGATGAGGTTGAGATTGTAGCGCCATGCGACAAAGAACAGCCGACCCATATTGATATGGCATACCAACACGGTGCTATTAAGTTCACAAGAATTCCAGAGATTGCTTTCGTTAGTTTTAAACGTGCCATATTTTCTATGTTGCTTATTCCAAAAATCAGTATAAAAATATTCAAAGCTTGCTTAAGGGCCGATCATATCCATTTGAGATGCCCAGGTAATATTGGACTCTTAGGGTGTTTGGTTCAAATTTTTTTTCCACATAAGACAAAAACAGCAAAATATGCTGGCAATTGGGATCCCAAAGCAAAACAGCCTTTGAGTTATAGGTTTCAAAAATGGTTGCTAAGCCATACCTTTTTAACCAAAAACATGCAAGTTTTGGTTTATGGACATTGGGAAAACCAAAGCAAAAATATCAAACCTTTTTTTACGGCCACTTTTAAGGATGAAGAAAAGCAAGTACCGATAAAACGGCATTACCATGCTGTTTTACACTTCGTTTTTATAGGGAGTTTGGTAGCAGGTAAACGGCCCCTGTTTGCCGTTAAAGTGGTTGAAGCATTAAGCAAACAAGGTAGAAAAGTTAGGTTAGATATCTATGGTGATGGCATTTTAAAAAATGATTTAGAACAATACATTATAGATAAGCATCTAGAAAGCATCGTGAAATGGCATGGCAATCAGCAAAAAGTACTTATAAAAGCCGTTTTAAAAACAGCCCATTTTTTAATATTGCCTTCAAAATCGGAAGGCTGGCCAAAAGCTATTGCTGAAGCCATGTTTTTTGGTGCCATTCCAATTGCGGCTCCAATATCTTGTGTGCCAGATATGTTAGATTACGGTAAAAGAGGTATTTTAATAACCGCTGAATTAGACCATGCTATACATACTATAAATACGCATTTGGATGATGAGGCTACTTTACAGAAAATGTCTGAAGCAGCAAGTAAGTGGTCGCAACACTATACCTTAGATGTTTTTGAAACCGAGATTTCTAAATTGCTACAACATTCATGAAAGTTATACAGCTCATAGACTCTTTGGAATTAGGAGGGACAGAACGGGTAGCTGTAAATTATGCAAACGCCTTGGTAAATTGTACCGACGGTTCTTTTTTGTGCGCGACAAGAAAAGAAGGGTTATTGAAAGGCAATCTTTTAAATGGTGTCGGTTATTTGTTTTTAGATAAAACATCCACATTAGATTTAAAAGCTGTTTTTAAACTGAATAGCTACATCAAAAAACATAGAATAACCTTGGTTCATGCCCATAGCACCTCTTATTTTTTAGGAACTATGATGAAGCTATTAAACCCTAAACTGATTTTAATTTGGCATGATCATTATGGAAACAGTGACTATTTAAGTAAAAGGCCAAAATGGATTTTAAAATGTTCCGCTTTGTTTTTCAATCATGTTATTTGCGTTAATACTAAATTAAAACATTGGGCAAAAGAACATCTTAAAGTAAATACAGTAAGTTATTTGCCGAATTTCGCACAGTTAAATGAAGCAAAGCCTGTTACAAAGTTGCAAGGCGAGCCTGGCAAACGTATGGTTTGTTTGGCTAATTTAAGACCTCAAAAAGATCATATCAATTTGTTGAATGGGTTTAAATTGTTGGTAGAAAAATATGATACATGGACTTTACATTTGGTTGGACAGGATTTTGAAGATGCCTATTCTAATGCTGTTAAAAGGTTTATAAGTGAAAATAATTTAGCCCATTGTGTTTTTTTATATGGCAGCTGTTCTGATACTTTACATGTTTTAAAGCAATCTGATATTGGGGTATTGGCATCAAAATCTGAAGGCTTACCTTTGGCTTTATTGGAATATGGCTTAGCGGGTTTGCCAGTTGTTGTTACCAATGTAGGGGATTGCAAAAAGGTTATATCAACCGCAGATGATGGTATATTGATTGAACCAGAGCGTGAAGATTTGTTGGCAGCAGCTTTAGTTCGTTTAATTGAAAACAAAGATTTAAGGGAATTCATGGGACAAAATTTAAAAAGAAAAGTTACTCATGATTTTTCTGAGGCTAGTATGATTGATAAGTTAATGTGCATTTATAAAAAATATGATTCATGAAGTTATCTATCTATTATAAATTACTCATCTTTCATGTTTTGTTGGGATTAGGGGTGTTTTTGTATAGACCATTGGCATTGGGCTTTTTTTTGTTGAGTACTGCTTTTTTTGGGTATAAAATTTTAATGGCCTCCAAGGCATATAAATCATTTTATGTTTTGCTGGCTTGTGCCTATGTGGTAGGGAGTGAGGTGTTTTTAAGGATGAATGGTGGTACTGTTTTTTATGAAGCCAGTAAATATTTGGTTATTGGGTTTATTGGTTTGGGGTTGCTCAGTAACGGATTTTCAAATAAAGCACTTATATATGTGGTGTATATATTGCTATTGATACCAGGCATATATGTAGCGGTTAGTTCGTTGGGGTTTGAATCGGACATAAGAAGAGCGGTGGCTTTTAATTTAAGTGGTCCTGTTTGTTTGGGAATAGCGGCTGTTTATTGTTATAAACGCACCATACGATTCAATCAGTTAAAATTGATTTTAGCAGCTTTTTTATTACCCTTGGTTAGCATGACGGTTTATTTGTTTTTATATACGCCCAATTTGCAAGAGGTTGTTACGGGAACAAATTCCAATTTTGCGGCTTCTGGAGGCTTTGGTCCCAATCAGGTGGCCACTGTTTTAGGAATAGGAATATTTATTGCCGCAGCGAAGTTTTTCATATCAAAAGAATTATATGTTCACAGGCTTTTTGACTTATTTTTATTGGGAATATTCGGCTTTAGAGCCCTTGTTACATTCAGTAGGGGAGGCGTTATAACTGCAGTAGTTATGATTTTGTTTTTTTTAGGTTTGTATTACTTAAAGGTTAATTTTAAGACTAAGTTAAAAATTAAACTTTCTGCCTTGATTTTTTTGTTTATAGTTGGACTTATATGGATAGTGAGTTCCATTCAAACCAGCGGGTTTTTAGATAAACGCTATGCCAATCAAGATGCCGCTGGAAGGGAGAAAGAAGACATCACCACCGGGAGAGTCGATTTGCTCGCTTTTGAGTTTGGGGAGTTTATGGAGAATCCTTTTTTGGGAATTGGGGTTGGTAAGGTTAAGGAAGTACGATTGAGTGAAACAGGTGTTGAAGCAGCTTCGCACAATGAAATGAGCCGGATTGTTGCCGAACATGGTTTGTTGGGCATCATGGCATTTTCAATTTTACTTTTAGTGCCTTTGATGCATAGGATAAGCGATAAATCAAACTTGTTTTTTTATTCTTTTTATATTTTTTGGTTGCTTACTATTAACCATTCAGCCATGCGTATTGCGGCTCCAGCTTTTGTTTATGGTTTGTGTTTGTTGAACATACAATATAAAACTAAGGGCAAACCTTCTAAAGGTAAAAGTAATTTACGAGTACCAGAAAGGTGAATTTATGAAAAGGCTTTATGTGTGAATGATTTAATTTGCTCTAGCTTAATAAAATTTACTTACTATATTTACATGTCTCAAGTTAGCGCTATAATATGTCCAGTACTGGTATACATTTTAATATATCTGAACGTAAAATTCTTTTACGGTTTTTCGATATTATTTCGATACTCGCAGTACTATATGCTGTAAGCAACACTTTTCATTTTGATTATTTCACCGTATCCAAGGAAAATTGGAGGTGGATATTCGTTCTTATTTTATATGTATCGCTTTTTGGAACCATTTTCGAATTGTATGATTTGCAAAAGTCCAGTAAAATTGAAAAGGTTGCCACAAGTATTGTGTTTACGGTATCTACCACTGTACTTTTTTACTTTTTAACTCCGTTTTTTACACCTGTACTGCCTGATAATCGGTTGCAGATACTATTCTTTTATTTTTCAATTTTAGTAGCGTTGTTCTTATGGCGGTGGGCATACATTTCATTTGTTGTTTCTCCAAGATTTTATAAAAGGGTATTGATAATTGGCGAAACATCCAATATTGAATCAATCTATGAAACATTTAAGACTTCAGACCCCAATTATAAAATAGTGGGTTTTGTTAATTGCGAAGCCAAAACAGGAGTGAACATAAAATTTAATTCGGTTCCCGAATATAGTCCAAAACAGATTCGTGAAGTTATTGAAAAAGAAAATTTATCAGAGATTGTGGTAGCAAGCTATAGCACGGAAAACATAACTCCCGAAATTTATTATACGCTTATAAAATTACTTGAAGAAGGTTTTCCCATTAATGAATACACACAGGTTTATGAAGATTTAACCCAGCGTGTTCCAGTGCAGTTTGTAGGCAAAGATTTTTATAAATATTTTCCGTTTAGTAGAAACAACCAAAATAAATTGTATTTGTTTTTTCATCGTCTTTTTGATGTGATGGTTTCAGTTTTAGGAATTATTGCCGGAATAATATTTTTACCGATAGTTTTATTAGGAAACCTTTTGGCTAATAGAGGCCCATTGTTATACACTCAAGAACGCGTTGGGAAAAATGGAAACATTTTTAAAATTATTAAATTCCGTACTATGATCATAGATGCGGAACAATCGGGTGCTGTTTGGGCAACAAAGGGAGATGCTAGGATTACACCTTTTGGTAAATTTTTGAGGCATTCCCGGATAGACGAAATTCCACAATTTATAAATATCCTTAAAGGGGAAATGAGTTTGATTGGCCCAAGGCCCGAACGACCATTTTTTGTAAAAGAATTGTCTCGAATGCTGCCTTTTTACGAAACACGGCATATGGTAAAACCCGGCCTTACCGGATGGGCGCAGGTAAAAACACGTTATGGCTCATCGGTTGACGATAGTTTATTAAAACTTCAATACGATTTGTATTATATTAAACATAGAGGCTTTTTTCTTGACGCCAATGTTTTAATAAAAACATTGAGTACCATTATTTTCTTTAGAGGCCAATAGTACTCTTGAGTATTGTTAACCAATATTATTAAAGTGCTTTACAAGGAATATGTATCGTAAAAATAGTGCAATCAATAACGGAATTAATCCTATGGCAAAAACCTGAACACCAATTATCCAATGTAAAGTTAAAAGGCAAAGTAGAATGATTAGAAGCTTAAGGTACTTTTTAAACCATGGGCTTACTTTTTTCTTATACAACTGGCCTAGTACTAAAATGTTAAGTGCAAAGGCCCAAAGTAAATTATAGTTTTGATGTGTTCCTAAATGATCTGTTGCAAACCATAGCAGTAAAATAAAAATTCCGATGAGCCCAGTGATACTGAAAAGGGCTATGTCCAGCCACTTGTATCTTGTTTGGCTTTTGTAATCTTTATAGGTTATAAAAATTATGAATAGTGATACAATGCTTAAAATAAACAACGGACTAGTAAAAAATGAACTTGTTTGCGGAATTTCTTTTTTAGCGTAAATCACTCTACTTTGCTTTACCAAAGGTTGGTTGTTGTTTTTTATGGCAGCATTTTCAAAAAAAGTATAAATGTTTTCCGGTAAAAACATATGCTGCTCGGCTGTAGCCGTTCTATCGATTACAGAGCCTAGGGCTATATCAATACCTAGACTTCCCCACGAATTTCTGTTTAAATTATTTTGGATTAATGTTCTAAAAGAGGCTTCTTTATAATCTTTAGGCGGATAAAATGTAATGGAATCATTCAAAGCTACTTTAACCACATCCTTGATTTTGGTAGCGCAGTTATCAAAAAAGAAATCATACAGATATTTTCTGTTTTCGGGTTTGTAGTTATTGATTAGATAATCATACAACCGTTGTTTTTCTTCCCCCGAAAGGTTTAAAACCTGTTCTTTTATGGACCTGTTGAAGTAAACATAAACTTGAAAGAATCGATTAAAATTGGTTTTACTTATTAAGTAGTGCAGTTTTCCTTGAGCAAATTTTAAATAAAAGTTAGGCGCTTCAAAATCATATTCGCCATAGCCATAAACGGCGTCAATACCCTTTTTTTTGTCCTTTATCCTAAACGCACTATGTCCAAAGGAATCGTTTAAAGAAGCCCCGGGGCCAACCGTTAGCACACTGATTTGAGCACTTTCAGATAATTGATTTTGTTGTGCAAAAGCGGAAAAAGAAAGAAAAACTAATAATAAAAAAAGTAATGTTTTTTTCATGTATTGTTTTTTTGATCAATCATTCAGTTGTATTATTTACTTTGGGCAGCAGTGAGTCTGGTTTGTTCAATGCCCATTATGGACTCATCTAAAGATACTAAAATCGAGTTTTAACGAAAACACATTTGAATATAAAGCAACGCTTTGGTCACCAATATCAGTAAAAGCATAATCGACCTGAATACCGTTATATTTAAAGCCCAAACCAAAACTGGGCTGGAAGCTTAACTGTTCAGAATTGTCAAACTGGGTTTCATTTTGAAAATTCCCCATACCTGCACGTAAATATACCATGTCGATATAACCAAACTCAAAACCTAAAGCAGGGTTTATACTTGCTACAGACGTGGAAATAATATCATTGTTTTCTTCAAAGCGAACGTTTAAGTTCAATGAAGTGAGTAAGGTATAATCATAGTTGAAATCAATTAGTTTTGAAATACCAATCTGCAATTTTGGGATGGTAATTTCAGTAGTTTCGGGTAATTCTTGGTTTTGACCTTCAACAGCATCCTTGATAGTTTCAAATTCATCTTCATCAATGGCCCAAGCATTAAAAGTAGTAGTGATATCTCTGGCCATAACACCAAATTTCCAATTGTTATCGGTTTCAAATTGCATCCCGAAATCCAACCCAAATCCCCATGAAGAGGCAAAATCACCAATAATCCTCCGAATCACTTTGGCATTCACACCATAATTCAAACCCTGTACGGGCATAGAACGAGCGTACGAAAATGTTAATCCATAATCGGCCGTAGAAAATAAACTGATTCTATCATAATTAATATTGCCTTGTTCATCTATAAGTTGGGTGGTGTTTAAAATGTCATCAACAGCAAAACGAATTAATGATATGCCAACCGCGCTTTGGCTATCCAATGGCATGGCGAATGCTGCATAATCATAATTGGCAATATTGGCGAAATAACTGGAATGCATGAGCGCCAGTTGGTTATCTTCAAGTTTTAATAGGCCAGCTGGATTCCAATAGCCAGAATTAACATCTGAAGTATGCGATGTTACAGCGCTACTCATGCCCAATGCAGCGGCATCAACGCCAATGTTCATAAACTCGTTAGAATATTTTCTTACGGTTTGACTAAACAATGTGACAGATAGTAAGCAGAATAATGTGGTTAAGTATGGTTTCAATCCCAATTTTTTTTACAAATATGCACATAATTTACAAACCTATAAACTTGAAATTGCCATAGATATTGTTTATTACTTGCTTTAGACGAAAATTGTTTGCTATTTTTACAAACTAAACTAAGTTGTATGAAAAAATACGTACCCAATGCACTTACACTTTTAAACTTGTTATCTGGCTGTATTGCGGTGATTTTAGCAGTGAACAACCATTTTGTGGCTGCTGCATTATTCGTGTTTATTGGTGTATTTTTTGACTTTTTTGATGGTTTTGCTGCACGAAAATTGAATGTGCAAAGCGAATTAGGGTTACAATTAGATTCTTTAGCTGATGTTGTTACCAGCGGAGTCGTTCCCGGAATTATTATGTTTAAATTATTAGGGTTGTCTATTGGTTCTGGAGAATCATTTAGCTTTTCGGAAGGTTGGGGTACCGACTTTTATGGGGTTACCTACAGTGTATCAATTACTGCTTTTTTTGGTTTGGCCATCACCTTGGCTTCGGCCTATCGTTTGGCAAAATTTAATATAGACGAAGAGCAACAAACTTATTTTAAAGGCCTGCCCACACCCGCCAATGCGTTGTTGATTATTTCATTACCGTTAATTATCGAGTTTCAAAATAGCGATGCCATTAACCATATTATTTTAAATAAATGGTTTTTAATTGGTTTAACAATCTTGAGTTGCTATTTATTAAATTCAAACATTAAACTGTTCGCATTAAAATTTAAAGATTTCAGTTTTAAGAATAACGCAACACGCTATATTTTTATCATTTTATGCATCGTTTTGCTTATTGTTTTACAATTTGCATCCATACCTATTATTATCTTACTTTATATTGTAATGTCTGTTTTAGACAATTTAACTTCCAAATAATTTTAACAAATGCTAGGAATCATTTTCACCCTATTAATGCTTGTGTTGCTTCAAGCGGTTTTAGGTTTTGATAATTTATTATACATTTCATTGGAGTCAAAAAAAGCACCTCAAAATGACCAAAAAAGAGTTAGGAAAGTAGGTATATTAATTGCTATTGCATTGAGAATAGTATTATTGTTTGTTTTGGTATCCCTTATCGGCTATTTTAAGGAGCCTTTTTCTTTTCTTACGGGTAAAATAGAAGGTGTTACACATTTTGCTTTTAACGGACATAGTTTAATTGTTTTAGCAGGAGGAGGCTTTATAATTTACACGGCCATCAAGGAAATTTGGCATATGATAGCTATTCATGATATGAGTTATGATGTGGAAGGTGAAGATAAAACCAAAGGAAAAAAATCATCTAACGCAGTTATTGTTAGTATTGTTTTAATGAATTTAGTGTTTTCTTTCGATTCTATTTTGGCGGCTATCGGTCTCACTAATGAGATTGAAAATTCAACAACGGCATTTATTGTAATGGCCATTGCCATTGTAATTAGTGGTTTGCTAATGCTGGTTTTAGCAGATAGAATTTCTGTATTTTTGACTAAAAACAGAATGTATGAAGTCCTTGGTTTATTTATTCTTTTTATAGTAGGAATAATGTTAGTTACTGAAGGCGGGCACTTGGCTCATTTAGAGCTTTTTGGAAATCCGGTTGAGTCAATGAGCAAAACCACGTTTTATTTCGTAATTGCCATTTTGGTGATTACCGATATTGTTCAAGGGCGTTATCAGAAGAAATTATTGAAAGAGCAGGAGGCTAAGAATAGTTAAGTTGTTTAATTATTCTGAGGCATCTTTTTTTGGGCCACGTTTGGCCTTTTTAAGACTTTCGTTAAGCATCCATTCAATTTGGCCATTGGTGCTTCGAAATTCGTCTGCAGCCCATTTTTCAATTGCTTTGAGCATATCCTCATTAACACGTAATGCAAAAGCTTTTTTCTTCGCCATAATTATATTTTATGCAAATACCTGGCAATAACATTATCGGCATCATACTTTTTTTGTGTGCCAATTAATATTTTTTTATCGTTTTTAAGAGTAAGTTGTATGCCAATATTTCCTTTAACATTTATTGCTATGCCTTTTTTTTTGTTGAAGGGCCAACCGCCTTTTAGGCCCCAGCCTCCATATTCGGATATAGCATTGTAAGTTCTTGTTTTTGCAAATTTAACATCTTTCCAAAATATAGTTTTCATTTTTAAATGAAATGGAAAAAATTGATAATGTACACCTATTTCATCTATCCTAGTTTCTAATTTAAATATAAAAATCAATCCGATTGATGCTAAAACCAACGCTGTTGTACCAGTAAATTGCGCTAAATTCATTTGTCCTTCAAAATAGATTTTGCTAATGATTACTAAGGGTACAACAGCACTGATGCTTAATAATATAATTAACCATTTTTGGGTAAACCTTTGTTCTTCTTTAAAAATTCTCATTTTATTGGTTTAAAGTTCCAGTGTTTAATACGGGAGACGCGTCTTTATCTCCACATAATATAACCATTAAGTTACTAACCATAGCAGCTTTTCGCTCTTCATCCAAATCAACTATATCTTTTTTTCCTAATTCATCCAGTGCCATTTCAACCATGCTTACGGCACCTTCTACAATTTTATGTCTTGCAGCAACAATGGCAGTGGCCTGTTGGCGTTTTAACATAGCATTTGCGATTTCCTGCGCATAAGCCAAATAACCTATTCTTGCTTCTAACACTTCAATACCAGCAATAGATAAGCGTTCGTGTATTTCTTTTTCAAGTGCTTCGCTAACTTCATTAACACTCGATCGCAGCGTAATGTCTTCATCATGCCCTTCATCGGCAAAATTATCATACGGATACATGCTTGCCAGTTTACGAACAGCGGCATCTGTTTGTACACGAACAAAGTTTTCATAATTGTCAACATCAAAAGCAGCTTTGAAAGTGTCTTTAACACGCCAAACTAATATGGTACTTATCATGATTGGGTTGCCAAGCTTATCGTTAACCTTTAAGCGTTCACTGTCAAAATTTCTAGCCCTAAGTGAAATTTTCTTTTTAGAATAAAATGGATTAACCCAGTAAAACCCACTTTCTTTTATAGAGCCTACATATTTTCCAAAAAGTAATAATACTCTGGAATTATTTGGTTGAACCATTATAAAGCCAAAAGCAATAGTTACGGCTAGTAATATTACTATAATAAAGAAAAAGTTTTCTGTAATATTGATTGCTACAATACCTCCTATTAGCATTACAAAGAAAATTAATAGCATTAGGTAGCCATTAGCCGGTGTGATTATTTTTTCTGCTTTCATGATTCTGTATAATTTAAAATGATGTTGATTTGATATCATAAAGATATAATAAAATTTAATATGAATCAAAGAAGAATTCATAATCTTTCTAATTATTTTAGCAAAGACATAGGTTTTTATTAAATAAATAGGGCAGACTGGTCTACTTGTACTTAGGGAGACCAAAATAAAGGCTGTGGGATTCCTGTCTTCGCAGGAACGACCTTAAATTCAAATAATGAGACCTTTAAATAAGTGTAGTAAGGCTTTAATCCCGAATCTTCTTTTTTCGAAGTTCAAAATTTTGTCCGAGGTAAACTTTACGTACCATTTCATCGTTGGCCAGTTCTTCTGGTTCACCGGCTTTAAGAATACTGCCTTCAAACATGAGATAGGTTCTATCAGTAATGGCCAATGTTTCTTGCACGTTATGGTCGGTAATTAAAATACCAATATTTTTTTTGGTGAGTTGCGCCACAATACGCTGAATATCTTCAACAGCAACGGGGTCGACCCCTGCGAATGGCTCATCTAGAAGAATGAAGCTGGGGTCGGTAGCCAAAGCTCGCGCAATTTCAGTTCGGCGACGCTCACCACCCGATAGCAAATCACCACGGTTTTTACGTATGTGCCCCAAGCCAAACTCTTCAATCAACGATTCCATTTTATGGTGTTGTTCTTTCTTACTGAGTTTGGTAAGCTGTAGTACGCTTAAAATGTTGTCCTCAATACTTAATTTTCTAAACACAGAGGCTTCTTGTGCCAAATAGCCAATACCATTTTGAGCACGTTTGTACATCGGGTATTTTGTAATTTCGGTATTATCTAAGAAAATATGGCCACCGTTGGGTTTTATCAATCCAACAATCATGTAAAAGGATGTGGTTTTCCCTGCGCCATTTGGGCCCAAAAGTCCAACTATTTCACCCTGTTCAACTTTAAGGGAAACATCTTTTACTACTTTTCGCCCACTGTAGGACTTCATTAAATTTTTGGCCTCTAAAATCATATTCTTATTTACTAAACGCTAAAAATAGTAAAATCATATTCAACTATTAAAGCACAAGTTTTATTTTACGGTTTGCTGATGTTTTTCTTTGCGTTTTTGGTTTCTAACAACAATTTTAGAAATATAAATACTCACTTGATAAAGTACTAAAATAGGAATGGCCACAATAACCTGACTGGCAATATCTGGCGGGGTGATTATAGCCGAAAGAATCAATACAATCACCAAAGCATATTTTCTATATTTCCTTAAAATCTGCGGTGTTACCAATCCTATTTTAGTTAAAAAATAAATGATTATTGGTAATTCAAAAATCAAGCCTGAGGCTAAAGCTGAAGAGCGAACCAAGGCGATATAGGAACTAATATCGATTTGATTGTCAACCACATCAGAAATACTGTAATTGGCCAAAAAGTTTAAGGATAAAGGCGTAACAATATAATAACCGAAAAGCACACCAATAAAAAACAGTATTGACGAAATAATAATAAAACCGCGCGAATGTTTACGCTCATTTTCGTGTAACCCAGGGCTTATGAATTTCCAAAGTTGATAAATAACATAAGGGAAAGATATGATGAAACCTCCTAAAATTGCTGTCCAAATATCTGCCGAAAATTGTCCGGCCATAGTACGGTTTTGAATAATCATAGGCATTTTTTCCGCACAAAAAGTGGTGTCCAATCCTATAAAATTCGCAGCATTACATAAAAAATGGTACGTGGGAAAGCTCATTTTTAATGGAGCGAATACGATTTGGTCAAAAATAAATCGGCTAAAAATAAAAGCCAAAGTAGCCACTATGACAACAGCCAAACATATCCGAATTAAGTGCCACCGTAAATCCTCAAGATGGTCTAAAAAAGACATCTCATTAATATCCTTTTTAGCCATTATATTATTCCTTCCTTTATTAGGTCGTGCAAGTGTACCACACCAGCATATTTGCCATCTTCTTCAACCAGCAACTGCGAGATTTCGTGAGCTTCCATAAGTTCTATCGCATCAATAGCCATAGACGTACCCGTAATGCGTTTTGGGTTGTAGCTCATAATATCTTTGGCAGTGAGATTAGAAAAATCATCAACCTTGGTAAGCATTCGGCGTAAGTCACCATCGGTAATGATTCCAATGATTTTATCATTTTCAACCACAGCGGTAACACCAAGCATTTTTTCGGTAATTTCAACAATAATATCTTTTATACTTGTACCAACTTCAACTTTTGGTTTTTGGTTAGCTGAAGAAATATCTCTAACCCTTAAATATAATTTTTTACCCAAAGCTCCTCCAGGATGGTATTTTGCAAAATCATTACTTGAAAAACCACGTAATTCCAGTAAACAAATAGCCAAAGCATCTCCCATTACAAGTTGGGCTGTTGTGCTGGTGGTTGGTGCTAAATTGTTTGGGCAGGCTTCTTTTTCTACATAAGTGTTTAGAATAAAATCTGCATGTTGCCCCAAAAATGAATCTTTATTTCCGGTAATGGCGATAAGTTTATTGTTGACCCTTTTTATCAATGGCACCACGACCTTAATCTCTGGGGTGTTTCCACTTTTAGAAAGGCAAATCACTATATCATCTTTTAAGATTAAGCCCAAATCGCCATGAATGGCATCTGCGGCATGCATAAAAATAGCCGGTGTGCCCGTAGAGTTAAGGGTGGCCACTATTTTGTTTCCAATAATGGCACTTTTGCCTATTCCTGTAATAATAACACGCCCGTTTCCGTTATAAATTAGCTCCACGGCTTCGGCAAAGTCGTTCGTTATTAAACCTGACAAATTTAAAATGGCCTTGCTTTCCATATCAATAGTTTGTTTTGCAAGGCTCAGAATAGAATTTTTGTCTTTCAAATTTTGTTATTTTTAAGTTGATGTTTAAAGATTTTATTATCTTTAGTGATAATCAAAATTGAAAATTGTTGTAATTTGGATTTTCGTTACAAAACTAACGAAAAAAATATGAGGGTTCTTCAAATGCTATATTAAATTAAATTGCGTGTTTTTTATAGTTATTTTTAATAGTAAAAAATTTTAATTCAGTTCATGTCAATAACAAAAACTAACTTGCATGATGCTCTAAAAAAATATTTTGGGTTCAGTAAGTTTAAAGGACTACAAGAAGATGTTATAGATAGTCTCTTATCAGGAAATCATACGTTTGCTATTATGCCAACAGGTGGCGGTAAATCTCTTTGCTACCAACTTCCTGCTTTAATGACTGATGGTACTGCCATTGTTGTGTCGCCTTTAATTGCCTTGATGAAAAATCAGGTAGACGCTATTAGAGGGGTTTCAAAAGAAGATGGTATAGCACATGTATTAAATTCTTCGCTTAACAAAACAGAGGTAAAAAGGGTAAAAGAAGATATTGTTAATGGTATAACCAAGTTGTTATATGTAGCACCGGAATCGTTAACAAAAGAAGAGAATGTTGAGTTTTTAAGAACGGTAAAAATTTCATTTTTAGCCATAGATGAAGCTCATTGTATTAGTGAATGGGGACATGATTTTAGACCAGAATATCGAAACCTGCGTAATATTATTGGCCGGATAGGTGATAACATTCCTATAATTGGTTTAACTGCAACGGCAACGCCAAAGGTGCAAGAAGATATTATTAAAAACCTAGCTATTACAGGGGCTAAAACCTTTAAAGCTTCGTTTAATAGACCGAACCTGTACTATGAGGTGCGGCCAAAAACAAAAAGTGTAGATGCAGATATCATTCGGTTTGTAAAACAAAACGAAGGCAAATCTGGCATTGTTTATTGTTTAAGCAGAAAACGTGTTGAAGAACTGGCACAAGTTTTACAAGTTAATGGGGTAAAAGCCGTGCCATACCATGCCGGATTAGACGCTAAATCGCGTTCGTTGTACCAAGACCAATTTTTAATGGAAGATGTTGATGTGGTGGTGGCAACCATAGCCTTTGGTATGGGTATTGACAAGCCAGATGTAAGGTTTGTAATCCATCACGATATCCCAAAAAGTATTGAAAGTTATTACCAAGAAACAGGTAGGGCAGGTCGAGACGGCGGCGAGGGGCACTGTTTGGCGTTTTATGCCTATAAGGACATCGAGAAACTTGAAAAATTCATGTCTGGTAAACCCGTTGCTGAACAAGAAATTGGCCAAGCTTTACTTCAGGAAGTGGTCGCTTTTGCAGAAACGTCTATTTCCAGAAGAAAATTTATTTTACATTATTTCGGAGAGGAATTTGATAACCAAACTGGTGAAGGTGGAGATATGGATGATAACGTTAGGCATCCTAAAAAGAAAACTGAAGCCAAAGATGATGTTAAATTACTATTGGAAGTCATTGAAAAAACTAATCAAAAATATAAATCGAAAGATTTAGTAAATGTTTTGGTAGGCAAAGAAAACGCTCTGATTAATTCGCATAAAACCAACAATCAACCATTTTTTGGTCAGGGTAAAGAAAAAGACAATAAATATTGGATGGCTCTTTTAAGGCAAGTCTTGGTGGCAGGTTATCTTAAAAAAGACATAGAGACTTATGGTGTTATAAAGCTGTCTGAAGCGGGTAAAGATTTTATTAAGAACCCCAAGTCCTTTATGATGGCCAAAGATCATGTTTATGAAGGTGAACAGGAAGATGGCAGTATTATAACAGCTGCCAAAGGTGGTGGAGCTGTTGCCGACGAAGCATTAATGAAGATGCTGAAAGATTTGAGAAAGAAAAACGCCAAAAAACTTGGGGTGCCGCCATTTGTTATTTTTCAAGACCCATCATTAGAAGATATGGCTTTAAAGTACCCAACAACCATATCAGAACTTAGTAATGTGCATGGTGTTGGTGACGGAAAGGCCAAAAAATATGGTAAAGATTTTGTCGCATTAATTGCTAATTATGTTGAAGAGAACGATATTATCAGACCTGATGATTTGGTGGTTAAATCTACCGGAGTTAATTCTTCAAACAAGCTTTATATCATTCAAAATGTAGACAGAAAACTTCCGTTAGATGATATTGCATCTTCAAAAGGTATGTCCATGGATGAATTCATTAAAGAAATGGAAGCTATTGTTTATTCTGGAACCAAACTTAATATAAACTACTGGATTGATGAAGTTCTCGATGAAGATCAGCAAGAAGAAATCCATGAATATTTTATGGAGTCTGAATCTGATGATATCGATACGGCCATCGATGAGTTTGATGGCGACTACGATGACGAAGAACTACGTTTGTACCGTATCAAATTTATTAGCGAAGTAGCCAACTAATTTTTTTAAAACAATCTTTTTGCAAACTTCCGTGTTAGGGCTTCATTCCCTATCTTTGCACTTTCTTAAAAATTAGAACAATGCAAGACGGATTATACGCAAAATTCAATACAACAAAAGGAGAAATCCTAGTTGCTTTAGAGTACAAAAAAACACCGGGAACTGTCGGTAATTTTGTGGCTTTGGCCGAAGGAAATTTAGAGAATAAGGTAAAACCTCAAGGAACGCCTTATTACGACGGACTTAAATTCCACAGGGTAATTCCAGATTTTATGGTTCAAGGTGGATGCCCACAGGGGTCTGGAGCCGGAAATCCAGGTTACCAATTTGATGATGAGTTCCATTCAGATTTAAAGCATGATGGCCCAGGAGTATTATCTATGGCCAATGCAGGACCAGGAACCAACGGAAGCCAGTTTTTTATAACGCACGTTGAAACCCCATGGTTAGACAATAAACATACCGTTTTTGGTAAGGTTGCACATGGTCAAGAAGTGGTTGATGCCATTGAGCAGGGTGATAAAATTGAATCTTTGGAGATTGTTAGAGTAGGAGAAGACGCAGAAGGATTCAACGCTGTTGAGGCATTCCGAGTTTTTGAAGGTTCTAGAAAAGAAAGATTGGCTGAAGAGAAAAAAGCCGCCGAAGCCGAGTTGGATAAAATTGCAGCAGGTTTTAAAAAGACAGATAGCGGACTGCGTTATCAAATTCTACAGGAAGGAAATGGGGTGAAAGCCGAAAAAGGCAAAACCGTTTCCGTTCATTACAAAGGTCAACTTTCTGATGGAACAGTTTTTGATTCTTCATACAAACGCAATGAGCCTATAGAATTCCCAATAGGAGTAGGGCAAGTTATTCCGGGCTGGGATGAAGGTATTCAGCTTTTAAAAGTAGGTGATAAAGCACGTTTGGTAATACCAAGTCATTTAGGTTATGGAAGCCGAGGTGCAGGAGGTGTTATTCCACCTGACGCAACTTTAGTGTTCGATGTAGAGTTGATGAAAGTAAAGTAATTACGAATAAAAATAAATCTTTAAAAAGCATCTAATTATTTAGGTGCTTTTTTGTTTTTATTTAACGCTAGTAAACAAGGATTAGCAGTATGGCTCAGATAACTTTCTTGATGACGCGAAGTTTATGGGTGTGCATCCTTCGGTCGGCATTATAAATACCAGAATGGTCCAATCGGTCAATTCTCACTTTTCCGTGGGCATGAATAATGTAGTTGTCTTTCATAATGATGCCTACATGAGTGATTACTCCCTCTTGATTATCAAAAAAAGCTAAGTCACCGGGCTCACTTTCTTCAATAAAACTAAGCGCTTCGCCTTGTGTGGCCTGTTGTGAAGCATCACGGAGAAGCTTATGGCCATTAAGTTTATAAACCATTTGCGTGAAACCAGAGCAATCTATACCAAAAGGCGTTTTTCCACCCCATAAGTAGGGTGCTCCCAAATATAAAAATGCTGTTTTCACAATGTTTGATTTATCCTTTCTGCTTTCAGAAAATTGCCCGTCGTAAGTGTGGCCTAAAAGCGATAGTCCTTTTAAATTAGAACCAATAGGGATAGGGAAAATTTGATGTTCGGTATCTTCAATGAATTCAACTAAATCGGTAGAAAGTTTATTGGGTTTACTGTTTAAACTTTTATAATGCTCTTCGCTGATTTCAATATATTGTTTGTTATCTATCCAGCCTTCATATTTATCAAAAGAAAGGCGTATTCTACTCCAATTTTTACGTTTTTCCAGCACCTTAAAAAACTCACCGTAAAGCACCTGTGAAACAAGTTCGCTGGTATCTGCAGGTTCACATCTTAGAGGAACAATGCTTAAATTACAAATTCCGTATTGCATTAAATACTATTAATTCCGTTCAATAATTATTGCTGATGCACCGCCGCCACCATTACAAATGGCCGCTGCACCAATTTTTGCATTATTCTGTTCTAAAACGTTCAGTAAAGTGATTAAAATCCTCACACCCGAACAGCCAAGTGGATGACCTAAAGAAACCGCGCCGCCATTTACATTAACATTAGCGTCATTTAACCCTAAAATTTTCATATTGGCTAATCCTACCACAGAAAAAGCTTCATTAAACTCAAAATAATCAACATCTTTTATGGTTATTCCAGCCTTATTTAAAGCTTTAGGTAATGCTTTTGCTGGAGCTGTAGTGAACCATTCGGGTTCTTGGGCTGCATCGGCATAGCTTTTTATTGTGGCCAAAGCTTTCAAACCTAATTCATCTGCTTTGGTTTTACTCATTAAAACCATAGCTCCGGCACCATCATTTATTGTAGAAGCATTAGCGGCAGTAACGGTTCCATCTTTTGAAAAAGCTGGGCGTAACTGCGCAATTTTGTCCATTCTTACATTCTTGTACTCTTCATCTTCAATCACTATGGTGGGTTCGCCACGTCGCTGAGGTACTTGTACCGGAACTACTTCATTGTTAAACTTACCAGTCTTCCAAGCTGCCTCAGAGCGCTGGTAAGATTGAATGGCATAAGCGTCCTGTTCTTCCCTTGAGAACTCATATTTGGTAGCACAAGCATCGGCACAAACGCCCATGGCATTTTGGTCGTAGGCATCAACCAGCCCATCTTTTTGCATACCATCAATCAAAGTAGCAGGGCCAAATTTCGTTGCTGTACGCGCATGTAAATAATGGGGAATTAAACTCATATTCTCCATGCCACCAGCTACCACAATATCGGCATCTCCCAAAGAAATTGCTTGCGCAGCCTGCATAACGGCTTTCATGCCCGAGGCACAAACTTTGTTTACCGTTGTGCAAGGCACACTATCAGGTATGCCGGCAAAAATAGCAGCTTGCCTTGCTGGTGCTTGTCCTGTACCTGCTTGAACCACGTTGCCCATTAAAACTTCTTCAACAAGTTCTGGCTTAAGGTTGATTTTTGCCAATGCCCCTTTAATGGCGATGGCTCCTAATTTGGGGGCTGGTATGGTGGACAAAGCACCCAAAAAACTACCGATTGGTGTTCTTGCAGCAGAAACAATAACAACTTCGTTATCCATTAGTTTAAAATCTTTACTTTAGTACTTGCGAAAATAACGATTTTTTGACAGATATATGAACGATTGCACCATTATAAAAGAACCTAAACCTCTATAAATTTATTACATTTGATTTCTAGATGAAAGACTTTATAAATAAGCTATATAGAAACCATTCCTTAATCTATAAGACCCTACTATTTTTAGGCACAACCATTTTGATTGTGTATTTATTTCCGAAAAGCGGAAAGTTTAGGTACAGTTTTGAAAAAGGAAAACCTTGGCAGTCTGAAAGCTTACAGGCGCCATTTGATTTTGCTATAAAGAAGACCGATGAGGAAATCTCTACTGAAAAAAAGGAAATTGTTGATAATGCCGTTCTGTATTTTGATTTGGATACATCGGTTGAAGAGCAGGTAAGAGAAAATTATAAAGCTCAGTTTAAATCGAACATTTCAGACTCCCTACCCAGAAGTATTTCGGATAAACTGAATGACGCAGGAACAACAATAATCTCTCAACTCTACGATTTCGGAATACTAAATGAAAGTCATGATTTTTCTGAAAATAAGAGAGTCGCCATACTTGATGGTCGCGAAAAAATAAAAGAAGGGTTTTATTCAAATTTAATTGAACAAGAAGGTGTAACCCAAGTAATTGAACAAGTTTTAATAAAAAATAATCTTACTAATTACAAAACAGCCTTTGTTTCGTTATTTTTTGATTTGGTGGAACCTAATTTATTGTATAACAAATCGATAACTGATAATGTTCTTCAGGACGACTTAAGTAAAATTTCATATACAAAAGGAAGTATTGCGAAAGAAACCTTAATTGTATCAAAAGGGGAAGTGGTTGAAGGCAACAAATATCAAATCCTGAAGTCGCTACAGTCTGAATACGAGTCTCAGATTTGGAGTCAATCCAATTACAATTGGATTCTGTTTGCCTATACCTTACTTGTTGCTCTGGCGTTGCTCATGCTCCTGTTGTTTTTACGAAAATACAGGCCTAAAGTTTTTGAAGATAATACTAAAGTCACCTTTATTTTCTTTAATATTTCGTTGCTTATTTTCATTACAACATTGGTTGTAAACTATGATGCTAAGTATATTTATATCGTTCCCATTTGTATTTTGCCGTTGGTTTTTAAAGCATTTTTTGATGCACGGCTAGGGCTTTTTGCTCATGTATTAACCGTATTGCTTTTAGGTTTTATTGTACCCAATAGTTTTGAATACGTATTTCTTCAAACCATCGCTGGAATTGTTACTATTCTCACCGTTTCGGAATTGTATAAAAGAGCTAATTTGTTTATTTCCGTTGGTCAAATTACGCTCATTTATATCATTGCATATTTTGCTTTTTTTGTGATACATGAAGGTAGCGTGGAAACTTTACGTTGGGAAACCTTTATTTGGTTTATTTTGGGCGGCTTGGCCACTTTATTCGTTCAGCCATTAATTTATGCGTATGAAAAACTTTTTGGTTTGGTTTCAGATGTATCGCTTTTAGAGTTGTCAGATACTAATACAAAGCTTTTAAAAGAGCTTTCTAATCTAGCTCCTGGTACGTTTCACCACTCCCTTAATGTTGCAAATTTAGCTGAAGCATCGGCTAATGAAATAGGGGCCAATGCCATGTTGGTGAGAGTAGGAGCATTGTACCACGATATTGGTAAAATGAAAAATCCAACCTATTTCACAGAAAACCAATCTACCGGAATCAATCCACATGATGAGCTTTCGGCTAAAGAAAGTGCTCGAATAATCACAGATCATGTTTTAAATGGTATTGAAATCGCCAGAAAAAACAATCTACCAGATAGGGTGATTGATTTTATAAGAACCCACCATGGTACCAGTTTGGTGTATTATTTTTATATGAAGGAAAAAGAGGATTTTGAGGTAGCGGACCGAAAGGATTTTAGTTACCCTGGTCCTAAGCCATTTAGTAAAGAAACCGCTATTTTAATGATGTGCGATAGTATTGAGGCTGCATCAAAAAGTTTGAAAGAACCCACCTCGACTAAAATTGAAGCTTTTGTTGAAAATATTATAAATAAACAGATTGAGGAAGGCCAATTTTTAAATGCCAACATTACGTTTAAAGAAATTGAGTCCATAAAAAAAGTACTAAAACACAAGCTTGCAAATATTTACCATTTAAGAATTGAATATCCCGAATAAAATTTATAAAAAAGTTGAAAAATAGTTGTGTGCTTCTTAGGTATGAATTACATTTGCAACCGCAATTTTATTGCATAGGTTCTTATTAAAATTTAGGAGAGGTGCCAGAGTGGTAATGGAGCAGATTGCTAATCTGTCAACGCGTAAGTGTTGCCCGGGTTCGAATCCCGGTCTCTCCGCAAATTTTATTTCTTTCGGGGAGTAGTACCGCATTATGTGCGGCATAAACTACGCTCTGATAGGTACAATAAATTTTGAAATTTGTTTTTTAAATTATAAAAATTCAATTTCAATCTTACTCGGGGTGTAGCGTAGCCCGGTTATCGCGCCGCGTTTGGGACGCGGAGGTCGCAGGTTCGAATCCTGCCACCCCGACAAATTCAAATAATAAAAATCACTGTTAGTCTTTTGATTAACAGTGTTTTTGTTTTTAAGCGAATCGTATAAAGATTAACCTTTAGATTTCCCTGTAACTTCCATAATGTTTATGCGGTAAACAATCGGTTGTGATTCTGGATGTGTTTTATCTGAGAATTGAGGAATAAATTGATATTCTTTTTGTTCTTTTTCTGAAATGAGGTTTTTAACAGCTAGTGAAAATTCGTGCAACTCAAATTTGGCATCCGGCCCTTTAAGTTCTTCATAAGTACCGTGTACCAAAACTGTTCTCCAATGGTCAATGGATTTAATTTCAGCGATTTCGAGCGCGACGAATTTATTTTTTTTTAATGCTTTAGTTTTATGCCCTTCACCCGTGTAACCTATAATTGAGTTACTTTTTTTATCATAGAAATAAGTAATAGGAACAACAAAAGGCGAGTTTTTATAAATATATGCCAAGTGCCCTATACAATTGTTTTCAAGTATTTTTAAACATTCCGCTTTTGTTATACTTTTTATCATGATTTCTATATTATTCAGTTAGTATAAGGTGAGGCTGATAAGGAATCAGCTCAGTGAGGGGTTCCATATTAAAAAAAGGTGTATTGGAGCGGCTATTCCTTTTTAGAATATCATGATTAAAACTCCTAGATTATTGAGTGAATTTATCAAAAGTTATGTTTTTAATAAATGATAATAATCAGTTTATAATTTTTTATCATATTTTTTTCGCCTTTTATCTTTTTTCGCCCAAAAAATACTTTTGACATCAGAAACCCATTCATCGTACATAAAGATAAGGGAGATTTCTTCGATAGTTTCTAAAATGCCCATAGCAATCATGATATAAAAAAGTGCATATTCTGGTGTAAAGAATAGCGACCACAGAATAAATACGCTTTGTATTACAGCTGATGCTTTAGCTAAGTAGGTATGAAAAGCGGTTGCCTTCCCATATTTAAAATAGGCAATTAGCATTTGTGCGATATAAGGTATGAACGCAATGCCTATAAGGGTAGAATTGGTTTTTATAAATTCGGTTTCAAAATAAAATAACCCGGCCAGACCAATAATTAGGGTAATTTGGTCACCGAAAGAATCAAGTTGAGAACCTCTGGGGCTTGTAATGTTTAATTTTCTAGCTAAGAATCCGTCAATAGCATCTGTTGCGTAACTGATGGAGAGGAAAAATGCAAAAATCAAACGCCAGTCTAGCAAGATAAAAACTGCCAATACTGGCGCTGCTATAATTCTGTAAAACGAAAACCAATCAGCTACATTAAAGTTTTTAAAGGTGAGCATATTAATTATTGTTTTGTTTTGAGGTCTATTTTTACTTCCGGTAGTTTTATTACTTCTAAAGTAGAAGATGCTAAAACTACTTTACCGTTTGTTTTTTCAATTTCTGTGTTTATTTTATCATTTAACGCATGTTTGGTAAAACGCCGCTTTTTATAATCGACAATATATCTTAGGTTGAACTGAATCCAATTATCTGTTATGGAAATAGCTAATGTAGGGTCAACTATGGCATCTTCAATGTAATATTTCTTGACAACAGATTGCCATTGTGCTTCAGAATTGGTGGAGAATTCAGAAAGGATTTCTTCGGCAGTTTTAATGATAATTGCTTTTGCTAATTCTACATCAGAACCATATCTAATGGGAAGGTTAAATTCATCCCATATAAATGGAAAATCTTGAGAGTAGTTGTAAATGGGGCCTTTAAACACAAAAGCGTTGCTTAGTTTTACAATACGGCCACTATAGTTGTCACTGCTCACCCATTCTCCAATTTCCATCATAGTGGTATAAACGCCGTCTACATCAATAACATCGCCTTTAATGTTGTTAATTTCGATTCTATCACCAGGTTTGTACAATTTGACGATAAAGATGTATAGCGACCCAGCAACGCTTAAAATAAGTTCTTGAAGCGTTAATGCAATACCTGCACTTAAAAGGCCTATGGCAAGCGTAAAATCTTTTATGTTACCCGTAAAATATGAAAGCGATAGGAGGACTAATATAATGTATCCAATAATTTCAATCCCTTTCTGTGATTTATACCGTATTGATGTATCTGCAACTTGCTTTCTTAAAAATCGCCTAACAAATTGAATTATAAGCATTACAAAGCCAACCAGTAGTATGAATTTGAAAATACTGTATAAGGTGGGGTTCTCAATAATCCAATTGTTCAGTTGTTCCATTTTATTTATAAGTCTTCGTATAGTCTTAATCTGTTGTGTAGACTCCTTATTTCTTGTTTTAAGTCGTCCACTTGCTTTAGTAAATTGTAAATAGCATCGATGCCTTCTATATTTATATCAAGGTCATAATGTAAACGTGCTATTTTTTCAACCTCCTTTATTTGAGTTTTGTGGATAAAAAAGTCATCTTTTTCAATAGTTAATTCTATGAGCTGAAATTCCTGTAAAGTATTTATAAAGGATACAGGGATTTTATAATGTTTGCAAATCAGTTTTACCGGAATTAAATTTTGTGTTTCCATCATGACCGTAGTTTTTGCAGCTGCTTAATTAATTCTTTCTCTTTACTTGATAACTTGGTGGGTATATTTAGGTTGTAGGTAATATACAGGTCTCCAAATAGTCCTTCTTTTTTGTAAACAGGAAACCCTTTGCCCTTTAGTTTTACTTTAGAGCCATTTTGGGTTTCAGGTTTTATGTTAAGTTTTACTTTTCCGTCAAACGTATCAACCATTAACTCACCGCCCAATAAGGCTTTGTATATATCTAGATTCACGGTTACGTAAAGATTGGCTTTATCTCTTTTGAATTTTGAATGATTGACTATTGAAAACTGAATAAATAAATCGCCATTTGGGCCACCGTTTATACCTTTTCCTCCGTGACCTTTTATTTTTATGATTTGTCCGTTTTCAACTCCGGCAGGAATAGTAATTCTAATATTTTTGCCGTTAACGGTTAATGTACGTTTGTGGGTTGTATAAACATCTTTTAAGTCAAGTTGAAGTTCGGCATTAAAATCTTGGCCTCTAAATTTAACCTGTCTACCGCCAGTTCCTCGAGATGCACCACCAAACATGTTTTGAAAGAAATCAGAGAAATCTTCTGCCGAATATCTGCCAGAGCTGCTTTGGTAGCTTCCTTGGTGTTGTGATTGCTGTTGTTTTGCTTTTTCATATTCTTCAGCATGTTGCCAATGCTCGCCATATTGGTCGTATTTTTTACGATTTTCCGGGTTGCTTAATACTTCGTGGGCTTCGTTAATTTCCTTGAATTTTTTTTCGGCAACAGTGTCATTGGGGTTGAGATCAGGGTGATATTTTCGAGCCAATTTTCTATATGCCTTTTTGATATCACTCTCTGATGCACTTTTTGCAATCCCTAAAATTTTATAGTAGTCTAAGAAGGCCATTTTCGTAAAAATTTAATCTGAAAGATACTATCCTTCTAAGATAAAAAAAATGATATTAATCATCAAGGAAATGTTATAACATGATTTCACCGTCTGCCATGTTTATGATACGATCTGTTTTTTTGCAAAATCTTTATCGTGGGTAACAATTAATAGTGATAAGCCTTGTTCCTTGCAAAGCCTTTTGAATATATTAAAGACATTTTGAGAATTATAACTATCCAAATTACCTGTGGGTTCATCGCCCATTATAATAGAGGGATTGTTTATTAATGCCCGTGCAATGGCTATGCGCTGTTTTTCGCCACCAGAAACTCTCGATGCTCGTTTTTTTGCCAAATGCTCAATATCCAACATTTTAAGTTTTTCGTAGGCGTTATGTTCAATTTCTTCAGTTGATTTTTTAGCTAGTTTTTTAGCAGGTAGCATCACATTTTCCAAAACTGAAAATTCAGATAATAAATAATGAAACTGAAAAACAAATCCGATATGTTTATTCCTGATATGTGAAAGATGGTTTTTGTTTTGGCCTGAAACCAATTTGTTATTTAAAAAAAGCTCGCCTTCGTAATCGGTATCCATGGTTGAAAGAATATAGAGCAATGTGGACTTTCCGCAGCCCGATTTACCCATAATTGAGGCAAATTCACCTTTTTCAATTTTGAAATTAATATCCTTTAAAACATGAAAAAGAACAGGCTTTTTAAAGTATTTGTTAATATGTCTTGCTTCTAAAACCGTACTCATACTATTGGCCTCTTATTATTTTTACTGGATCTATTCGTTTTGCTTTTTTTGCTGGAAGATAGCCCGCCAAAAATGTTGATAACATGGCAAAAGAAAAACCTATGATAAAAAACACGGGATTTAAATTTATGGGATAGGTTTCAACGGTTGGTAAGGCCTCAGTTTTAAACGGAATATTATCTATAATATTAACTAAACCAAATCCAAGAATTAAGCCTAAAGTGCCGCCAACAAAACCAATAATCATGGCTTGGCTCATAAATATGTACTGTACATCTTTTCCAGAGAAACCTGTGGCTTTTAGTATGGCAATATCGTTCATTTTTTCATAAATGAGCATGTTTAATATATTATATATACCAAACCCTGCCACAATAAGCAAGGTTATTGAAACGGCATATGTAATCAAGTTTCTAATGGTTGTTCCTGTTTCAAATTGGGCGTTGGCAGTTTTAATATCGATGGCCGTTAAATTGAATTGCTGTTCAATTTTTTTTGATAAAGGAACGGCCTTTTCAATATCGAATAGCTTAACATTTAAATTGGTAACATAGTTGTTTGCCTCACCCAAAATACGTTGTATCGTTTTTATATTTGTAAAGCTTTGAATAGCATCTAAATCGGCAATACCACTTTGATAGAGTCCAACAATTCTTAAAGGGAAAATACCACCGTTAATTGGACTCACTTGAACACGGTCACCAACTTTCAACGACATTTTTTTAGCTATACCTATGCCCAATAAAATTCCGTTTTCTGAAGTGTGTAAATCTTCTGCAGAACCTTCAACGATATAATCATCCATGTTAAACAATCTGGCTTCATCAATGGGATTTATTCCTGTTAGATTTCCACCAAGTTCGATGGAGCCAGCGATATAAAAAATTTGTGTTTTCACTTGTGGAAGCGCTCCCCGGACCTCTGGGTTTTCTTCCAAATATTTAATAATAGGTAAAGCATTATGGATTTTTTTCTGAGTTAATTTTGGTTTTATGGAATGTACCACATTGAAGCCTCCCTTAACGCCATCGTACATAGTAACGGGTTGTTTTTCTGAAGGTTCAATCTCGTTATAAATATGAATATGGGGCGTTTGGTTAAGAATTAAATTATCAAGCATGGCATTTAAACCAGTCATGAAACATACTAAGGTAATGTAAGCCCCAATACCAAAAGTTACGCCTAAAGCGGCTATTGACGTTTGCTTTAATTTAGTGAGCAAATGGGTTTTGGCAATGCTTAGTATGACCTTCCAATTAATCATTCCGTAGGTTTGTAAATAGGCGTATCTTTTGTTATGCCCGATAGTATTTCAATGTGCTCCATGTTTTGTAAACCGGTTGTAACGGTTATTAGCCCGTCATCAGTTTTTACTTTGTTGTCGTCAATCAAATAAGTCTTGGGAATAGTTAGGACCTTATCTTTTTCGTCAATGATGATATTGGCTTCTCCCGATAGTCCAGGGTATAAAATATCTGGAGGGTTTTCAAAAACAGCTTCAACCTTAAATGTTTGGTTGCGTTCATCTTTTTTGGGATAAACCTTGGAAACTTTCCCTGTAAAAACCTTTCCATTATAGGCATCTAAATGGATGATAACTTTTTGCATTTTTGAAATTCTAACAATATCAACCTCATCAACCAGCATTTCAACCACAAAATTTTTGACACTACCTATAGCAGCAAGTGGTTCCATTGTGGTTACTATTTCCCCCGGTTCTTTATACAATGCATACAATTTACCATCAATTTTACTTTTTATTGTAAAATCTTCAGAACTAATTAAAGCCGTTTCGTAATTGATTTGCGCTTGTTGTACCGCGGTTTCGAGCTCATGTTTTGTTCGGTCGTATTTACTTTGTAAAAGTTTTAAACTGTTCGATGCTAATTGGTAATTAAGCTTTTTGGTATCGTAAACAGCTTTGGAACCGATTTCTTGTTCCCAAAGACTTCTTTGTCTGAAATAGTTTATGGAGTCGTTGGTATATTTTAGTTTTGCAGCAATAATTTCTTCTTGAATACTGCTTAAAATGGCCGAGCTGCCATAATAATTTTCTTTGGCCAATTGTAAAGTAAGCTTTGCGTTTTTAGCGTTAAGTTCGGGTGTGCTATTTATTATTTGGATAAGAGATTCTCCTTTTGAAACCACATCACCTTCTTCAACTAAATTGTTATCTAAAATACCTGCAACATTGGCATAAACTTGATATAAACTATCTGGTTGAATAATGACTGAGGAATAAACAGATTCTGTTAAGCTTCTTTGCTCTGGTAATATTTTATCCTGCTTACCTGAGCAGGACATCGCTATAAAAATTAGTATTATAAAACTGAAAAATTTCATATTATAGTTTATGTAGAGTACTGTTTTTGCATCCGTTAAAATAAATTTAAAGTGTATTCAAAGCAATTTTTATCATAATATTAAATGAGGTCTCCCTTTCGTCTGCGGTTGTTCTTTTTTTTTTTGGCTTCTATATGAATACTCATAGGTTTGGATTTATAAAGGTTGCGATATCATTTTTTAAATTCAATATCGAGCTTTGCTAGCATAATCAATTCCGATTTGTTTAAACTTGAAAAAGAATTTGCAATGGCGCTCGCGGTTTTTAAAATAAGTTTTTTAACGTCTTGGGTAAATAAAATAGGATTCTCATTCTTGAATTCAACAAAATCACTAAAACACTTTTCTGCGTTATAATCTTTAGTGTTTAAATACTCGAAAATTAGTTCTGTTTCGTGAAATTCCTCTTCAGATTCGTCAATACAATCCACTTGCTGCCATTGGTTTTTTGCTAACTTTTTTAACTCTCTAAATTCTACTTCCTCTACTTTGCCATCAGCTGCCGCAATAGCATAAAAGAGCTTTCCTAGATTTTGGTAAAAATCCTTTGGAGTATTCTTTTTTGTTTTCATTTTATCCAAAGTTCTATTGATTAAAATTACATAATTTCTGGCTATGTGTTTATGATATTAATCAGGCAACAGGCAACAGGTTATTTAAGTTTTTGTGTAGCGGTGATATTTGTATCCTTTTATGTATGGTTTTTCAGCAGAAGCCCATAAGTTGACTGTGCTTTTGCTTATCTAAAAAAGTCTCAATTATGGCATAAATAAATTGATAAAAACTATGATAACATGCCACCAAAAGTGACTAATGTCATTTTATAAACAGTAATGATTTTATAAATTGGTAAGAGTTTAAAAATACAATACAATGAAAAATATACTGCTACCCACCGATTTTTCAGATAATTCATGGAATGCTATAGAATATGCATTAAAATTTTTTCAAAATGAAGATTGCAAATTCTTTTTGTTACATACCTATACACCCGCGGTTTACCATGTAGAATACTTGTTGGTTAGTCCGGCTCAGTTTGGTTTGGAAGATGCCATCCGCGAAAGTGTATTAAAACAATTGAATGATTTTGAAAATAAGATAAAAAAAACTTTTAACAACACTAAACATTCTGTTGAGAGTATAGCCGCATTCAATACCTTAGTAATGGAGATAAATAATCTTGTTGAAGAAAAGAACATAGATTATGTGGTCATGGGTACCAAAGGAGCTTCTGGAGTTACAGAGGTATTATTGGGGTCTAATACCGTCCATGTAATTAATAATGTGAAATGCCCTATAATAGCAATACCAGATGGTTTTTATTTTGAAAGGCCAAGCGAAGTTTTGTTTCCAACAGATTATGAAATAGAATATAAAGAACATCATTTAATACCGCTAATTGATGTAGTATCCTTTTTCAATTCACGTATTAATATATTAAATGCATCCTATGGTTATGATTTGTCAGATACACAAAAGGAAAACAAAGAAATATTAGAAAAATACTTTTCCAAAAGCACACATTTGTATCACAGTATAAGCAACCAAGATGTACCTGAAGCCATAACTAATTTTCAGTTAAAGACCAAGGTGAACTTGTTGGTTATGATTAATAATAAACATTCGTTTTTCGAGAATTTGTTTTTCAAATCCACGATTAGCCATATCGGCTTTCATTTAAATATTCCATTTTTGGTCATTCCTACTAAATCTTATAAAACTTAAAACCATGTCACGTCATATTTTATTGCCAACAGATTTTTCAGATAACGCATGGAATGCTACGGTTTATGCCCTGAAACTATTTGAGGATGAAGTGTGTACGTTCTATTTTTTAAATTCCACTTACATTAGGGTTTCCATGCTCTCCAATCTTTCAAATAAATTGTTGAATACTATGAAGGATGAAGCCTTTAAAGAGTTGGCAGATCTAAAAAACCTAGCTGAAACATCCAACGCCAATGCAAATCACGATTTTCAAATAATATTGAGCACCGATGAGCTAGAAGAAGCCGTGAAAAAAGTGGTAAGACAGAGATCTATCGATTTCGTTGTTATGGGAACCAAAGGAGCGACTGGAGCAAAAGAATATTTTTTTGGTACCAATACGGTTCACATTGCAAAAACACTAAAAATATGTCCTGTTTTGATTGTGCCAGAAGATTATGATTTCATAGTACCTTCGCAAATAGCCTTTCCAACAGATTACAACCGCTTTTATAATGAGATAGAATTAGGACCAATAAAAGAATTGGCAGATTTGTACAATTCTAAAATAAGGGTGGTGCACATTCACGATAATGACGAGCTCAATGAGGTTCAAAACCATAATTTAAAGGCGTTACAAAATGCTTTAAGCGATTATCAGTACAGTTTACATTGGATGCCTAATTACGCAAAAAAGGCAGTGGAGATACATGATTTTGTTGAAGAATTGAATGTTAATATTTTAGTTATGGTAAACTACAAGCACAGTTTTATTGAAAATATACTAAATGAACCAGTAATTAAGAAAATAGGGTTTCAAACCAAAATTCCATTTTTGGTCATTCCCGAATGAACTCTAAACTAATATAGATTTTACTGTTTCAATAAGTTGGTTTATAGTTGAATAATCATGAAAAACTAAATATCATGAAGCGTAAAGTATTATTGCCGACCGACTTTTCCAAAAATGCATGGCAAGCTATAGGTTATGCTTTAAAATTATTCGTAAAGGAGCATTGCGACTTTTATGTTTTAAATTCATTTTCGGTGGTTGGCCATGCTATAAAGGGTTTAATTAGTACCGAACCAGGAAGCGAATTGTATGAAACAGCCAAATTGGAGTCGGAAAACGGCTTGGCCAGGGTATTAGACATGTTGGCTTTTAGAGACTATGGTAACCCAAAACATCATTTTGAAACGGTTTCAGTTAATGCGCACGCTGTTGATGCTATTAAAAATGTGGTAGAAGAAAAAGACATCGATTTGATTGTTATGGGAACCAAGGGTAAAACCGCATCAAAATCAAGAATATTTGGTGGTGTGGCCATTATGGTTATGGAAAAAGTTAGGAATTGTCCAGTAATAGTCGTGCCAGAGTTGGCAAAGCATAACTTGCCAAAAGAAATTGTATTCCCAACAAGTTATAAAACCCATTTAAAAAGAAAAGAGCTTGACTATTTAATTGATTTGACTAATCATTGTAATGCTGCCATTAGGGTGCTGCACATTTCAGAAGAAAATAAATTGAGTGATCAGCAACTTAGTAATAAAGCGCTTTTAAAAGAATATTTTAATCGTGTTCCTCATACCTTCCATACAATTAGTAACACAGAAATACCAACAGCTATAAACTGTTTTGTAGAAAGCAGAGATAGCGATATGGTCGCTTTTATAAATAAAAAGCACAGCTTTTTTGAAAGTATATTAACAAATCCTTTGGCAAAGAAAATGGGGGGAGACTCTAAAGTGCCCTTGCTGGTAATGCATGACCTAAGAAATTGATTTTTTCAATTTCAGACTTATTTTTAAATATTTAAATACCGATTATGAAACCCAGTACTATTGATATTATTAAGTCTTCAGGTGAAAAGGTAAAGTTTTCTCTAGGTAAGTTAAAGGCCTCCTTAAAACGTACAAGTGCAGACGAAACAACGGTTAACCAGATTATTGATAAAGTTAGAGAAGAATTGTATCAAGGCATATCTACCAAAGAAATCTATAATAGGGCATTTGCATTACTAAAAAAGAAAAAAAGTTACCTAGCCTCAAAGTATAAGCTTAAAAAAGCGATTTATGAGTTGGGCCCTACCGGATTTCCTTTTGAGCGTTTTGTAAGTGCTATTTTAAAATACTCTGGTTATAACACGCAGGTAGGTCAAATTTTGCAGGGTCAATGCGTAGCGCACGAAGTAGATGTTGTTGCCCATAAAAATAACGAGACTACAGTTATAGAATGTAAATTTCACAATGAAGAAGGTTTAAAGTGCAATGTAAAAATTCCACTTTATATAAATTCACGTTACACGGACATTAAAGCGCAATGGCAAACTAATCCAGAAAATGAATCGACGCTAACAAAGGGGTGGGTGGTTACCAATACCCGTTTTACTGAAGATGCCATTAAGTATGGAAGTTGTGCTAATCTATACTTGCTTAGTTGGGATTACCCAGAAAATGATGGTCTAAAAGACCGCATTGATCGCTTAGGCCTTTACCCAATTACAGTTTCTACTTTGCTAACAAATAGAGAAAAACAATTTCTATTAAGTAGGGAAGTTGTACTGTGCAGAGAATTGATAGGTGATGTTTTTTATTTAGATCATCTTGGGGTTTCAGAAACTAGAAAAGAAAAAATTTTGAATGAAATAAAAATGCTATGCAATAGCTAAAACCCATGGACAATTTTTGTAAAATAAACTTTCTAGGTGCTTCGGGAGTTGTAACGGGCTCTAAATTTCTTATTGAAACTTCAGAGAAAAACATATTAATAGATTGTGGAATGTTTCAAGGTTTAAAGCAACTAAGAGAGCTTAACTGGGAAGATTTACCCGTTGATGTTGAGGCCATTGATGTTGTATTGCTAACACATGGCCATTTGGACCATGTTGGTTATTTGCCTCGATTGCTAAAGCAAGGTTTTACAGGAAAAATAATGGGAACAGCCCCTACATTGGCCATTGCAGAAATTATTTTAAAAGATAGTGCCAAAATACATGAAGAAGAAGCCAAAAAAGCAAATGATGAGAAATACACCAAACACAACCCAGCATTGCCTTTCTATACTAAGTTTGAAGCTGAAAAAACTATAGGCCAGTTTCAAGTGGAAATGCCAGATAAATGGATAGCTATATCCAAGAACATATCCTGTCGTTTTCAGTATAATGGTCATATAATAGGGGCTACATTTATTGAATTGGATATTATCGGAAAACGATTTGTGTTCTCGGGCGATATTGGCAGAAAGGATGATTATTTACTCGATGACCCCAAAAAACCAGAATGGGCAGATTTTTTGTTTTTAGAAAGCACTTATGGGAACAAACTGCATCCGCAAGAAGACATTGAAGACATATTATCTCGACTTGTAAAAGAAACTATTATTAAAAAAGGAAATCTCATTATCCCAAGTTTTGCAGTAGAACGTTTACAGACCCTCATGTACCTCCTTTGGAATCTTTACAAGAAAAATAAAATTCCGAATATCCCCATATTTATTGACAGCCCTATGGGCAATAATGTTTTAGAGGTTTTCCAACGTTACCCAAAGTGGCACAAACTGTCAATGGCAGATTACAAAGCCATGTGCAACCATGTAAATATTGTGCAATCTTATCGAGAAACATGGGAAACGATTGACGACAAGCGTTCCAAAATAATAATAGCTGGAAGTGGCATGGTAACTGGTGGTCGTGTGCTTACTTATTTGCAGCAGCTTATTGATGAGCCCTCCACTAACGTTTTGTTAGTTGGTTATCAAGCCGAAGGCACCAGAGGACGGCAGTTGCAAGAGGGGGCTCACGAAATTAGGTTTTTTGGAAAATATTACCCCGTTAAAGCAACCATCCACAGTATTGAAAGTCTTTCGGCACATGCCGATCAAAATGACCTTATGGATTGGTTGCAGAACATAAAAAATATTCCGGAAACGGTTTTCTTGGTTCATGGAGAGCCAAATGCTTTAGATGCTTTTAGGCTTAAGCTAACAGATACCTATAATTGGCAGGTTAAAATCCCTAAATTATCAGACGTAGAAAAAGTGATTTTATGATGTGAAAAACACTAAAAATATTTTTAAGTAACTGATATATATCATTGTATGTTACTTTTTGAATTAATACATTATACTTGAAAAAATTTAGTTTAACCCAAAATGTACGATGTTATGAAAACACTAACAAAACACAGAAAACGTAATAGGTTGTCTCCATTTGAGAACCAATTACCAACACCGTGGAACACTAATATTTTAAAACCATGGGGAAGTAGACTATTTAACTCAAGATTAAATAAATTAATGGAGTTTGATGATATTTTTAATGATGACTTTTTAGAAGAAGACAGTATGATGCCGGCAATGAATATTCAGGAACATGAAAAAGACTTTGTAATTGAGTTTGCCGCGCCTAGTTTTAATAAGTCGGACTTTGAGGTTTTTATTAAAGACGATGTGCTTCATGTTTGTGCACAAAAAGAAACAGAGGAAGAAGAGGAAAATGAAAATGGATATTCTCGCAAGGAATTCAACTATCAATCCTTTGAAAAATCTATTGTTCTTCCGCCGACTGTAGATTTAAACCAAGAATTGAAAGCCGTTTATAAAAATGGTGTCCTAAAACTTAAACTACTTAAAAAAGAAGAGTCGTTAGAAAAAGAAACTCCTAAAAAAGTAATTGAGGTAGAATAAAGGTTGATTAAAGCAGAAGGTGCTTTGCGCTCACGGTGCTTTCTGCTTTTCATGAATTTTAAGCAGATAAATATGAAAACGAAAGAAATTAACATAAAATACCAACCATGGTTAAGCGCAGAAATTATGCATAATGATTCGCTTAAGTGGTTATCTGAATTGAATTTTATTAAAGATGAACAATTGTTTTTTGATGATTTGGTCAAATCATACACACTCCAACTTATAGATTCTTCACACTTTTCAGAAAGTAAAAAAATAGTAGCACGTTTAAGTGATTCACAAAGGGAAACCGAAACTTTATTAAAAGAAGTGTTGAAACATGAAAAAGAATTGAAAGTTATGGTTGATGGCAAGGACCAATTGGAAAAAGAGGATGCTTATAAAAACGAGCACGTAGAACTTATAACTAAAGTAACTAGGTTTACAGAAAACTACAGGATGTTAAAATCACAATTATTCGAACTTGTAAAAAATATTATAAAAGAGGGTAAACAAAGACGGTTGCTTCAATAAAAAATATAATGAAACTATTTAAATTCATAATTGTTATAATATTTCTATCAGGCTGTTCAACAACGGAACTAGTTGAAAACTGGAAAAATCCAGATATAGATTCATATAGTCCCAATAAGGTTTTGTTGGTAGGTATGACTTCTAATTCTAATGCTAGAAAGCAGTTTGAAAATTATTTGAAAACAGAATTTACGGAGAGGGGAATAGAATCTGTAACGAGTCTTGAATTTTTTGACGACTCATTTTCTACAAAAGAGAAAACAGAGGAAAATCTTAAAAAATTAGAAAACAAGCTTCTGTCTAATGGTTTTGACACCATTTTATTTACAAAAGTAATTGGTGTAGAAGACGTAATCGCGTATAAGGAAAATTATGATGGCTATGATGAAACATATAAAAGGTTTAGTGAAGATTATTTAAAATATCAAGATGCATATTATAACCCCGATTATTACAATGAATACACGGTTTATCATGCTGAAACTTCAATGTATTGTATCTGTCCAACAAAAGATAGGGAACTTATATGGAAAGGCTATATTGATATTGTAGACCCAAAATCGATAAACGAGACTATCAACAATTACGTTAATCTTGTTATGGCTGTTTTAGAAGACCAGCAACTTATTAGTCCAAAAGTATTGAACACCCCAAAAACGGATCACGCTATTTAGCCTTAATTTAAAGGTAAATAGGGTATAGGTTATGGTTTGCAAAAATGAAATTAACTAAGCTATAATGTAAAAATAAAAACTAAGAGTATTATTTGCCTAAAAAGATTAACAATACAGTGAAGCGACTGTTATTTCTTGTGCGTTTTGTATTTACCAGGGCTAATGCCAATTCGCTGAGAAAAAGTTGAGGTAAAATGCTGAAGTGAAGAAAAGCCACAAGCATAGGCTATGTCAGACATGCTCGATTCGTCTTTCATAATCATATCAATGGCCTTTTCTATTTTTAGGTTGATTATAAAACTGTTAGGCGGATAGCCAGTTAGGTTTTTTACTTCGTAAGTAAACTTGGTTTTTCCCATTCCAAATTTGTAAGCAAGATCGTCAATTATCCATTTTTTGTTCAAATCTTTCATAACAAGTTGAGTAAGGTTGTCTATGAAGTTGTTCTCCTCATATATTTTTTGCTTTCTAAATGACAGGTTTCTATGTAGGTCAATAAAGAAGTTCTCAATAATATTTCTAACCATTATTTCAAAGCCAGGTTCTTGATTGAGTAATTCATTTTCAAGCTCAACAAAGTATTTTTTAAAAAGTTTTGCTTTTTCAATCACCAAATTATCATCATCAGCAATCATTGCCCCTAAACTTTCTTGAAGCTTACTGGAAAGTTTTGTCCAAGACCCTAAATCGAGTGGGCTGTTCTTTGTATATTTTTTAGGCTTGATGACAATCCAGTTTATTTGCCCAATATCCATTTTTCCCGTTGGGCTTCCGTTAAGTTGCCATGGTGCCGTAACACACAAATTATCAGGTAATAATTCTACTTCTCTATCATCTACAACCCATTTATACTTACCACTATTTACAAAATGAATTTCAATTCCGTCATTAAAATGCGGACGCATGGTTTCATCCAATTGTACTTTTGAAAACTTCATACTACCAAACTGAATAATGAAAGGCAGATTTTCTAAAGGTCCAGGATTGTCTTTGTGCCACCAAATGCCAGGTTTGCTCATTTTATTATTTGTTTTACACGCACTAAAAGTGGTTTTTTCTTGATAAAAAATTAGTTTGAAAAGGGTTAAGTTTTATGCGATGATAATCAAAAAAATCTATTTAACAAAAGAGAATTTATAAAATTGACCATCGCATAAAATTAATATAATTAAAATGTAAAAATGTTAATTTTATGTTTAAATAATTACCACTTCTACATTCTATAATGTGTGGTGAAAATTTTCATATTCAACTAAACAAAAAACTATGTTAAACATTGCTATACTAGGTCTTGGAGAGGGGCGTAGCACTATGTCGGCCGCCTTAGAGAGTAAGAAATTAGAACTAGTAAAGGTGTGCGATTTAAGCGAAGAACTTTGTAGATTACGCGCTAAAGAATTCGGTTTTAACAAATGGACTACTAATTACCACGATATTTTAGGAGATGATTCAATAGATATAGTTGCTATTTATACTCCAGATCATCTGCATGCCGAGCATGTTAAGCAGGCCTTAATACATGGTAAACATGTTGTTTGCACAAAACCTTTTATTGACGATTTGGCAAATGCCAGAGAGCTTTTAGATTTATCCAATAAAGTAGACAAAAAGGTTTTTATTGGTCAGAGTTCACGTTTTTCAGAACCTATGAAACGCCAAAGAAAGGATTTTGATAAAGGTGATATAGGTGATTTAATAACGGTTGAAGCTCATTATCATGCAGATAATCGCTGGTTTTTAAAGAAAGATTGGGCGTTGTTAAATTCATTTAAATGGCTTTATGGAGGATTGAGTCACCCAGTGGATTTCGTACGGTGGTATTTAAAGGATATTGAAGAGGTAATGGGATATGGTATGATTAGCCAAACTGGAAGCCAAGCGGGGTTGAAAAATGAGGATACTATGCATTTTATCTTCAAGGCTAAAAACGGACATATAGCAAGAGTTAGTGGGGTATATTCATCACCAACCCAACCAACAAAGCGTGATAGTCCATTGAGTTGTATTTTACGAGGAACACTCGGCGCAAGTCAAGCCGATTACCATGAGCTGCGCTATTCGCTTACTTCAAAGGATGGGGAAGAAAAAATAGTGTACTGGGGCGACGAAAAACTTAAATATTACTACCGTTTTGAAGGGCAATCTCATCATGCCGGTGAATACCAAAATTATCTAGAGTATTTTGTTGACAGCATTGAGCAAAACTATACAGCTTATCCTAATATGGAGGAAGGGATAGGTACTGTCGCTTTATTGCAGGCTATGGAAAGAAGTTTGGAAACCGGAAAGCCCGTTAAAATTGCCGATATCAATTTAGAATACGGCTTATAATGATGGTCTTTATAAAATTGACCGACGCTTAAAAATAACATTGTTTTTGGGTTAAATTGCAAATATTAGCTGATTGTAACAATGGGCACGAATTATTTCGTCCGTTTTGCACCAATTTAGGTGTGATTTTGTTTCAAAAACCATTTTTTTCAACTGTAATTTATTAAATTACTTAGCTTGTTTTTTAACAAGGTTCATGTTGAACGAAATAAAAACCAACTGACTATAATTTTTAGGCATTAGAATGAGGATAAATAACAATTTTAAGTTAACCATTTACCTGTTTCTTTTATCTGTTGCTTTTTCAAGCAGCGCACAAGAAATATGGGTTAGTAACAACGGAATAGATACTAATTCCGGATCCAAGGAAAGTCCAGTTGCTACTGTAAATATGGCTTTGAGGAAAGCCAGGAATATGCGAAGGCTAAATAGCCCTAAAATAACTAACGGTATCCGCATTGTTTTAAAGGGCGGTAATTACAATCTTGAAGAGCCTATTTTTATTAGACCGGAAGATTCAGGAACTGCCACAAGCCCAACAACTATTGAGGCAGATGGTAATGCCTTGGTGGTAATAAATGGAGGGGTAGAAATCACTGGCTGGAAAAAAGCAAGTCAGGTAAGTGGTTTAAATCCAGAAGTGGTTTGGGTGGCCGATGCCCCCAAAAAAGCAGGTAATCTTTTGGATTTTAGACAGCTTTGGGTAAACGAGAAGAAGGCTACAAGAGCAAAAAGCACTTCGGGTGATAAAATGGACCGGATTTTGTCATGGGATAAAACATCTCAAACCTGTTGGATTCCCTTTAAAGATAAATCGGTAAACTTCGAACCAGGAATGGAAATGTTCATTCAGCAGTGGTGGGCTATTGCCAATCTTAGGATTAAAGATATGGAGGTTAAAGGCGATAGCGCAAAACTCTATTTCCATCAGCCTGAAAGTCGTATTCAAAGTGAGCACCCTTGGCCAGCGCCATGGATTTCAGAAAAAACAGGTAATTCAGCGTTTTATTTAAATAATGCCAAATCGCTTTTAAATGAACCAGGGGAATGGTATTTGGATAAAGAAAAGGCCAAGATTTACTATTATCCACAAAATGGAGAAAAATTACGTTCGGTCAAAATAGTAGCTCCCGTTTTGGAATCTTTGGTAGAAATTAAAGGAACCGTTGATTACCCCGTTAGTCATGTGAATTTTAAAGGTATTTCGTTTCAGTACAGTAATTGGTTGCGCCCATCTCAACAAGGACATGTTCCCATTCAGGCAGGCATGTACCTTTTAGATGCCTATAAGTTGAAAACTCCCGGAACACCTGATAAAGCAGGACTTGAAAACCAAGCTTGGATAGGAAGGCCTCGAGCAGCCGTCGAAGTGAATTTTGCTAATAACCTTCGTTTTCAAAACTGTAAATTTCAGTATTTATCGTCAACCGGTTTAGATTTAAATAAAGGCACAAGCAACAACTTGGTTCAAGGGAATTTGTTTAAAGATATTGGGGGGAGCGCCATAAATATTGGGGTGTTTTCAGAAGAAGCATTTGAAACCCATTTGCCTTATAACCCTAAAGATGTTCGGGAGGTTTGTACAAACGAAACTATTGTGGATAACCTTATTACTGATGTTACCAATGAAGACTGGGGATGTGTTGGTATTAGTGCTGGGTTTGTAAAAAATATTATGATTGCCCACAATGAAATTTCCGAAGTGTCCTATACGGGAATTGGGTTAGGCTGGGGATGGACCAAATCCATAAATGCCATGTCGGGCAATAAAGTCATTGCCAACAATATTCACCATTACGGAAAGCATTTGTATGATACAGCCGGTATTTATACGCTATCAGCTCAACCAGGAAGTGTTATAAAGGAAAATGTAATTGACAGCATTTATTTTAATCCTTATGCACACGACCCGTACCATTGGTTTTATTTGTACACCGACGAAGGGTCGGCATATTTTACGGTAAAAGATAATTGGGTTCCAGCTGAAAAGTTTTTGCAAAATGCTAATGGACCTAATAACTTATGGACAAACAACAACGCTTTTGTAAATGATTCTATAAAGCAAAATGCAGGAATTCGTAGTCCGTACAAAAACCTTTTAAAAGAAATGGTTGTAGATAGCGATTGGCCTATGGAGGAGGTGCCACATTTTGCAGCGGTAGAATTAATTGGTAAAGGTTTCGATTCAGTTGAAATAAAAAAGATTGCAAAAACTAATGGTGTTATTGATGCGCAGCTATATCAATGGAAAAACCACACTGTTTTATATGCCAAATTGAATCATATCGAGCATTTAAAAAACGAATTGGCTCTCGTATATCCAAAAGCTAAAATAAAGATTTACAATACTCCTATTTATAATTACAGTAAATCTGAAAGATGTGAAGATAACCAACTAGCTAGTGAGTGGGAGCACATACTTTTAACGGCAAATTTGGTAGAAGACAAAAATTTACAAAACGAATATTTGCAATACCACCAAACTCAATTTGAAGAGTGGCCCGAGGTAGCTCAAGGCTTCTGTAACGCCAATTTCCAGCAATTACAGGTGTTTAAAAATGGTAGGCAACTCATGTTGGTAATCAGTATTCCTAAAGGAGAAAACTTAGATAAATTAAATCCAAAAACAACGGAGAATAACCCACGTGTTAACGATTGGAATGCGTTAATGCAAAAATATCAAACAGGAATTGAAGGAACGAATCCTGACGAAACCTGGGTCTTTTTAGACAAATTAAACTAAATGAAGCAAACTAACCATCAGTTTTATGACTTTCTAGATTTTAACACCGACCTTTCTTTAGAAGAAGGCGTTTCAAAACTTTGGAAAGCATGTAAGCCCACCGATATTTCTATATCGGGCTTGGGTGTGGTGTTGACGGTGCCATTCCAATGCCAATTATTATCCAACGAAATTACACCAGATGAAAGTGTACCGCGAAAGGATTTTTACCTTTTTGTTAGGGCGTTTAGCGATAAGATTCTAAGAGTAAGTATAGGCTTTGAAAAGGAAATAGAAGAAACATCTCCTATGATTGAGATGGCCAACGATATTAAAGAAATGAAATTGAATATCGAGAAGCTTGAAAGTGAATGGAAAGTTAAAGATTCTAACGGAGTAACACGAGCAATTTTCGATTTATCAAATCCTGAAATTGATTATTGGAGCGATTTGTTGCCTAGTCCTGAAGAGTCTATGCAAGCCACATTTTACCCTGATGGAAAAAAAGAAATAAAAGTAAGTACATACGATCAATTTTTTCCTGGTAGAATGGATGCTATGTGTTTATCGTTTGTAGAGCAACACGGTAAACCCAGTAAAGCTTCCATTTCATTTCATGCCAAACCTGATGAAAAATTTGTTGGTACGGGAGAACGCTTTAGTAAAATGGATTTGTCTGGTAACACCTTTCAAATGAAAAACCAGGACGGGCAAGGTGTAAATAACAAGCGGACTTACAAAAACATTCCGTTTTATTTGTCCAGTGAAATGTACGGTCTGTTTTTGCACACGTCTACTTATTGTAAGTTTTCAATGGCCGATTTTTCAACCAGGTCGGTTCAATTGCTAACAGAAGAACCAGTACTTGATATGTTTTTAATTGGAGATGATACTCCAGATAAAATTATTCATCAATATAAAAAAATTACAGGGTTCCCTACGATGCCACCACTTTGGAGTTATGGCATTTGGATGAGTAGAATGACATACTTTTCAGAAGAAGAAGTGAATACCATTTGCGATAGATTACGAGAGGAAGATTACCCTTGCGATGTAATTCATTTAGATACAGGCTGGTTTAAAACGGATTGGTTGTGTGAATGGAAATTTAATGCTGAACGTTTTCCAGACCCTAAAAGTTTTGTTTCAAACTTAAAGAAAAATGGATATCGCGTAAGTTTATGGCAAATGCCTTATATATCTGAGGATGCCGAACAGTACGAAGAAGCCAAAGCAAATAACTATATCGGAAAATTAAATGCTGAAGTAATGGGCGGTGGTTCTAATTTTAGTAATCTAGATTATGCAGGAAGCATTGATTTCACCTATCCGAAGGCCGTAGAATGGTATAAGGGTTTATTGCGAGAACTTCTGGAAATGGGTGTAACTTGTATAAAGACGGACTTTGGTGAAGAAATTCATTTGGATGCCAATTACTACAATATGTCGCCAGAGAAACTCAACAATCTTTATGCTTTATTATATCAAAAAGCTGCATTTGAAGTAACAAAAGAAGTCACTGGCGATGGTATCATTTGGGCTCGTGCTGGATGGAGTGGTTGCCAACGTTACCCTATACATTGGGGAGGCGATGCCGCAGCTTCATGGGATGGTATGGCCGGGTCGTTAAAAGGAGGCTTGCATTTAGGCTTATCTGGCTTTGGTTTTTGGAGCCATGATATACCAGGTTTTCATGGTGTGCCTAATTTTATGAATTCTGTAATTCCAGACGATTTATATGTGCGATGGACCCAATTTGGGGTTTTCACCTCGCATATCCGCTATCATGGCACTTCTAAACGCGAGCCGTATTATTACCCAAATATTGCTCCAATAGTTAGAAAATGGTGGAAACTTCGCTATGCATTGCTTCCATATATTTTAAAGGAAAGTGAAAAAACAATATCTTCAGGTTTTCCGGTTATCCGGGCTTTGTTAATGCATTACCCTAAAGATAAAATGGCATGGCATATCGATGATCAATATTGTTTTGGTGATGACTTTTTGGTAGCCCCTATGATGAATTCAGAAAACAAAAGAGACGTTTATTTACCCGAGGGCAATTGGGTTAACTTTTTTACAGGTGAAAAAACCAAAGGAGGCCAATGGCTAAGCAATTTTGAAGCAGCGATGAAAGACATGCCTGTTTGGATAGTTGAAGGTGCTGAAATTCCTCTTTATCCAGAGCACGTTAATTGTACAGACGATATGGATTTAGAAAAAACAATAATATTGAAAATAGACCATAATTTTAAAGGAATCTGGGAACATTTAGGTTTCATAAATTAGAATACCAATTATATTATTAACTAAAAACTAATAAAAATGAGTGCAGTTATAACCGATGAGCAATTAGCCCAGTTTAAAGAAGATGGGTTTTGCATTGTAAAAAACGTAATTCCTCAAGAACTTATTGAGCGTTTACGAGACGAATGTCAAAGATTCATTAAGGAAAAAGATGACGAAATGGACAAAAAAGGGGTTGAGGTTGATGAAATTAACCACAAAGGAAAACGCTACTTTATAGCCCTGCGCTATAAAGACAGTAAAACCATGCAAGACCTTATTTTTGGTAATGAATTAGAGGAAATTACACGTAAGGTTCTTGGTGAAGAAGTATACTTGTTTTTAGAGCAATTTGTTGTAAAAGCAGCAGATAAAGGCATGACCTTCTCTTGGCATCAAGATTCTGGGTATTTAGATTTTGACCATAAACCTTATCTGTCTGTTTGGTGCCCGTTGGATGATGTTACCGAAGAAAACGGAACAGTTTATTTATTGCCATACAAAGAAGCAGGAACCGAGAAGAGAATTGATCACGTTTTGCAGGAAGGAACCAACGATAAAATTGGCTATTTTGGAGATAATCCAGGTATCCCAGCAATTTTAAATGCAGGTGATGTGGCATTGTTTTCAAGCACGTGTTTCCATAGAAGTGGTTCTAATTCAACAAATAAATCAAGGCGTGTACTTTTAATTCAATATTCAGCCGAACCTATATTGAAGAGTGATAACGAACCATTGTATTGGGCAGAGCCTTTCATAAAAGAAGGTGAAAAAATTAGTGCATATTAGTGCAGTTTTAAAGTACCCAAAATATTTTGTTTAACATATTTTGGGTATTTGCTTTTTTAAATACCAACAGCCAATACCACAACCAAACTAACCAAAAAAATAAGCGTTTTAACATGAATATATACGACCAATTAGATATCCTTGATTTTGCCGTTGTAGGCATTTATTTAATAGTTTTAGTGGGCTTGGGAGCATGGTTTAGTTTAAGAAATAAAAGAGGTGCCGACGAAAATTACTTTTTGGCAGGCAACTCATTAAGTTGGAAAAGTATAGGCTTTAATATGTGGGGAACCAATGTAGGTCCTTCTATGCTTATTGCCAATGCTAGTATTGGTTACACAACTGGTATTGTTGCAGGAAATTTTTCTTGGTACGCCTTCATATTTATTCTCTTATTAGCTGTGGTTTTTGCACCCAGATATTTAGGAGCAAGAGTGCAAACGCTACCAGAATTTATGGGTAAGCGCTTTGGTAATTCAACTCAAAATATATTAGCATGGTACACTATAGTTACCATATTGCTTAGTTGGCTATCACTAACGTTGTTTGCTGGCGGTGTTTTAATTCAACAAATTCTTAATTTACCTATGTGGTTATCAGTAATAGTCCTTTTATTGATAGCGGGATTTTTCACTTTAGCAGGCGGTTTAAAAACTATAGTTTATACGAATGTTATTCAAATGGTGCTGCTTATTGTAGTGTCATTTGCACTGATGTGGGTAGGATTAGACAGAGTGGGTGGTTTTGGTCAATTAGTGAACGAAACACCATCAAATTACTGGAATTTATTTTTGCCCGGTGATGATGCCAATTACCCATGGACCGCTATTCTTTTAGGGTATCCAGTTATGGGAGTTTGGTTTTGGTGTACCGACCAATCTATGGTACAATCGGTTTTGGGTGCAAAAAATTTAAAAGAAGGGCAGTTGGGAGCTAATTTTACGGCATGGTTGAAAATCATTGATGTCCCTTTATTTATTCTACCGGGTATTATGTGTTTTGTACTGTTTCCAAATTTAGGAAACCCAGATGCAGCATACATGACTATGGTAACCGAGTTATTTCCAACAGGAATGAAAGGATTGGTTATGGCTGTTTTAATTGCCGCCTTAGTTAGCACCATCGATTCATCCTTAAATGCTTTGAGTACGGTTTTTACCATGGATGTTTATGTAAAGAAATTTCAACCTAAAGCAAGTCAAAAGCGTATTGTGAAGGTAGGGCACATAGTGACGGTGGTAGGAGCTATTTTGTCTATTTTCATTACGTTGGCCATCGATAGTATTAAAGGATTAAATCTATTTGACGTATTTCAATCAGTTTTAGGTTTTATCGCTCCGCCTATGTCGGTGGTATTTTTGTTTGGTGTTCTTTGGAAAAAAACAACTGCCAAAGCGGCTAACAGCATTTTGGTTTTTGGAACCTTATTTAGTTTGACAGTCGGAATTCTATATTTATGGGTGTTTCCAAACGACCCTGAAAGCGCAGTAAAAATCTGGCCGCACTTTTTATTACTGTCATTTTACATTTTTGTTTTCTTGTCGGCTGTAATTGTTGTTATCAGTTTGTTGGATAAAAGAAGTAAACCATTTAAATCAACATTGGATTTTAGTAACTTAACCAAAGTAGCTCCTAAAGTAAAAATATTATGGGCAGCGCTCATTGTAACAATGATATGTTTATATATATACTTTAACGGAAACTAGTAGAAATAAAATTAAATTTATAATAGAATGATAAAGAATACCAACGATGGTAGTAATAATGCACCATCATTACGTATCGATATAAATTACGGAACCTGTGAAGACTTACCTGCAATTTCAACGGGACCAAAAGGAAGTGATAGGGAAAAACACGAAGCTATTGCCAAAGCAGGTTTTAAGGGTATTCAAGATGGCGACCCAAAACTGTGTGAAGAGTTCAATTTAGAATTAACTGCACATGCCCGAATTAATGAAGTGGGTGATTTGGACGACTTGATGCCTATTTGGAAAAGTGGAAATTATAACTGCGCCAGTATCCATTTAGGGTGGGGTATGGAATCTGATAAGGAAATGGATGAATTGGTACGTTATGTGATGGAAAAATCAGAAAAATTCAACTTTCCTATTTACATCGAAACGCATCGTGCTACAATAACACAAGATTTATTCAGAACGGTGGAACTGACTAAACGTTTCCCCGATGTTCGCTTTAATGGCGATTTTTCACATTGGTATACCGGACAGGAAATGGTGTATGGCGGTATCGAAAATAAGTGGGAATTCATTCAGCCAGTGTTCGACCGGGTGCGTTTTATGCATGGCAGAATAGGAAATCCGGGTTGTATACAAGTTGATGTAAAAGATAAAAACGATAGTTATGTTCAGCATTTTAAAGAAATGTGGAAACGTTCGTTTTTAGGCTTTTTAAAGTCTGCGAAACCGGGAGACTATATTTGTTTTACGGTAGAATTGCTTAAAGCCGAAATATTTTACGAAAGAACTGTTGTAAACGCAAAAGGAACCGAACAAGAAGAAGGTGATCGTTGGCAGCAAGCGTTATTGTATAAAGAGATTATTCAGGAATGTTGGGAAGATGCCCAAAAAGAATTACTTTAAAATACCACAAAAAAATATGGAACAACAAAAAGGAAGTTTAAAAAGTACAATAACGGTATCACTTACTAATTATTTAGATGCGGGTGCCATTGTAGCTGGGGCAAGTGGGTTAACACTTTGGCAAAATTATCTCGGACTTACAGAGGGCAGCCTCGGTTTACTTAATGCAATTAGTGCCAATGCTTTCGGTGCTGCTATTGGTGCGATTATAGGTGGCTTTTTGGCGGATAAATATGGGCGGAAAACCATTTATACATACAATATGCTTGTATATATGTTGGGGGTAGCCATAATCATGTTCACTGTAAATTTCCCGATGTTATTGACAGGGTTTTTAATCACGGGTATATCCGTAGGAGCTGGTGTTCCTGCGTCATGGACTTATATTTCTGAAAATTCAGAAGTTAGAAATCGTGGACGCAATATGGGTATTTCTCAGTTTGCTTGGGGTGTGGGGCCAACCATTATTTTAATTTTAGGAATGTTGCTCGCGCCAGGCAAAGGTGATGCTTCAGCCGGTGTTTTGTTCGGTTATGTGAAAAAAATAGCAGCATTCTTTATAGGAAATGATGCCAGTGTTGAATCTTTTGATGTATTCAGTAGCCGACTTATTTTTGGTTCGTTGTTCATTGTGGCGTTTATCGCGTGGAATCTGCAACGAAAACTTGATGAGTCTGAAGAATGGAAAGAAGCTAAGCAAAGGCAAAAGCAAAGTAAAGAGAAACAGCCGAGTGTTTTTGCATCATTTGGAACACTTTTCACCAAAAAAGTAAACATTCGCACCATGCTTTTTCTTGCAGGTATTTATGTTACCTGGAACATGGTTGCTTCTGTAATGGGCTTTTTTCAACAGCATATTTATGAAACTGCTGGAGGACTTTCCAACGAGCAGGCAAATATGATTTCAGCGGTTCAATGGATTGTGATTATTGCAGTTACTTATTTTGGATTTTCCATGTTTATAGATAAAGTAAATCAACGTTGGTTTTATTTTATTGGAACCTTGATAGGAATTATCGCTTGGGGTATCCTCATTTTTATTGGTATTAAAAACTATATCGCATTATGGGCTTTCACCATTCTATGGGGCGTTCACGCAGGCCTAAGTGTACAAGCATTTTATGCGCTTTGGGCTTCAGAACTCTTTCCCGCTAAATATCGTGCTGGAGCACAAGGTATTATGTTCTTTGTTGTTAGAGCTATAGCGGCAGTATGGGGATTTGGATTTGTTTATATATACGGAGAAAATGGAGAAGGATTTTACATGGCGGCCCACATTATGATTGGACTTTTAATTGTTGCGTTAATAATTGGAACAATTTGGACCCCAAAAACTCGTGGTAAAACTCTGGAGCAGATAACAGAAGAACGATACGGAGACGATATTTAAAGCAAAATTTTTAAAACAAAGAAATTTAAACAGATGGAAAAATCTAATTTACCGAATACCACTTCAAATTCAACTTGGATTTGGTATCCGGGCGATTTCGAAATTTGGTTGAGTAATAAAATGCAAGTAAGGCGTACTGAGCGTGAAGCGGTTTTTCCACCGCTGTGGCGTTATTACACTCCGTACCCTTTGGTAACTTTTCAAACTGAGGTTGATTTACCGGAGGAAGATGATGTGAAAATACATTCCGAAGGCCCTTTTCAGCTATTGATAGATGACGTTCAGATTTACGGGCAGCCCAAATCGATTAAAATTTCTGCCGGAAAACACAAAATTTCTTTTAAAGTATATAATCAAGAAGTATTGCCTGCTATTTATATTGATGGAACATACGTGAAATCAAACCCATCTTGGATAGTAACAAACGAAGATAAACTTTGGATTGATGAAGCAGGTAAAGCGCAGCAATCCGGTACACCATGGGTGCCTGTTGGGTCATGGAACTTTGATACACCGGAAGCAAAACCGTCCGAGTTTCAATTGGCTACAGAACCTTGGAAAGCCAAGTCTACTGAAAAAGCCGATAGCGGTGAGCTCATCGATTTCGGAAAAGAAACCTTCGGCTACATTAAAATAAATGGATTAAAAGGCAAGGGCAAATTAACATTGTACTATGGCGAATCTCGTGAAGAAGCCTTAAGTACTGATAGATGTGAAACCTTAGATAACTTGACTTTCGACGGAAAACAACCAGAAACCTTTACGTTAAAAGGTTCAAAAGCATTCCGCTACGTACAGGTTCAAAAAGACACTTCTATAGAGTACGATTCCATTTCTATGCTTTACGAATATCTGCCGTTAGAGTACCGTGGCAGTTTCAAGTCTTCTGATGATTTGTTGAACCAAATCTGGGATGTTTCTGCATACACCATGCACTTAACCACACGCGAATTTTTTATCGATGGCATTAAACGCGACCGCTGGATTTGGGCCGGCGATGCCCACCAAAGTTATTTGATGAACTATTATCTGTTCTTCGATTCGCCTTCGGTAGAACGCACGCTGTCGGCACTTCGTGGTAAAGAACCTGTAACGGCACACATCAATATCATTATGGATTATTCACTATATTGGTTTGTAGGTATTTATGATTATTATTTATATACGGGCGATACGAAGTTTATCAAAACATTTTACCCACGCATGAAAAGCTTAATGGATTATTGTTTGGGAAGAAGAAATGAAAGTGGATTTTTAGAGCCATTGGAAGGCGATTGGGTGTTTATCGATTGGGCGGACGGTTTACCAAAAACAGGAGAGGTTAGTTTTGAGCAAATGTTATTGGCAAGAAGTTTGGAAGCGATTGCTGTGAGTGCAGAAATTGCTGGTGAATCTGAAGACCAAAAGAAGTATAAAAATTTGGCTGATGATTTAAAAGAAAAACTGTTTGATGTGTTTTGGGATGAGGAAGCAAACGTCATGAAACATCAGCGTATTGATGGGGAAATGCAAGATATTGTTACGCGATATGCGAATATGTTCGGTATCTTTTTTAACTATTTTAATGAAGACCAAAAACTGAATGTGAAAAACAAAGTATTGTTGAATGATGATATTTTAAAAATCACCACGCCATACATGCGTTTTTACGAATTGGAAGCGCTTTGTGCGATGGGCGAACAGGAGTTCGTTTTAAATGAAATCCGCAATTATTGGGGTGGCATGATAGATTTAGGAGCGACTTCATTTTGGGAAAAGTACGACCCTAAACAAAGCGGAGAAGAACATTTAGCTATGTATGGCAGACCTTATGGAAAAAGCCTTTGTCACGCGTGGGGAGCAAGTCCTATTTATTTATTCGGACGCTATTATTTAGGAGTAGAACCTACCGCGCCAGGATATGCCAAATATGAAATCAAGCCAAATTTAGGTGGATTGAAGTGGATGGAAGGTAAAGTACCAACACCAAATGGCGAAGTATCTGTCTACTGCAATACAAAGGAGATAAAAGTAAAAGCTTCAGAAGGCGAGGGCACGCTAATTATCAATAGTGAAACCAAGCCTTCAGCAAATAATGGCACTTTATCGGTATTGGGTGAAAATAAATATCAAATCACAATTAAACCAAATACTGAATATTCAATCAAATATAAAGCACTATAAATGTTTTAACTTTTTAATGGAAAAAGATTCTAAACTAAAATATCCTTTAATAAGAATACTTAACATTTTAATTTTGTTGTTGTTTTTATTTCTAACAAATCTTAAAGGAGCAGAACATATTGGTTTGTATCTTTTTTATACCATTTATTTATGGATATTTATTGTTTTAGGTATTATTGAAATTAGATTCCTTATTTTAAATAGAGAAGAAATATTAAAAAATAATAGTCTGACTATAAATGGATGGTTTTTTATATTTTTTGTTTGTTCTTTTATTTTGATTGTTTGTAATATGATTGTTTTACACACCTAGACTTAGGTTTAATAACAAGTTTTAAAAAATGAAAAAAATTAATAGATTTATCAATAAACTCTCTTATTTCTTAGCGGTTGCAGGATTTTCTGTAATAGCTCAAAACACCGAAATTCAATATTTATCCGGTACAGGCTACCAAGACACGAAAGAGTGGGAATTTAAAGTTTCCGATGGGCGACAAAGTGGCGAGTGGTCAACAATCAGTGTACCATCAGTTTGGGAACAGGAAGGTTTTGGAACCTATCAATATGGTATCCGTTTCTACGGAAAACCATTTCCTGAAGGCATTGCGGACGAAGTCGGTTACTATAAATACACTTTTGAAGTGCCAAAAGCATGGGAAAATAAACGCGTCAAAATTGTTTTCGATGGCTCCATGACCGATACCGAGGTGCGTATAAATGATCGTTCAGTTACTGGAGACGAACACCAAGGTGCCTTTTACCGTTTTAAATACGAAATCACCGATTTACTGAAATACGGAAAAGAAAACCTACTTGAAGTTACGGTAAGTAAGGAATCAAAAAATGCCAGTGTTAATCTAGCAGAAAGACGTGCCGATTATTGGAATTTTGGCGGGATTTTCCGTCCGGTGTTTTTAGAGGCACTTCCTGCAACGCATATTGATTATTCAGCCTTAAAAGCGGAAGCTGATGGAACTTTTGAGGCCAATGTATTCCTTGGGAGTGGCGCAAAAAATATTTCAGCAGAAATCACCATTTTAGATGAAAGTGGAAAAAAGCTAGGTTCAACTATAAAAGCTGATGGTATTGATGGTGCCGATAAAATTCATTTAGCAGAAAATTTTAAAAATGTAAAGCAGTGGACGGCAGAAACCCCCAATTTATACACCGCAGAAATTAAACTTTTAAAAGATGGCGAAGTAGTGCATCAAATTACCGAAACCATCGGTTTTAGAACAATTGAAATCCGTGAAGGTGATGGTATCTATGTAAACGGTCAACGGGTATTAATGAAAGGGATTAACCGCCATAGTTTCTGGCCAGAATCTGGTAGAACTCTAAACAAAGAATTGAATTATGCCGATGTTCGCTTAATCAAAGAAATGAATATGAATGCGGTACGTTTATCGCATTATCCGCCAGATCCAGAATTCCTTCAAGCTTGTGATGAATTAGGGTTATATGTAATGGATGAACTTGGTGGTTGGCATGGTCATTACGATGATGCCGTTGGGAAAAAGTTAGTAAAAGAAATGGTAACCCGCGATTTAAATCATCCGAGTATTATTTTCTGGTCTAATGGAAATGAAGGCGGTTGGAACACCAATTTAGACAATCAATTTGATATATGGGATTTACAAAAACGTCCCGTGTTGCATCCCCAACAGGAACACAATGGTGTTGAAACCATGCACTACCGTTCGTATGGTGAAACCTTAGAGTATTATAGAGACGACAATATTTTTATGCCAACCGAGTATCTTCACGGTCTTTACGATGGAGGTCACGGTGCTGGTTTTAACGATTATTGGGAAGTGATGCGTAAACACCCTCGTAGTGCTGGGGGGTATCTTTGGGTATTTGCTGATGAAGGCATTGCCCGCACCGACCAAGACGGTCGAATTGATAACCAAGGCAATTACGGTGCCGATGGTATAGTAGGACCGCATCACGAAAAAGAAGGAAGTTTCTTTACTGTGAAAGAAGTTTGGTCTCCAGTTATGTTTATGAATCATTCAGAACTACCCAATGATTTCGATGGAACATTTACAATCGAAAACCGTTACGATTTCACCAACACAAATACGTGTACATTTGAATGGGAGTTGGTTAATTTTGCTTCGCCTTTAGATGGAAAAGTAGCACGTAAAACCTTTAAAAAAGGAACGCTAAAAGCACCAAATATTGAGCCTCACAGAACAGGTGAATTGAAATTAGATTTACCAAATAATTGGCAGGATGCCGATGTGTTGTATGTAAAAGTTACGGATAAAAATGGCCATGAATTATGGACTTGGGATTTCACTTGGGATAAAAAAGCTGGTAGAAAACTAGATTCAGGTAAAGTAAAACTGGAAGAAACCGATGAAGCCTACACCGTTTCAGCCTCTAAAACCGAAGTGAAATTTGATAAAGTTTCCGGGAAATTAGTTGAAGTAAAACAAAACGGAAATACCATCAGTTTAGCCAATGGTCCTAAAATCATTATGGCACGTCGTGGGGATAGAACCTTGGATGGTACCATCGACCCGAAATTCCTAAAAGGTGAAGACCGTATTTATAAAGAATTTGAATGTTGGGATGAAGAAGTGAATTGTTCTGAAAGCCTATTGGATATTTCAGCAAAGGAAGAAAAAGGAAAAGTGGTGGTTGAAGCGAATTACCACGGTATTCTTCAAAAGGTGGTTTGGACGATTGATGCCGAGGGGTTAATTCAGTTGGCATACGAATACGAATACAATGGGGTAGTTGATTTAGCGGGGGTATATTTCGATTATCCAGAAGACAAAATGCAATCTAAAAAATGGTTGGGCGACGGCCCTTACCGGGTGTGGCAAAACCGTTTAAAAGGAACGACTTTAGATATTTGGGAAAACGATTATAACGACCCTATTCCGGGAGAATCATTTAATTACCCGGAGTTTAAAGGCTATTTCAATAATTGGCAATGGGCAGAGTTTACGACTGAGGAAGGACAGATTTATATCGAAAATAAAGGCACAGATACCTATTTAGGCGTGTATTCGCCACGTGATGGGCGCGATGCGTTGCTGTACACCATTCCAAACACAGGAATTGCCGTGTTGGATGTTATTCCACCAGTTAGAAATAAGGTGAATGCTACCGATTTAGTGGGGCCTTCGTCACAACCAAAATGGTTAAGTGGTTTACAAAAACGTACTGTTTATTTAAAGTTTAAAAAATAACTTGATAAAAATAATGAATTACGTCATTACGAGGAGAGAGTCCCGATGGCTATCGGGATGAACGACGAAGTAATCTCATCAACAAAAAAGGGATTGCTTCACTTTGTTCGCAATGATGTAAAAATAAGGCTTCATTTAGCCAAATTAAAATTTATAATAAAAATGAAAAAGCACTTTCAGTTTGTAATAGCAATCATTTTGCTTGCTGCAATTATTTCATGTTCTTCGAAAGATTCAAAACTGAAAGAACGTGAAATCACTGATGAAGTGATGCAAGAAATCTATAACGAAATTAAAACGCCATATAAATATGGATTGGTCATGGTACCAACCGACAATTCATATAAAATGGATTGCCCGAGTATTTTTAGAAAAGATGGAAAATGGTATATGACTTATTTAATTTTTGAAGGTAGAGGTTACGAAACGTGGTTAGCCGAAAGTGATGATTTATTAAACTGGAATCACTTGGGAAAAGTGATGTCGTTTTCAAAAGATACCACCGAATGGGATGTGAATCAAAAAGCGGGTTACATCGCTTTACAAGACCCTACTTGGGGAGGTTCTTACAAATGGGAATCTTACGATGATAAATATTGGATGAGCTATTTTGGAGGAAACACCACAGGTTATGAAGCCGGAATTTTATCTATGGGCATGGCCTATACTGATGAGTTACCAACAACATCACACGAATTTAAACGCTTGCCTGAGCCTGTATTAAGACCTAATGATGACAAGGCTAAATGGTGGGATAATAGTACCATGTACAAAAGTTCTGTTATTAGAGATGTTGAGAAAGAAACCGGTCACGAATTTATTATGTATTACAACGCTCGTGGTGATAGTATCAATCCTGCCAAAGGAGCAGAACGTATTGCTATGGCGGTATCGAACGATATGAAAAACTGGGAACGTTATGGTGATGCCCCATTGATTAACCACCATAAAGGGATTTCAGGCGATGCCTATATCCAGCGTATTAATGATACTTGGGTGATGTTTTATTTTGGTGCCTTTTGGACGGGCTGGGACCAAGGTGCTTTTAACCGTTTCGCGGTATCGAACGATTTAATTCATTGGAAAGATTGGGAAGGCACCAATTTAATTGAATCTTCAGAACCTTACGATAATATGTTTGCACACAAATCATTTGTGGTTAAGCATGAGGGTATTGTGTATCATTATTATTGTGCAGTAAATAAAGCAGGGCAGAGGGGCATTGCCTTGGCAACATCGAAAGAGATTGGAACTAGCGATTTAAATTTTGTAGAATTTGAAGAGGATGAAAATGAATAGACTACTGTTCATATTACTTTTAAGCTGTTTTTTTATAAGTCAGGCGCAAACCGTTACCGGTGAGCCTGCAGGAATTCCTGAAACACCTAAAAAATATGCTTATACGCCTTGGGAAGACCCTTTGGTAACGAGTATTAACCGTCAGCCAGCAAGAGCGACTTCTTATTCTTATAAAACGGTTGAAGATGCCCTGGAAGGTAACCGAGAAAAAAGTAGGTTATTGATGCTAAACGGTAACTGGGATTTTAATTATTCGATTAATTTAGACCAAGCTCCCAAAGATTTTTATAAGAATGAAGTGGATGGTTGGGACAAAATTGAAGTGCCTTCCAACTGGGAATTAAAAGGTTATGATATTCCTATTTATAAAAGTGCGGTATATCCGTTTCGACCAATCAATCCGCCTTATGTTCCGAAAGATACCAATGGTATTGGTTCATATCAACGAAAATTTAAAGTGCCAAAGGAATGGCAAAAGGATATGACTGTTACGCTTCATTTTGGAGCGGTGAGTTCTGCTTTTCAAGTGTGGTTGAATGGTGAATTTTTGGGCTATGGTGAAGACAGTTTTCTGCCTTCAGAGTTTAATATCTCAACGTATTTAAAAGAAGGTGACAATGTCTTGTCGGTTCAGGTAATCCGTTATAGCGATGGGTCGTACCTAGAAGACCAAGACCACTGGCGCATGAGTGGTATTCAGCGCGAAGTGTTTATCATGGCCGAACCTAAATTACGAATTCTGGATTTCTTTTATCAAACCAAATTAGATAAAGAATACAAAGATGCCGTATTCCAATTACGTCCTGAGATAGAGAACTTAACAGGTGATACCATTAGAAATGCTTCATTCGAATTTCAATTGTACAATGATAATAACGAAGCACTTTTTGAAAAACCCATCGATACTTTGGCAAAAGCCATTGTGAATGAAAGTTATCCACGTTTGGATAATGTCCGTTTTGGATTTTTTGAAAAGACCATTAAAAATCCGAATAAGTGGAGTTCGGAAGAACCGAATTTATATACTTTGGTGATGACTCTAAAGGATGAAAACGGAAATATTTCCGAAGTAAAATCCTGTAAAGTCGGTTTCCGTTCCATTGAATTTTCAAAGGACAATGGGAAATTGTTAATCAACGGAAAAGAAACATACATCTATGGGGTGAATCGTCACGACCATCATCCAGTTCGAGGAAAAGCGTTAACTCGTGAAGATATAGAGCAGGACGTGAGAACCATCAAAAAATTTAATTTTAATACCATACGCACCAGTCATTATCCTAACGACCCGTATTTCTACCAATTATGCGATGAATATGGCATCATGGTTATGGATGAAGCTAATTTGGAAACGCACGGTTTAGGAGGAAAATTGAGCAACGATTCGCAATGGACGCATGCCTATTTAGAGCGTATGAGCCGCATGGTAGAGCGTGATAAAAACCACGCGAGTGTGATTATGTGGAGTTTAGGGAATGAAGCGGGTAAAGGTCCAAATCATGCTGCTATGGCCAGTTGGACAGATAATTTTGATATAACCAGACCCATTCATTACGAACCGGCACAAGGTAACCCACGATTGGATGGTTATATAGATGAAAGAGACCCAAGATATCCTTCAACAGGCGACCATTCGCACCGATTCGAAAACCCGCAGGATGAGCCTTATGTGGATATGGTAAGTCGTTTTTATCCTGGCGTATTCACACCTCAATTTTTGGTAGATAAGAAAGCCGATACACGACCTATTTTGTTTGTCGAGTATTCGCATTCTATGGGAAATTCAACAGGAAATTTAAAAGAGCTTTGGGATGAATTTAGAAGACTACCAAGAATTATAGGTGGTTGTATTTGGGATTATAAAGACCAAGGTTTGTTAAAAGTTGATGAAGAAACTGGAGAGGAATTTTACGCTTATGGTGGCGATTTTGGAGAAGTAAGACACGATGGCAATTTCTGCATTAATGGTATCGTAGCATCTGATGGGCGACCAAAAGCAGCCATGTACGAAAATAAATGGGTGTACCAACCAGTTACTTGTAGTTTAAAAGGATTCCAACTAACAATAAAAAATAGACGAGCTACTAAATCACTTAAAGATTTAGTAGCTATATTAACAATATCAAGTGATGGAAAGGCTTTTAGCGAAATGCCTTTAACCCCATTAAGTTTAAAAGCAGGAGAAACTACTGTTTTGGATTTAGATAAGTATATCCCAAGATTTAAATCAAACTCAGATATTTTTATTGATATTCAATTTCAACTTTCCCAAGATATGCCATGGGCTAAAAAAGGTTTTACAGTAGCTAGAGACCAATTTTTAACTTATACCAAAAGAGAAAATCCGAACTTATTTCGTGATTATAAAACGGTGGTATCAGTTTCAGATAACGATGAGCAATTTGAAGTTTCTGGAGATGATTTCCATATTAAAATCAACAAAGAAAACGGTGCTTTAAGTTCATATGTGTATCAAGGCGAAGAACAAGTTTTTGCACCCTTATTGGCAAACTTTACACGTCCGTTTACCGATAATGATAGTAAAGGTTGGAAACCACATAAGAAGCTAAAACAGTGGTATGATAATGAACCGAAATTACTTTCGGTTAGTAATAAAACTTCAGGCAATGATGTTGTTGTGGTTTCCAAATACGAAATGTTAAAAGATAGTGCGAATGTAGATATCACGTACAATATCAAACCCGATGGGGTTATAAAAGTCGATTACGAATTAAAGGCTTCAACCGATTTGCCTAACATTCCAAAAGTGGGTATGCACATGGGCATTAAAAATGATTTTAGGCAAATTTCTTGGTTCGGAAAAGGTGAATTAGAAAATTATGCAGATAGAAACCAAGGTTTTTTTGTAGAACGTTACAGTTTGCCTTTAAATGACTTTATAGAGCCGTATGTTAGGCCGCAAGAAAACGGAAACAGAACGCAGGTGCGTTGGATGGCTGCTACCACTTCAAATAAAAATGAAGGGTTTTTAGTAGTAAATGTTAACCAACCGCTAAGTATGAGCGTTTGGCCTTATACGGAAGAAAATTTCAATGAGGCCAAACATACATTCGATTTAAAAAATCCAGGATATTTAACCCTAAATATTGATTTAAAACAAATGGGAATTGGCGGAAACGATAGTTGGTCACCGATAGGAGCGCCCATGGAGAAATACCAGATTCCCTCAAAAAATTACGAGTACAGCTTTTATATTGTGCCATTTAATTCGGATTCATCAGGATTAGATGAAGCACTTAAAAAATTCATGTATAATTAATGCGTTTTAAAATAAAACATAGCGTTCTGTTTTTTATTGTGCTTATTGCTCTGTCTTGCAAACAGGAGCAAAAAACGGAAGTGTCTTATTTTCAGCCTACGGAAGAAAGTGCGAAACCATGGGTGTATTGGTATTGGATGAAAAGTGCCTATTCCAAAGAAGGTATCACGGCGGACTTAGAAGCCATGAAGCAAGCTGGCATTCGAGGCGCTTATTTAATGACCATAAAAGGTCCGGGTGAGGCGCCACTAATGAATCCACCCGTCATTCAGTTGAGTAAAGAGTTCTGGGGTTTGGTGCGTTGGGCATTGCAAGAAGCCGACCGATTGGGATTGAAAATCGCTTTCCATCCTGCCGACGGTTTTGCCGTGGCTGGTGGTCCTTGGATTACTCCTGAAATGTCTATGCAAAAAGTAGTTTGGGCAGATACGATTGTGGAAGGAAACGTTACTAAAGGCATGCAATTACCAGTATCGGAACATTACAAAGATTATTATAAAGATATTGCCACATTTGCAATTCCTGTTGAAAAAGCATTTAAAACGTCTATTGATGTTAAGCCGAAAGTGAGTGCATCAATTGATGAAAATGCCGATTTTTTAACGGATAATTCGGCAGAACAAACACAGTTCCGAATGCGAGAGCCTGGCTATATTCAATATGAATTTAATGAGCCTTTCGATTGTAAATCCATTCAAATAGAAACGAAGGGGAACAATTACCAAGCTCATCGATTACTGGTTGAAGTAAGCGACGATGGTAAAAATTTTAAAAGCTTAGGCCGTTTAGAAACCCCGCGTTCGGGCTGGCAAGATACCGATGTAAATTATAACCATAAGGTATCTGCAAAAGCAAAATATTTCCGGTTTGTTTATAACCCAGAAGGATCGGAACCAGGAGCGGAAGACTTAGATATGGCCAAGTGGAATTCCTATTTAAAAATCACAAAAATTATTCTTTCCGAAGAACCTTTAATTGATAACTATCAAGGGAAGTCGGGTGCGGTTTGGCGCATCAGTTCGAGAAATACAGAAAAACAAATCCCAAATTCCGATTGCGTGAACACTGAAAACATGGTGAATATTTCGGAATTTGTTGATGAAAACGGCATTTTAAATTGGGATGCACCGCAGGGAAATTGGCGAATTTTACGATTCGGACACACGTCAACCGGTCATGAAAATGCCACTGCTGGTGGTGGCCGCGGATTGGAGGTCGATAAGTTTAATGCCGATGCGGTACGTTTTCAGTTAGACCATTGGTATGGTGAGATGCGTCGGACAGCAGGAGAAGCATTGGCTTCAAAAGTAGTTGAGATTCTTCATATGGACAGCTGGGAGTGTGGTAGTCAAAATTGGTCGCCAGTGTTTCAAGAGGCTTTTAAAGTCCGTCGTGGTTACGATATAGTGGATTTTTTACCGGTTATGGCGGGTATTCCGTTAGATGATATAGAAAAGTCAGAACAGATATTATACGATGTTAGAAAAACGATAGCTGAATTAACTGCTGAGAATTTCTTTGGAACATTAAAAGATGAAGCGATAAAAACAGGTGTGAAGTTCAGTACGGAAAATGTAGCGCCGACCATGACTAGCGATGGTTTACTTCATTTTAAATATGTGGATTACCCAAGTGGCGAGTTTTGGTTTAGAAGCCCTACGCACGATAAACCCAACGATATGCTAGATGCGATTAATGGTGGTCATATTTATGGACGCGATATCATTCAAGCCGAGGCGTTTACCCAACTTCGTATGGATTGGGATGAGCATCCGGGTAATTTAAAAACCATGGCCGATAGGAATTATGCTTTGGGAATCAATCGCTTTTTCTATCATGTGTTTGTGCACAACCCGTGGTTGGATAGAAAACCGGGCATGACTTTAGATCCTATTGGAACTTTTTTTCAACGTGACCAAACTTGGTGGGAACCCGGAAGTGCTTTTTTTGAGTATTGTAAGAATGTACAATTTCAACTTCAGAAGGGACAACCAGTTATAGACTTTGCTGTGTTTACTGGTGAAGAGATTCCATCGCGTTCAGTATTACCAGACCGTTTGGTGCCGTTTATTCCGAACGTATTCGGGGCGGAACGTGTCGCTTCAGAAAAAGTTCGATTGGCTAATGAAGGGCAGCCATCGGCAACAATGCCAAAAGAAGTTAAGTACACTAAAAATAGCACCGATTTATCCCAATGGGTAAATGCTTTAAACGGTTATAAATACGATTCATTTAATAGCGATGTGTTACTAAGTGCCAAAGTAAAAGATGGTAAAGTGATGTTTAAAGATGCCTTAACCTATGAATTTTTGGTGTTTCCAGATGCCCGAAAAATGATGCCGACTCAAATTATGTCGTTAGAAGTTGCACAAAAAATGGTAGAATTGGTAAAAGCCGGAGCAACTATTCTTGTTGGACATAAACCAGATGAAAAAGCTAAGTTCATTAGTAACCAAACAGAATGGCAAACGGTTATTGATGAACTTTGGTCAGGAAAAGGACAAAAACCCTGGACTTTAGGTAAAGGGAAAGTGATTCAATTACCATATTTAGGAGAGACTTTTGTAGAATTAGGTGTTGAACCCAATGTGCTTGTTGATGAAAATATGGCATGGACGCAACGTCAAACTGCTGATGAAACCATTTATTTCTTATCTAATCAAAAGGAAGAAAAACGAGAATTAGAAGTGTCGTTTAGAGTAACAGGAAAAGTTCCAGAATTGTACCATCCGATTTTAGATGAAACCACTGTTTTAGAAAACTGGAAGAATGAAAACGGAAGAACTATTATCCCTTTACAGTTTTTACCAAACGAATCCTACTTCATTATTTTTAATAAGGAAACAAGCAAAGAAACATCGAAAGGAAAACCCAATTGGTCAAATTTTAAAACTGTAAAAACTTTAGATGAAAACTGGAGACTCCAGTTTGATGCCAAATATCATGGACCAGAAAAACCGATTCAAATTGACAAATTGTTCGATTGGACGACATCAATTAATGATAGCATCAAATATTATTCAGGAACGGCAACCTATACAAAATCATTTAATTGGGATAAAAGCTCAACAGATGATTTATGGCTTCAGTTTGATGGAATTAACTGTATTGCGGAGGTTTCTGTAAATGGAAAATCTTGCGGTATTCTATGGACGTATCCGTATCGCATTAATATTTCTAAAGCTATAAAAGCAGGTGAAAATAGTTTAGAAGTAAAAGTAACCAACACTTGGGCGAACCGTTTAATAGGCGATGAAAAATTACCAAAAGAACAACGTTTAACCTGGACAACCGCTCCTTACAGATTAGACGACACGATGATGGTAAAATCTGGATTGTTAGGAGAAATTCAAATAATACATAAAAAATAGACAGATGAAAAAACAAGTTGTAATAGCTATTATGTGCTTATTTAGTGTGTTAAGTACTCATGCAGATATTAAATTACCGGCATTATTTACTGATAATATGATGCTTCAACAAAACATGGATGTACCAATTTGGGGTTGGGGAGTAAAAAACGAGATACTTCAAGTTTCTACCTCGTGGGATGCTAAAACTTATGAAGTAAAAGTTGAGACAAATGGTACGTGGCGAACTAAAATAAGCACACCGAACGCAGGCGGAACGTATCAAATCACCATCAAACAAGGTTCTGAAACGATAACAATTAATAATGTTTTAATAGGGGAAGTTTGGTTATGTTCTGGGCAATCGAATATGGAAATGCCCTTAAAAGGATTTCCTGGGCAACCTATAAATAAGGGAAATGAGACGATAGTGTATTCAACAAACAATAACATTCGTTTTATAAGTGTTCCAAGGTCTACGGTTTTAGAACCTAAGGATGATTTTGAAGGTAATTGGCAAGTGGCATCACCAAAAACAACAGCTGATTTTAGTGCAACTGCTTGGTATTTTGGTTCGTTGCTTCAGGAAGTTTTACAAGTGCCTGTTGGATTGATTCACGTATCTTATGGCGGTTCTAACGTTGAAGCTTGGATGAATGAAGAAATGCTAAAAGATTTTGAAACTATCGCCATTCACAAAAAGAAAGAAGATTTTGTAGAAGCGCCAAACCGCGAGGCTACTACGTTATTTAATGGTATGCTATCACCGGTCATTGGATATGGTATAAAGGGTGCTATTTGGTATCAAGGCGAATCGAATCGCGATAGACCTTTTCAGTACAAAAGCTTGTTTAAAAAAATGGTTAGTAGCTGGAGAACGCTATGGAATCAAGGTGAATTTCCTTTTTACTTTGCTCAAATTGCACCGTTTGATTATACAAGATATCATAAGAATGATTGGAAAGAAAAGTATAATTCGGCATATTTAAGAGAAGCTCAGTTAAAAGCTTCAAATGAGATTCCAAATTCGGGTATGGCGGTTTTAATGGATATTGGTGAAAAAGACAATATTCATCCAGCTAATAAAAAAGTTGGAGGTAACAGGTTGGCTTATTTAGCCTTAGCAAAAACTTATCGTATTGATGGCTTTGAATATGCAAGTCCAGAATTTAATGCTATGGAAATTAAAGGAAGTACTGTAATAGTCTCGTTTAACAATGTTCCAAACGGAATTACATCTTATGATAAAGACGTACTTGGTTTTGAAATAGCAGGAGAAAATAAAGTGTTTTATCCTGCAACGGCGGTACTTAGAAGAAAGTCGGTAATGCTGTCGTCTCCTCAAGTTGAAAAACCGGTAGCGGTTAGATATTTGTTTAAAGATTTTACAAAAGCTGAAGTTTTTAGTGTTGGAGGATTGCCCATGTCGTCTTTTAGAACAGACGATTGGTACAAAGACTAATTTAAATGAAGCATCAGGTTCTTAAAATACTTGTATTGGTTACGCTTTTTATGGAAGCGCAAGTACCTGTGCTTGAAAACTACAACCAAATTTGGACCACTCAAAGTAAAAATGCTTCTGAATCCATGCCATTAGGAGGTGGAGATATTGGTGTAAATGTTTGGGTTGAACAAGGTGATTTGTATTTCTATTTTTCAAGAAGCGGCACGTTTGATGAGCATAATACCTTGTTGAAGTTGGGACGTGTAAAAGTGGAATTAACACCTAATCCGTTTAAAGATAATAACGGTTTTCATCAGAAGTTAGTTTTAAAAGACGGTTATGTAATAATCGATCAAGACAATACCGAAGTTAAACTTTGGGTTGATGTGTTCCATCCGGTTATTCACGTTGATGTAAAAGGCGAACAAGCGTTGCAAATGAAAGCCTCTTACGAAAGTTGGCGCTATAAAAACCGTGAAGTAAAAGGAAGAGCAAATAACGCCAATTCTTATAAATGGGCACCTCAAGGTAATATTATTACGTATCAAGATTCCATCAATTTTGAAAACAATACCGTTAAGTTTTACCATCAAAACCGTGAGCATACTGTTTTTGATGTAACAGTGAAGCAGCAGCAAATGGAATCGGTAAAAGATGAGATGATGAATCCGTTAAAGTATTTAACTTTTGGTGGATTCATGATAGGCAAAAACATGAAAACCGATGGAACGTACACTGGAGTTTATCAAGATACAGATTTTAAAGGCTTCAGTTTGGTAAGCAAAAAACCTAGTAAAAAGCATTATTTGTCAGTGTATTTAAACACCGTTCAAAATGAGGATATTGCTGTATGGGAAGATGAATTACAAGACTTAATTACGAATTACAAACCAAAGGAAGAAAATACAAAAACTTGGTGGAATAACTATTGGGACAGAAGTTTTATCTACACAAAATCAGAAAACGATTCGGTTTATCAAATTGGGCAAAACTATCAGTTGTTTCGATACATGTTAGGTTGTAATGCCTATGGAAAGTATCCAACAAAATTTAATGGCGGTTTGTTTACGGTAGACCCTATTTACACCAAAGAAGACCATCCGTTTACACCCGATTTTAGAAATTGGGGTGGAGGTACCATGACGCAACAAAACCAGCGTCTGGTCTATTTCTCTATGTTGAAAAGCGGTGATTTTGATATGTTGCCATCACAATTGGATTACTATTTAACCCTTCAAAAAAATGCTGAATTGCGCAGTCAGGTATATTGGAACCATGACGGAGCAGCATTTACGGAGCAATTGGAGAATTTCGGTTTACCAAACCCTGCTGAATACGATTGGAAACGTCCAGAAGAGTACGACCCCGGTATGCAATATAATGCATGGCTAGAATATCAATGGGATACCGTTTTTGAGTTCTGCAAAATGATGCTAGAACAAAATGAGTACGCTAATATTAATGTGAAAAAGTACAATGGTTTTATTTTAAGTTGTCTTCGTTTTTTTGATGAACATTATCAATATCTGGCTAAAAAAAGAGGTCGAAAAGCCTTAGATGCCAATGGCCATTTAGTGTTATATCCAGGTTCGGCTGTTGAAACTTATAAAATGGCTTATAATGCGAATAGTACTATTTCTGCATTAAAAGTTATTTCAGAAAAACTCTTAAAAACATCTTCAGACGAATTAACGGAAGCTGAAATAAAATATTTAGAGGAATTTCAAACCCGTATTCCGCCGTTAAATTCTAGGGAAATTGATAATCAAAAGGTGTTATCGCCAGCAAAAACTTGGGAACGCATCAACAATACCGAAGCTGCCTCTTTATATCCGGTTTACCCTTGGAAATTATACGGATTAGGACAACCCGATTTAAAAATAGCCCAAAACACCTATTTCTTAGATAGAGATTTATTGAGATTCAGGAGTCACATGGGTTGGAAACAAGATAATATTATGGCTGCGAGATTAGGTTTAACAGAAGAAGCTGCAAAATACACCTTGCTAAAAATGGCAAACTCAGAAAGACGTTTCCCTGCATTTTGGGGACCTGGTTTTGACTGGGTGCCAGACCACAATTGGGGGGGCTCAGGAATGATTGGCATGCAAGAGATGCTTTTGCAGGAGGTGGATGGTAAATTATTACTATTTCCAGCGTGGCCAAAAAACTGGAATGTTCATTTTAAACTTCATGCTAAAAACAATACAATTATTGAAGCGAAGTTAGAAAACGGAAAGTTAAATATAATAAAAGTAGTTCCAGAATCTAGGAGAAAAGACATTCAAAATTTGTTATACTACACTTTAAAAGAAAAATTAAATTTAGACTAAAATGAGATTTATTAAGCAAACCCTAAGTTGTTTATTTTTGTTAGCACTTGCATTATTTAATGTACAATGTCAAAGTAATATCAAAGCAGAAAAACAGACCATAAAAGTAGATTTCGATTTCTCGGGAAGAAGACTTTCCGAAGTGCACGACCCACTTTATAAATCATGGCTCATTAATGATGGCAAAGAAGATGAGAAATCATTTGAAGGTGTTACGGTTAAGTTAAAAGGTACTTTTAATTCAAAATGGTTTAAATTGGGTATGAGTTCACCACATTATGCACAATTAATTAGTGACGGATTGGTGGTAAGTGATAGTTTAGAATTCATAATAAGCGGATTAAAACCGGGAAAACATTCGCTTTTAACTTTTCATAACACCTTTGATAAAATTGAAGGTCGTGATTTTCCGGACTATAAAATTTATATTAATGGAAAATTGGTGAATTCAGTTCACCCAAGCAATAGAGCGTTTTCTAAAGTAGAAGTGGGTACATCTTATATTAAGTTTGATGCTAAGGCTAATGAAAATGTGATCATTCAATTTAAAATGGATTTGGGTTCAGAAGGATGGCATGATGCTTTTTATTATAAACAATTGATAATTAACGGCTTTGAGATTGATACGCCAGATATCAAAAGACAAAGCAATACGCCTCAACCAGAAAATGCTGACGAACATGTTATGGTAGATGGCCCCTTAAATTTAAAATGGGATGCACCTGAAGGCACTAAAGCTTATCACTTATATTTTGGAGAGGATGAGCAGTTGATTAGGTATGCCGATGAGAATTCTGCAGAATACAAAGGAAAGTTGACCGAAAAGAATTTTGAAGTTAATGATTTATACAGTATGACTGCATACTATTGGCGTGTTGATGTTGTGGATGCTGACGGCGAAATAACCGAAGGTAATGTATGGTCTTTCAGACCGGCACAATTAGCCTTTCCGGATGCAGAGGGCTACGGTCGTTTCGCGATTGGTGGTCGCGGCGGAAAAGTTGTTGAAGTGACCAATTTAAATGACAGCGGCCCAGGAAGTTTCCGTGAAGCGGTAACCAAAGATATCGGTCCAAGAACCGTAGTATTTAATGTGTCCGGAAATATCGAGCTAAAATCGAGATTGGTAATCGGTCAGCCTTACATAACGGTAGCTGGGCAAACGGCTCCGGGCGACGGAATAACAATTACAAGAGCACCGGTAGGATTAACAGGAGACGATGGTATTGTTCGGTTTTTAAGGGTTAGAATTGGCTCAGGAACCACCTTTGACGGCATGGGACTTACAGGAGCAAACTTCAGTATTATAGACCATTGTTCTATTAGTTGGACGATTGATGAATCATTTAGCTCACGTGGTGCCCACCATATTACCTTGCAACGTACATTAATTTCAGAAGCATTAAATGTTGCAGGACACGATAAGTACGAAGGCGGTAAAATGCACGGTTATGCAGCTACTATTGGTGGCGATATTGGAAGTTTTCATCATAATTTATTGGCGCATAACTACGGAAGAAATTGGAGTATGGGCGGTGGCTTAAATGGCGATGGTTATTACTCAGGAAGACTTGATATTAGGAATAATGTAGTTTATAATTGGGGACACCGTACAACAGACGGTGGTGCTCATGAAGTGAATTTTGTAAATAATTATTACAAACCCGGACCTTCAACCGATTTGTTTTTTGCATTAACGGCAGACCACGAAGGTGTGGGGAAAGGAAGTCAGCGTTATTTCTTCGAAGGAAATATAATGCCAGGGCATTTTGATGTAGATACCCAAGAAAAAGGAAGAAGGTCAAAAATAAAAAACAACGAAATTGTGGAATATGAAACCTTTGTGGATGAGCCATTTTTCGAATCGTTTATAGAAACACAGTCGGCTAAGGCGGCATATAAAAATGTGTTGTCAGATGTTGGAGCAACTCAACCAAAGCTGGACGACCAAGATAAAAGAATTATTGAAGAAACTTTAAAAGGAACTTATACGCACAAAGGAAGCAAAAGTGGATTGCCCGGAATGGTGGATACAGAGCTTGATGCCGGTGGATTTCCAGATTATACTAGTGAAATGCGACCAGAGAACTGGGATACCGACCATGATGGATTGCCCAATTGGTGGGAAGAAGCACATGGTTTAAATATGAATTCAGAGTTAGGTGATTTTTCAGATTCTAATAATGACGATGATAAAGATGGTTTCACTCAATTGGAAGATTATTTAAATTGGATGGCACAACCGCATTATTTTATATCAAACAACGAAACATTAACATTTGATGTTGCACAATATTTCAAAGGCTATGACAATAACCCAGTATATAGTTTTTCAGTAGTAAATAATGGAGAAGTAAAACTTAATGGAAATAATTTAGCATTTCAACCGTCGCAAAAAGGTCTGGCATCGTTCAATATTACTGTAAAAGATGCTAGTGGAGATAGTATGATAAGGTTGATAAATGTATTCATAAAATGATTGCTTTGCTGTCATTCTGTCCCGATGGCTATCGGGATTATTTCAGAATCTAATAGCACTTAATATGTATTCAAAATTTAAAAGGGAACAAATGAAAAATAAAATTTTAATATCAATATTCGGAGTGTTTAGCGTTTTCGCATTTGCACAAAATAAAGGGCTTACAGCAAATTCAGATAGTCCGCACACCAAGTTAAAAAGTTTAGACTTGCAGGATGTGGTTTGGACTGATGGTTTTTGGAAGGAACAATTTGATGTTGAAACTCGAAACACATTGCCATACATGTGGGCGCTTTATCATAACGATAGTGTGAGTCATGCTTACGCCAATTTTAAAATAGCAGCAGGTTTAGAAAAAGGTAAGCATGCAGGCCCTTCATTTCACGATGGTGATTTTTATAAAATTATGGAAGGTATGGCTTCGGCCTACGCTGTTACTAAAGACCCGAAATTGGATAAGCAAATGGATGAAGCTATTGCCATGTTTAGAAGTGTCCAAAGAGCTGATGGCTACATTAATACACCAGTTTTAATAGAAGAGCGTTGGGGAACTTTAGGTCCGGAAGAGCTTAAAAAGCAATTAGGTTTTGAAAAATACAATATGGGTCATTTAATGACGGCTGCTTGCGTACACTACCGTGCTACTGGAAAAGAGAATTTTTTAAACGTAGCTAAAGGGGTTGCCGATTTTCTATACGATTTCTACAAAAAAGCATCGCCCGAATTGGCACGAAATGCTATTTGTCCGTCGCATTATATGGGTATTGTAGAAATGTATCGTACCGTTAAAGACCCTCGGTATTTAGAATTGGCAAACAATTTAATCGATATTCGTGGAACTACAAACGATGGTACTGATGACAACCAAGACCGTATTCCGTTTAGGCAGCAAACTACTGCGATGGGTCACGCCGTTCGTGCAAATTACTTATATGCCGGTATCGCCGATTTATACGCTGAAACCGGTGAGGAAAAACTCATGGAAAACCTAATATCCATCTGGGAAGATGTGGTTTATAGAAAAATGTACATTACGGGAGGTTGTGGAGCCTTGTATGATGGTGTGTCGCCAGACGGGACTGTTTATGACCCTTCTATTGTTCAAAAAATACATCAGGCATACGGCAGACCATATCAGCTGCCAAACGCCACGGCACATACAGAAACCTGTGCTAATATTGGTAATGTGCTTTGGAATTGGCGCATGCTTCAGCTTACTGGAGACGCCAAATATACCGATGTGATGGAATTGGCATTTTATAATAGTGTGCTTTCTGGTGTGAGTTTGGAAGGTACCGAGTTTTGCTATAACAACCCATTAAATGTTTCGGAAGATTTACCATTCAAGCAACGTTGGGGTCATGAGCGCGAGGGGTACATTGCATGGTCCAATTGCTGTGCACCAAACGTTACCCGAACTCTGGCTCAAGTTAATAATTACGCCTATAATATTTCAGAAGCAGGTTTGCATGTCAATCTTTTCGGAAGCAACCATTTAAAAACAGAAACTGTAGGTGGAGATAAAATTGAACTTGAGCAACAAACCAATTACCCGTGGGAAGGCAACGTAACACTTAAACTTGTAAAAACACCCAAAAAGGAGTTTTCAATTTATGTAAGAATACCAGGTTGGAGCGAAGGTTCGACCATAAAAATAAACGGAGAATCATTCAGTGGAGAAATAGTATCTGGAAATTATTCAGAAATATCTAGAAAATGGAAAAAAGACGATGTTATTGAAATTGATTTTCCTATGCCTGTAAAGTTGATGCAGGCCAATCCGCTAGTGGAAGAAACTAAAAATCAGGTAGCGGTAAAACGGGGGCCTATTGTATACTGTTTGGAAACGGTAGACCTTCCTGTAAAAGCAACCATCAATAATATTTCCTTGGATATTAATTCGGCTTTCAATACAGAAAAAATCAACCTTCAAGGGCGAGAGGTTACTGCAATAAAAGCCAAAGCATTTATTGAGAATACCGATTGGAAAAAAGCCTTGTACAAACCATTAAACAAGGATAAAAAACAAATAGACATTCAATTGGTGCCATATTTCTCTTGGGGGAACAGAACAGATGGTGAAATGACGGTTTGGATGCCTTATTAAATTATAAAACTAAAAGTATGAAGTTTAAAACGTTAATTGGCGAATTGCCAAAAATAGGAATCAGGCCTGTTATCGATGGCCGATTGGATGGTGTTCGTGAATCTCTTGAAGACACCACGATGAACATGGCAAAAAATGCAGCCGCTTTCCTGTCTAAAAATTTAAGACATGCTGACGGAAGCCCTGTAGAATGTATTATTTCAGATACCTGTATTGGAGGAGTAGCTGAGGCAGCCGCTTCTGCCGATAAATTTTCCCGAGAAGGTGTTGGCATCAGTTTAACGGTAACGCCATGTTGGTGCTATGGTACAGAAACTATTGATATGGACCCTACCATGCCAAAAGCCATTTGGGGTTTTAATGGTACGGAGCGACCAGGGGCTGTGTATTTAATGGCAGCATTGGCTGGACATAATCAAAAAGGTATTCCTGCATTTAGTATCTACGGAAAAGATGTTCAGGATAGTGATGACACCACGATTCCTGACGATGTTCAGGAAAAGTTATTGCTATTTGGACAAGCAGGTTTAGCTGTAGCTACGATGAAAGGTAAATCCTATTTATCAATGGGTTCCGTGTCGATGGGAATTGCGGGATCTATTATTGATGCCGATTTCTTTGAAAGCTATTTGGGCATGCGTTGTGAAAACATTGATATGTCTGAATTCATTCGAAGAATAGAACAGGAAATTTACGACAAAGAAGAATACGAAAAAGCTCTCGCCTGGGCCAAAGAAAAATGTAAGGAAGGAAAAAACTATAATCCGTCTGAAAAATTAAAGTCAAGAGAAGAACTTGATAAAGACTGGGAATTTGTTGTGAAAATGGCATTGATTGGGCGCGATTTAATGATTGGAAATCCAAAACTAAAAGAGATAGGTTACGCCGAAGAAGCACAAGGGAAAAATGCGATTTCAGCTGGGTTTCAAGGGCAGCGCCAATGGACCGACTATTTCCCGAACGGGGATTTTATGGAAGCGATTTTAACCTCGTCTTTCGACTGGAATGGTATTCGCCAGCCGTTTATGTTGGCCACCGAAAACGATAGCCTTAATGGAATATCCATGTTATTTGGACATTTACTTACGGGAGCCGCACAGATTTTTAGTGATGTTCGCACTTATTGGAGTCCAGAGGCCGTAAAACGCGTTACTGGGCATGCTCTGACTGGTGATGCTACAAATGGATTTATTCATTTAATTAATTCTGGGGCCTCCGCTTTAGACGGTACGGGGCAGCAAACCATTGAAGGCAAACCAGCTATGAAACCTTGGTGGGATATCACTGAGAATGAAGTTGAAAAATGTTTGGAACAGACTACTTGGGGACCAGGCATGTTGGAATATTTTAGGGGCGGGGGGTATTCCTCAACCTTTAAAACCAAAGGCGGGATGCCCGTTACCATGTGCCGTATTAATCTTGTAAAAGGTATTGGCCCGGTATTGCAAATTGCCGAAGGGCAAACTATAGAATTACCCGATGAAGTGCATAATACATTAAATGAGCGTACCAACCCAACTTGGCCAACCACTTGGTTCGTGCCTAATTTAACGGGCAGCGGTCCATTTAAAGACGTGTATAGCGTTATGGCAAATTGGGGAGCTAACCACGGCGCCTTTACCTACGGGCACATTGGCGCCGATTTAATCACATTGGCCTCTATGTTGCGAATTCCGGTGAATATGCATAACGTTTCAGAAGATAAAATTTTCAGGCCAAGTGCGTGGGCCTCTTTCGGAATGGACAAGGAATCATCCGATTATCGGGCTTGCGCTACCTATAAGGCACTTTATGGATAGTATTAGAATTCTATTGACTGAATTCAAACAATTATTTAAGCTCCTAAAGGAAATTTTAGGAGCTTTTTTATTCATGAAATATCAGGATTAGGATTTAGGTTTCATCAAAGAAGTCACCAAAAATCCAATCAAGAAAATAGCAATAGTCCCAAAAACAATGGTTAAATAAGTATGGAAAGAAGCCCCAACAGAATCAATACCAAAAATACGTTCAGAAAGCGTTAACCAAAGAATAACCAAAATTCCAGCAATCATACCCATAATGGCTCCTATGGAGTTTTTACTTTTCGAAAAAATCCCTAATAGAAACAGTCCTAACATACCACCGCTAAAAATAGAGGATAGTTTCCACCAAGCATCCAATGCGCTTTTTACATTAATCATAGCAATGGCAATAATAATGCCTATTATACTTATTATTATTGATGAGGTATAAAGCACTTGCATGCGTTTTTTTTCTGAGGCATCCTGCTTAAAATATTTATTGTAATAATCAGTTAAAAATACCGTGGCCGAACTATTAAAACTGGTTGAAATGGTACTCATTCCCGCAGCAAAAATTGAAGCAATCAACAGCCCCGTAATACCAGCAGGCAAAGCATTCACAATAAAATAAGGAAATACACGGTCTGCTTTAGTAATATCCTGCAAGGCTTCAGGTAATACTTCAGCAGAATTATAATATGCAAAAAGTGACGTACCTATAAATAAAAACAAGGCCGAAATAGGTAAATAAATCAAACCACCAATCAACGCAGAACGTTGGGCTTCCTTATCCGATTTTAAAACCATGTAACGCTGTACATAATTTTGGTCAATACCAAAGTTTTGAAGGTTGATGAATACCCCATAAACCAAAACCACCCAAAACGTAGGTTCGGTTAAATTCAAATCGAAGCTTCCTAAACTAAATTTATCATTTTCAGTAGCGATATCAAATATTTGCATAGGGCCTTCGGGCATGCTAAAAAACATAAAACCTATACAAACAATGGCGCCAACTATTAAAATAATACCTTGTATAGCATCTGTCCAAAGTACAGCACTTATACCGCCAAGCATGGAATATACGGCAACAATTAATCCGGTAAAAACAATAATGGTTGCAATATCCCAACCTGTAATGGCATTAAGGGTGAGCGCCAATAAATACAATATGGTGCCAATACGCATGAGTTGTGTTAGTAAATAGCAAACCGATACATAAATGCGTGCCCAGGGTCCAAAGCGTTGCTCCATAAACGTGTATGCCGACGGACTATTAATTTTTCGATATAAAGGCACAAAATATTTAACGGCAATTAATGTAGCAATAGGTAATGATAAACTAAAAACTAGGGCATTCCAATTACTTTGGTAGGCGTTTCCGGGTAAAGCCAAATAACTGATGCTACTAACAAAAGTGGCAAAAATAGACATGGTTACCACCCAACTAGGTATATCGTTATTTCCTAAAGTGTAAGAAGTTGACGTTTTATTTTTTTTAAAGAAAGACCCTCCAAAAACAGCGATGCCCGCTATATAAACAAAAAAAACAATGATATCAATAGTATTCATAGTAGTTATTTAGTTTAGTCGGTTGGTTTGATAAAAATGGGGAGGCAAAACTGCAAAGCCGGTTACAGAACCTTATCAATTTCAGCTTTAATGTCGTTTATGTTTTTAATAACCGCATTCATTTCTTTTTCATCAAATTTATGGAAAGGTGGCGCAATATGGGCATCTATAATTCCGAGCGTGGATAACCCAGCCTTCATACCTTTTAAATAGCTTGAGCCAAAAGAACCTAACGAGTAAATTTTAGTAGATATTTCCATAACCAGATGCTGTAATTGATAAATACGGTCAAAATCTTTTGCGATTGCTGCATTGTACAATTCAACATAAAGTTTGGGAAACATATTGGCACCACCGTTAACGCCGCCATTTCCGCCCATTAATACGGTTTCCGCGGTCACTTCTTCTGGACCAACCAAAAGTGTGAAATCTTTATGCTTCAATAAATGACATAGCTTTTGAAAGTAAACAATATTAGCCGAGCTATCCTTTAGACCAATAATATTAGGGTGTTCAGAAAGTTTTAATGCCGTATCAATATCAATATTTATTTTGGTATGCGATGGCATATTATATAAGAAGAGAGGTAAAGGAAGTTGATTGGCCAAATTCCAGTAGTATTTGTATAGTTCTATTTGACCCAATCCATAATAAAAAGGTGGTGCAGCAACCAATGCCGAAGCTTCAGCTTTTTTTGCAACTTCACCAAGTTTAATGCTTTCTTCAATAGAAGTGTCTGATATACCAACAAATACAGGAACTCTTCCATTTACAACCTGGCAACTTTCTACAATAAGTTGCTCTCTTGTTTTGTAGCTTAAACTTGTAGCTTCACCTGTAGTCCCAAGAATAAATAATCCATGTACGCCACCAGACAAAATGTGGTTAATTAATTTGTTAACGCCTTTTATATCTAAAGAAAGATTATCTGATAATAATGGTGTTACCATTGGAGGAATAATTCCATTTACCATTTTTTTGTTTGTTAAGTTGTGAATTAGTGAATATAAAACGAATATGATTAAAATCTTATATAACCATAACCGTCGTCTTTGTCAAAATTGCACAATTAATAAGAAAAGACTTTATAAAATTGATCGACGTTCAAAAATTACATTAAATAATTGATAATTTCATGAATTTAGCTTAATATTAACTTTCGTTAAATAATACAGGTGGTTATTGCCACCAACTAAACTAATAAACTAAATATAAAAGTATGAAAAAAGCAATTTCTAATGCTTTGATTTTATTGCTCTTGAGTGTGGTAAGCTTTTCAGGCTTTTCACAAGGAACAGGTGATGAAAAAGTTGTTACGGGTGTTGTAAAAGATAATTCTGGAGTACCGTTGCCTGGAGTTAACGTAATTGAAAAAGGCACAAATAACGGTGTGGTTACAGATTTTGATGGTAACTACAGTCTTAAGGTAGGATCGGAAAGCGTGATTGTTTTCTCCTTTATAGGAATGAAAACGCAAGAGAAATTGGTTGGCGATCAAACAACCATCGATTTAGTGCTTCAGGAAGATACTGAGTCTTTACAAGAAGTGATTGTAGTTGGGTATGGTAACCAAAAGCGTGAAGCAGTTACGGGTGCAGTTGCGAGTATTAAGGGTGAAGAGATTGAAGATTTGCCAGTAGGTAATATAGCATCAGCGCTTGTAGGGCGTGTTTTAGGGGTTAGTATATCAGGTGGCGAGTCAAGGCCTGGTGCTCCAGCTCGTATTCAAATAAGAAATCCTGTTACAGGAAATAACATTAGGGCTAAAGATAGGTTGTCAACAGAACCGTTATATGTTATTGATGGTGTTATGCAGATTGATCCAAACACAGGTTTGAGTGATTCGACTATTTTTAATACCCTTGATGCGTCTCAAATTGAGAGTATTTCGTTTTTAAAAGATGCTTCCGCTGCAATTTATGGTGCTAGGGCTGCTCAAGGTGTAGTTTTAGTTACAACAAAAAGAGGTAAAAAAGGACCTGCACAGTTTTCGTATTCTGGTAATTTTTCGGTTGCGGATGAAACTTACAGACACAAGATGCTAAATGCTTCCGATTACGCACGAGTAATAAACACAATAAACGGACCCAACGGGCGCAACGAAGCATATGATCCGGCAGATCCCTTTCCAAATACAGTAAGGTTCTTTTCTCCAACCGAGTTGGAACATTTTAAAACCAATTCTCATGATGCACTAGATCAATATTGGACTTCATCATCAACCAAAAGGCATAACCTCAATATGACTGGGGGTACTGAAGACGCGACATACTTTGGTGGTATTTCATATTACACGCAAGACGGTAATCTGGGGACGCTAAATTATGATCGTTGGTCGTTTAGAGCTGGTACTAGTGTTAATTTCGCTAAGGGTTTTAAAGCGGATTTTCAAGTATCGGGTTACTTTACCGGAGAAAGTAAAACAACAAGCAGTGTAGGTAATTCTAATGAAGAAAACGATTTTAGGCAATTACAAAATCGCGCGCCATTTTTACCTATGTATATAAATGGTTTGCCAGCCGTTCAGAATGGTTCTAATGCTGATGGATTAATTGGATATCATTTTGGTGAAATACAGCGCTTACAAAATTTAAGAGAAAACAGGGATAATAATGTGGCTGTTAACTTAAATGTAGAATATGAGGTGCCTTTTGTTAAAGGATTAAAACTGAAGGCAAATTATGCGCGTCAAGAATCTGGCGGAAGGGGTAGCCAAATAGGTACCGAATATGAGTTGTATGAATTTTTTGGAGCTGATCAATTAGCAAATCAGGACGAAGGGCGGACTTTTGTTTACTATGAGAATGGAGAAGGTCCGTTGGGCACGAATGATATTAAGCAAATAAATGTTGTAGAGAATGCCGATAGATTACTTTTAGATAATACTAGTGCTAATAATGAACAAATTCGATTACAAGGGAGTTATGACAGAGACTTTGGCAAGCACAGCGTGTCCGCATTGTTAGCATACGAAAGATCGGAGAGAGAAGGGTTTCAAGAACGCATCATTAAATTTGGGGTCCCGGATTGGGCCGATGGCATGATTTGGCAAACTACAGGAGGGTTTGACATACAAAATACTTATAATTGGAGGTATGAATCTGCCGATTTAGGTTTAGTTGGTAGATTAAATTATAATTATGATGCCAAATATTATGCCGAGTTTCTTTTTAGAAGTGATGTGTCCACCAAATTTGCTCCAAGAAATTACTGGGGTAATTTTTACACAATTTCTGGGGGTTGGATTATTTCTAAAGAGGATTTCTTTAAATCTAACACAATAGATTTTTTAAAGTTTAGAGCCTCTGTTGGTATAACGGGTAAGGATGATACTAGGGCGTGGCAATGGCGTCAAAACTATGCGTATGACCCAGAAGACTATAATGGCGCCGTTTTTGGAGGTAATAATGGTTTATCAACTGGTTTAACACCAAGTAGAGCGGCAAACCCAGATATTCGTTGGGGTAGAGAACTAAAAACCAATTTTGGTTTTGAAGCCAGGTTTCTTGATAATAGGTTATCGGCAAGTGCCGAAACATTTTACAATATAGGTACTGAGTTGTTATTAAATTTAAATGCAGGAGTACCTTTTTCAGTGGGTGGGTCATCGCCAGCATCAAATACGGGTAGAGCTGATACATGGGGAACGGAAATTTCCCTAGGTTGGAATGATGACATTGGTGACGATTTTAGTTATGGAGCGAATTTTAACATTAGTTGGTACCAACAGAATTTTATCGATGCTAATTTTAGAAATGAAATGTTTTGGAGACCCTGGGAAACCAATCAGCCAGGCAACCCTAATCGTGGTGCATGGGGGTATGATTATATGGGGATGTTTAGAACGCAAGACGATATAGATAGCTATTTAGACGAAACAGGAGTTACCCAAATATTTGGAATAACTGCGTCAGAATTAAGACCTGGGATGTTGTATTACAGAGATGTACGAGGCGCTTGGGATCCTGATACCAGAACCTTTGGAGAAAAGGATGGTATTGTTGATTCAAATGATCAAATACAACTGCAGAAACCACCTAAAGGGCCACAAGGGTTTGCCACAAATCTTAATTTGCGATATAAACAATTTAGATTAAATACAGTTTTACAGGTCGGCTGGGGCGGTTATAGAGAAGTTGGTAGCGCAAAAGATCCTTTTGAAACAACCGAAATAACAAAGAACTACGAAAACAGACCTGAATTTTGGGCCAATATGTACGACCCACTTACAAACCCTACGGGTACATTACCAATTCTCGAAGATAGAATAAACAGCAGGTCTGACAATGATGCAGGCGGAGGAATTAATACGGTGAGCTCTAAGTTCTGGCAAGTGAGCAGTTTTAGTTTGGTTATGCGTAACATTAATTTAAGTTATTCGTTACCCAAAACATTAACGGAAAAAATGGGGGTCAGAAATTTTAGACTTAATTTGGTAGGCATCAACCCGTTTATTTTATTTAACCCCTATAAAGATTACGGGTTAAGTCCTTACGGCGGTTATAACAGTTATCCAGTACTGCGTACCTATTCATTAGGTTTAAATATTGGTTTTTAAAATTTAAAATGAAGAAGATGAAAAATATAAAATTGAATAGACTATTTATTCCCTTAGTTGCTACTTTGTTGTTAAATAGTTGTGATACGGATTTTATCGAGGAAAAGAAAAACTTTCAGCAAGTTGATGTTGAAATTTATCAGGAAGAGTTCTTGGCAACCTTGTATGTTAATAATATATACTTTCTTTTTTTACCAGGCGATGATGCGAATATGGCCATGTGGTCTAAGTCGGCTACCGACAATGCAGATATTTCAGGTAGAGGAGACGCCGCTTTCTTTTCTAAAGCTACAGACGAAGTTGACGGTGAAGTAGATATCAATAATGAATGGGAAAATATTTCCCCATTAAATAATCATTGTATAAAAACTTTGGGACAACCTATTGAAACTAATCAACAAAATGATGCCTATACCAGAATTCGTTACTGCAACATATATCTGACAAATGTTGATAAATATTCAGGTCTGGATGAGGATTTTAAGAACCAAATAAAAGGCCAGTTGTATTTTTGGAGAGCTTGGCAATATTTTGAATTGGTTAGGTTGTACGGCGGAGTGCCTATTGTTTTAGGCGAGCAACCGTTAACGGCTAATTCTCCTGTAAACCAAACACCTAGAAGTACTTCTGAGGAGGTTTTTAATCAAATTGTTTCAGATTTAGATATGGCAAAAACCATGCTGGAAAATGCTAGACCGTATACGGCTGAAGAAGCAGGACGAATAACGGCGTCAGCTGCGGTAGCTTTAAAAGGTAGAGCATTGTTGACTTGGGCTAGTCCACAATTTAACAGAAATGACGATCAAGCGAGATGGCAACGTGCTTACGATGCCAATAAAGAGGCTTATGATTATTGTTTGGCTGCAGGAAAAGGTTTAGATCCAGATTGGAAAAATATGTGGTTTACTGATAATGGTATGGAGTCTATTTTTGGCTTCGGTTTCAATAATTTTGTAACCAATTCCAATGGCGTTCCGAAAAATAATGGAACAGAGAATAGATCAAGATCAAGGGATCAAGATGGTGAAGGTAGTATATCTCCAACCAAGAATATTGTTGATGCCTTTCCAATGGCCGATGGTACACCTTACAATCCCGACGCAGATTTAAATGAATTTTACAGAAATAGAGACCCACGTTTCTATCATACTTTTGCTTATAACGGCAGTATTTGGCCATTTAAAGAAAACCCCAATTATAAAAATTGGTCGTATTATTGGTATCCGCTAGAAGCAGGGCCAGATAAACCAAAGATTAGAACCAATGGCACAAATTTCTCAAATAGAACAGGTATTTATTTAAGAAAGTTTACTAATGATAATTCAAGTCGAACTTATTCTTTTAGTGATAGTGGAGCTGATTATATGGAAATCCGTTTTACAGAGGTGGTATTAAATTTAGCTGAGTCGGCAATTGGTATCAATAGCTTAGCAGAAGGAAAAGGGTATATTCAAGATATTCGTGAAAGAGCAGGTGTACTAAATAACGATGGTCAGTATGGGTTGTCTTCGGTAACTACAAGAGACCAGCATTTTGAAGCGGTTATTAACGAAAGGAAAGTGGAGTTTGCTTATGAGAATAAGCGATTCCATGATTTAAGACGATGGTTGCTCTATAATGATGATTTTGGAACGTGTACAAGGTTAAACCAAACACCTATTGAAGGTTCAAGAAGACAGGGGTATATTATTTTTGTAAAACTAGATGAAAATACTATCTATGAAAATGGACTTGGTCTTGATCCTTTAAAAGGGTCAGGAGCACCTCTTATTAATAGGGATGCAACTACTTATCCTGATGGTGTAAACACCTATGAAGAGTATGTGGATTATCTATATGACAATCATTTTGAAGTTAGAGTAAAAGATGATGTTGATGCAAGTGATTTCTCTTTCAAATGGTATAATGAGTATTATTTCTTTGGTATTTACCAACAATTGTTTGAATCGGCACCATACTTACGACAAACACAGGGGTGGGGAGGTTCGTTCAACCCTTTAAATTAATAAATTAAGTATTGTTAATTAATTACCTGTGTTTGATTATTAAACGCAGGTAATTTTTTTTTAAAATTAATTAAACCATCTGGTAAAACACTAGTCCAATAAATAAGTGTAAAAAAAACATTTATTGATTGGTCTTCTTTTCCAGAAGATATGCGCTTACCGATAATTGCCTCAGGGATATTTCTTGAGGCGGAATAATAAAATATATTGAAAAGTAATCACATGAAAAAATTAAGTTTAGCTATTTTATTTATAATAGTTTTGGGTATATGTAATAGCTATGCTCAATACCCATCACTCACAGATGAAGATAGAGCAAAGGAAAAACAAATAATAGAAGAGGCTTATAAACATTCTGATGAAGTTTGGGAAAAAGCCAAGGTAATTGTAGAAAAAGAAGCTAGAGAAGGAAAGCCTTATATTCCATGGGCTGGACGTCCAACAGATTTACCACAAGCAGAAATACCGTCTTTTCCAGGAGCAGAAGGAGGAGGCATGTATTCTTATGGTGGCAGAGGTGGAAAAGTCTATACCGTTACTAGTTTAGAGGATGATGGACCAGGTTCTTTGCGTGAAGCTTGTGAAAAAGGTGGGGCCAGAATTATTGTTTTTAATGTTTCGGGGATTATAAAATTAAAAACCCCGCTAATTATCCGTGCGCCTTATATTACAATTGCTGGACAAACAGCACCTGGTAATGGTATATGTGTTGCAGGAGAAACAGTATGGATTGATACGCACGATGTTGTAATTCGCCATATGCGTTTTAGAAGAGGAGATACCTTTGTTGGTCGTCGTGATGATGCTATTGGAGGAAATCCGGTTGGAAATATTATGATAGACCACGTATCGGCAACTTGGGGACTTGATGAAAATATGTCTATTTACAGACACATGTTCAGCCCCGGTGCTAATTATAAAGACAAAAAGTTGCCAACTGTAAATATTACTATTCAAAACAGTTTGTTTGGAGAGGCTTTAGATACCTATAATCATGCTTTCGGTAGTACTTTAGGTGGAGAGAATTGTTCATTTATGCGTAATATGTGGGCCAATAATGCCGGTAGAAACCCTTCAATTGGATGGAATGGTATATTCAATTTCGTAAATAATGTCATGTTTAATTGGGTTCACCGCTCAATAGATGGAGGAGATTATACTGCTAAATATAACATCATAAATAATTATTATAAGCCAGGCCCCCTAACACCTGAAGGCCAACCTATCAGCTACCGTATATTAAAACCAGAATCAGGAAGAAGTGATTTGGATCATGTTGTTTTTGGTAGGGCTTATGTAAAAGGAAATATTGTTCATAATAATCCAAAAATCACAAACGATAACTGGGCAGGTGGTGTTCAAATGGAAGGTAAAGATGGTGAGTTGATGGATTTTGAAGAGGCTAAACCTTATTTCAGCTTTATGAATTCTGATCGGCCATTCCCTATGCCGCACATTGGTAAAATTATGTCTGCCGATGAGGCTTTCGATTATGTGGTTAAAAACGTTGGGGCGACATTACCGGTTAGAGATGTTGTTGACGAACGTATAGTAAGAACTGTAAAAACTGGTCAGCCAGAATATGTTAAGGGTTTAGATCCAGAAACTTTTTATCACTTTAAACACAGACGATTACCAAGAGATTCCTATAAAAAAGGAATAATAACTGATATAGCACAAGTTGGTGGTTATCCAGAATATAAAGGAAAGTCTTATCGCGATTCAGATAACGATGGTATGCCAGACGACTATGAAAAGAATTATGGATTTGATCCGAAAGATGCAACTGATGCCAATGAAGATTCAAACAACGATGGCTATACTAATATTGAAGGTTATATAAACGGAATTGACCCAACACAAACTGTAGATTGGAAAGACTTAAATAACAATAAAGAAACACTTATTGAACCCCTGCTAAAGTAGGTGTATAAAGTTTCTTTAATTAAAAAATAAAAGATGTCATTAAAAAAAATAAGTTTATGCATATTGTTTATAACACTTGTGTATTGTCAAGTAAATGCACAACAGTATTTAGACCCAGAATATATTAAAGTTACCAAGGAGCGTGGTTCCAAAATAGTATCAGGCCTTGATTTGAATGATTACGAAAAGGAGCAAGCCGTAACAAATATTATTGCAAAGCAATATCAAAACTTGAGTAAAATTCAAGAAGAAAGGGATGCGAAAATTGCGGTGTTAAAAGAAGCGAATCTATCAGAGGAAAAACAAGGAAAGAAAATAGAAAAGGCAAAAGTGAAAGCCGAGAAATCTATTGGAAAATTGCATAAATCATATCTTAAGCAATTATCGCTTCATTTAAATGAAAAAAAAATTGAAGGTGTCAAAGATGGTATGACCTATGGTGTTTTACCAAAAACCTATACCGCTTTTCTAGAAATGATACCTACTTTAACCCAAGAGGAAAAAGAATATGTTTACCGAAACCTCGAAGAAGCAAGAGAGCACGCTATGGATGGTGGTTCATCAAAAGAAAAACACGCTTGGTTTGGAAAATACAAAGGAAGAATTAATAACTATTTGTCGGCTAGAGGGTATGATTTAGAGAAAGAAAGAGACGGATGGTACAAACGTATAGAAGAACAAAAAAATAAGTCTGAGTAACAGTTGTTTTTAAGAAAAGATAGGCTACAATATTTAAAATCCCTCATCATGCAAAATTCAAGTATTAATTTATTTAAAAGGTTATTCCCAATATTCACTTTGATTATGGCGTGTCAGTTGGTATTTGCACAATATCCAGATATTCCAGATGAGCTTCAAGCCAAAACAGATGCCTTTTTAGCTAAGGAGGAAGTCCGTTTGCAAAAAATATGGGAAGATAATTATAGCATAATTCTAGAAGAAACAAAACAGGGCAGACCATATATTCCTTGGGCAGCATATCCGGACGATTTGATAAAAGCAGATATCCCGGCATTTCCTGGTGCCGAAGGAGGAGGGGCTTTTACCCCTGGCGGACGAGGCGGTAAAATATTTGTAGTAACAAGTTTGGAAGATAGTGGTAAAGGTACATTAAGAGAGGCTTTAGAAGCTATTGGAGCAAGAATCATTGTGTTTAATGTTGCTGGAATTATTCAATTGGAGAAACCCATTAATATCCGTGCGCCTTACGTAACAATAGCTGGGCAAACAGCACCTGGTGATGGTGTATGTGTTGCAGGAGAGTCTATTCTTATTGATACCCACGATGTAATTATCCGTCATATGCGTTTCCGAAGAGGCGCTACAGATGTTACAAGAAGAGATGATGCCCTTGGTGGAAACGCCGTAGGGAATATAATTATAGATCATTGTTCGGTAAGTTGGGGCTTGGATGAAAATATTTCGTTGTACAGGCATATGTTTAAGGCTAACGAAAAATCCAAAAGAGAAAAATTGCCAACGGTAAATATAACGATTCAAAACACCATTTCTTCCGAAGGTTTGGATACCTATAATCATGCTTTTGGAAGCACCATTGGAGGCCTAAATAGCACCTTTGCCAGAAACCTTTGGGCAAACAATATTTCAAGAAATCCTTCAATTGGAATGTATGGCAGTTTTAATTTTGTAAATAACGTATTGTTCAATTGGTGGAACAGATCTATTGATGGGGGCGATTACCGTTCTATGTTCAACATCATTAATAATTATTTTAAGCCTGGACCAATGACGCCTGCCGATAAGCCTATAAGTTATAGGGTTTTAAAACCAGAAACAGGTTATTTAGAACCTAGAAGCTATGGTCGTGCTTATGTATCAGGAAACATTACTGAAGCCAACTCTGAAGTAACAGGGGATAACTGGAATGGAGGAGTGCAAGTTGGTGATGAAGAAAAGCTTCAATACATAAAGCAAGAAGAGCCTTTTGAAATGGCACCAGTTATCATTATGGATACCCAAAAAGCTTACGGTTTTGTTTTAGAAAATGTGGGCGCCACCTTACCAAAACGCGACGAGGTTGACAAACGTGTGATTAAACAAGTACTTACTGGTAAAATAAGTTATCCAGATGGATTAGATAACACAATAGGAAAAGAGTTTGTGAAAAGAAGATTGCCTGATGATTCTTATAAAAAGGGGATTTTAACGCATCCTAGTCAAGCTGGGGGTTATCCAGATTATAAAGGAAAACCTTATAAAGATGCTGATGGTGATGGTATTCCAAATAAATGGGAAGAAAAATATGGCTTGAATCCTAATGATGCATTAGATGCAAATGCAGATTTAAACGGCGATGGCTATACCAACATCGAAACATATTTTAATGGTATAGATCCTACAAAGAAAGTAGATTGGACTAACCCTGAGAATAACACCGATACATTGGCCGAACTAGAAAACGGATTATTGCAATAGGCAAAGATTAATGTGTAATCATGATGGACTATATTCACATAAAAAAAATAGGTTTATTATTCATCGCATTGATTTTTGCTTTAAGTCATGTGTATTCTCAAGGTGCATATTCTGATATTGTTAAAGACAAAAATGGAAAAATTATCCATGTAGCTGATAGTCTGGGAAATGTAATTCCCGATTTTTCGTATGCGGGTTATAGGGCTTCGGAAAACGTTATACCTGCTGTTGATGCCAAAATTTTTGTGCCGTATCAAAAGGAAGATGCCACAAGTACCATTCAAAAGGCAATAGATTATGTGGGCAGTTTAGAGCCTGATAAAAATGGTTTTAAAGGAGCGGTGCTTCTAGATGTCGGTACTTTTAAAATCAAAGGAACACTTTATCTTGAAAAATCAGGCGTGGTTTTACGCGGAAGCGGAAATTCAGAAAAAGGAACGATAATTCATGGAACGGGCATAAAGCGCGAAGCCATGATTCGAGTTTTAGGGAAGGACAATAGAACCTATTTGGATACCTTAGAAATTGGCAGCCATTATGTGCCTCTTGGAACTAAAACACTTAAGCTGAATGATGTAACATCATTAAAGGTTTCAGATGAAATTATTATTAGAAAACCACTGACCGAAAACTGGATTATAGAATTACAAACAGATTATTTTGGTGGAGAGAGTGGTTGGATTGGTTGGAAAACTAGAGATTGGGATATTACTTCAAATAGGGTAATTAGCAATATTGATGGAAACCAAATCACCCTAAATGCGCCTTTAACTTTTATTGCTAGTGATACTTTCAATCAAGCTCAAATAATTAAATATGCTTGGCAAGGAAGAATTGAGAATGTAGGAATTGAAAATTTAAGCATTCAATCCACTTATGATGCGTCTAACCCAAAAGATGAAGAACATCGTTGGTTAGGCATTACCCTTGAAAACGTAAAGGATGCTTGGGTGCGCCAAGTTAATTTCAAACATTTAGCAGGAGGTGCGGTTTGGCTTTTAAAAACAGCGCAACAAATTACGGTTGAGGATTGTATTTCAATAGAACCTATTTCGGAAATCGCTGGACATAGAAGGCGCACATTTTACACTGAAGGACAGCAAACTCTGTTTCAAAGATGTTATTCTGAACAAGGTTATAACGATTTTGCCATTGGCGGATATGGAACTACCGGGCCAAATGCTTTTGTTCAGTGTGAGTCATATCTTTCCGAAAATAATAGTGGTGCCATAGGAAGTTGGGCAACAGGCGTGTTATTTGACGATATGTACATTGATGGAGCTGCATTAAGTTACAATAATAGAGAGCAGGGCGGAAGAGGAGCAGGTTGGACGGCCGCAAATAGCGTGATTTGGGAATCGTCTGCTTCAAAAATAGCATGTTACAGTCCTCCAACAGCTCAAAACTGGGCCTTTGGTGTTTGGGGAGGCATTATGACTGGTAATGGCCATTGGAAAGATGTCAACAACCACATATCACCAGTAAGCTTGTTTTATGCTCAGCTAGAAAACCGATTGGAGAATTTACCTTTCAATCCGTTTGTTTACGATATGGGTAACAGTCCTACATCGAGTCCAACCATTGAGCAAGCAGAGCAATTAACACAAGATGCTGTTGCACCAAAAACAACTTTGAAGGAATGGATTAAAAAAGTTTCTAAGGAAATAGAAATCCCTAACGATTCTAAAAACCTAAAATCTGTTCACGATTTAAAACATGAATCTTTCCGAGAAAGTAATCGAAATAATAAAATTAAAACTGATTCAAAAGTCAAAATAAAGAATGGTTGGCTAATCCATAATGGGAAAGTTGTCACAGGAAAAAAAGCTAGTGTTATGTGGTGGCGTGGTAGTTTGCGGGACCATGATGTTAATAAAGCCTCGGCGCATGTTACAAGGTTTGTGCCCGGAAAAGCAGGAAAAGGCTACACCGATAATTTGAACGAAGTTGTTGAGGAATTTAGTGAAAATAACGTCGCTGCTTTAGACCATAATTACGGACTGTGGTACGAACGCAGAATGGACGACCACGAGCGGGTGCGCAGAATTGATGCCGATGTTTGGGCACCATTTTATGAACAGCCTTTTGCCAGAACTGGAACAGATTTGGCTTGGGACCACATAAGTAAATACGATTTAACTAAACCCAACAAATGGTATTGGAGCCGTTTAGGTCAATTTGCCGATTTAGCCGAAAACAAAGGACAATTGTTAATTCAGCAGCAATATTTTCAGCATAATATTCTTGAAGCTGGTGCGCATTGGTCGAGTTCACCATGGCGCTCAGCAAATAACGTAAATAATACCGATTTCCCTGAACCGGTACCATATGCAGGCGATAAGCGTATTTTTATGGCTGAACAGTTTTACGATGTTAGTCATGAACATCGAAAAAAACTTCATCAGCAATTTATCAGACAGTCCTTAGAAAATTTTAAAGACAACAGCAACGTCATTCATTTTACTAGTGCCGAATATACAGGGCCACTTCATTTTATGGAGTTTTGGTTAGATGAAGTCAAAAAATATAAAAGCGAAACCTCAGGAAAAGGCATTATTGGCTTAAGCGCCACCAAAGATGTTCAAGATGCTATTTTGAATGACGCAAAACGAAAAGATGTTGTCGATTTAATCGATATTAAATATTGGCATTACAGAGAAAGAGGGTCGGCTTACGCCCCAGAAGGCGGAAAAAACTTGGCACCACGCCAACATGCTCGAAAAATGAAAACAGGTAAGGAAACTGAAGAACAAATTTATCGAGCCGTTAAGGAATATCGTCAAAAATATCCAGAAAAAGTCGTATTTTATTCTACCCACGCAGCACCAAGATTTGGATGGGCAATTTTAATGGGAGGCGGTTCTTTGGCTAATATTCCAAAGATTGATATTTTAGGGTTTTATGAGTCTATTCCAAATATGAAATTTTCAGGAGACCTAACGTATAAAAGTGATTATTGGGCTTTAAAAGATGATGGAAATACTTATGTATTTTATTTGAAAAACACAGACTCTATTGAGTTGGATTTATCAAAATATAAAGGCAAATTCCAAGCATATTGGATAAACCCAAATGACGGTAGTTTAATATCAACAACCACGATTAAAGGAAAATCTAAAACAACGCTTTCAAGTCCGAAAGGTAAAAAAGCGGTCTTATTTATTAAAAAGAAAAACTAAACAAACATGATTCAAACGAAGCAACTTTTCTCGGTTCTGATGTCGCTTTCCATTCTTGTGACATTGGTGTCTTGTAAAGAAAAAGAGAAAAAACTGTCCGAAATCGAAAATCCAGAACAAACTGGAACACCAAAAATTGAAGTATCCGAAAACGGACATTATTTCCAAACAGAAGATGGTAAGCCATTTTTCTGGTTGGCCGATACGGGCTGGTTGGCCTTCAATAAATTGGATAGAGACGAGTTGGCTAAATATTTTAAGGATAGAAAACAAAAGGAATACAATATTATTCAGATAATGACTGTTCATTCGCTTGGAGTGGCAAACGTTTATGGTGATTCGGCATTAGTGGCTAAAGATTTATCCAAACCTTTGGTAACAGAAGGAAACGATTTTAATAATGCGATTGCATACGATTTTTGGGACCACGTTGATTATGCTTTAGATGTAGCCAAAGAAGAGGGACTTTATTTGGCCATGGTGCCTGTTTGGGGTTCACCGATAAGCGAAGGAAAGGTAAATTTAGAGCAGGCTAAGGCATACGCTAACTTTTTGGCAGAACGTTTTAAAGACCGAGATAATATTATATGGCTAAATGGAGGTGATACTTATGGAAATGAAAACACCGAAATATGGAAAGCGATTGGAAGCATATTAAAATTTGCAAACCCAGAACGAATGGTTACGTTCCATCCACGCGGAAGGACTGATTCATCAGATGATTTCCATAATGAAAATTGGTTGGATTTCAATATGTTCCAGTCGGGGCACAGACGTTACGACCAAGATGATACCGAACGTAATTACGGTGAAGATAACTACAAATTTGTACAGGTTGATTTCAATTTAAAACCGACAAAACCTACTTTAGATGGTGAGCCGTCCTATGAAGGGATTCCACAAGGATTGCATGATACCTTGCAACCACTTTGGAACGATAATGATTTACGTCGTTATGCGTATTGGTCGGTTTTTGCCGGTGCTGCAGGCTTCACTTATGGCAACAACCATATTATGCAAATGCATGAAAACCACAGCAAACCAGAGGCCTACGGAAGTAAAACCTATTGGGTTAAAGCTTTGGATGACCCTGGAGCTGGACAAATTAAGTATCTAAAAAATCTGATGTTGGATTTTCCATATTTTGAACGGGTTCCAGATGAAAGCTTGGTAGCAAATCAAGGTGAAAAATATGATTATAAAGCAGCTACTAGAGGTAGCGATTATGCCCTGATTTATGTTTATAACGGAAAGAATATTTCTGTAAATATGGGTAAAATTGAGGGCGATGAAGTTGAAGCATCCTGGTTTAACCCTAGAAATGGAAAAGCTTCAAAAATTGGTAATTTTAAGAATGAAGGCACTCAAGATTTTAAACCCACGGGTGAAGAGGTTGACGGCAACGACTGGGTTTTAATTTTAACTTCCAAATAAATCTTAAGCATCATGAAACAGATAATATTTATATTGTTTATTGGATTAACATTAGCTTGTACATCCGTAAGTTCAGCAACAAACGGATGGTTGAACGTTTTGGAACATGGCGGAAATAATAAAGGTGAATTGTGTACAGAAGCTATTCAAGGCGCTATCGATAAAGCGGCTAGCCAAGGTGGAGGTACCATTTATTTTCCTGCGGGTGAATATTTAACAGGAGCACTAACCTTAAAAAACAACATTGTTTTACACATCGAAGCTGGAGCTCTTTTAAAATTCTCAACCAATTTCGATGATTATTTACCATTTACTGAAGTTAGATGGGAAGGAACTGTAATTCAAACATTTAAACCGTTGTTGCATGCTCGTGATGCCGAAAACATTACGATTACTGGAAGAGGAACCATTGACGGGCAAGGTGAAGGGTGGTGGAAAGAAATTTGGCGCATCGAATCGGCTAAGGAAAAATTAGAGTTGACCAAGTATCAAAAAATGACTCAGGAAGCTAATAAAGATGTAAAAACGGCTGATTACTACAAGCGTACCAGAAGTTATTTATTTCATAGACCTCCGCTTTTTCAAGCATTTCAATGTAAAAATATTACCATTGAGGGCGTTACCATTCAAAATTCACCATTTTGGACCATTAACCCAGCATTTTGCGACAACATTACCATTGATAATGTGACGATTTTCAATCCGTATTCACCAAATACCGATGGTATAAACCCAACATCTTGTAAAAACGTTCGTATCTCAAATTGTCATATTAGTGTGGGTGATGACTGTATCACCATAAAATCAGGTCGTGATGCTGATGGCAGAAAATGGGCTATACCAACGGAAAATGTAACCATTACCAATTGCACGATGTTAAGTGGTCATGGCGGTGTGGTGATTGGTAGTGAAATGTCTGGTAGTATAAAGAAAATTACCATTTCCAATTGCGTGTTCGATGGTACCGATAGAGGTATCCGTTTAAAGGCGGCTCGCGGTCGTGGTGGTGTGGTTGAAGATATTAGAGTTTCAAATATTGTGATGAATAACATTCAAAAGGAAGCTTTCATGCTGAATTTGTTTTACGACAAAAACACTGTTGAAGGTCCCGTTACGGAAGAAACACCAATCTTTAGAAATATTCATATTAGTAATGTAACGGCAACCAATGTCAATACTGCCGGTCGAATTCTAGGTATCCCTGAAATGCCCATTCACAACATCACGTTTTCAGATGTTGATATTGATGCCAAAGAAGGGTTTTCCATCCATACTGCAAAAAACATTGAGTTTCACGATGTAAAAATCAATACGACCTTAGGTTCAGCTTTTGAGGTTGAAGATACCGAGCAAATCATTTTAGATAACGTAGGAACATCAAAACCAATTGATAATAAGCCTGTTGTTAATTTTAAAAATGTTAAAACGGCATTGACAAGTAACTGTTTCCCTATGGTGCCAACCAATACATTTTTACATGTGGAAGGCGATAGAACAGAAGATATTTTTCTTAAGAATAACGTATTCAAGAATGTGGTATTTCATTCAAAAACAACAAGTTCAATAGAAAGCCAAGTCACGGAAGAGTAACAAAATCAATTTTTATGGAAATAAAAAAAATATTAGCCATTGCGTTTTTGTTAAGTCTGTTTAACTGTGCTTCAAAAAAGGAGGCGTATCTTTTTACGTCGTTTAGAGAACCAGCAACCGAAGGTTTGTATTTAGCATATAGCCAGGACGGTTACCACTGGAAAGATTTAAAAGGCCCATATTTAAAACCTGAAGCTGGAGCAAGTAAAATTATGCGCGACCCGTCGATTGTTCGTGGAAAAGATGACACGTACCATATGGTTTGGACGACCGATTGGCGTGGTGGCAACGGATTTGGCTATGCCAGTTCTAAAGATTTGATAAACTGGAGCGAACAACAATTTATTCCTGTAATGGCACACGAACCCGATGTTGTGAATGTGTGGGCTCCTGAAATTTTTTATGATGAAGATGAAGACCGATACATTATTATTTGGGCATCAACCATTCCGTTTCGTTATGAAAAAGGTGAAGAAGAGGAGAAAAATAACCATCGTATGTATTACACTACTACAAAATATTTTAAAACCTTTTCAGACACTAAATTGTTTTTAGAACCCGGTTTTAGTGTGATTGATTGCGTGATTGTAAAACGCGACAAAGACGATTATGCCTTGATAATTAAAGACAATACAAGACCAAACAGAAATTTAAAGGTAGCCTTCGGAAAATCGCCTTTAGGCCCTTTTGAAAATATTTCAGAACCCTATACGGGTTTCCTTTCTGAAGGTCCCACTGTAGTCCATCAAGATGGAAAATATTTGATTTATTACGACAATTACGGAGAGAAAAATTATAAAGCGGTTCGTACTTCAGACTTTAAAAATTTTGAAGACGTTTCATCTGAAATTTCACTTCCCGAAGGGCATAAACACGGCACAATTACAACCATTCCTAAGGATGTTTTGAACACTTTAATAGAAAAAAGTAAAGAAAAGTAAAGTAAAATTCAAAAAATATGAGACTAGTTTTCAAATCATTAATATTATCAGCTACGCTTTGTATTTCATCTGTGTTAAGCGCCCAACAAGACACCGTTAAATATGTTGGTAATACGTTATCAAATATTGATTACCATCACGGCATGTTAAGTCCGGCAGTTGGAGTTCATGCTACACAGATTATGAGAGCAAGTCGAGAGCACCCCAATACATCTGATGGTTTTGGCTGGACATATAACCACGCGCCAAACATCGCTTACTGGAATAATACATTTTTTGTTAATTATTTGAGCGACCCTGTTGGAGAGCATATTCCGCCGAGTCAAACTTTCATGTTGACCTCAATAGATGGTGAGAATTGGAGTTTTCCGCAGGTAACATTTCCTATTTATAGTATTCCCGATGGTTACCAAAAGGAAGGTGTAGAAGGCGTTGCAAAAAACTTAAAAGCCACTATGCACCAACGTATGGGCTTTTTTACATCGTCTGATAACCGCTTTTTTACTTTAGCATTTTATGGTATTTCGATGCACGAAAAAGATAGCCCCAACGACGGAAAAGGCATTGGTCGTGTTATCCGTGAAATTTATAAAGATGGTAGTTTGGGGCCGATTTATTTCATTCGATATAATAAGGGTTGGAATGAATCGAATACCAATTACCCATTTTATAAAAGTAGTAGAGATAGAGGCTTTAAAAAAGCTTGTGAAGAACTGATGTCACAACCATTGCAAATGCAACAATGGGTTGAGGAGGCCGATAGAGACGACCCGTTAATTCCGTTAAAAAAGCAATATAAAGCTTTTAGTTATTACCAAATTCCAGATGGTAGAACGGTAGGTTTATGGAAACACGCGTTAACATCAATGAGTAATGATGGAGGAAAAACTTGGGAGTACGATGCTCTAAGAGCACCAGGCTTTGTAAATAGTAATGCCAAAATATGGGGACAAAAAACTTCAGACGGACGTTATGCCACCGTTTATAACCCTTCGGAGTTCCGTTGGCCATTGGCAGTTTCAACCAGTGATGATGGTTTGAATTATAGTGATTTATTGCTTGTTCATGGCGAACTATCTAGAATACGTTATGGTGGCGCTTATAAATCGCACGGACCACAATATATTCGAGGAATTACACCAGGCAATGGCACACCATCAGACGGTAATATGTGGTTAACTTATAGTGTTAACAAAGAAGATATTTGGGTAGCTTCGGTTCCTGTTCCAGTTACAAGTACCGTTGAAGATGATGTAAATGACGTATTCAATAATTTGCTTGACGGCGAAGAATTAAAACTTTGGAATACTTACGATTTGCAATGGGCAACTGCTAATATTGAGAAGAAAGGTGGTACTAAATGGTTAACCCTTCGAGATCAAGACCCTTTTGATTATCCACGTGTAGAACGTGTAACGCCATTTGCGGAAAAAATGGAGGTGACGTTTACGGTTAAACCTGAGCAAAACGACCACGGTATGCTTCAGATAGAATTGCAAAACAAACAAGGATTGCCTTCGGTAAGATTGATATTTGATGAGGAAGGAAATTTAAAACAAAAAATGGGTTACCGTTTAAGAAATATTATGCCTTATGAAGCTGGAAAAGAATACACCATCAAATTAACGGTTGATTCGAGCACAAGATTATACGATATAAATATCAATAATGAAAAAGAAGTTAGAGGGATATTTTTTATGCCAACCGATGGTATTTCTCGTGTGATGTTCCGTACAGGAGAACAACGTTTTTATCCGAACATAGATACACCAGTTGATACGCCTAATTATGACGACGTACCTTTTACTGGAGCGTCTATTCCTGAGGCGGTGTTTAATATAAAATCATTGATTACAAAAAAGCTATAAATTGAAAATCCTTAAAAGTATATTCATTTTTGTTTTGGTGTTTTCGTCATGTAAATCTGCCGATAACGCCAATTCCGTTTCCGTTTCTAACTTAACTTGTGAAATGGCTATAAATCCATTAGCCGTTAATGAAACACCGCGTTTAAGTTGGCAGATTCAATCGGATGGTTTCGATGTTTCGCAAAAAGCATATCAGGTTTTGGTGGCTTCTTCCGAAGAAAAATTGAAGAATAATGAAGCTGATATTTGGGATAGCGGTAAAACGGAATCCAATAAAAGTCATTTAGTAAATTATGAAGGTGCAATACTGAAAAATGAAACAAAATATTTTTGGAAGGTTAAAATTTGGAATCAAGATAATGTAGAATCCAATTGGAGTGAAACGGCTTTTTTTAGAGTGAAGGCTAAAACCGAAAATTTAAGTCCTACTTGGATTGGAGCCATTACAAAGGCTGAAAGTAATCTGCCAGAAGGACGTCATTACCATACCGCTTCGTTTAAAAAGTCCAGAAGACATGAAATTGTCGATACTTCGCACCCGCTATCTCGCCAAAGTATTTTGCTTCGAAAGCCATTTTTAATCGAGAAATCGATTAAAGAGGCAGTAGTTTATATTTCGGGATTAGGACATTACGCGTTGACCATAAACGGAAATAAAATAGGCAATAGTGAATTCGCTCCGCTTTGGACCGACTACGATAAATCGGTTAATTACAACATTTACGAACTAACTGAAAAGGATTTACAAAACGGAAACAACGTTATTGGTGTCATGTTGGGGAATGGTTTTTACAACATGCTCGAAAAACGCTATGCTAAATTTTTTGTGAGTTTTGGACCTCCTACCTTATTTTTTAAGCTGAAAATAACATACGAGGATGGCTCCGAAACCTTAATTGATTCTGATGAAAGTTGGAAATACCATAACAGCCCGATAACCTTTAATAGCATGTTTGGTGGCGAAGATTATAATGCCAATTTAGAACAAATAGGATGGGATTCGCCTGCTTTTGATGCATCCAACTGGAAACCGGTGGTAATGCAAGAAGGACCAAAGGGAACTTTAAAACCGCAATCTGCACCGCCCGTAACGATTCAAAAACAATACGAAGTTCAGGAAGTGAACCAACCAACCGAAAACACCTATGTGTTCAATATGGGACAAAATTTGTCAGGGTTCCCCACCATAAAAGTAAAAGGTGAAAAAGGGCAAAAAATTAAGCTTTGGACGGCAGAAGGTTTAAAAGATGATGGCACCATCCGTCAAGGGCGTTCAGGAAAACCCTATTATTTTGAATACACTTTAAAAGGCGATGGCGTTGAAGAATGGCAACCAAAATTCAGCTATTACGGTTATCAATACATTCAGGTGGATAGCATCAATTACAAAGAAGAAAAAAACACGAAGTTACCTACGCTTTTAGAAGTGACTTCAAATTTTATCTACAATTCGGCGGGTGAAGCTGGTTCATTTGAAAGTTCTAATGAGATTTTTAACAAAGCACACGAATTAATCAATAACGCCATAAAAAGTAATTTTCAAGCAGTATTGACAGATTGTCCACATCGTGAAAAGTTGGGTTGGCTGGAAGAAGCGCATTTAAATGGCCCAGGTTTGATGTTCAATTATAATATGGAAACGTTTATACCGAGCATCATGGAAAACATTAAAGATGCGCAGCGGGAAAACGGCATGATTCCAACCATCGCACCAGAATACGTAATTTTTGGTGGCGATTTTACCGATTCACCAGAATGGGGTGTTTCAGGTGTTATCCTGCCGTGGATGTATTATGAGTATTATGGTGACGATTCCTTGATTGAAGCCTACTATGATGTCATGAAAGACTATGTGGATTACCTCACTTCAAAATCCGATAATTATATTGTATCTTATGGTTTAGGTGATTGGTACGATTATGGCGAGCACGCTGCGGGGTATTCCAAAAACAGTCCGATTGCACTTTCAGCAACCAGCCATTATTATTTTGCTGCTAAATTGTTTGCAAAAGCAGCAAAACATTTAAATAAAACTGACGACACTTCGAAGTACAACGAACTGGTTTTAAACATAAAAAAGTCATTTAATGATGAATTTTTTAATGAAGAAACCAAGCAATATGGCACCAATAGCCAATTTAGTAATGCTGTTGCTGTTTTCATGGAAATTGTAGTGCCTCAGTATAGAGACGCCGTTATGGGAAATCTATTAGGCGATATTGAGAACAAAGGGTACCGTTTGACCACTGGTGATGTGGGGAATCGTTATTTGTTTCAAACATTGGCGAGAAACGGTGAAAACGAAGTCATGTACAAAATGAACAACCATTACGATACGCCTGGGTATGGCTTTCAAATTAAATTTGGATTGACCACCTTAACAGAACAATGGGATCCTCGAAAAGGAAATTCATGGAACCATTTTATGATGGGGCAAATTGAAGAATGGTTTTATAGAAGTTTGGCTGGAATAGTACCCGATACCGAAAATCCGGGTTTCAAACATTTTTTCATCGAGCCAGAAGTTGTTGGCGATTTGTCGTTTGTAAAAGCTAGTTACAATTCGGTGTACGGAAAAATTGTATCTGATTGGGAGAAGAAAGCGGACAAATTTATTTTAAACATAGAAATTCCTGCTAACACAACGAGCACGATTGTCCTTCCAACCACAAAATCGGAAAGCGTTACAGTAAATGGTGCATCTTTTGATGAAGTTTATTCAGAAGCAGGAAAAACATCTTTAAAACTAGGTTCAGGAGTTTACACCATAGAATGTTCAATATAAAAAATAGCGCTATGCAAATAAGAAATAAACATATTACATACCTGTTATTGCTCATCTTCTCATTTGCACAAATAGCGGCGCAAACTTCAGATACCAATTTTCAAGTTCCGGTAACGGAAACCATCAAAAAAATGGAGACAATTTTCAATGTTCAGATTGAAGACAACGACCATTTACTCGATGAAAAGGTTCTGGAATATGGCGATTGGCGTATTCAACAAAATAATCTCGATGTGTCCTTAGTAAATGTTTTGGCGCCTTTCAATTTGGTAGCCTTTAAAAAAGGAGAAGGTTTATATGAAGTAAGAAAGTTCCAGGCGCACCGAGTTTCAGAAGATGTGGCCGAACAACGTTTATCCTACTTATCGCATTTATACCATAACAAAGAGGAATGGGAAGCTAGAAAAACTGATTTAAAAACGTGTATGGTATCGGCTTTTGGCTTGGATAAAGCACCGCAAACACCTAATTCTAAACCGATTTTAACCAATGAAAGAATATATGATGGCTACAGTGTTGAAAATATTGGATTGGAAATCCTTCCAGGAGTTTACACTACGGGCTCTATTTACAAGCCTTACCCATTAAAAGAAAATGCCGCGATTGTGATTACACCAAACGGTCATTTCGGAAACGGAAGATACCGTGAAAGTGAACAAATCCGTTGTGCCATGTTGGCAAAAATGGGTGCTATTGTATTTAATTACGATTTATTTGCCTGGGGAGAATCGCGATTGCAATTTCCGGCGTGGGCGCATCGTAACAGTATCGCATCCACCATACAGGTCTTGAGCGGTATGCGTTTGCTGGATTATGCGACAACGCTAAAATATGCCGACACCACTCGCATTGGTGTAACAGGAGGCTCTGGTGGTGGTTCGCAAACCATGTTTTTATCGGCTTTAGATGATAGGGTTACCGTTTCGGTCCCGGTGGTTATGGTATCTGCCAATCATTCTGGTGGCTGTCCTTGCGAAAGTGGTCGTGGAATCCACCTTTGTGGCAATGGCACCAACAATGTAGAAGTGACGGCCATGGCGGCTCCAAAGCCTCAGCTTATTATTTCAGATGGAAAAGACTGGACGAAAAACGTACCTGATTTAGAGTATCCCTTTGTTAAAAGAATTTATGGTTTTTACGGTGAAAAGGATGCCGTTCAAAATGCTCATTTTAAAAATGAAGGTCATGATTACGGCCTTTCAAAACGGATGGCCATGTATGGGTTCATGGCTGAACATCTAAATTTAGATTTAGAAAGAGTTAAAAATAAACAAGGAAAAGTTGACGAATCTACCTGTAAGATTGAACCCTATGAAAATTTATATGTCTTTGGGAAGGAAGGTGAGGGTTTACCTAAAAATGCTATAAAAGATATCGATAAACTTTACGAATTATTCGGAGAGAAAAATTTACGAGAACATGACGAAAAAGAGTAATCTATTTTTATATTTAATCATTTTAGTAATTGGAAGCCAAATGCTTTCGGCACAATTATCAAAAGATTTAAAACTTTGGTACGACGAGCCAGCCGAAATTTGGAACGAAGCCTTACCATTAGGAAACGGACGTTTGGGCGCGATGGTTTTTGGCGACCCGGCTATAGAACGACTTCAGCTTAACGAAGAAACGATTTGGGCAGGTTCACCAAATAGCATAGCTCATCCCAAAGCCTTAAAAGCATTGCCCAAAGTACGACAACTTATTTTCGATGGAAAATATGCCGAAGCTCAGGCGTTGGCGACCTCAGATATTCGTTCCCAAACCAACAATGGTATGCCATACCAAACCTTTGGAAGTGTGTTTTTATCGTTTCCTGAACATCAAGATTACACTGATTATTACCGCGATTTAAATATTGAAAACGCCACCGCTACAGTAAAGTATACCGTGGATGACGTAACATATACCCGTGAAATTTTGACGTCCTTTAAAGATGACGTGGTGGTAGTAAGATTGAGTTCAGATAAACCGGGACATGTTACTTTTAATGCGTTTATGAATAGTCCATTCGATAAAACCAAAACCATCACCGAAGACGGTCAAATCAGCCTTTCTGGGGTCTCAAGTACGGTTGAAGGTCAAAAAGGACGTATTAAGTTTCAAGGCTGCATGACTGCCAAAAACAAAGGTGGAAAGATGGCTGTGAGAAACGGTATTTTAAGTGTTAAAAATGCCGATGAAGTTATCTTATATATTTCCATTGCAACCAATTTTAAAAATTATAAAGACATATCTGAAGATTATGCATCAAAAAGCAAGTCTATTTTAGATAGAGCAATTCAGAATGATTTTGAAACCATAAAAAAGTCGCATGTAGAGTATTATCAAAAATTCTTCAACCGCGTCACTTTAGATTTAGGAATTACGGAGGCTTCAAAAGAAACTACCGATGAACGTATTAAAAAATTCGATAGTCAATTCGACCCGCATTTGGCAGCGATGTATTTTCAGTTCGGACGTTATTTACTGATTTCTTGTTCACAACCTGGTGGTCAGCCTGCCAATTTGCAAGGTATTTGGAACGATATGCTTTTTCCACCATGGGAAAGCAAATACACCATGAATATTAATGCTGAAATGAATTATTGGCCAGCGGAGTTAACCAATTTAACCGAAATGCATGAGCCGTTTATTCAGTTGGCAAGAGAGGTTGCCGAAACAGGGAAGGAAACGGCCAAAATCATGTACGATGCAGATGGTTGGGTGCTGCATCACAACACCGATATATGGCGCATTACAGGACCCATTGATATGGCAGCCTCAGGGATGTGGCCTACAGGTGGTGCATGGTTATGCCAAGATTTGTGGGAACGATATTTATACACTGGAAATAAAGACTATCTGAAGGACATTTTTCCAATTATGAAGGGTGCAGCAACTTTCTTTTTAGACTTTATGATTAAAGACCCGAATTCAGGATATTTGGTCATTGTGCCTTCAAATTCACCAGAAAACACACATGCGGGAGAAAATGGAAAATCAACCATTACTGCTGGAACAACCATGGACAATCAGTTGGTTTTCGATTTGTTTACCAATATTATGAAGGCTACAGAAATTCTTGGAGAGGATAAAAGTTTTACTAAAAAACTAGAAGAAACCTTGTCAAAAATGGCTCCTATGCAAGTTGGGAGGCACGGTCAGTTACAAGAATGGTTAATCGATTGGGACGACCCAGAAGACCATCACCGTCACGTATCGCATTTATATGGACTATTTCCGAGTAATCAAATTTCACCGTTTAGAACACCTGAATTGTTTCAGGCTGCAAAAACATCTTTAATGTTCAGAGGTGATGAGTCAACAGGGTGGTCCATGGGTTGGAAAGTGAATTTATGGGCACGATTATTAGATGGTAACCATGCTTATAAACTGCTTCAAGATCAATTGCATTTAGTAACTGCCGACCAACGAAAGGGAGGTGGAACCTATCCTAATATGCTCGATGCCCACCAACCATTTCAAATTGATGGAAACTTTGGTTGTACGGCAGGTATAGCAGAAATGATGATGCAAAGTCATGAAGATGCCATTCATTTGCTACCTGCATTACCGAGTGTTTGGAAGAAAGGGCAAATTAACGGACTCAAATCGCGCGGTGGTTATGAAATCGATTTATCGTGGGAAAATAATAAAGTTTCGGTATTGAAAATCACGTCTAAATTTGATAGCAATTGCCGATTACGTTCAGAAAACCAATTAAAAGGTGCTAACGGAAAATCGTTAAAACGTGCCAAAGGAGAAAATTCAAATCCTTTGGTTTTTAATGTTGAAGTTAAACAGCCAATTATTTCAGATAAAATTGATATTGAAAAACTAAAGTTGCCAAAATATTACGAGTACGACGTACAAATGAAAGCTGGAGAAACTTATACATTTTACGGAAAATAAATTTTAAAAAAAGCCATGAAGTTTAATTCTATTTATACCAAATTATTATTCATAATTTTTACAATCGCTCTGGTAGGTTGTGGTTCAACTTCAACAAAAAATGACCATTCCGCACAAATTCTAAACGTTGAAGACTACAAGCATTATGTAGATTATTTCAATCGAATGGAAGATGAAAATATTGCCAAAGCCGTACCGAATGATAGTGCGTGGTCTTGGATGAAGAATAACATTCCATTATTTGAATGTCCGCAGGATAATTTTGAGGAAATGTACTATTACCGTTGGTGGAGCTTACGCAAGCATATTACCGATACGCCTCAGGGTTATGGTATTACCGAATTTTTGGTTGAACGTTCGTATGCCGATAAATACAATTTAATAGCCTGTGCTTTGGGGCATCATATTTATGAATTCCGTTGGGTGCATAATCCGGAATATATAGAGCAAAATGTACATTTATGGTATAGGGGTAATGATGGAAAACCCATGGGAAGACTTCATAAATTTAGTAGTTGGACGCCTGATGCCCTTTACAATAGGTATTTGGTAAATAAAGACGAAGCGTACTTATTGGATATGTACCCCGATTTGGTTGAAGATTATGCCAAATGGGAAGAAGAGCGCCAACGCCCCGACGGATTATTTTGGCAGCACGATGTAAAGGACGGTATGGAAGAATCGCTTAGTGGGGGTCGCCATGTGAAAAATGCAAGGCCAACCATAAACAGTTACATGTATGCCAACGCCGAAGCTTTGTCGACCATGGCAGAAATGAAAGGTGATGCTGAAAAATCAGCGTATTTTGATGCAAAAGCCAATACGCTTAAAGACTTAGTTGAAACTAAATTATGGAATGATGGTGACGCATTTTTTGAAACATTAACAGAAAAAGATACCTCGGCAAATGTACGCGAAGCGATTGGGTTTATTCCTTGGTATTTTAATTTGCCATCAGAAAATAATGGTTTTGAAAAAGCTTGGGAGCAATACAAAGACGACGAAGGGTTTGCGGCACCTTTTGGATTAACGACGGCCGAGCGCCGTAGTCCGCGTTTTAGAAGCCACGGTACCGGAACCTGCGAATGGGATGGCGCGGTTTGGCCGTTTGCCTCATCGCAAACTCTTACGGCCTTGGCCAACCTTTTAAATAATTATGACCAAAATGTTGTTGGTAAAGACGATTATTTCAAACAAATGAATCTGTACGTTGAGTCGCAATACTACCGCGGCAGACCCTATATTGGGGAGTATTTGGACGAAACCACAGGATATTGGCTTATGGGCGATAGAGAGCGTAGCCGCTACTACAACCACTCTACGTTCAACGATTTAATCATTACCGGGTTGGTGGGGTTACGCCCGCGAACCGATGAAAAAATAGAAGTAAATCCTTTAGTTCCTAAAGACAAATGGGATTGGTTCTGTTTGGATAACGTGCTGTACCACAGTGATATTTTAACCATTTTATGGGATAGAACGGGAGAAAAATACAATCGTGGACAAGGTTTACGCGTGTTCAGAAATGGTGAAGAAATTGCTTCATCAGTAACGTTGGAAAAGGTGATTACAGAATAACCTAAGATTTGTCAACCTGAACTTGTTTCAGGTTCTCATTAAAAGATGAAAAAATCATTTTATTTTAAAGAAATGCAAAAACTAAACAAATGAATAAGATAATATCAATAGCATTTACTTTATTAATTTCATTTTCAGGGATAGCCCAAAATGAAATAGCGCTTAAGAATCTGCAATGTGAAATGTTAACAAACCCTTTGGGCATTGATGTATTACAACCTCGATTAAGTTGGCAGTTTGATACCAATCAATCTGAAGTGAAACAAACCGCTTACCATATTTTAGTGGCGTCTTCCGCAGAAAAATTAAAAAATAACAAAGCCGATTTATGGGATTCGGGTAAAGTGGAAAGCAACGCATCCATCAATGTAGTTTATAAAGGTGATGAATTGGATAGCCGCAATGAAGCCCATTGGAAAGTAAAAGTATGGACCAACAAAGGCGAAACCGAGTGGAGCGAAACCGCATATTGGAGCATGGGTATTTTAAGTTATGCCGAATGGAAATCTACGCGATGGATTGGCTATAACCAATTATTTGAAGGCGATAGTATTGGGCAGTTTTCACGACTTTCGGCGCGCTACGTTCGCAAGCAAATCAGTTTAGAAAAAAAGGTAAAGGAAGCCAAAGTCTATTTGATGGGCATGGGGCTTTATGAACTTTACATTAACGGCGAAAAAATAGGAGAACAAGTATTGGCTCCCGTACCTACCGATTATACCAAAAACGTTAAGTACAATGTTTTTGATGTGACCTCACAACTTCAAAAAGGCGAAAATGTGATTGGCACCATTCTAGGAAATGGTCGTTTTTTCGCTATGCGACAGGAATACAAACCTTATAAAATAAAAAGTTTTGGCCTTCCAAAAATGGCATTACAACTTTTTGTTGAATATGAAGATGGTACAAAAGAGCGCATAAAAACTGACGAAAGCTGGAAGTTTACGCCACATGGACCAATTCGTGCCAATAACGAATACGATGGTGAAGTTTATAATGCTACAATGGAAATGCCCAACTGGAATAAAGTAGGTTTTGACGATGACGATTGGATAAATATGATGTGGGTTCAAGAACCTGGTGGATTTCAAGAAGCACAGATGACACCTAATATGAAGGTAATGGATTCGGTAATGCCTATTTCAATTACTGAAACAGATAAAGGCACTTACATTTTAGACATGGGGCAAAACATGGTGGGCTGGTTACAAATTAAAGTGAAAGGTAATCGGGGTGACCTTATAAAAATGAAATTTGCTGAATCTTTAAAAGATGACGGAACGCTCTACACCGCTAATTTAAGGGACGCACGAGTAACCGACGAGTATATTTTAAAAGGGAAAGGCGAAGAAGTTTGGGAACCTAAATTCGTATATCACGGATTTCGTTTTGTTGAAATTGAAGGCTACAAATACAAACCCAGTTTGAACGATTTTGTTGGAAAAGTCGTGTACGACAATTTAAAAACCACAGGTGCTTTTGAATGCTCTAATGAAACAATGAACCAAATTTTTAAAAATGCTTTTTGGGGAATTCGTGGAAATTACAAAGGCATGCCAATTGATTGTCCGCAGCGCAACGAGCGTCAGCCTTGGTTGGGTGACCGAACGACGGGTGCTTACGGCGAAAGCTTCTTATTTGATAACCAGACCTTATACGCTAAATGGCTGGACGACATTAAGTTTTCACAAACTCTAGATGGTGGTATTCCCGATGTAGCACCTGCATTTTGGCGTTATTATGGCGATGGCGTAACTTGGCAAGGTGCGTATATAAAAGTGGCCGATATGCTTTATGAGCAATTTGGTGATAAACAAGGTATTGTCAATCATTATCCGTTTATGAGAAAATGGTTGTTGTATATGGAACAACAATACATGAAAAATGATTTAATGACTAAGGATAAGTATGGCGATTGGTGCGTTCCTCCGGAATCCTTGGAAATTATCCGTTCAAAAGACCCAACTCGTTTAACGGATGGTGAGGTACTATCGAGCGCATTCTATTACCATTTGCTTCAATTAATGAAAAAGTTCGCAAAAATAGCCGATGCCAATCCCACCGATATCACTTATTACGACGAATTGGCCGAACGTGTTAAAACGGCATTCAATTCCAAATATTTAAACCGAGAATCATTTAGCTATGCCAATAATACCGTAACAGCGAACCTGCTACCATTAGCTTTTGGGATGGTTCCAAAGGAATTGGAAGAAAAGGTGTTTCAAAATATGGCACACCAAGTGGAAGTAGTTAAAAATGGCCATGTAAGTACAGGGGTTGTGGGTATTCAATTTTTAATGCGCACTTTAACCGATTTTGGAAGAGGTGATTTGGCTTTTAAATTAGCATCAAATAAAACCTACCCAAGTTGGGGCTATATGGTTGAAAATGGTGCTACAACCATTTGGGAGTTGTGGAATGGAAATACGGCAGACCCCGAAATGAATTCACAAAACCACGTGATGCTTTTGGGCGATTTAATGATTTGGTATTATGAAAATATGGCCGGAATTAAAAGCAGTTCTGAGCATCCCGGATTTAAGGAGATTATCATGAAACCCGATTTTGAGGCGGGATTAAGCTATGTGAAGGCGTTATACGAATCAAGCTATGGCAATATAAAAAGTCACTGGATAAAGAAGAAAAATAAATTGGATTGGAATATCATTATTCCACCCAATACAAGCGCTAAGGTCTATTTACCAACAAGTGAGGCTTCAAAAGTAAAAGTGAATAAAGACAAATTGGAAACCATACGTTCAAAATTCGAAACAATAGATGGAAAAGTTGTTTTAGAATTAAAATCTGGAACATACGCTATACAAGTCAATTGAAAATTAAAGAATCAAACTAACAAATCATAAAGAAATGAAACTAATCCAAACCACTATAATACTCTTAAGCGTTGTCGTTTTAGGAAGTTGCAAACAGCAACCAAAACAGGAGGAACAAGAAATCGCTTTGGCCGACAAGACGTGGCGAGAGGGCATTGTTGTAGATGAATTTATTTATGATAAAGCACCTTATCCTTCATGCCACGCGGCAACCATTGCTGAAACTACCGGTGGTGATTTGATAGCATCATGGTTTGGTGGCACCCATGAGCGTAATCCGGATGTATGTATTTATGTGAGTAAACGTAAAAACGGAATATGGACCAATCCTGTTGAGGTGGCCAATGGCGTTCAAAATGATACATTAAGATATCCAACATGGAACCCTGTTTTGTATCAAGTTCCTGATGGCGATTTACTATTGTATTATAAAATAGGACCGCATCCTTCAACTTGGTGGGGTATGTTAAAACGTTCGTCTGATGGTGGTGAAACATGGTCGGATGCTGAAAAGTTACCAGATGGATTTTTAGGTCCCATCAAAAATAAACCAGAGTTATTGGATGACGGTACGTTATTGTTGCCGTCTAGTGTGGAAGGAAACGGTTGGAATTTACGCATGGAATCAACGCCAGATTTTGGGAAAACCCACAATATGCAAGATACCTTACCAAAAGGGCCGCAGGATATCAATGCTATTCAACCGAGTATTCTATTCCATGGCAATGGAAAATTGCAACAAATTGGAAGAACCAGAAATCGTCAACTATTTACCACTTGGTCTGAAGATAACGGAAAAACTTGGTCGCCATTGGAATTACTGAATATGCCCAACAACAGTTCAGGTACTGATGCTGTAACCATGAAAAATGGCAAACACGTACTAATTTATAATCACGTCTGGCCAAATGAAGATATGAACAAAAGTTACCGCAGTCCGTTAAATATTGCTGTTTCAGAAGATGGTTTCAATTGGAATGCTGCTTTGGTACTCGAAGATTCTCGAATCAGTCAGTATTCGTACCCATCAATCATTCAGGGTTCCGATGGTATGTTGCATTGTGTTTACACGTGGAGACGCCAAAAAATTAAATATGTAGAAATAGACCCTTCAAAATTGGTGACTTTTCCAATTAAAGATGGGGTTTGGCCAGGACCACAAAAAGAGCGCTACAAAATAGCGGTTTGCGATTGGATGATTTTAAAACGCCAAAAATTAGGGTCTTTTGAACGTGCGAAGGAAATTGGTGCCGATGGTATTGAAATGGACATGGGTGGTTTAGGGGACCGCAAAACATTCGATAGTAAATTTGTAAACGGTGATACCGCAAGTGTTAGAGTATTTAAACAAAAATCAGAAGAAACAGGAGTTGGAATCAGTTCTGTAGCTATGTCGGGGTTTTACGCGCAGTCTTTTGCTAAACGTCCAACTGTAAAACAAATGGTTTCAGATTGCATCGAAGTCATGAAAACATTTAATGTTGAAGTTGCCTATTTACCCTTAGGAACTCAGGGTGACTTGGTCAAAAATCCAGAGCTGCGTCCTGCTATTGTAGAGCGTTTACGTTGGGCAGGTGAGCAGGTGGATAAGATTAACGGGGTTATTGCTGTGGAGACTTCTTTATCTGCAGCCGAAGAAAAAGAATTATTAAAAGAAATTGGCAATAGAAATATTAAAATCGCTTTCAATTTTGCCAATGCCATTAAAAATGGCAGAGATATTTCTAAAGAATTAAAAACCTTGGGGCGTGATAATATTGGTGAAATTCATGCTTCGAACACCGACGGTGAATGGATTGAAAACGACCCGGCTATCGATTTACCGAAAATTAAAGAAACGCTTGATAAAATGCATTGGAAAGGTTGGTTAATTGTGGAGCGTTCCCGTGATACTACCAATGTACACAATGTGGTTAAAAATTACGGTGCCAATGTAAAATATTTAAAAGAGGTTTTTAAGGGCGAGTAAATGAGGTATTTGGTTTTCTTTTTAGCGACGGTTTTGCTGTTTTCTTGCACAGAAAAGAAATCCGCCGTTATTGTTGGTGATGATAGTGTTTCAAGAATAGCCTTTGCCAAACAGAAGCTTTCAGAAACACTTTTGGAACTAAATTTTGAAGTGGTTTTAGATTCAATGAAACCTGAAAGTTCCAAAGGATACGTCATCATTCTTTCAGAAAAAAAAGACGAAAATAACAAAGAGGGTTTCCAAATAAGTACTTCAGGAAATATTATTTCTATTGGAGGAAGTGATGCTACTGGAGCTTTGTACGGTGCTTTGGAACTTTCCGCTAGAATTAAAGCATCGGGCAAGATCCCTTCAAATTTAAATATCCAAGATAAACCAGAAATGGTTTTGAGGGGTACTTGTATCGGACTTCAAAAAACCGAATATTTGCCGGGGCGTACCGTTTATGAATATCCATATACGCCAGAAAGTTTTCCGTGGTTTTATGATAAGGAACATTGGATAGAGTATCTCGATATGATGGTTGAAAATCGATACAACTCTCTATATTTATGGAATGGCCATCCTTTTGCATCGCTTGTGAAGTTAGATGATTATCCTTATGCTGTTGAGGTTGATGAGGAAACGTTTAAAAAGAACGAAGAAATTTTCAAATTCATTACCGAGCAAGCCGATAAACGCGGTATTTGGGTCATTCAAATGTTTTACAACATACTTGTTTCAAAACCTTTTGCAGAAAAACATGGTATAAAAACGCAAGAGCGGAGTCGGCCGATAACCCCTTTAATTGCTGATTACACCCAGAAATCCATTACCGAATTCATTAAAAAATATCCCAACGTGGGGTTTTTGGTGACTTTGGGTGAAGCGATGCACACCATTGATGATGATGTAAAATGGTTTACCGAAACCATTATCCCCGGTGTAAAGGATGCCTTGGAACAGTTGGGATTAACCAACGAACCCCCCATTGTATTGCGTGGTCACGACACCGATGCGGAGCGTGTTATGGAAGCAGCTTTGCCGATTTATAAAAATTTATACACCACTTTTAAATATAACGGCGAGTCGCTAACAACTTATCAGCCACGCGATGCTTGGGAAGCTATTCCAAAAGCGTTGAGTGAATTGGGGTCGGTACATATTTCTAATGTACATGTTTTGGCCAATTTGGAGCCTTTCAGATATAGTTCGCCAGAATTTATCCAGAAAAGTGTAAAGGCGATGCACAATATTCAAGGGGCTAACGGACTTCACCTGTATCCTCAATCATCGTATTGGGATTGGCCCTATACCGCTGATAAAACTCCAGAACGACTTAAACAAATTGATAGGGATTGGATGTGGTATCAAGCTTGGGCTAGATATGCTTGGAACTCAGAGCGCGATAGAAGTGATGAAGTTGATTATTGGTCAAATGAATTGGGAGTTTATTACGATTGCGGTGAAAGTGGTAAAGATATTTTGGAGGCTTATGAGCAAACCGGTGAAATCGCTCCAAAACTCTTAAGAACCTTTGGTATTTCCGATGGCAACCGACAAACCTTGTTACTTGGTATGTTTATGGGGCAGTTGGTCAATCCGTTTAAATATCACGTTTATAAGAACTTTTTATCATCAAACGGACCCGTTGGTGAAATCCTTATCGATTATGCCGAGAAGGAATGGAAAGGTGAGCCTCATGTGGGCGAAACGCCTCCGCAAATTATTGATGAGGTGGTTACCCACGGAAAACTTGCCGTTCAAGCTATAGATAATGCTTCGGCTTCTATTGGAAATAATAGGGAAGAGTTTCAGCGTTTAAAAAACGATGTGTATTGTTATGACGCTTTTGCTAACTTTTTTGCTGAAAAAGTAAAGGCGGCCATGTTGGTTTTAAATTATAAGTATTCCAATGACATTGCTGACCTCGAAAAAGCCATTCAGCATTTAGAAAAAAGCATCGCGTACTATACCGATTTAACCGAGCTTACAAAAGAAAGCTATTTATACGCCAACAGTATGCAAACGGCACAACGCCGAATACCCATTTCTGGACGTGACGGAAAGAACAAAACTTGGGAAGAACTATTGCCCCATTACCAAAATGAATTGGATGTTTTTAAACGGAATGTCGATATGTTGAAAACAGAAGGTAATAATGGTAACACTGCAAAAACATATAAGGCTTTCGTGCCCGCTCATGTTACTGTTCTAAATAACACGAAACGTTTTCCATTGAAAAAAGGAGAAAAAGTTTATACTGATACTGACGCAATAATTGATGAAGTTGCCCCAGAATTGAAAAACCTTTCTGGAGTTCAATTTTCAGATAAAACACAACAAGAGTCGGGGACCGTTTTACATTTTAAAACCGAAAAGCCTGTAAAAATATTAGTTGGATATTTTAATACGAACAGTTACACCGTTTTAGAGCCACCCACATTAGAAACCAACGCTTATGCCAACGATAGAGGGCAGGCTGATATAAAAATTGCCAATGCCATGTTAATTCCGGAGTTGTATTCCGTAAATATTTACAGTTACCGTTACGAACCCGGAGAGCATAAATTGGTGCTCGGTAAAGGACGTGTTTTAATTTTAGGATTTATTGATGGTAATGAAGATATCGTAATTCACGATGCCGGTATTACCAACACTGAGGACGGCATGGCCGTCGATTGGTTATTTTATTGACAAGGTATTTGTCTTGTCATGCTGAACTCGTTTCAGCATCTTACAAATAGAATTTTTATTTAATGAAACAAAGTTTTAAATACATAGTTGTAATAGCCATTCTAGGCTTAATTTCTTGTCAAACGAATAGTGACTCCAATACTATTAGAAAAGAAATTTCATTAAACGATAATTGGGAAACCATTCATTTGGACAGTTTGAACCAACCTGAGGAGGAATTTGTAAAAAACTTACAGACCGATAGCGTTTGGAAATCGGTTTCGGTGCCCCACAACTGGGACCAATATTATGGTTATCGCCGAATGAAGCATGGCAACTTACATGGAACAGCTTGGTATAAAAAAACGTTGTCTCTCGATAAATCGAATTCAGAAAAACAGCATTTCCTGTTTTTTGAAGGTGTGGGAAGTTATGCCACTGTTTGGGTGAACGGACAAAAAGTAGGTAGCCATAAAGGCGGAAGAACCACGTTTACCCTGAATATTTCTGACGCTGTAAATTTTGATACTGAAAACACTATAGTAGTAAAAGCAGAACACCCAGCGTTTATCGCCGATTTACCATGGGTTTGCGGTGGATGTTCTGGTGAATGGGGTTTCTCTGAGGGGTCACAACCTATGGGAATTTTTAGGCCAGTCTCACTAGTAATTACTAACAAAGTAAGAATTGAGCCGTTTGGGGTTCATGTATGGAATGACGATTCTACTTCAAAGGAAAAAGCATTACTTCATGTTTCCACCGAATTGAAAAATTACAGTAATTCCGCAAAAAATATCACAGTTGAAAATACACTTTTTAACCGTGATGGAGATGAAATCACTTCAGTGGAAACAGAGGTTAAAAACCTTTCTGATTTACAGGAATTCAAACAAACGTTACCCGAGTTTTCCAATCCAGAATTATGGTCGCCCGAAAACCCGTATCTCTATGAATTGTCAACAAAAATTTATGAAAACGGAAATTTAATTGATGCCTTAACTACACCTTACGGTATTCGTTGGGTAAGCTGGCCCGTTACGCGAGAAGGCGATGATAACCGTTTCTTTTTAAACGACAAGCCAGTATTTATAAACGGCACTTGCGAATACGAACATTTAATAGGTAAGAGTCATTCGTTTTCTGATAAAGAAGTAAAAACTAGAATTGAGCAAATTAAAGCCGCCGGTTACAATTCCTTTCGAGAAGGGCACCAGCCGCACAACTTGCGTTATCAGGAACATTTAGATGAGGAAGGCATTTTGTTTTGGAGTCAGTTTTCTGCGCACATTTGGTACGACACACCGGAGTTTAAAGAAAACTTTAAAACGCTTTTAAGAGACTGGATAAAAGAGCGTAGAAATAACCCGTCCGTTGTGATGTGGGGATTGCAAAACGAAAGTACCATACCAAAAGAGTTTGCCGAAGAATGCACACAGATTATTCGGGAACTCGACCCCATTTCAGCTAAACAGCGTATTGTTACGACCTGCAACGGCGGGCAAGGTACCGATTGGAACGTTATTCAAAACTGGTCGGGTACTTACGGTGGTGATCCCTACAATTACGGAGAGGAAATGACCGAGCAATTGCTGAACGGAGAATATGGCGCGTGGCGTTCGCTGGATTTGCATACCGAAGGCGAGTTCAGTCAAAAAGGAGCATACAGTGAAAACCGTTTTGCCCAACTTATGGAAATTAAAGTCCGAGAGGCGGAATCGGTAAGCGATAAAATTGTAGGGCAGTACCATTGGTTGTTGTATTCGCACGAAAACCCGGGGCGTACCCAAAATGGTGAAGGCTATCGGGATATCGATAAAGTTGGTCCTGTAAACTATAAAGGCCTTTTTACCATTTGGGGCGAGCCAACCGATGCGTTTTACATGTATCGCGCTAATTATGTTTCCAAAGAAAAAGAGCCAATGGTGTACATTGTGTCGCACTCTTGGCCTAACCGTTGGAACGAAGCAGGAATAAAAAACGGTATTGATGTGTACTCCAATTGTGATGAAGTTGAGTTGTTTAACGATTTTGAAAACAAGTCATTAGGAAAACTTAAAAATCCTGGGTTGGGTAAACATTTTCAATGGAATAATGTTGAAATCAATTACAATGTATTATATGCTGTGGGTTATGTAAAGGGAAAACCAGTCGCTAAAGATTACATAGTTTTAGGTAATTTATCCAGAGCACCCAACTTTGAAAAATTAGTAAGTGCATCGAATGAAGTTTTAAAACCAAACAACGATAATAAATACCTGTACCGAGTAAATTGTGGAGGTTCAGACTATATAGATTTACACGGAAACACATGGCTGGCCGATGTACACAAAACAGATAAAAATACTTGGGGTTCACTGTCATGGACTGATGATTTTGAAAGCCTACCTGCTTTTTACGCTAGCCAAAGAACGGTTTACGACCCCATAGCCAATACCAAAGATTGGAAACTGTTTCAAGATTTTAGGTATGGAGCAGACAAATTAAAATATGAATTTCCTACCCCAGAAGGAGATTATCAGGTCGAATTGTTTTTTATTGAGCCATGGTATGGCGCTGGAGGTAGCATGAATTGTAACGAATGGCGCGTTTTTGATGTGGCTATAAATGATGAAACCGTCGAAGAAAACTTTGATATATGGAGTGAAGTAGAACACGATTCAGCATTAAAAAAGGCTTATAATGTAAAAAGTGAAAATGGAAAAATTGTTATTTCGTTTCCTAAGGTAGCTTCGGGGCAAGCGGTTATTTCAGCCATTGCTATTTCAACAAAAAATCAAGATGTGAAACCAGCAAAACCATCTGCAAAGAATATTGTGGATATTTCCGTCAATGGAAAATACCAGCTAGTATCATGGCTAAACATCACCGATAAGCAATATGTGGATTCTGATATCAGTTTTACAAAATTGCCATCCGAAGTTTACGGCGCTGATTATTTAAAGTTTTCAAATTCAGAAAAGACGAGTTCAGTGTCATTCACATCCAAAGAAAACTCAAATGTATATGTGTTTTCTGAAGCTTCATTGCCTTGGCTAAATGGGTTTGAAAAAACAGTAGATACAGTACAGAATTCGGTAGGTACAAATTTCAATGTTTTCAAAAAAGAATTGAAGAAAGGCGAAACATTGGATTTAGGAAGTAACGGAAACAATCAAATGTATTCTGTTGCCGTTGTACCAACCTATTCCATGGAAGAGCAGGACCGCCGACCTATCGTAAAACTTGAAGCCGAAAACACCACCACAACCGGTAGCGGTGTTAAAACGGCCTTTTTTAAGAAAAGCGATTACATTGAGTTCACAGAAAATACAGAAAACAGCATTACATTTACCGTAAATCCGGGGGTTGCAAATATTTATTTAATGCGTTACCGCTATATGAATATGAACGACCATCCTGTAAAAGTGCGACTAAAAATTGAAGATGCCAACGGCATTTTGTTGCGCAATGATGATATTGAATTTCCTATTAGAAATGACAAATGGAAAATTTTAAATACGACGTCAGGCGGATTTATTAATGCTGGAACTTATAAAATCACTTTAGAATCTAACCAAATGAAAGGCTTGCGAATTGAATCGTTTGAATTTCAGTAAAAAGAATGTTTATTACCGTTATCGTTCATAAAGTTGAGTGTCACCCTGAATTAATTTCAGGGTCTCATAATGAAATGTCGGTTTAAAAATATTGTGAGATGCCGAAACGAGTTCGGCATGACAAAAACAAGATGTAATGACGGAAAACGAACAACCAGTAAAAAGAAAAAGCACAATGAAGCGATATTTAATAATACTAGGCAGTATTCTTACTTTAATAACGGCCTGCAATCAGTCTGAAGAAAAAGCAGAGAGGATTGTCGAAGATTTTAATTTCGACTGGCAATTCAATTTGGGAGATTATCCAGAAGCCATCGATTCTACGTTTAATGCCGAAAATTGGCGAACCCTTAATTTACCTCACGATTGGAGTATTGAGGGTGAATTTAGTGAAGACCATCCGGCGAAACCAGAAGGCGGAGCATTACCCACAGGAATAGGTTGGTACCGCAAAATATTCAAACTTCCTTCAGTTTTCAAAAACAAATCCATTTCTATTGAATTTGATGGCATTTATAGAAAAAGTGAGGTTTGGATAAACGGTGAGTATTTGGGCATTCGTCCCAACGGTTATATTTCTTTTGCTTACGATTTGTCGGAACACTTAAATTACGGTGAAGCGGAAAACATCATCGCCGTAAAAGTTGATAATTCCGAACAACCCAATTCACGTTGGTATTCCGGTTCGGGTATTTACAGAAATGTACGATTGGTAATTGCTGAAAAATTGCATGTATCACATTGGGGTACTTATGCCACAACGCCAGAAGTTTCAAAAGAAAAAGGGACTGTTAATTTAGAGGTCACACTTCAAAATGATGCTAGTGAAGATAAATCGTTTAAACTGGTGAGTAATATTTTAAATAAAGAAAACTTGGTTGTCGCAGATGCCCTTTCCGAAGGCAATATCAGAAAAAACGCGTCAGAAGTTACTACTCAAAATTTTGAAGTATTAAACCCCAGTTTATGGGATACCAAAAATCCGTATTTATATAAAATTGAAACCAAGGTTTACGAAAACGATAAGCTGGTTGACAATTACGTAACGCCATTGGGCTTCCGTTACTTTAATTTTGACCCTGAAACGGGCTTTTCTTTGAATGGTGTGCCCACAAAAATCCACGGCGTGTGCCTGCACCACGATAACGGGGCCTTAGGGGCCGTGGCCAATTATACGGCAATCAAGAGAAAACTTCAAATTATGAAGGATATGGGCGCCAATGCGGTTCGCGTATCGCACAACCCTTCCTCGTTGGAAATGTTGGAATTGTGTGACGAAATGGGCTTTATCGTTCAGGTGGAAGCGTTTGATGTATGGAAAAAGAAAAAGGTAAAAGCCGATTACAACATGTATTGGGATGAGTGGCACGAGCAGGATTTAAAGGATTTTGTGAAGCGTGATAGAAATTATCCGTCGGTGATGATGTGGAGTATTGGTAACGAAATCCGCGAACAGTTTGACAGCACTGGCATTACGATGACCAAAAAATTAGTAAATATTGTGAAGGATTTGGATAAAACCAGACCGGTAACTTGCGCACTAACTGAAAACGTGGTGGAGAAAAACTTTATTTATCAATCTGGATCGTTGGATTTATTGGGCTTCAATTATAAGCATAAAGATTATTACGATTTCCCCGAAAAGTTTAAAAGCGAAAACATATTAGCTTCCGAAAGTGTTTCGGCATTAGCCACCCGGGGTCACTACGATTTACCTTCTACCGAAATAAAACGCTGGCCACCGGCGCACAACGAACCTTTTGATGGTAATGACGATTTAACTGTTTCTGCCTACGACCAAGTGTCAGCCTATTGGGGCGCCACCCACGAGGAAAGTTGGAAAACAGTAAAAGAACTAGATTATATGGCAGGAACTTTTATTTGGACAGGTTTTGATTATATTGGCGAACCCATTCCATATCCGTATCCGGCGCGTAGTTCCTATTTTGGTATTGTCGATTTGGCCGGTTTCCCAAAAGATGTGTATTACATGTACCAAAGTGAGTGGAGCGATAAAGATGTGTTGCATATTTTTCCACATTGGAATTGGGAGCAAGGTCAGGAAGTTGACGTTTGGGCGTATTACAATAATGCTGATGAGGTGGAATTGTTTTTAAACGGAAAATCTTTAGGAACAAAATCGAAAGAAAACGACGATTTACATGTGATGTGGCGCGTGCCGTTTGAAGCTGGAACGCTAAAGGCCATTTCTAGAAAAGATGGAAACGTGGTTTTGGAAAAAGAAATCTACACGGCAGGAACAGCTTCAAAATTAGAATTGAAAGCTGATAAAGAAACCGTAAAAAATGATAATTACGATTTGGTTTATGTAACCGTAAACGTGTTGGATGACGATGGAAATTTAGTGCCAAAAGCAGATAGTTTAATCCATTTTGAAGTTTCCGGCGGCGGAAAAATTGTAGGGGTCGATAATGGCTATCAAGCCAGTTTGGAGCCGTTTAAGGCCGATTACCGAAAAGTCTATAACGGAAAATGCTTGGTTATTATCCAATCGAACGGAAAGGCCGAGAGTATTCAATTAAAAGCGACATCTGATGGATTAGTATCAGATGGCATTCAAATATCAACAAATTAGAATTGATGGAAAGAATTTTTGCAGAATATTATATTGAAACGCCATACGATGTAGAGCATGCTGCGGCGGTTTTGGCCGGTGAACAATCGTCGGGCACCTTCGTTTCCGTTCCTGGTGAAACGGAAGAATTAAAACAACGTTTTGCGGCGCGCGTGGAGGATTTACAACTGCTCGATGTAGCCGATAATCCCTCCATTCCCGGAAATAGTATTCCAGGGAAAAAATACCAACGGGCCAAAGTTAAAGTGAGCTGGTCAATCGAAAATTTTGGGTATAATTTACCGGTAATGGTGAGTACCTTGCAGGGTAATCTATATGAAATCAGTCAGTTTACAGGATTGAAACTAATGGATTTGGAAGTACCTGATTCGTTTAAAAATCATTATTCAGGACCTAAATTCGGTATAAAAGGTTCAAAAAAATCCTGTGGTGTTGTCGATAGGCCGATGATTGGTACCATTATAAAACCGAGTATCGGGATGTCAGTCGATGAAACCGCTAGCCTTGTGCAGTCGTTAATTGAAGCAGGTATCGATTTTATAAAGGATGATGAATTGATGGGCTCGGCGGCCAATTCACCATTCGAAGACCGCGTTAAGGGCATCATGAAAGTGATTCGGGATAATGAGCAGAAAACCGGAAAAAAGGTGATGTACGCATTCAATATTTCGGATGAAATAGACCAAATGCAACGTAACTATGACACCATTATAAAAGAAAGCGGAAGTTGTGCGATGATAAGTGTTAACAGCGTTGGTTTGGCTGGGACTAAGAAAATTTGTGATAGGGGAGAATTAGCTATTCACGGTCATAGAAACGGTTGGGGAATGCTCAACAGGCATCCATTGTTAGGAATTGAGTTTCCGGCTTACCAAAAAATTCAACGTTTGGCAGGAGTTGACCAACTGCATGTTAATGGTATTCTGAATAAATTTTGGGAATCAGACGATTCTGTGGTGACTTCCATAAAATCATGTTTAACACCAATGTTTGGTGATGATAAAATTTTGCCCGTCGTTTCTTCGGGGCAATGGGGCGGACAAGCTTTTGAAACCTATAGAAGAACCCAAACAACCGATTTACTCTACATGGCCGGTGGCGGAATTTTAGCGCATCCCATGGGACCAAAGGCAGGAGTAACAGCATTACAACAAGCATGGAAAGGGGCTGTTGAAGGGTTGTCCTTAGAAGAAACAGCCAATAAACATGAAGCTTTTGCGGCTTCGGTAAAAAAATTTTCAAAATAATGATTGGTGATAAAAAATTACTTTTAGCGTATTATGGTGATGACTTTACAGGCTCTACCGATGCTTTGGAATTTTTAACCCTGGCGGGCATAAAAACAGTGTTGTTTTTAAAAAAACCGTTGCAAAAGGATTTGGACAAATTTCCTGATATTCAAGCTATTGGTGTGGCAGGCAAAAGTCGTTCTATGTCGCCAAAAGCGATGGAAAATGAACTTGTTCCTGTTTTTAAAACCTTAAAAAAACTTGCCCCCAAGCATGTGCATTATAAAGTGTGCTCCACTTTCGATTCGGCACCGCATGTTGGCAATATGGGCAAAGCTATAGAAATCGGAAGTAGCATTTTTCAGCAAAAAATGGTTTTTGTATCACCATCAGCACCACATTTGGGACGTTATTGCATTTTTGGAAATTTGTTCGCCAAAATGGGCACCTCTGGCGATGGTGAAATATATAGGGTAGATAGGCATCCGTCCATGAGTAAACACCCTGTTACACCAGCTTTGGAAGGCGATTTACGAATACATTTGGCCAAGCAGACGTCGAAATCTATGGGATTGGTCAATTTAACGAAAATAGAAGAGGGGAAGGCTGCGGTAGTTTCAGAAGTTAAAAATAATCAAGACACCGAAATCTTATTTTTCGATGGGTTCAATAAAGAACACTTGGAAACGATTGGTAGTGTATTCAATGAATTTTCAAAAGAAAAGACCTTATTCTCTGTTGGTTCTTCAGGTATTGCTATGGCACTCGGTTTAGATTGGAAGAAGCAAGGCATTATTGAAGGCAAAAAACAATTTGATGCCTGTGGAGATAACGGTCCCATTTTAGTGCTTTCGGGCAGTTGTTCCCCAGTAACCAAAGGTCAAATTGAATTTGCGGTCGATTCTGGTTTTGAAGAAATTGCTCTTTCGAGCGAAGCCGTTAGCAAGTCAGTTCAAAACAAAATTATAGAGGATACGGTCGAAAAAATAGAAACGCATTTCAATAACGGAAAGAGTATTGTTTTACATACCAGTAAAGGTCCTGGGGACCCGCGAATTCTTGAAACGGAAAGTATTTTCAAACAGCAAGGCATAGCTTCTGATGATATTCAAAACGCCTGCAGCTCAACTTATGGTTATATATTGGGACAAATAGCTAAACAAGTGTTAGAAAGAACAACTTTACGAAGAATTCTGTTTGCAGGTGGCGATACATCGAGCTATGCGGCTTCAGAATTAAACATTACGGCACTACAAATGATAGCGCCATTAGCGCCTGGTGCTCCGCTTTGCAAGACCATTTCGGATATTGATTTAATAAATGGTTTGGAGCTTAATTTTAAAGGCGGCCAAGTAGGAACAAAAGATTATTTTATAAAAGTATTAAAAGGAGAAAAATTATGAAGGGAAAAACATTAGGTTTTGTACACACATCGGCTACATTGGTGCCTTTGTTTCAGCAGTTAACAAACGATTATTTGAAAAACGTTGAAACATTCAATATTGTTGACGACAGTTTGATAAAAGATGTTATCAAAAAAGGCGAGTTAAAGCCGAATACGGCAGCGCGCGTGGTGCATCATATTCAAGCGGCTGAAGACGCTGGAGCTGATGTGATTTTGGTAACCTGTTCATCTATTGGTGTGGCTATTGAAACGGCCGCGACTTTAAGTACGGTTCCTGTAATTCGCGTGGATCAAGCGATGGCCGACGAGGCGATTCAAACCGGCAACAAAATAGGAGTTATTGCAACATTGCCAACAACCTTAGAGCCAACAACCGATTTGGTAAAACGTAGAGCAGAAGTGGCTGGGAAAGCTGTAACCATTACTTCAAAATTATGCGATGGTGCTTTTGAAGCATTAATGAGTGGCGATGGTGCAAATCATGACCAAATGGTGGCTTCAGCGTTAAAGGAGTTGATGAAAGAGGTTGATGTGATTGTATTGGCGCAGGCCTCGATGTCGCGAGTAGTTGATGGCTTGAGTGACGATGAAAAAGTGGTGCCTATTTTGGCTAGTCCAGCTATTGCTATGAAAAAATTGGCCGAAACCTATTTTTAAATAACCCCTTGATAGGAGGGGGCAGGATTAAGACTAATAATCAAAACCAATTTAAAACTAACCAACTAAACTAAACCAAAATCACATGCGTAAATACGTTCTTTATTTTGCTATTATTCTAATTATTTCTTCTGGTATTGGATGGTTGCAGGATATAAGTTGGCTAAGTAAATTGGGACTGGTTTTGGGTTTAACTTCTTTATCCATTGGTGTAGCTGCTATCAAGTCATTATCCGGTTATCAATACACCTTTTGGATTGTTACTGCGGTCGCTGCGGGCTTAATTTACCCTGATACATTTTTGAATATAGGTGGTGTCGATTTACGGAATAAGTGGCTTATTCTTATCATCATTCAATTGGTGATGTTTGGTATGGGCACCCAAATGAGTATCAAAGACTTTACAGGGATTAAAAAATCTGGACGAGGTGTTTTGGTGGGACTGCTTTGCCAATTTACTATAATGCCTATTGTTGGTTTTCTTATTGCAAAAACATTCAATTTTGAACCAGAAATCGCCGCCGGAATTGTACTCATAGGTTCCTGTAGTAGTGGTTTGGCATCAAATGTAATGACTTACATTGCTAAAGGTGATTTGGTGTTGTCGGTTACGGTTACCGCTATTTCAACGCTAACAGCGCCTATAATGACTACTTTTTTAATGAAACTCTTTGCTGGAACATTTATCGAAATTGATTTTTTCAGTATGATGATGAATATTGTTAAAATTGTATTAGTGCCTTTAACAGCTGCTATGATTCATGATGCATTAAAAATTTATGGAGAACCTGTTCGGAAAAAGATAAAATTTATTTCATTTTTTTGTGGTTTATGGTTATTAATAATGGTCTTTTTTGGAAGTAGCATAATAGGCTCCGAACCTAATAGCCTAATTGAAATCATTAACTTTTTATGTGCTGCTTTTGTAGTGGGCGTACTTTATCATTACTTATATAAAGTCTTGCCAAAGGTTGATGATTTTATGCCGTTGTTCTCCATGTTTGGTATCGTTTATTTCACATTAGTGACCACTGCAGCTGGTCGGGATAATTTAATTGAAATTGGTATTTTACTGTTTTTTGCTGCCATATTGCATAATACGGCTGGCTACATATTTGGATATTGGATTAGCAGAGCAGGAGGATTGGATAAAAAACAAAGTCAAACCATTGCTTTTGAGGTCGGTTTGCAAAATGGAGGCATGGCTTCGGGGTTAGCAGGAGCCATGGGAAAACTAGCTACTTTAGGCTTAGCGGCAGCCGTTTTTAGTCCATGGATGAATATTTCAGGCTCTGTATTGGCCAATTATTGGAGAAAGCAAAGAGAAAGAAAGTAGTCTTAGTTATTTGATTTTCTTGTATTTAGTTTCGTTTATTTGTTTTTATTTTCGTTTATTTGTGTTATTGTTTTGAATTTGAAAAATTTTCAAACACATAATTTTACCACTAAACCAAAATAATTCATTATGTCTGGTTACCTATTTGGGCTTCGTTTTATAGCCATACTGTTCTTTCTGTTTATGTATGGATGTGAAGAGAATCAACAAGAAAAGATTAAACCTAGAATTTTGGTCAGCACCGATATTGGTGGTACGGATCCTGACGATAATCAGTCTATGATTCATTTGTTGATGTACGCCAACGAATTTCAAATTGAAGGTTTGGTGTCAACCTCTTTTCAAACAGGTACAACCCAGAATATTTTGGAGATGATAGACCTTTATGAAAAAGATTTATCTGAATTAAAAAAACATGCGTCAGATTTTCCTAATCCTAATGATTTAAGAGCTGTAACAAAGCAAGGAACAAAGAAAGGCGCGCCTTTCAGGGGTTATCGTGAATCTACAGAAGGTTCCAATTGGATTATAAAATGTGCTAAAAAGCAAAGTAATCAGCCGTTATGGGTTCTGGTTTGGGGTGGTATTGAAGATGTAGCTCAGGCACTGCACGATGCGCCAGAAATTGAAGATAAAATTAGGGTGTATTGGATAGGTGGCCCTAATAAGAAGTGGGGAGCCAATGCGTATGCATACATTGCTGAAAACCATCCCAATCTTTGGATGATTGAAAATAACGCCACCTACCGCGGGTGGTTTATGGATTCTGAGTCACCAGAAAATCTTAAGGGAGATACTTATTTTGCAAACTATATAAAAGGTAGAGGGCATATGGGTAAGGACTTCGTGAATTATTATGACGGCAGAATAAAAATGGGTGATACGCCATCATTGGCCTATGTAATGAATGGTAAACCAGATGACCCAACGACAGAAAGTTGGGGTGGTGAGTTTATAAAAATCAGCCACAGTTCACGCACCATATTCCAAGGTAATAGCAGGATTAATGATACCGTGAAGGCTTACGGTATTCAAGAATGGTATTTTAAAGGTCCGGAACTGGATATATCGCAAGATTCGGTTTGTTTTACCATGGAAATTTCGAAACAAATTTGGCCAGGTTATTATTTAGGAAATGGCGTATATGCGACTAGATATTCTTCTAAAAAACCAGAAACGGCCAGTTATAAAACGTCGAGTGCTATTCCCGAATTGGATGGTCAAACAGGGCAGTATGTAAGTATAAAATCATGGCCAGGTAAAAAAGATAAAGACGATTATACTTTGGGTGATAACTGGTATGGGGACCGACCAGATGAAGATTTGTTTTTAAAAGATCAACAAGGAGCAAAAACCGTTTCAAAGCATCGTAAAGCTTTTTTAATGGATTGGGCCAAACGATGGAAATGGTTAAATAATTAAACGATATGAAGAAAATATTTTTTTTAAGCTTTATCATACTTTCATGTGCAGGAAAAGCCCAAATGAATGACCAAAATCAAAAAACACGTGTTATAGTGACCTCAGATGGTGAAATTGATGACGAATGTTCCCTCGTTAGGTTTCTACTTTATGCTAACGAATGGGACGTGGAAGGCATTATCTCGTCGAGTTCTCAATACCATTGGCGTGGTCATAGATGGGCTGGCGATGATTGGGCAGAACCTTATCTGGACGCCTACCAAAACGTTTATCCTAATTTACTAGTGCATGACAAGGGTTATCCTTCACCCGAATATTTAAAATCCGTAACCTTATTGGGTAATGTTGATGATGAAGGTGAAATGGACTCCATAACAGCAGGATCTAAACACATTGTAAAAGTCCTTTTGGACGAATCTGATAGTCGTCCTATTTGGCTACAAGCCTGGGGGGGTACAAACACGATTGCCAGGGCTTTAAAATCCATAGAAGAAAAGCACCCCGATAAGATGGAGCAAGTGGCGAATAAACTACGCTTTTTCTTTATTTGGGAGCAAGATAGTACCTATCAGTCTTATATACGTCCACATTGGGGCAAGTATAACATACCAACAATTATATCCGATCAATTTTGGGCGGTTGCTTATCAATGGAATAAGATTATGCCAAAGGATAAATTAAAGTATTTTAGAAGTGATTGGATGACATCTAATATTTTAGAAGACCACGGGCCATTATGTGGGCTTTATAAAGCTCATATTGAAGGTAGTCATGGGTTGTCGGGTGATACTGATTTTAGTATAGACGATTTTAGATCTGAAGGTGACTCACCAGCATTTATCCATACCATCAATACGGGGTTGCGAAATCTAGAAAACCCAGGCTATGGTGGTTGGGGTGGTCGTTATGTTAAAGTAAGGGAAAATACTTGGCTCGACCCTGTTCCAGAGCCTAACTATAGGTATCCAGAAGGAAGGTGGTACACAAGTTCGGCATGGGGCAGAAAATATATGAGAGACACCTATCCAGACAATCAAGATTTGATGGCTGAATATTTTAAACCAATAACGCGTTGGGCAGATGTCTTACAAAACGATTTTGCAGCAAGAGCCGATTGGTGCGCTAAGTCTTTTGAAGAAGCCAATCATCCTCCCGTCGTTAAATTAAGCACAGCTTTAGATATTGTTACAAAATCTGGAAAAAAAATAATATTGGATGCTAGTCAAACGTCAGACCCAGATAAGGATAAGTTAGTTTATAAATGGTGGCAATATAAAGAAGCAGATACCTATAAAGGATCCTTTGAAATTGAAAATCCCAATAAGCAAAAAACATCTTTTACAGTGCCTACTGATGTTCAAAAAGGTGACACCATTCATATTATTTGCGAAGTAACCGATACAGGAATACCAGCATTAACGAGATATCAACGAATAATAATACACATAAACTAAACTACCTAAATTAAAAAGACTATGAAATTGCGTTCTGCCTTGTTATTATGGCTGTTTACTACGGCTTTATCCTTTGCCCAGTCACCTTGGGAACAACACGGAAAACTTGAAACTTCCGAAAACGGTCATTATATTCAACATAGTGATAAAACCCCTTTTTTATGGATTGGCGATACGGGCTGGGGAATGATGCAACAACTCACCAGAGAAGAAGTAGACCAATATCTTGACAATAGAAAGGAATTAGGTTTTACCGTTATTCAGACGGTGGCGCATTGGTCGCCACATGGTGGTGGACTAAGAAGAAGCCCAGATAATGCCGCGAATGCGTATGGGCATCATCCGTTTACAGGAGATGAAAATTCCCCAAACACCTCCGAACCTCTAACGGTTAAAGGAGGAAGTGCACAATCACCAAACGATTATTGGGACCATGTCGATTATGTTATTGAGGCCGCTAAAAAGCGTAATCTATATTTGGCTGTTTTACCTTGTTGGGCATCACAATTAGTTACTGGTACAGGTGAATATACAGCTGAAGAAGCCAAAACCTTCGGAGCCTTTTTAGGTAAGCGTTATGCTAAAGAACCTCATGTTATTTGGGTGCTTGGTGGCGACACAAAGGCACAATTTAAAGGTTATGATAAAAACCAAAAATACAGTGACTACGATTATCGTGATGTATATCGCTCCATGGCAGAAGGAATAGGTAAAGGTGTAACGGGAAAAAACCTAAAATGGAATGAAAAAAATCCTGCATGGGATGACGTGTTTCTAACCTATCACCCCAATGGTGATTATCCTTATGGATCATCGCAATGGTTTCACGGAGATGTTTGGCTTGATGCTAACGGTGTTGAGGTTTGGAAAGAGGTCAACGATGTTTACAGAACTATGGTGGATGATTACCAATTAACAAATCCTATTAAGCCTAGTCTTTTTTTGGAAGGCTCTTATGAATATGGAACGTATCGACATGAGTGCGGATGGGTAACACCAGTTAGGGTTCGCAGGCAGTTTTATCAAACGTTTTTTGCCGGAGGTTCTGGACATACTTATGGTGCAGGGCCCATCTGGGCTATGCGTGGTAACGAAGGCGATTATAACTGTGGCTATACTTGGCAACAAGCACTCGATTTTCCGGGAGCAAAACAAGTTGCAGCTATTGGAAAACAAATTCTGAGAGATTATAAATGGCATGAATGGATTCCAAATGGAAATGTTATTTCTGGCACAGGGATGGGTAATGAACTCAAAACAGCCGTCACTACAACATCGGAAGATATGGCTTTGGTTTACTTTAGTAATAATTCAAGTACAACTGTGAAAAATGTATTAAAAAAAGAAGCTGAAGCTTTTTGGATTAATCCTATTAATGGAGAATTAGAAATAGAAGAAAACTTCAATAGAAATAAATCTAGAATTATGGCGCCTCCAGCTAGATGGGAAGATGCTTTATTGGTTCTTAAAATTATAAATTAGAAAGATTAAAAGATTAGTTTAAATATGAAAAAGTATATCACAATAGTTTTACTGATTGCATTCGCCACAACAATTTTTGCGCAACAAAACTCAGATGGCAGGATTCCTGAATATGAAATTCCATATACCATGCCTAAGGTTGAAGGTGTGAAGGATGTTTTAAATAGAGTTCGGGTTTTTTACGAAAATTCAAGTAACCAAATCATTGTTGATTCTAAAACAGGTGAAGAAATAACGAGTTTTAAGTCGTTTAATGTTGATGCTGTGCCTTCCAAAGGTTTCTCAAGCGAATGGTCTTATACACATGGTGTTGTACTTTCGGCTTTTGAATATATTGATGATGTGATTGAAGACGATAAGTTCTTCAAAAACAACACCAAGTTTTATGATTATGTGGTTGAAAATTTACCCTATTTTCAGAAAAACAAAGACCAAATCAATAAAGAAAAAATTGGAGGTTGGGGAAGAATATTGAATTTTCATGCCCTAGATGATTGCGGTTCTATAACTGCCGCCATGATAAAAACTTACCTGAAAAATAAGGACGACAGGTATCTAACTATAATAAACCGTACAGCCGAACATATTTCAAATAATCAATATCGTTTAGATGATGGAACATTGGCGCGGAACCGACCGCAATATCAATCGGTTTGGGCAGATGACATGTATATGAGTGTTCCGTTTTTAATTAATATGGGAGTACTTACTAAAGACAATAAATATTTTGATGATGCCGTAAAACAAGTATTGCAAATGGCAAGTTATCTATACATTAAAGATAAAGAAATCTTTGACCATGGCTGGAATGTCACCTCAGGAGACTACGATCCCCGTTTTTATTGGGGACGTGCCAATGGCTGGGTGTTGATGTCTATGGCTGAAGTGTTAAGCATATTGCCTGAAGATTATAAAGGTAGAGATGAGATATTACATTTATTTCGTTCTATGATTCGTAGTTTGGCAAACTTACAGGATGGCAGTGGTTTTTGGCATAATTTATTGGATAAGACCGATACGTATTTGGAAACGTCGTGCACAGCTATGTTTACTTTTGCTATAGCCAAGGGTATAAATGAAGGGTGGATAAACCATGTTTATGGCCCCATAGCTTTAACCGGATGGAATGCTATCCAAACCAGAGTATTGGAAAATGGAGCTGTTGATGGTACGTGCGAAGGCACAACCTTCGCCCACGACAATACCTATTATTACCACCGAGGAAAAAGTATATATGCGACACATGGTTACGGACCGGTGCTTTATGCTGGGGTGGAAATCATTCGCTTGTTGCAAAACGATAAAATAGAGATAAAACCAACGAAACCTAATTCGCGCAATAGCACGTTTCATTTTCTTTTGAAAAGTGAGTGGCCAGGAATAGAATGAATTGATTGTATAATATGAAAATACTTGTAATAGAGGACGAGCCCGAAATGCAAGGATTGATAAAACAATTCCTTGAAGATGAAAATTATGTGGTAGAAGTAGCCGATGATTTTCATTCAGGTATGGATAAAATTGTATCTTATGATTACGATTGTATACTACTGGATATTACACTTCCTGGTGGTAATGGGCTCAATTTATTGCAAGAATTAAAAAAATTAAATAAAAGCGATTGCGTTATTATTATTTCAGCAAAAGATTCTATTGATGATAAAGTTATAGGTTTGAACCTGGGGGCTGATGATTATCTCACAAAACCCTTTCATATCACCGAACTAAACGCAAGAATAAAATCTGTAATCCGACGCAGAAAATCAGATGGACGAAGATTACTGGAATTGGAAAACATCAAGATCAACATAGAAGAACGCTTAGCCCTAATAAACAATCAACCAGTAGAATTAAACAGAAAAGAATTTGACATTCTTGTTTTTTTTGCCATGAACAAATCCAGAATTGTAAGCAAATCTGCCATTGCAGAAAATATCTGGGGAGATTATATTGATCAATCTAATGATTTTGATTTCATTTATTCACAAATTAAAAATCTAAGAAAAAAACTCCGCCATAATAAAGCAGAAATAGACATCAATTCAGTTTATGGAATGGGCTATAAATTAATTGTTAAATGAAGCTGATAAACCATACACTATGGGTGCTTTCAGTAATATTATTTACAACGGTTGGTTTATGGGCTATTCTTTTTTATTCCCAGCTATTAAATCAAGTTAAGGTCACAATAGACGAAGGTCTTTCTAACCATAAAATAGCCATCATAGACAATTTAAAAGATGATGACCTTATTGCCGAACATGACGATTTTCAAGACAAAAGCTATATTATAAAAAATGTAAGCGAAGATTATGCACTTCAAGTAAGAGATTCCTATAAAGATACCTTAATTTTTTCCAGCTTAAAGAATAGTAATTATCAAGCGCGCTTACTTACAACGGCTTTTGTTTCTTCGTCTGGGAAGTATTATGAAATGAAAGTGCTTTCGCATGAATTGAACAAAGGGAATTTAATTGAAAAAATTGTAGTATCCCTGTTGTGGTTGTTTTTGTTTTTATTTGTCATTACTGTATTGGTAAATAGATTGGTGCTAAAAAAAACATGGAAACCTTTTTATAAATTGTTACAATATCTCGATGATTTTAGGTTGGACAAAGGCACAAACCAAAAAATCCACAAAACAAACATCAAGGAATTTTCTTTATTGAATGAATCCGTCCAAAAGCTTCTGAACACCAATGTTGATATTTTTAACAGCCAGAAACAATTTATTGAAAATGCATCACATGAGCTACAAACGCCGCTGGCAATAGGCATTAATAAGCTTGAATTGCTTGCAGGGGATTCTGGTTTGTCGCCTGGGGAAATCCAAAAAATAGGTGATATTATTGAATCATTTCGACGTTTATCAGAATTGAACAAATACTTATTGCTACTGTCCAAAATAGAAAACAAACAATTTATCTCTAAAGAATTATTGAATTTTGATGAAATTTTAGGCAGAATAATACACGATTTTACAGATTTTACAGAATACCAAAAGATTAAAATAACTTACCTAAAAGAAGGTGAATGGCATTTTAATATGAACAAAACCCTAGCTGAAATTCTTATTTTGAACTTAGTTAAAAACGCTATTGTTCATAACCAAAAAGAAGGTGATATTATAATTCGATTAACTTCCGCCTCATTATCTATTGAAAACACAAGTAATTTACCTCAAATTTCATCAGATAAATTATTTCAAAGATTTAATAAAAACTCAAATCATAAAGGTTCAACAGGGTTAGGCTTGGCTATTGTAAAGGCAATTGCAGATGTTTCAGACCTATTGATTATCTATTCATATAATAGTAACAAGCATGTTTTTAAAGTGAGCAGGAAAAATAATTAGCACTTTTCTAAATTATAAAGTAAATCGTTTGTTTTACGATTCCAGATTCTTTCCAGATTCTTTCCCATTTGTTTCCAAATTCATGTTATTTATTTGTATCAAATTTAAAATCACATATGAAACGAATAATAGGATTACTTATAGTTATACTTTTTGCAAAAAGTACTTTCGCCCAAAAAATACACCAAAACAATGTTCCAGCAGTAATACTCAATGCTTTTCAGTTAAAATTCCCGAATGCACAGGAGTCTAGATGGAAATTGGATGATGGAAACTACAAAATTGATTATGAGGTAAACGGTAAGTCGCATTTTTTAAAAATGGACTCTAGAGGGACCGTTATGCAACATAACCAAGATTTGTATGTCAGTGAAATTCCAAAAATAGTTCTGGAAACCATTCGTAACAAGGCTACCTATTTTGATGTGCATGACGCAGACAGATATGAAAGAGATAACAGAATTACTTACGAAATCAAGTTCAAGGTCGATGGAAAATACAGCTATTTTTGGGTTAACGAAAACGGTAAATTACTGAAATATAGAAAAGAATTAAAAGATAGAGAAGTTCCACGAACTATTATGTCTGCCATTACCAAAATCTATGGAGAATTGGACATTAATTATGCTAAATATGTTGAAGAAGGAAACAAGATCATCTACATCATTAGGGGAGAAATTAATGATTCAGACCATAATTTCACCTTTGATCATAAGGTAAAATTACTAAAACATACTCAGGATCTTAAGGATTCAGAAATTCCAGCTCCGATAATGAAAACTATTGCATCAAACTATCCGGACCATGATATTAGGGATGTCGATTTAAAAGAAGAAAATGGAAAAATTATTTATATCCTGAGATTGAGAAACTCGAAAATGCAAGTTTATCTAACCTTTAACGAGAGAGGTAAGGTTTTGGAAATTAAGTGAATTAAAAGATTTTATAAAAATAATAGCTAAAATGAAACTAGCTTTTTTGAATATAGCGTTATTACTTTTTTCATTAATTAGTTATTCGCAAAATAATTCAATCGATGAAACATTAGATGAACCAGTGGATAGTAAGATTAAAATATATCTTGATTGTGATGATTGCAATTTTAATTTCTTTCGTAATAATTTAGAGTATATAGATTTTGTAAGAGACCCAAAATTGGCAGGTATACATCTTTTTGTAACCGAACAAGGGACGGGAAGCAATGGCACTGAGTATGTTATAAACTTTATAGGAGCCAATCAGTATTCAGATATTAACTATAAACTAAAAACAATGTCTACACAAGATGACACGGATATTGTGAAATGGGAAAGGTTGTTAAAGTTAATCGACATTGGTCTTTTACCCTATTTGTCTAGAACTTCGGATATATCTCAAATTGATATTGAGCATCATAACCAAATAGCCAATGAAACAGAACCGGAAATGGATCCATGGGACTATTGGATTTTCCGCATTGAATTAGGTACCGAATTTGAAGGAGAAAAAAGCAAAAAGGAATATGATTTGAGTGGTGCATTCAAAGCGGACCGAATAAATGATATTTCTAAATTTAAATCGGAAATATCATATGACTTGAATAGAAAAATTTATAATGGTGATAGTGAAGTAATTAGAACCACTAAAGAAGAAGCCGAATTTAAGACAAGATTAATCTATTCAATGAGCCCAAGATGGTCCGTAGGTGTATTTGGTAAAATTTATACCTCTACCTATATTAATATTAATACTGGAACAAATTTTGAACCTGCCATTGAATATAATATTTTTCCTTGGGACAAATCGGATAACAAAATCTTCACCTTCGCCTATCATATTAAGGCCAACTATTTTAAATATAATGAAATAACAATATATGATGAGTCTGAAGAATGGCTAACCTCTGAGGCGCTTAGAGTATCATTGGTATTAAGACAGCCTTGGGGCACAATAGAAAGTGATCTGGAAGCTTCACATTATTTCCACGATTTTTCAAAAAATAAGGTGTCGTTTGAGACCAATATTTCGGTTAGAGTCGCAAGAGGATTGTCTTTTTTCGTGGAATTGGACACCGATTTAATACACGACCAATTATATCTTCCAGCAGGTGAAACATCAAGGGATGATATACTATTGCAGCAGAGAAAGTTGGCTTCTAATTTTGAAATGTCATCGGAATTAGGCATTCGATATACCTTTGGGTCAAATTATAATAATATAGTAAATCAAAGATTATAAAAAATACAAATAAGTAAGCATTTTTTTAAAAAATTAAATTAATCAATAAAACAAAAAACAATGAATAAAAATGTATCAACAATAATTTTTCTGATATCAATCTTGTTATCAGCACATTTCAGTTATGCACAAAATCAATTAGCCTTTCCTACTGCTGAAGGCTATGGGAAATACACGAAAGGTGGTCGAGGCGGAACAGTTATTGAAGTCACCAATTTGAAAGACTCAGGGAAAGGAAGTCTTCGTGCAGCTATAGAGGCTGAAGGCCCTAGAACTGTGATTTTTAAGGTGTCTGGAAATATTGAGCTTGAAAGCCCAATTAATATCAAAAACCCTTACATTACTATTGCCGGACAAACAGCGCCGGGAGATGGTATTTGTCTTAAAAATCATCCTCTAGGTATTGGAGCAGATGAGGTAATTGTTAGGTATATCAGGGTTAGACCAGGCGATGTTTCAGGAAAAGATTATGATGCAGTATCCAGCAGGTACGTCAAAAACATCATAGTAGATCACGTATCAGCCAGCTGGAGTATTGATGAATGCATGTCCATTTACCATTGTAGTAACATTACTGTGCAATGGTGTCTCATTGCAGAAAGTTTAAGTGGTTCAAACCATGTAAAGGGTTCTCATGGATTTGGTGGTATATGGGGGAGTAATTACAGCACATATCACCATAATTTACTGGCGCATCATTCTAGTCGTAACCCTCGAATGGCTTCAGGTTCTGGCTATACCGATTACAGAAATAATGTGGTTTATAATTGGGGGTATCAAAGTTTATATGGTGGTGAAGCACAACAGAAGGGCAATGATAAATTTAATTTTTCAACCTTTAATATTGTAGGTAACTATTACAAGCCTGGCCCAGCTACAAAGCCAGGTAAGGTATCTTATAGAATTGCCAATCCTGGTTATAGAAATGAAGTTGATGATTTTGGTAAATGGTATGTCAATAAAAATACGGTTGAAGGGAACGAAATGGTTTCGGACGATAATTGGAATGGTGGAGTACAAACTGATATTTCTTTTGATAAAGTTAAAATGGATGAGCCTTGGGAGGCCATGCCAATTAACGAGCAATCGGCAGAAAAAGCTTACAAACTCGTGCTAAAGGAAGCCGGTGCAAAATTACCGAAAAGGGACGTGCTTGATACGCGTATTATCCAAGAAGTGAAAGGTGGTTACGCCACTTATGAGGGAAAAGGTTATAAAAAAATAGTTGATGTTGTTAATCCTTCAAAAAAGACCGGTATTATCGATTCGCAAACTGATGTTGGTGGTTGGCCAGAACTTAAAAGTTTACCTGCTCCAATAGATACAGACCATGATGGAATACCAGATACTTGGGAACTTAAAAACGATCTGAATCCAAAAAATGCTGATGACAGAAATAATACAGGCAAAGATGGATATACTATGTTGGAAATTTATTTGAACTCTTTAAAATAAAACATATAAGTATGTCCAAAATAATTCAGTCCCTAATATTTTTTACGATTTTTGGAGTAAATATTTTATTAGCTCAAGAAAAACCTAGATTATTCGTTCTTACCGATATTGGTGGTGATCCAGATGACCAAATGTCTATGGTAAGATTAATGACCTATGCTAACCAAATAGATATTGAAGGACTTGTTGCAACTGAGGTAAAAGATGAGGTTAATCCTGAACGTATTCAACAGATAGTTGAAAACTATGCTAAAGTACGTGACAATTTAGAACTTCATGAAACTGGATATCCAGAAGCTGAATATTTAGAAGATTGCATTTCAAAAGGAATACCTATTGGAGGAATGGATGGTGTTGGAGAAGGTAAAGATTCACCGGGATCAGAATTACTTATAAAAACAGTAGATAATAAAGATTCAAGACCATTATGGGTGAATGTTTGGGGAGGACCAAGTGTTTTGGCTCAAGCATTGTGGAAAGTACGTAACACACGTTCAAAGCAAGATCTTGACAAATTTGTTGCCAAGCTTCGTGTTTACGCAATTTCCGATCAAGATAATAGCGGCCCATGGATACGTAAAGAATTTCCGGAGCTTTTCTATATAGTTACACCTGGTGCCAATGCTGGCGGTGGTTTTCATCATTCTACCTGGATAGGTATTGGTGGTGATAAGTTTCATGGGCGTTTTGGAGGAGCGGATTTTGAATTAGTTACTAACGAATGGCTTGAACGCAACATACGTAAAAAAGGTCCCTTAGGAAAAATGTACCCACACTGGGAATACATGATGGAAGGAGATACGCCTTCTTTTCTTTATCTCATAAATAATGGTCTTAATAACCCTGAACATCCCAATTGGGGAAGTTGGGGAGGTCGCTATGAATTGTATACACCAAAAACTGAAAAGTGGTTCTATCAACCCGAGACACATCCAATTTGGACAAATGCCGATGATGAAGTGTTAGGTAAAGACGGAGAATGGCATGAAACCAACCAAGCAACGGTATGGAGATGGCGTGAAGCGTATCAAAATGATTTTGCTGCAAGAATGGATTGGACTATTTTACCCTATGAAAAGGCAAATCATCCACCAGTGGTGAAGTTAGATACACCATCATATGTAAAGGCTAAAAAAGGCAATCGTATTGAACTTAGTGCCATTAGCACAACGGATCCTGATGGTGACCCATTGTCATACGAATGGTTTTGCTATGAAGAGGCAGGAACACGAGCCATGTCAAACTCTAGAACTGGTATTAAACATGATATCGTTGGGTTTGATCAACCTAAAGCTTGGCTAAAAATAAAAACTAGTCGTGTGATGCCTCCGGGTACTGGAACTATACATATAATACTTGCTGTTACCGACCATGGTACACCTCGCTTAACAAGATATAAACGAATTATAATTGATGTAGTTGAATAACAACTATTACTAAAAATAAATTAAACTTATTCATGATAAAGTATATTATAGCATTAGTCTTTTCATTATTCTTTTTCTCAATATCAAATACTCAACAACTCGCCTTTCCGGAAGCTGAAGGATTTGGGGCCTATTCAAAAGGTGGTCGAGGTGGTCAAGTAATTGAGGTTACCAATTTGAAAGATGACCAAGAAGGCCAAATTGAAGGGAGTTTGCGTTGGGCGTTTAAACAAGCTGTTTCGCAACCAACAACTATTGTGTTTCGGGTTTCGGGTATTATCAATTTAAAAGCTGAATTACGGGGTAAGTTTAAAGAAGGGTTAACGCTGGCAGGACAGACTGCTCCTGGAGACGGTATTTGTATTCGTGGAAATAAAGTAAACCTAGGAGGAAGCTCTAATTTAATTATTCGTCACATTAGATTTAGAATGGGACTAGGTGAAGATGGCACCTTTGTAGAAGGAGGTTCTATCGGTATCGAAAACGCAAATAATGTGATTATCGATCACTGTACGTTTGGTTGGTCTGGTGAAGAAAATATGACCATGTATGACAACGACTTTACAACAGTTCAATGGTGTATTGTACATGAAGGACTATACGCCTCAGGACATTCCAAAGGTGCTAGAAGTTATGGTATCCAATGGGGAGGACAACATGCAACTTATCACCATAACTTACTAGCACATAACAATAGCAGAACTCCAAGATTTAATGGCAGTAAGCATCATGATAAAAATGTGAAGTATGAGTATGTGAATAACGTAAATTATAACTGGGGAAAGGCAAATTCAGCTTATGGAGCATATATTGAAATTGCCGATGGAAGTTATAATTGTAATTTTATTAATAACTATTACAAACCAGGGCCAGCTTACCCAGGAAGTGAAAAATCATACTTTGCACAATCATCACATCATTCCATTCAAGGAGACTCTTTAATAGCGAAATGGTATATGAAAGGAAATATTATGAAAGGTAGTGCCAATAAAGCCTTAAATAAAGACAATTCCCTTGGTTTGGATGCTGATTCTTATAAGAAAGCAGGTGTTTCTAGGTCACAATTAATCGCTAAAGATGTTTTTCAAATGCCACATACACTCCAAATAGAATCTGCAGAAGAAGCCTACAAAAGTGTATTAGAGAAATCAGGGGCGTTTCCTAGGGATGATGTCGATAAACGCATTGTTCATGAAGTAAAAACAGGAACAGCTTCAGGAGCGGGAACCAGTCCGAAATATATGGACAAAAGAAAAAAAGATGGGTATGTTGATAATCCTTTCTACGGTCAAAAAAAGGGAATTATCGATAACCCCATGTTGGCTTTTGGCGAAAACGCTTATCCAGAATATAAAAGTAAAAAAGCGCCCAAGGATACTGATCATGATGGTATGCCAGACCATTGGGAGAAGAAAAACGGACTTAACCCCAATGATTCGAAAGATAGAAATAATATAGGAAAAGACGGTTATACCATGTTAGAAGTGTATTTAAATAGCATATAAAAATTCAAAATAAAATTCATATTATGAAAGTATTTAATTTAATTGGGCTTGTATTATTTTTTAGCCTAAATAATCTGGTGGCTCAACAATTAGCGTTTCCAACAGCCGAAGGTTTTGGTGCCTATGCCCAAGGCGGTAGAGGCGGAAAAGTGCTTTACGTTACCAATTTAAATGATGATGGAGAAGGGAGTTTACGCTGGGCGGTAGATCAAGAAGGTGCAAGAACGGTAGTGTTTGCTCTTTCTGGCAACATCGACTTAAAAAAGCGCATTACAATAAGAAACCCTAAAATTACCATAGCAGGGCAAACGGCTCCGGGCGACGGCATTTGCTTAAGGGGAGAAACCATAGCTGTAGCTGCAGATGATGTTATTATTAGATACATTCGTGTGCGTCTAGGAGATGGTTTGCATGGTATAGGAAGCAAACAAGGGAAAGATGCTATTTCTATTTCAAAAGGAAAAAACATTATTGTAGACCATTGTTCGGCCAGTTGGAGTCTAGATGAAATTTTATCCTCGTCAACTAAGCATCCTACTTTAAGCCATGTAACGGTACAATGGTGCTTTATTACCGAAGCGCTAAACCCAGATAACCATGGGTTTGGTTCATTAATTAGAGGTACAGGCGGAGCAAAGTACAGTTATCTTTATAACCTTTATGCAAGTAATAGAGGACGTAACCCACGCCCTGGAAATTACAATTCAAACCCACACACCGAAGACCCAGAAGGCCTGTTATTAGATTTTAGAAATAATGTGCTATACAATTGGGGTGGTGATCACGCAGGGTATAATGCCGATAAAGTAAGTGTAACCAAGCTTAATTATGTTGGCAATTATCTTATTCCCGGGCAAGATTCAAAAGCTAATGGAATTACTTACTCAACAGGTTCTCCATATAACAAAAGTTATTTTTCGGGGAATTATTACGATGGAAAGAGTCCAGAAAACCAATGGGAGTTGGTTAAATTCAATAAAGAATGGAGAGAAGATCAAATTAAAGCCTATAAGCAAACCCAACCTTTTGAAACAGGATTGGTAAACACAAAAGATGCTGTTGATGCTTACAATAAAGTTTTGGAATTTGGTGGAGCAGTTTTACCAAAACGCGATGCGGTAGATGAGCGTATTGTAAAAGGCATTAAAAATCGTACAGGTAAAATTATTAAAAGCCAAGAAGAAGTAGGAGGGTGGCCTAAACTTGAAAGTAAAAAAGCACCAAAAGACTCAGACCAAGATGGTATGCCAGACCATTGGGAAAAGAAAAAAGGACTCAACCCTAAAGACGCTTCCGATAGGAACCAAAAAACAGCTAAAGGTTACACCATGTTGGAAGTCTATTTAAATAGTATTTAAAGCTCAAAATAAAATTTCAAAACAGCAACAATGTTTCGTATTATGAAAATAATCCATTTAATAAGGCTTGTTGTAGTATTCAGCCTAAATGCTACAATAGCTCAGCAATTAGCTTTTCCAACTGCCGAAGGCTATGGTGCTTATTCCATAGGAGGTCTGGATGGACAAGTTGTCGAGGTAAAATGGGATGGCGGTAAACACGATTGGGGTTACCGTGGCTTAGTGGCTTTAGAGACTCCAAGTAATAAACCTTGTGTGGCTCTACTTGAAATAATAAAATAAACAAATTAAATGTGCGCAAAATAGAGCTAATATTTTGTACTTCTTATTTAAGGTTTGCTTGTGCAAGCTTAGCTCTATTAATGCCATTATTGTTGTTTTGCCAACAACGCACTATTGACACTGAAATAGAGGGGGTGCCTCAAATTTATATAAGAAGGACTGTTGATAAAATTGTAGTAGACGGGCAATTAAGTGAACTATCTTGGCAAAAATCCCAATTGATTAAAGGGTTCCGTCAATACTTCCCAAAGGATAATACTGATGCATTAGGGGATACAGAAATTATGATGTGTTATGATGATGATTTCTTATATGTGACAGCAAAATGCTATTCATCTGGTAAAAATTTTAGGGTGGAGTCTTTAAAGAGAGATTTTAGTTTTTCAACAAGTGACAATGTAAATTTTATTTTCGATACCTATCTAGACAGAACTAATGCTTTTCAATTTAGCATGAATGCTCTAGGGGCGCAAAAAGAAGCGCTAATTTCCAATGGAGGAAAAAACAGTGACGCCATTGATATCTCTTGGGATAACAAATGGTACGGCAATGCAAAAATTTATGAGGGGTATTGGATTTGTGAGTTGGCAATTCCTTTTAGTTCAATAAGATATAAAGAAGGGGGAGCCAAATGGGGGTTCAACTGTTATAGAAATGACGTGCAAAACAACGAGATTTCTAATTTAATGGGAACCTCGAGAGAGAACAATTTAATGAATTTAAATTTTACGGCCGATATAGTCTGGGAAAATCCTCTTAAAAAGCCGAGTAAAAGGATATCCTTGATTCCTTATGCCTTAGTAGGTGCTTCTAGAGATTACGAAAACCCTTCAGAAACAAAATTTCAGCCTAATTTTAATATGGGAGGTGATGCAAAATTAGGCATTACGTCGAGCCTTAATTTAGATTTGACATTAAATCCCGACTTTTCTCAAGTAGAAGTTGATGGGCAAGTAAATAATCTGGATAGGTTTGAGATATCGCTTCCAGAGAAACGGCAATTTTTTCTTGAGAATGCCGACCTTTTTGCCAGTTTTGGTACCAGTTCTGCTAGGCCATTTTTCTCTAGAAGAATAGGTGTGTCTATTGATACGTTAACGGAAAATAATATTCAGAACGCTATTTATGGAGGTTTTAGATTGAGTGGCAAACTTAATAATAAACTAAGAATTGGCTTATTGTCTTTGCAAGCTGCATCACAAAAAGAAAATGATTTACCAAGCTTTAATTATACCGTATTGGCGGCCCAACAACAAGTGTTTGATAGGTCTAATATAGCTTTTATATTGGTAAACAAACAAGCATTTAATTCGAATAGATTTGGCAATACCGCGGATGAATATGACCGGGTTGCAGGTGTCGAATATACTTTAAATACAAAGAATAATTATTGGTTGGGAAAGGCAAGCGTAATGAAAGCCATGACGCCTAATGAAAAGCAAACGAAATATAATTCGTTCTTTCAATTGGAATATAATCGTAGGCGATATAGAGCCGAGATCGTATCATTATTAGTAGGTGATGGATTTGATGCCGAAGTGGGTTTTGTGCCCAGAAGGGATATACTAATGTTTAGTCCAGAATTTGATATTAGGTTTTTTCCAAAGAACGAAAAAATAACTCAAATCACTTTCCAGGCAGATAGCCGAATTTTTTACAAATTAGGAAAGGACAACAACCCCATAATTGAAGATTTTGGTTTGGAGGAAATGCAATTAAAATTTGATTTAAAAACGAATTTTTCAAACAATCATAATTTCAATATTGGTTTTGAGCTTCAGGATTTTATTCTGTTGAGGGATTTTGACCCTACGCGAATACAGGCAAACGATGTATTCTTTCGAGCTGGAACAAAGCATAAGAACACATTTTTTACAGTCTCTTATGAATCTGATGTAAGACAGGCGTTTTCTTATCAAATAAGTCCAAATATTGGGAGGTTTTATCAGGGAACAAAAATAGGTATAGAAGGAGGTTTTACTTATAGATTTCAACCGTTTGGTTCTATCGCAATGGATTATGAATATACTAAAATCGATATAGGTGGTGAGTTTAAAAAGGCAAATTTTTGGCTAGTTGGCCCGCGTACAGAGTTTACCTTTTCCAAGAAACTATTTTGGTCTACTTTTTTGCAGTACAATAGCAGGATTGAGAATTTAAGTATCAATACTCGGCTTCAATGGCGTTTCGCTCCCGCTTCAGATTTCTTTCTGGTATATACAGATAATTACAATACCGAGATTTTTAGTAATTTTCAAAAAAGGAACAGAGCTTTAGTAGCAAAGTTAACGTATTGGTTGAATATTTAGGGTTTTACAAATAAGACCTTTTATGTTTTTGATATCTTTAAATTTTTTTGATGTTAAGTGTTATTTTACAAACAGCCAGAAGGAACCCAAAATATACAATTCAGAATGATTGGGATTTTTTATACTGCAAAGGGTATTTAGTAACTGCATGGTAATGTGAAACATTGTCCACAAGTTGTATTTTTTTCTTTTCTTTTTCGTTATTTTACGGTTATTTTCGTTTATTTGCACTATGGCTTTATTACCAAACAAAAGACGAGAAAAAATAATTGAATTACTTAAGGAAGATGGGTCTGCAAAAGTGGCGGATTTAGCCAAGTTATTCAAGGTTACTGAAGTTACAATCAGGCAGGATTTAGAAAAACTGGAATCTAAAGACTTGATTGTACGCGAACATGGCGGGGCATTCCTTAAAGACATGGAGGATAATGTCAAGAATTTCTCGTTAGTCCATCAGGAAAATTTAGAGTTAAAGGAAGCTATAGCCATTAAATGTTTGGATTTTATTGAAAGCGGAGATACCATAATTCTTGATTCAGGAAGCACAACCACCGAAATAGCAAAAAAACTTAAAGGCTATTCAAATCTAACCGTTATTACCAACGCATTAAATATTGCATTAATGTTGGGAACCGAACCCGGTATTGAGGTAATTATGACTGGGGGTGAATTTAAACCGCCAACTTTATCGCTCACGGGTCAAAAAGCGGCTGATTTTTTTGAAGGCTTGAATGTTCAAAAACTGTTTTTAGCAACAGCCGGAATATCCCTAAAATCGGGTTTAACCTATCCTAGTATCAGTGATTTGGTGGTTAAAAAAGCCATGATTGATGCAGCAGATATTACCTATTTAGTAGCAGATAGCACCAAAATCGGAAAAACGGCTCTAGCTAGCTTAGGCGCATTATCGTTGATTGATTATCTTATAACAGATTCGACAATAAAGGAAGACGATAAAAAAGTATTTAAAAGACATGAAATAGAAGTTGTTATAGCATAATATACTTACTTTTATAAAATTGACCACCGTTTAAAAGTTACCTCAATTTATGTTGTATTTACTACTTTTAACGAATTATTGAAAAACCTAAATAAACTAAAAAAAATAATATGCCAAAACAAGCATTAAGCATAGGAATCATTGTCGGTAATCGTGATTTTTTCCCAGATAGTTTAGTTGAAAAAGCTAGAACAGAAATTATTGATGTCTTTGGAAAACTTAACGTTAATCCCATTCTTTTGGAAACGACAGACACCAAATTGGGTGGTGTTGAAACCTATAAAGACTCTCAGAAATGTGCCGAACTTTTTAAAAAACACAGTGAAGAATTAGCAGGAATATTAGTTTTGTTGCCAAACTTTGGAGACGAAAGAGGTGTGGCAGATACCTTAAAATTAGCCAACCTTAACGTTCCTGTTTTAATACAGGCCTACCCAGATGAATTGTCTAAAATGAACGTGGCCAATCGTCGTGATTCTTGGTGTGGGAAAATATCAGTTTGTAACAACCTGTATCAGTACGGAATAAAATACTCTTTAACAAGTCAGCATGTATCATTTCCTTCAGGCGAATCATTTCAAAAGGATTTATTGGACTTTTTAGCGGTTTGCCGAGTTGTAAAAGGTTTGAGAAATATTCGAATAGGAGCTATCGGAGCACGTCCAGGGGCATTTAACACGGTTCGTTTTTCCGAAAAAATATTACAAAGAAATGGTATTACCGTAGTAACGGCAGATTTATCTGAAATACTAGGTAAAGCGAATAAACTTTCAAAAGATGATGCGTCAGTAAAACAACATATAGAATCTATAAATGCGTATGCGCCCAAAGGAAAAACCCCAGATGCAGCCATGATACAAATGGCAAAACTGGATGTGGTTTTAAAAGAGTATGTAGAGGAATATCAATTGGACGCAACAGCCATTCAGTGTTGGACCTCTTTACAGCAAAATTATGGTTGCAACGTATGCACCAGTATGAGTATTATGTCTGAAAATATGTTGCCATCAGCCTGTGAGGTGGATGTTACCGGTACGTTAAGTATGTACGCCATGCAATTGGCATCAGGTTCGCCGAGTGCATTGGTAGATTGGAACAATAATTACGCAGACGACCCTGAGAAATGTGTGCTGTTCCACTGCGGTAACTGGGCAAAATCGTTTTTACCAGATATCGAAATTAGCAACGCACCCATTTTAGGGACTTCGGTAGGGGTTGAAAACACCTATGGGGCACTAGATGGTCGTACTCCAGCCATGCCGTTAACCTACGGAAGAATTAGTACAGACGACCCCAAAGGCATTATTAAAGCATATTTTGGTGAAGGTGAATTAACCGACGATCCATTAAAAACATTTGGTAACCGAGCTGTTGCCAAAATTGGAGACTTACAAGGTTTAATGAACCATGTTTGTAAAAACGGTTTTGAGCACCACGTTGTGATGAATGCTTCAAAAACGGGAGCCATCTTAGAGGAGGCCTTAGGAAATTATATGGGTTGGGAAATATACAATCACAAAGGATAATAGATTAATCATCTAAATAATGACGAATAAAGAATTAAAATTAAAATCGGTTTTTCTTCGGAAGAGCCTACTAAAATACATTTATAAAGCTAAAGCAGGTCATACAGGTGGAAGCTTATCATGTGTTGATACTTTGAACGTGCTTTACAACAGGGTTTTAAATGTAGACCCAAACGATTTTCAAAATCCGAATAGAGATAGGTACATCCAAAGTAAAGGGCATTGTGTTGAAGCACTTTTTGTAACCTTGGGCGATAGAGGGTTTTTCCCGATGTCAGACTTAGAAACGCTTTGTGAATACCAGTCGCATTATATTGGTCACCCAACAAAAAAAGTGAATGGAGTCGAGCAAAATACAGGCGCACTTGGTCATGGTTTGCCCATTTGTGTTGGAGAGGCTATTGCTGCCAAATTGGATAACAAACCGCATCGAGTATTTACGCTTTTAGGTGACGGTGAGTTGCCTGAAGGTTCCAATTGGGAAGCCTTTTTGTCTGCTGCTCACTACAAGTTAGATAATTTATATGCTATTTTAGATTACAATAAGCAGCAGATTACAGGCGACAATAGCGAAGTGATGAATACCAATTCCGTTCGTGAAAAGCTGGAATCTTTTGGTTGGGCTGTAAAAGAAGTGGACGGTCACAATCTTGAAGAACTTGAAAATGCTTTAAACAATGGTCCGCTAGAAGAAGGAAAGCCTAACTTCATCATTGCCCATACTATAAAAGGTAAAGGGATTAGTTATATGGAGCGCAACATAAAATGGCACCATGGTGTACCAAGTCCGGAGCAATATGAATTGGCTCTTTCAGAATTAAATGCCGTAGAAGCTTCAATCTAAAGTATTATGGAATTAGATAAAATAGAAGAAAAAGATTTAAAAATGGGAGAAGCCAACCAAGTCGTTTTTTCGGAAACGATGCAAGCCTTGGCAGAAACCGATAAAGATATTATTGCAGTTACTAGCGATTCGCGTGGATCTGGAAAATTGGTGCCTTTCGGGCAAAAATTCCCAAATCAAATTGTTGAGGTGGGTATTGCTGAACAGAATTTAGTGGGTGTGGCCGCAGGTTTGGCTTCCGCGGGAAAAAAAGCATTTGCCGTTTCGCCGGCCTGTTTTTTAAGTGCACGTGCTTTAGAGCAGATTAAAAACGATGTTTGTTATTCGGATAACCCCGTGACTTTAGTTGGAATAAGTTCTGGTGTGAGTTATGGAGCATTAGGAACAACACATCATAGTTTACATGATTTTGCGGTTTTACGCGCCATTAATAATATAACCATTGTGGCTCCTGCCGATAATTTTGAAACCGAACAAGCTGTGCGTTTGGCCGCCAAACACGATAAACCAGTTTACATGCGTTATGGTAAAAAAGCCATGCCGTTTTTAAATGAAGACAATAAAACATTTGAATTTGGAAAAGGACGTGTGGTAAGAGAAGGTAACGATTTAGCTATCGTTGCAACGGGCGAAACGGTTTACCCAGCATGGACTGCAGCCAAAAAGCTAGAGGACGAGCATGGTGTTAAAACCACTGTGGTAAGTATGCACACCATCAAACCGCTTGATGTAAAATTATTGGAAGAACTTGCTGAAAATGGCAGACCAATCATAACGGTTGAAGAGCATATGGTGAACGGTGGACTGGGTGAAGCTTGCGCTTCGCATTTGTTTCAAAAAGGTTTCAAAAATCCGTTTAAAATTGTCGGTATCCCAGATGAATATACGGTAACGGGGTCGCAAGTCGAGATTTTTAACCATTACGGCATTTCAAAAGATGGTATTTACGAAACAGGTAAAAAGTTGCTGAAAATTTAAAAATTAGATTTTTATAAAGATGCCAACTAAAGGAAACAAACTAAAACATCTAATTTTATTACTGGCCATATTCACCACATTTGGCTGTAAAAACAAAAACCAAGACGAAACCAAAAAAGTCGCAGTTGTTATTTCAACACTTAACAACCCTTGGTTTGTCGTTTTGGGAGAATCGGCTGCCGAACGCGCACGGGAATTGGGCTATGAAGCTACTATTTTCGATTCACAAAACAATACTTCAAAAGAAGCCGAACATTTCGAAAACTTAATTGCTGCAGGATACAGTGCTATATTGTTTAATCCCACGGATTCCGAAGGTTCTGTTTCCAACGTAAAACGTGCAAAAAAGGCGGGTGTGCCCACATTTTGTATGGATAGGGAAGTGAATTCTTTAGATATACCCGCATCTCAAATTATTTCCGATAGTTTTTCTGGATGTGTAGAGTTGGGTGAATATTTTGTTCGTCAGCTTAATAAAAAAGGAAAATATGTAGAGCTCCTCGGGTTGGTTGGCGACAATAACACGTGGAACCGTTCAAAAGGATTTCATAGCGTGGTTGACCATTTTCCTAAACTAGAAATGGTGGCCCAGCAAAGTGCCGATTTTGATAGAAGCAAGGCTATGGAGGTTTTGGAATCCGTAATGCAATCCAATCCCGATATTGATGCTGTTTTCTGTGGAAACGACGCTATGGCCATGGGGGCTTATCAGGCCTTGGTTGCTTCGGGAAAACAAGATAGTGTGATGGTTTTTGGTTTTGATGGTGCCGATGATGTCATGAATGCCATTGCCGACGATAAAATAAAAGCTACCGTAATGCAATCGCCAAAAGCCATGGCGCGAACAGCTGCCGAAATGGCCGACCAGTACCTAAACGGAAAGCGCGATTTTGGTGCCAAAACACCATTGGCCGTTCAGGTGGTTACTAAAAGAAATATTGATGAATTTGGTTCATATGGTTCTAAAAACTAAAAGGAATGAAAAAGCCAATTAAATACTTTATCATCGCATTAATTCTTGGTATTTCGGTTTACAATTCTATTTATATAAAAGATTTGGATGTCGTTAAGGCAGAAAAGTCCAAAACCGTTTTTAATGCAAAAGATTATGCCAGTGCATTTATGAACAATCAAGTTGATGAATTAGTGGCTCTAGATGCTTCACGGTTTTTCGATGGGATTTCAGAGAATGTGAAAAATTATTCTGAAGCAAAAGGGAATAAACTGGGCATAAGCAACGATTACTATTTTATTATTGACGGAAATGCTACCGTTTTGTCTGTTGAGGAAGAAAATGTACTTATCGTACTTCATGAAAATGATAAAATAAAGTTAAGAATAGCTACCGATTTTATTTTTGGAAACGCCATACGTGAAGGTGCGCAAATGGCTGATATTGGCGATTTCCAAAATACGATGGATTATAACAATATTTCGGTAGAACTAAATAACATTGTTCGGGAAACCATTGTGCCGCCTTTTAAAAAAGCGGTAAAGGAAAATGACAGTCTTTATTTTAAAGGCGCAGTAAAAGTAAATACCAAAAAGCCGCAATTGAATGATATAAGAGTGATACCCCTTATTCTTGATTTAAAAAACTAAACTTTGGAAAACCACCAACCTAATATTTTACTTCAGGCGAAAAGCATTACCAAACGTTTTGGTGGCGTAACGGCATTAGATGATGTTAATCTAAATGTGCACACAGGGAAGGTAAATGTTATTGTCGGTGAAAACGGAGCAGGAAAATCAACCTTAATGAAAATCCTGTCGGGCGTCCATCCTGATTATGGAGGTACGCTACTTTTAAATGGTGAAGAAGTACGTTTTACTACCCCGAAAGATGCCATGGAAAAAGGTATAGCAATCATGCACCAGGAGCTTAATTTAATTCCTTACCTGAGCATTACCGAAAATATTTTCTTAGGAAGAGAAATCCATAATGCATTCGGAATTCTAGACTCCAAAGAAATGCTGAAGCAAACAAAAGCTTTACTTGAAAGATTAGATTGCGCTTTGCATCCGAAAACATTAGTTTCAGATTTACGGGTAGGCGAACAGCAACTCGTTGAAATTGCTAAAGCACTACTCGAAGACGCCAAAGTGGTGATTATGGACGAACCGACTTCGGCGATTTCAGATTCGGAAGTCGAAGTACTTTTTAAAATTATTCGTTCGTTACAAAAACAAAATGTTTCTATCCTTTATATCTCACATAAACTTGACGAGTTGTTTTTAATTGCCGACCGATTTATCGGTTTACGTGACGGAAAAACAGTCGGAACGATTGAACATGTTAAAGGAGCAACCAAAGACGATTTAATCCGTTTGATGGTGGGGCGCGACATTAAAAACATGTACAAAAAGGACGATGTAAAACTGGGTGAAGATATTTTAACCGTTGAAAACATAAGCCTTCCTAATGTGGGCAGTAAATTAAAATACATTATAAAAGATATTAGTTTCACTTTGAAAAAAGGTGAAGTTTTAGGCATTTTTGGTTTAATGGGAGCGGGAAGAACCGAGTTGCTCGAAACCATATTCGGATTGCATCCTAAAGTGATGTCCGGTCGTGTTTTTATTGATAATCAAGAAGTGAAAATAAAGTCGGTAACCGATGCCATCAAAAACGGACTCGGTTTGGTGCCGGAAGACCGAAAGGAAGATGGCTTAGTTTTACAAATGGAAATCAGCAAAAACACGAGTATGGCAACCATCGATAGCGTTGTTAAAAACGGCTTTTTAAACACCAAGTTGGAAGCCGAACTTTCAAAAAAATATATTGAAGCGTTGAAAATAAAAACGCCCTCAGAAAAGCAATTGTCCAAAAACTTAAGTGGTGGCAATCAGCAGAAAGTTGTTCTAGCAAAGTGGTTGGCCACAAAACCAAAAGTTTTGTTTTTGGATGAACCTACTCGGGGAATTGACGTTAATGCCAAAAATGAGATTTACCACCTGATTAATAATTTGGCAAAAGAAGGATTGGGTATAGTCGTGGTTTCTTCAGAATTGCCTGAAATCATGGCTATTTCAGATAGGATTTTAGTATTAAGCGAGTCGAAAATATCTGGAGAGTTCAACCAACAAAACGCCAATGAAGAAGCCATTATGCAGGCAGCCACTTTATAACCACAAACCAACTAAACACGACCACAAAGAAAAATGACAGATGTAAAATCTACTTTAGTAAAATTTCAATCCGTTATAGCGCTTTTAGTGTTATGTATTGCATTGACCATTTTATCCGATAAGTTTTTCACTATGGAAAATGGTTGGAATATAGCCCGACAAATTTCCATTAATGTTTGTATTTCTGTGGGTATGACTTTGGTTATTTTAACCAAGGGTATCGATTTATCGGTAGGCTCAATGTTGGCGTTTAGTGGTGCTATTGCAGCTGGTCTGTTGAAATTCGGATTAGAAATACCTTCTTTAAACACTTTTGTTGGTTTTACCGTTTTTGGAGCCATTCTTGCCAGTTTGATTGTTGGTGGAGGTTTGGGAGTGTTCAACGGTTGGATGATTACCAAATTTAAAGTACCCCCATTTGTAGCCACATTGGCTATGCTAACCATTGCCAGAGGAGGAACTATGCTGTGGACGGGTGGTTTTCCAATTACAGGTTTAGGCGATAATTTTGCTTTTATTGGAACCGGGTGGTTTTTGGGTATTCCTATGCCTGTTTGGATTACCCTGGTTGTAGTGGTTTTGGCGATAATTTTAACTAAAAAAACAAAATTCGGTAGACATATTTATGCCATAGGAGGTAACGAAAGTGCAGCGCGCTTATCAGGAATCAATATTAATAAAATAAAAATTTGGGTGTATGCCATCGCTGGTATTTTAGCAGCTGTGGGCGGTATTATTTTAACATCAAGATTGGATTCTGCACAACCCAATGCAGGAATGAGCTACGAGCTGGATTCCATTGCGGCAGTGGTTATTGGTGGCACATCGCTTTCTGGCGGAAGAGGTTCCATTATGGGAACGGTACAAGGCGCACTGATCATTGGGGTATTAAACAGTGGTTTGGTGTTGCTGAATGTATCACCTTTTTGGCAACAAATCATCAAAGGTTTTGTGATTTTGATTGCTGTAATAATGGACCGATTAAATCATCCATACGAAGATTAAAAGCATTATTTTAAATTAAAAAATCATGTCAAAAAAGTATATTTTATCGATAGATCAAGGGACTAGTGGTACGAAAGCCATAATTTTTGATGAATCAGGAAAAGTGGTTATTAAAGGTACGGCCCCTTTAAAATCGTATTATCCGCAATCTAGTTTTGTGGAACAGGATCCTGTGGAAATTTACCAGAGTGTTATCGAAGCGGTTAAAAAATGCCTTTCAGAATTTAGCATACAATTTCCGGGTGAAGAAGAACATATTATTTCATGTGGAATTTCAAATCAGCGTGAAACTTTTGTGCTTTGGGATAACAATGGTAACCCATTGCAAAATGCTGTGGTTTGGCAGTGTAAACGCTCAAATTCTATTTGTGAAAGACTGAAAGAAAATAATCTGGAATCAAAAATAAACGCCATTACGGGGTTGACAATAGACCCTTACTTTTCAGCCACAAAAGTTATTTGGTTGAATGAAAACAACCAGAAGGTTAACGACGCCATTAACGAAGGTAATGCCTATTTTGGAACGGTTGATACGTGGTTGTTGTACAAACTAACCAAGGGTAGAAGTTATAAAACAGACCACACTAATGCGTCTCGCACACTGTTTTATAACATTTATGATTTGGATTGGGACCAATCGCTTTTAAAGGATTTCAATCTCGAGAATCTTAATTTACCAGAGGTTACATTTTCTTCAGACCATTTTGGTGATTCTCACTTTGATGGTGTTTTTTCCAAACCGCTTCCCATTACTGGAATAATTGGTGATTCGCAAGCTGCTTTTTTTGGTGAAGAATGTTTTACTAACGGAATGGCAAAAGCCACATTGGGAACGGGTTCTTCTATATTATGGAATGCTGAAAAATTGGATAAACAAACCGAAAACGGTATGCTCACTACAATTGGTTGGAGTATAAATGGTCAAATAAATTATGCGCTAGAAGGAGTGATTGTAAGCTGTGGTTCCACTATAGAATGGCTTAAAAACCAATTAGAGCTATTTACATCATACGACCAAATTGAACCTATGGCCACATCATTGTCTGATAATGAAGGTGTGTACCTAATACCGGCGTTTAGTGGTATGGGGGCTCCTTATTGGCAAAAGGAATGGAAAGCTTCCATTCATGGTTTAACTTTCGGGACAAAAAAGGAACATTTGATTCGTGCGGCTTTAGAGTCTATTGCTTTTCAAATTAAAGATGTGATTCACTCTATAGAAGAAGAAACCAATTCATCTTTAAAAGAATTAAAAGTAAATGGAGGCATTACGGCTAATGAATTTTTGATGCAGTTTCTTTCAGATGTATTAAAAACACCAATTACCAATATGGGTATTACCGATGTGTCTGCTTGGGGCGCGGCTTTAATGGCTGGTTTGGGTATTAAACACTGGAAAAGTCTCGTGGACTTTCCTAAACCGTCTTCTGAAATTATAAAAAGTTATTATCCCAAAGAAAGCGCAGAGGTGAATAAATCTTATATTGGTTGGCAAAATATTTTAAAAACCAAAACAAAGTAAATAATTTTGTTATTATTTAGGTAAAAACTAGACTGATAATATGAAATTGATGTATTCGGATATCGGTAAAACATGAATTTTAGCGAATAAGTCTTTTATTGTTGGCTTAAGTACAAAAAAAAGTTGTAATTTAATAAGTCAAAAATGCTTTAATATAGTGCAGTTTTGGTTAGTTTTTTTAATAAAAAAATTACAAAATTGACCATCGTTCAAAAATAAACGTGAATGAAATTATATTTCGCGATATTGCTCTATAATAAATGAATAAAAAATTAATTTTTAACGACTAAAAAACTATTTAAAAATGAAAAAAAAATTACTATTTATGCCATTATTCTTTTTTGCGGTAGCGCTTAGCGCACAAGTAAAGTATTGGGATTTTGGAGCGAAAGAATTAGGTGCCGGTTACGATAACATGATGCCCTTGCAGTATTTAAATGCATTTGCAAATTATAATCGCCAAATTGAGTTAACTTACGAAGATCAAGTTTATACCCCGAACGAAGGGTATGTTAATGAGAGTGGACAGAGTGCACCGCTTATTTATGCTACAACATTTAATGCTAATTATGCTGGGGTTAATTTTCAGGTTACCTCTAAAGGGTCTGCATCAGATCCAGGAGGAACATTGTTAAGTGGAGGCAGTGATTTTACCAAACCTACAAACTTACCAGATTTAGATGGTGCTACAGATTTTATCTTTAAAAGAGATAGTAACAGTGACCGTATTTACACGGTAAGAAATGACATTACGCGTTATGATGAAAGAACAGAGATGCTTGATGATGTAAACCTTGATGATTTTAAAGGTTGTTTGCAATACACAACTCCTGGAGAAAAAAGATATAATAGACAAGGAGGAAGAGGTTTCCAAATGCAATTAACAGCCGGACAGTATGTTTATGTTATGGGGGCAGGCCAATATACAGACATTGAGGGCGACGGAACTTTAGGATTTAGTACTGGTTATTTTCAGTTCTTATATGAAGGTACTGGCACACCAGTTGATGTAGTTGATATTGGAGCAGGAACTGGTGATCCAAATGGTCCAATCGATAACCCAGATTCAGGAGACGAGTCTTTTAGAGTAATGAAGTTTCAGGCTGTAGATGCTGGACAATACAGTCTTATTAATAGGGGAGGTAAAATTAGAGTTTATAGAGTTTATATCAGTGATACAGATATAAGTGGTGATCTTGAGGCATTACTAGATGTTGACGAGATAGCTTCTCCTGTTTCAACTGGTATTAAAGCTATCGGTAATAGAGTTTATGTTTCTAACGTAACATCTAGCGCTGAAATTAACATTTACAGTATTACTGGTGCATTGGTTAAATCATTAAAAACTGATGTTGATACAAACTTCGAATTCAAAACAGGACTTTGGATTGCAACTGTTAAAACAGTTGAAGGACAAAAATCAGTAAAATTCGTTACTAGATAAAAAGCTAAACCAGTCCATACAAAGGATTGTGAAAATTAAGTAATAATAAAAAAACCTCTTGGTATACGCCAAGAGGTTTTTTATGTGTTAGGGTGGTCTATTAGGAAAATGTAAAAAATATTGGATTCAATGAAGAGTTCGAAGGTGGGGTGATATGTCTATGTATTTTAAGTTCTAAATATAAGATTACCAACTTAATTCTAAAGTTTTGTGTTGTTACTCCTAAACCCTGGTTTCCGATTGTTAAAGGTGTTTATTGGCTTTAATTATCTCATGTTATCATCTTATTCAAAAACAAAAAAGGCGACCTGATAGGTCGCCTTTTTCATTAGCTTGAAATATTTTGTTTTATTGATTTTGAATTTGTTCCATCATCTCTTGAGATTGTTGCATTAACTGGTCCCATCCGACGATGGAAATTTGATAAATCGTGTAAATAAGGTAAAGGATGTTAATAATTAAAATTACCAAAGCTAAAGTTTTAGCTGTATTCATAGCTTTTACACTGGAAGTTTCATAATTTTCAGGATTTAACTTTACAGCATTCAATTTACTATGTGCAATAAAGAATGCTATACCTGAAAGGATGGCACCAGCACCACCAAAACAGCAGCAAAAAAGGCCAACTATAGCTAAAACGTAAACAAGCGTTGGGTTGAGTTTTTGTTGTTCCATATTTGTTTTTTAAATGATTAGTTTAACAATATAACTTACCACAATTGTAGTAACGGAAATTATGGCAAGCCCACCAATAACCTTGTTGGAGTGATTAAATTTAAAGAAAATATTTACACCGATACAGAAAACAAATATAATTAAGCTATATACTGCGGGGTACATTTTAAAAGCAGCCATAAATTCACCCTGAAAAACTAGAGCCACAGCACGTTGTAAGCCACAACCCAAACATTCAATACCAAAAAGTTTTTTGTTGAGGCAGGGCAGCATATACTTTTCCATGAAGTGGTAAAATTTTGTTTCAGCTAAATTACTAAAAAGAAAAATAAACGTAAAAAATAGCTTGTCGGTTAAAGCTAATTAACACTGTATTTTTAGTAAAAATGTTGATTCTATGTTTCGATAGTAATTAGGTCGTTGACCGAACTTGATTTTTTGGTTGCAAATAGAATTGTCTAGTTTAATTGATTTTTACAAATTGTATAATATTTGAATTAAGGAAATATTAAATAATCTGAAGATTTTAATGACAACTTTATTTGAATTAATCTTGATTTGTAATATTGATAAAAATAGACGGTCTAAATACTAAATTTAATGTAATTTGCAGCTCATTATTTTACAACTTAAATGAAATACTTAAACTATATTTTAATCATTATCGGAGCCTTTGTTGCTATTTATGCCAAAGCTGGAGCCAAACAAAATCAAACGGTATTAATACTTGGTATTGTGCTACTAATGATTGGGGTTTATAGGATTTCAAAAACCATTCCCAGTAGAAATAGTGAAGAAAATGATTCTGATAATTCTGAAGATTAACAATAATGTCGTTAAAAGCAGGAGATTTTGTTTTGGTTTTAGATGAAGCTCTTTCAGGGAGAGTGAAAGCTATTAATGGTAATTCGGTCACCATTGAAACAGATGAGGGTTTTTTGTTGAATTTTGAAAGCCACGAATTAGTAAAAAAGAAAGCCAAGGAATCTTTAAAATCTCAGTTGTTTTCACATTCCAATATCAATTCGGTGATTTCGGAAAAAGAACAAAAAAAAATAAACATCAGCCCAAAAAGAAAATAAAAGAACGATATACTCCGCCTATGGAGGTTGATTTGCATATTAATCAATTGGTGAAATCTACACGCGGAATGACCAATCATGATATGCTAACGCTTCAGTTAGACACGGCTAGACATAAATTAGAGTTTGCAATAGCCAATAGAATTCAAAAAGTGGTCTTTATACATGGCGTAGGTGAAGGTGTTTTAAAATTGGAACTGGAGTATTTATTTGGTCGATACGGTAACGTGAAATTTTACGATGCCAATTATCAAAAATACGGTTTAGGAGCCACTGAAGTATATATTTTGCAAAATGCTAAAAACCGCTAATTAAATTCTGGAGTTACTTTTCGGCTGGTTGATAATGCACTGTTCTTTAAATTACCAAAGTTGAAAACATCTAACGACAAAAGGGTAAGGTCAAAATTCGAAATAATCATGGTAACCCCATAAGTTTGTGATATCGTGTGTTCCCTATACTCGGTTGCTGGAACTTTACTCAAAACATCTGGGTTTAAATAATCTGCGCCAACCTCACTATTTGTAATATCGTTGCCCGGATTTTGGTCTTGCGACTCGTTTTCTTCATCACGGGTTAAGGTGCCGTCACCGTCATCATCATCGTCTAAATAGTCTGGAATGCCATCAGCATCAGTATCCTGTGCATCGTCAAAAATACCGTTGTTGTCAGGGTCCGGCTTTTCGTCTTTGGTTAAGACATTGTCACCATCATCGTCGGCATCAATATAATTAGGTAAGCCATCACCATCTGTATCGTCGTTTTCTAAATCACCGTCATTATTAATATCTTCCAATTCTGCAGGGATTCCATCATTATCGTCTTCAATTAAAGAGGTCTTTAAATCAGCATTTCCGCTGTTAGCTTCAATATCGTCATTTAGTTTAACATCAGAATTAGGCACAGCATTGCAAAACAAATCTGTTGGAAGAGTAGTGTTACTATAGGTCCTGTAATTAAAAGGGTTAGCATCACTTAAAGTAATTGTGTTCTCGTATAAGCCGTTTTCGTCAACTTCTAAGATGTCTTCTAAGGTTAGATTTGTAACTTTTAAAGATAAAGATTCAGAAGGATCATTTTTAGTTTTGTAAAAGACTAAATCATCACCACTTTCGCAAACTTGAAAAGTGTTGTCAAAATCCAATTCAACGGTAATAACATCGCCATCATCACAAGAGTTAAGAGGCAATAAGCTTAAGGTTATAAAGGCGAATAATAACTTACGCATGGGCTTTGGGTTTTAGGCAAAAATAATAGAATTGTTATTTATAACGCAGTGTATTGATAATAATTTTATTTCAAGTATTTTTGATGTTTCAAAGGTGCAATTTTAGTTTTAAATTGTTCTAGGTTGTGATGATAAAATAATATGAAAGAAGTATATTTTGATAATGCGGCAACAACAGCCATGCGAGGTGAAGTGGTAGATAAAATGTTAGAAGTCATGAATATAAACTACGGAAACCCTTCATCTTCACATAGTTTCGGAAGGTCATCAAAAGTTTTAATTGAAAAAGCAAGAAAGACCATTGCTGCATATTTTAACGTAACGGCTAGTGAAATTATTTTTACTTCTGGCGGTACCGAGGCCGATAATTTAGTGCTTAAAAGTACTGTTAAAGATTTAGGAGTTCAACATATTATTACTTCGAAGATAGAACACCATGCTGTTTTGCATACTGTTCAGCAATTAGAGGTTGACTATAACATTAAAGTGAGTTATGTAAAACTTAATGACAAAGGTGATATTGATTTTACCTATTTAGAATCTTTGTTACAAAGCAATGAAATGACTTTGGTGAGCCTAATGCATGTTAACAATGAGATTGGTAATATTTTAGATTTAAAACGTGCTGCCAATTTATGTAAAGACAACAATGCGTTGTTACATACGGATGCCGTACAGTCTGTGGGGCATTATCATTTAGATTTAAATGAAATTCCAGTAGATTTTTTGGCAGCTTCGGCACATAAATTTCATGGACCAAAAGGTGTTGGTTTTGTCTTTATTAGAAAAAATACAGGTTTAAAACCGATGATTTTTGGCGGGGAGCAGGAGCGAGGCATGCGCGCAGGAACCGAAAGCGTGCACAATATTTTAGGGATGGACTTAGCGCTAGAAATGGCGTATGAAAATCTGGAACATGAAATGCAGTTCGTTGTTGATTTAAAAAAATATTTTATTGCTAAGATTCAATCCGAAATACCGGGTATATCGTTTAACGGTCAATCTCCAAGCCTCGAAAAAAGCACCTATACGATTGTAAATGTGTGTTTGCCTGTATCGTCTAAAAAAGCAGCGATGTTGTTATTTCAATTAGATTTAAAAGGGATTGCTTGCTCCAAAGGAAGTGCCTGCCAGAGTGGGAGTGCACAAAACTCGCATGTTTTGACCGAAATTTTAAATGATGAAGATTTGCAGAAACCTTCCATTCGTTTTTCTTTCAGTATTTATAATACAAAAGAAGAGATAGATTATGTTATTGAGGTTTTAAAAGAGTTTATTGAATAGCTTTAAAACTTCATCGTCGTTCTCACATTAAACACCCGAGGTGTTAAGTAGTTAGGTATCGCATATTGGCGTTTAGTATCTACATCACGTACCCAAGTATTGGTAATGGAGTTTTGTACATCAAACATATTGAATATTTCAAAACCAAACGATAATTCCTTAAATGGTTTTTTCCAACCACGGTTGAATTGTTTTTTTGCATCAACCAAAACAAATTGTAAACCTAAATCGGCACGCTTGTAGTCCGGTAATCTGTTTTGATAAATATATGAATCTGCATAACTTGGTGAACCTCCTGGTAAGCCTGTATTATAAACCAGATTCAAATACATTTTCAAGCTTGGAACATTAGGTACATAATCTTGAAACAGTGCTGCAAATTTTAAACGTTGATCTGTTGGACGAGAAATATAGCCTTGGTTGTTGATATTTTCTTCGGTTTTTAAAAATCCAAAACTAAACCACGATTCGGTTCCAGGAACAAATTCTCCATTCAGTCGCATATCCAATCCGTATGCATAAGCCTTGGCACTGTTGTTAGCACGATAACGAATACGAACATTTTCAAGCGTATATGGGTTAACGTCGCTTAGGTTTTTATAATAAACTTCAGAAGTTAACTTAAAAGGTCTGTCCCACATTTTAAAACTGTAATCATTTCCTAAAACCAAATGAAAAGATTTTTGTGCTTTAACATCAGATTGAATCACACCATCGGCATCTCGGAGTTCGCGATAAAATGGTGGTTGATAATACAGTCCTGAAGCCACCCTAAAAAGCATGTCCTTTTCCCAGTTGGGTTTAATAGCGAATTGCGCCCGGGGACTAACCACTACTTGTGAAGACGATGAAACGCCATCACCACTAACAGACCAATTATGGGCTCTAACCCCCGCATTGTACCAAACTTCGCTGCTTCCTAAAACGCTACGCTTGCTCCACTGGGCATAAGCCTGAAAACGATTTATTGTGGTATTGTTGGTAGCCCTCACATTATTGTATGGCTCCAAAGGTCCTGTAAAAGGCACGTAGGGCTGCTCGTTGGTGGAGGTTTTTGGTGGTCGTAACGAAAACCCGGCTGAATCAATTACTTCCCATTCAACCAATCGGTCACGGATATTTTCATTGGTATATTTTACAGACCATTCAATACGATTATCTTCTATTTTGAAATCGCCTTTATGTTCTATGTTGGTGATTAGTGCGTCTAAATCGTTTCTTCCGTGTGTTAATTGGCTGCCTATGCCTTCGCTGAATTCTACTTCACCTAAATTTTCATCACCAATATTGTTGTTTACTTCGCCCAATCTGTATTGAGCAAAAATATCAAAGTACTCTTCTTCAGTGGTGTGGTATGAAGATGCAATTAAATGAAGGGTTAAATCGTCGTTCGCAAAATAAGATCCTTTAAAAGCGCCAAATAAGGTTTGGTAACGGTCTTTTTCCTGGCCTTCGTAAAATACGACTAGCGCAACCGGGTCTGCCAATGTACCAAAATTGGTTTGGCGTGTTTGCGGCTGGTATTCGTATTTGTTCAGCGAAGCATTTCCTAAAAAGCTTAAATGGAATTTGTTTGTGAACTTATACGTAAAATAGGCTTGGGCATCTGTAAAGGAAGGTTGAAAATTGGTTTCGGTTTCTTTTGCGTTAACCAATAAACTGTTGTCTCTGTAACGAAGACCAACTATTCCGGATAATTTTGAGTCTTTACTGATGTTTTCCACAGAAAGGCTTCCGCCGAGTAAGCTTATATCAGCATCCACTTCAAACTGATAAGGATTTTTATAAGTAATGTCTAAAACAGAAGATAATTTGTCGCCGTACTTGGCCTGAAAACCACCCGCTGAAAAATCGACATTTTGAACCAAATTTGTGTTCACAAAACTTAATCCTTCCTGCTGCCCAGAACGAATTAAAAACGGCCGATATACCTCAATACCGTTTACATAAACGAGGTTTTCATCATAATTCCCCCCTCGTACCGAGTATTGCGTACTTAACTCATTGTTGTTACTTACGCCAGGAAGCGTCATCAACAAATTTTCAACGCCGGCGTTCGCACCCGGTATTTTTCTTATGGCTTCAGGTTTTAGGGTGACAATACCTTCAACTTCTTTCCTTCGGTTGCTGCTTACCACAACAGTAGCTATTTGCTCTACTGATCTACTCATTACTGGATTGAATTCGTAAACTTCACCATTTTTTAAATTGAATGTACTTTCAATTTTTTTATGTGAAATATGGGAGAATCTTAACGTTACGTCTTGGTTAATGGGGATATCGATGGTGTAAAACCCATTTTTATTGGTTTCGGTACCACTGTCTTTGGTCGTTTTAATGTTAACGTTTTCAATGGGCTGCTTGTTTTCGTCTAAAATCACACCCCTAATGGTGGCAGTTTGCGAAAACCCAATGGTAATTAAAGAAAAAAGTAAACCCGTGGTTAGTAAAAGTTTTGCCTTCAAGAGATGTAAAAAGTTTATTTACGGTAAAATAACGCTTCAAAAGTAGAATTATTTCCAACATTATCGGTAACAATTACTTTTAAATTGTTTTTGGTGTCAGTTATTATGCCGTCATTAAAATCGTGCGTTAGGATTTTGGTTTTGTAATCGTATTCCATTAAAATCCACTTTCCGTTAACCGCGGCCCTATAATTTGAAATGCCCGAGCCTTCGTCATCAATTTTGATTTTTAGGTAGCGGTAATTGCTCATCCATTGCCCATCTTTGAAATTTGAAGATGATATAGTTGGTTTTATACTGTCGGTTGCAAGGGTGTAAGTGCCCAGTTTTTTAGTGCTTGCCGTTAGTAGGTTTCCTTTTCTTTTGGTGTGAGTGTACGAAGGGTATTGGCTATAGCCAACAAGACGGGCTATGTATAGTTTTTCAATGTCCTCTTTGGAATATTTGCTCACATCAAAACTTATAGAAAAATTCTTTTGACAGGCCATGATATCTTCATGAAGTTTTAAAGTATCGTTTTTCACCTCAAAGTCAATATAAAAATCTTTATAAAAAGTGTCTTTGTAAAAATCGACCTTTACGCCACCCTGCTTTAAATTTGTGGTTTGATTGGATTTAAGATAATATGGTGTTACTTGAGGTTTTTCTGGTTCAGCAGTACTGTTTTTAGTGCCTTTAACCTGCACGGTAACCCAAGACTCGTTATTTTTAAAATCGGAAACTCTAATTTTATAAACTGATTGAGTGCTATCTTGAATAGAAAGCATACCGTCGTTAACCCTAGGTTTAATAATGCTGAGCGGATTATTTTCTTTGAAAAGCTTCTGAATACGTTCTTTTTTGGTTGAATAATGCTCATAGTCAATCAACTCATTGAGATGCTTGGTCTCACTGAAAGAAAAGCGTTTGAAATCTAGTTCGAATGTGCTGCTCCCATTAACGAAAGTTTGAATGTTGTAAACCCCGTTTGAATTGGCTGCGTAATCCTGACGGTCAATGGTTTCAATGCCAAAACCAATGTTTCCTATGGCTTCAATATTTTCCGCAATATAATCGCCGTTTTTTAAAGGTGTTAAACGTAATCTCTGTTTACTTTGAGATTTGTTTATAAAGGAATTTCTATCTAAAGTATAGGCGTAAAGCGATTTTACGATAGGGAAGGAGGTGTCTTTAATGTCAATTCCAAAAAGCAGGGGGTTCATGGGGCGCTCTTGTTTATCTCGAATTTCAAAATGCAAGTGTGGGCCCCCAGATCCTCCCGAGTTTCCGCTATAGGCAACTAAGCTGTCTTTTGCTACGGCCAGTACACCTACCGCCGGAAACAATTCTATTTCGTAAGATTCCTTGTTGTATTGCTGCTTTTTTACGTAAGCCTCAATGTCTGGTGAAAATTTTTGCAGGTGTGCATAAACCGTTGTGTAACCATTAGGGTGCGTGATATAAAGTGCTTTTCCGTAGCCATAATGCGATACCTTAATTCGGCTTACAAACCCATTGGCTGAGGCCTTAACTTTTAAGCCTCTTCGCTGTTGTGTTTTAATGTCCAACCCCGAATGGAAGTGGTTAGACCGTAGTTCGGCAAAAGTGCCTGAGAGTATTAAGGGGATTTCCAAAGGGCTGCTAAAATAATCTTGTGGATAATTATTTTGGGCTCTTGAGGCTATCGAAATAACTAAAAAAAGTATTGGTAAAAAACGCATAAGTAAGTGTTGGTGCTAAAATATCAATTAGATGTTAAAACGCAAAGAATTAAACAAAAATCAAGCCATGGTTTTATGAAAGTAGGGCAATTTCTATTTTTAAAATTTTATGAAAAAACAATTGTTATTTATGGTTAGGTATGTTAACTTTGTGAGATAAGTATTGAAATTTGTAAATGAGTAATATTGAGAATATTGTCGATTCTTTAGAAAACAAGATTAGCAAAGTATTACACAAATTAGAGCTTTTAAAGCTTGCTAATGTGAAATTAACTGAAGAATTAGAGGTTTCAAAGCAAGAGATTCAGGCCCAAAAAAAGCACATCGCTAATTGGGAGGAAAAGTATGAAGCCCTAAAAATGGCAAATACGATACTTGGTAGTGACGATAATAAAAGAGAAACTAAGCTTAAAATAAATGCATTAATTAGGGATATTGACCATTGTATTGCTCAATTGTCTGATTAATGTTAAGTAAAATCAATGTCAGAAAAGCTTAAAATAAAGCTATCTATAGCCAACAGAGTTTATCCTTTAACCATTGACCCTAGTCAAGAAGAAGGATTGCGCAAAGCGGCTAAAAACATTGAAGCTATGATTAAACAGTTTGAGCAAAGTTATTCTGTTCAAGATAAACAAGATGTATTGGCGATGTGTGCCTTGCAGTTTGCGTCTCAAGTAGAACAGAAATCCATCGATAAAGCAAATGTAAACGAGCATGTAGAAAGTAAATTAAATGCTCTAAATGAATTGCTTGATTCGCATATGGTCTCTTAACGTTCTTTAAAATAAAAAAGGTTACTGCCTACATTGGTTATTTTTTTTGATAAACTCAACGTTAATTCTTTAAAAAGGGTGAGTTTAAGTTGTAAAAGCAGGCTGCATGTACTGACTTAGTTTCGGTGCCTAGCAGATCCTTGATCAGCTTGTTAGCCCTAAACTTGTTTTTAAGGAGTTTATACAAAACTTTATACCGGTGTAGGCTTTTTTTATATATGTAAATTAACTAAACAACGATGGACAACTCAATTATATTTGTAGTGGGTGGTGTTATTTTAGGACTAATAATTGGCTTTGTAATAGCCAGAATGTTGGAAAAAAGTAACGCTTCAAAATTAATAAAGGAAGCAAAAAAAAGTGCGGCTTTAATACTTAAAGAAGCCAAAAGCGAAGGCGAAAGCATTAAGAAAGACAAAATACTTCAGGCAAAAGAAAAGTTTATAGAACTTAAATCTGAGCATGAAAAAGTTATTTTATCGCGCAACAAAAAAATGGACGATGCTATAAAGCGTACACGCGATAAAGAGTCTCAAGTTTCGAGTGAACTTTCAAAAACCAGTAAGCTTAACGAAAATCTAGAGTCTAAAATCAAAGATTACAATCATAGGTTAGATGTGCTTGATAAAAAGCAAGATGAGCTTGATAAATTGCATAAAAGTCAAGTGCAGCAATTGGAGGTTATTTCGAGCCTTTCAGCAGAAGAAGCCAAAGAACAATTGGTGGAGTCCTTAAAAGGGGAAGCTAAGAATGACGCCATGTCTTATATTCAAAGCGCCATGGAGGAAGCTAAGCTGACTGCGGAACAAGATGCCAAGAAAATTATTATAAACACCATTCAACGTATAGGGACGGAAGAAGCGGTTGATAACTGCGTATCTGTATTTAACATAGAATCTGATGACGTTAAGGGACGTATTATAGGTAGAGAAGGACGTAATATACGTGCCATTGAGGCGGCTACAGGAGTTGAGATTATAGTTGACGATACGCCCGAAGCCATCATATTATCTTGCTTTGATTCTGTTAGGAGAGAGGTAGCGAGGTTGTCTCTGCATAAATTAGTTACTGACGGTAGAATTCATCCGGCACGTATTGAAGAAATTGTTAAAAAGACCAAGAAACAAATTGATCAAGAAATTATTGAAGTAGGTAAACGAACCGTAATTGACTTGGGTATTCATAACCTAAACCCAGAGCTCATTAAAATGGTGGGTAGGATGAAATACCGTTCGTCTTATGGACAGAATTTGTTGCAGCACTCGCGTGAAGTAGCGAAATTATGTGGAGTCATGGCGGCAGAATTAGGATTGAACCCGAAGTTGGCTAAGCGCGCAGGACTGTTGCATGATATTGGTAAAGTGCCAGATGCCGAAACCGATATGGAAACACCACACGCTATTTTAGGTATGCAATGGGCTGAAAAGCACGGAGAAAAACCCGAAGTTTGCAATGCCATTGGTGCTCACCACGATGAAGTAGAAATGAAATCACTTTTAGCACCAATTATCCAGGTTTGTGATGCTATTTCGGGGGCTAGACCAGGGGCACGCCGTCAAGTTTTAGATAGTTACATTCAGCGTTTAAAGGATTTAGAGGATATTGCTTTTGGGTTTAACGGTGTAAAAAAGGCCTATGCTATTCAAGCTGGACGCGAACTACGTGTAATTGTTGAGAGTGAAAAAGTCGATGATCAAAAAGCAGCAGATCTGTCATTTAATATTTCGCAAAAGGTACAAACGGATATGACCTATCCTGGGCAGGTTAAAGTAACGGTAATCAGGGAAACTAGGGCGGTTAATATTGCTAAATAAAATATTTTAAAAATAATAAGTAAAAAAAATCCAGCATAACGCTGGATTTTTTTTGTTCAGAAAATAGGTTAGTAGTTACTTTCTAGGGTGAAATTTTTCAACAACCTCCGTTAAATGGCTTTTATCCAGATGAACATAAATTTCAGTCGTGGTAATGCTTTCATGGCCAAGCATCAATTGGATGGAGCGTAAATCGGCGTTATTTTGTAATAAGTGGGTAGCAAAAGAATGTCTAAAAGTATGAGGTGAAATGTTCTTTTTTAATCCAATTTTTTCAGCGAGTTTTTTAATTATTGTAAATACCATCGCCCGAGTAAGTTGCTTGCCTCTATGGTTTAAAAATAAGGTGTCTTCATAGCCGGCTTGAACGTTTATTTTGGGTCTGACTTCATTTTTATAGATATTGATATACCTTTGGGTTAAATCTACAATCGGGACAAAACGTTGCTTGTCACCTTTACCTGTAACTTTAATAAAACCTTCTTCAAAAAAGAGGTCGGAAATTTTAAGATTTATAAGTTCGCTAACTCGCAGCCCACATCCATATAGTGTTTCTAATATGGCCCGGTTGCGTTCTCCTATTCTTACATTGTTGTATTCTGCTAAAAGGTCAATGGCCCCAATAATAGAATCTACTTCTTTTTCAGATAATGTATCAGGTAGTTTTCTTCCAATCTTAGGTGATTCAATTAATTCTAAAGGATTGTCCTTTCTATAATCCTCAAAAACCATATAATCAAAGAAGCTCCGTAGCCCTGAAATTAAACGTGATTGAGACCGAGCATTAACAGTTTTAGCAGTTTCATAAATAAATTTTTGGACAACTCCTGTTGTTATATTAGCTGGGGATAAAAAGGTATTAGTGTCTTCTAAAAACGAAATTAACTTCTTAACGTCGAGTGAATAATTATCAATGGAATTAGGGGACAGTCCACGCTCTATCTTTAAATATAATTGATAATCTTTTAATGCGTTTTCCCATTTCATCAAGGTAAAAATAAAGAAATTAAGCTAATATATCTATGGAACACTATACGTGTTTCTACGTATTTTTATTCGATATTGTTAATAATTATGTTTTAAAGTACTTGAATATGAGTATTTTAATTTATTTTGTTAATATAATTGTTAATAACTAGGTATGTGCGATAGTTTTTGTCAAAAAAATAATGTTAATTTGTTATAATCAAACTAAAAACATTATATATTATGAAAAAACTATTTTTATTGTCAATTTTTGCGGTATTCGCAATTGGAGGTGTTAATGCACAAAGTTTTGGAGTTAAAGCGGGAGCTGATTTTGCTTCAGCTAAAACTAAGGGAGACGGGTTTAGTGTCTCAGTTTCTGAAACAGGTTTTTATATTGGTGCTTTTGCGGAAATAGAAGTTTCTGAATCTTTTAACTTTCAACCAGAGGTGCTTTATGTTTCAATAGAAGACCTTGATCAAATCCACATTCCATTGATGGCCAAATTTCCTATTTCTGAAGAATTCAATATTCTAGCGGGTCCAACTTTAGGAATTATGCTCGATTCTGAGGATGGAATGAGCTCTTTAAATTATGGTCTTGAGGCTGGTGCATCTTATGATATTTCTGAAGAATTTTTTATTGAAGCAAGATACAACTTGGGGCTAGCTAACCTAATTGAAGATGCGCCAAGTGGATATTCAGTTAAACTAAGTGGTTTGTTCGTAGGAGTAGGATATAGGTTTTAGTATTCCTGATTTAACAAGAATTAATATGAAAGGGAAGCTTTTGCTTCCCTTTTTTAGTGCGTTATTGATGCTTAGTAATTTATTTCGGCGAAGTTTTTATTTGTATTTCGTTGATTCTTAGTTCAGTTAAAATTTGAGCTTAAACAAATTACTAAATTGACCGATTGTTCTGTAGCGTTTGTCTTAAAAATAGCTTTTATTTGTCATAATTTTAAACTAAACATTTTAATGATTATGAAAATACTAGTACTGCTTACGATTTTATCTGTTTTTGCAATTACAGGTGTTAATGCACAAAACGATTCAGGAGATTTTACCTTGGCGCCTCAATTGGGGCTAAACTTATCGAATTATTATAGTAATGAAGATTTGAGTAACAAGACAAGAACAGCTTTTAATGTTGGTGTGTTGGGAGAATATTATTTTAATGACCGATGGAGTTTGCGTACAGGACTTTTGTATGATTCAAAAGGAACCAAGCTTACACAGGGAGGTAACGACTATATTGATAAATTAAATTATATCGCACTGCCGGTTCACGTTAATTGGCATTTTGGGTCATCTAGAAATTGGTTTCTCAATTTTGGACCTACCCTAGGGGTTTTAGCAAGTGCTAAGGCCGATACGCCAGATGGTGAATTTGATATTAAAGATCAATTAGACAGTACTTTCGATATAGGTCTAGGCGTTGGTATTGGTTATAAGTTTGATGTTTCTAATGATACTCAGTTTTATATTCAATATCAGGGTTACAACGGTTTTATCAATATTATCGATGCCGATTTTACTCTTACAAATGCCACCTCGGCTTTTAATATTGGTGTTATTTTTATGCCTTAGGTAAAACAATAAACATTATACTTGAACCGAAGCTTTCGCTTCGGTTTTTTTATTCTTTATTTTATATATTTACTCCATGAAAAAAATCATCATCATCAACGGGCCTAATTTAAATTTGTTGGGTAAGCGCGAACCAAATATTTATGGCAGTTTAACGTTTACTGAGTTTTTTGATCAAATAAAAGATAAATATCCTAAGGTAGAGTTAAGTTATTACCAATCGAATATTGAAGGTGAACTTATTGATAAATTGCACGAAGTAGGTTTTAGTTACGATGGTGTTATATTAAATGCAGGAGCCTATACGCATACTTCAATAGGTATTGGTGACGCTATAAAAGGTATCGAAACTCCTGTTGTGGAGGTCCATATTTCAAATACTTTTGGCAGGGAAGAGTTTAGGCACCAATCGTATATATCCCCTAATGCCAAAGGGGTTATTTTAGGTTTTGGATTGCAGAGCTATGAGTTGGCGATTCAAAGTTATTTATAGACGTACTAAAAGCATACGCCAAGCGTAATGCCCCAAATAAAACCACCAACGGCCTGATTGTCTACTAATGCTACGCCACCCCCAATATAAGGGTCTAACGTAATCGAGTTACTTATTATAAATTGATGACCTAAAATACCATCTAGCTCGAAACCAAAAGCATTTGGTTTGCCATTATACCAGGATGTTTCTTTCGACTGAGCGTAAATAGCTAAAACCCTAGGTCCTAAATGAAATCCTTCGGGAGCAGTTTGGTTAAGATAGTATCGAGATTGAATGCTCATTCCGAAAAGGTTTATATCGGGTTCTGATCCGTAGCCTAATCCAATTTCAATTGAATTATTGTTTTGAATATTAAATTCATAGCCTAACTGATAAAAATTGTATTCTGGAACACCAGAAAAATCAGCTTTTATGACACCTTTTTTTTGACTATATACGTTTAAACTGAGTGTAAATAGGACTACTAGAGGTAAATATTGTTTCATGGCGAAAAGACAAATAAAAAATGCAACCCAAAAAGAGTTGCATTTTTTTATAAATAGATACTAATTTATATATGAATCACTTCATCGTAAGCGGCAGCTACAGCTTCCATTACGGCTTCACTCATTGTTGGATGAGGGTGAATCGTTTTAAGTACTTCATGGCCCGTCGTTTCAAGTTTTCTTCCTAAAACGGCTTCGGCAATCATATCGGTTACACCGGCACCAATCATATGGCAACCTAACCACTCACCATATTTGGCATCAAAAATAACTTTTACGAAACCTTCTTTGTTTCCACCAGCGCTAGCTTTACCTGATGCAGAGAACGGGAACTTTCCAACTTTTATATCAATTCCTTTCTCTTTGGCTTGTTTTTCGGTTAACCCGACACTGGCAATTTCTGGAGTACAATATGTACACCCTGGAATATTTCCGTAATCTATAGGTTCAACATTATGGCCTGCTAATTTTTCAACACATAAAATACCTTCTGCAGATGCAACATGAGCCAAAGCTTGTCCTGGAGTAACATCGCCAATGGCGTAATACCCAGGTATGTTAGTTTGGTAGTAATCGTTAACAATAATTTTATCTCTGTCAACAACAATACCAACATCTTCTAATCCTATATTTTCTATATTGGTTTTAATACCTACAGCACTTAAAATAATATCAGCTTCAAGAACTTCTTCACCTTTTTTGGTTTTTACAGTAGCTTTTACGCCTTTTCCTGAGGTGTCAACACTGGTAACTTCAGCTGAAGTCATAATGTCTATTCCATTTTTTTTGAAGGAGCGTTCTAATTGTTTAGAAACATCTTCGTCCTCAACAGGTACTACATTTGGCAAAAATTCAACTATGGTTACTTCAGTACCCATAGAGCTATAGAAATATGCAAACTCAACACCAATGGCTCCAGAGCCAACCACAATCATCTTTTTCGGTTGTTTTTTCAAGCTCATGGCTTCACGGTAACCAATTACTTTTTTACCGTCTTGTGGTAAACTTGGTAATTCACGACTGCGAGCACCAGTGGCAATAATTATATTATCGGCACTATATTCAGTTCCATCAACATCAACTTTCTTACCGGGTTTTAACTTTCCATACCCTTCAATAACGTCTATTTTGTTCTTTTTCATTAAAAACTGAACGCCCTTACTCATACCATCGGCAACACCACGGCTACGCTTTACAACGGCATCAAAATCGTGTTTTGCGTCTTTTACGTTTAAGCCATAATCTTCTGCATGTTTCAGATATTCAAAAACTTGGGCTGATTTTAAAAGTGCTTTTGTCGGAATACATCCCCAATTTAAACAAACACCACCAAGGTTTTCTTTTTCAATAACAGCGGTTTTAAAACCTAATTGCGATGCTCTAATGGCCGTAACATAACCACCAGGACCACTTCCCAGAACAATAATATCGTATTTACTCATGTGTTTAATTTTAGGCTACGAATTTACGAAATCGATTTCTAATAAAGAATTTAGAGCTGCTTAAATTTGCATCTTTATGCTACCTTTGTGCTGCAAGTATCAATTTATGAATATACCAAGAACAAGTTACCCACGAATTGTTATTATTGGAGGAGGTTTTGCTGGTGTTGCACTCGCGAAAAAATTATCGAAGCAAGAAGTGCAGGTAGTTCTGCTGGATAAACACAACTACCATACATTTCAACCCTTATTATATCAAGTGTCTACTGGTGGTTTAGAGCCCGATTCTATAGCTTATCCCATAAGAAAGATTTTAAAGGACTTTCCTAATTTTTTCTTTAGACTGGCCAACGTTGAAGAGATAAACACAAAAAAAAATAAAGTAATTACAGATATAGGCAAACTAAAATTTGATTATTTGGTGGTTGCTTCGGGATCTACTACAAATTATTTTGGTAATGCTGAAATAGAAAAGTACAGCATGGCCATGAAAACAGTGCCACAATCTTTGAATTTACGAAGTTTAATACTTGAAAATTTTGAAGAAGCTTTGTTAACTTCCGATTTAAATGAACGCAATGCCCTTATGAACTTTGTTATTGTGGGAGGAGGTCCTACCGGTGTGGAGCTTGCAGGTGCTTTGGCTGAAATTAAAAAAGGTATTCTGCCGAAAGACTACCCTGACTTGGATACACGCTCGGCGCAAATTCATATTATCCAATCCGGTGATTGTATTCTGAAGGGTATGAGTGATAAGGCATCTCAAAAGGCCGAAGACTTTTTGGAAAAACTAGGTGTAAATATTTGGAAAAATGTTCGAGTAACTAATTATGACGGTAAAATTGTAACTACAAATACAGATTTAGTGTTCGAGTCTGCCACCGTTGTATGGGCGGCCGGAGTAAAAGGAGCTACTATAAAAGGATTGGATGCGGCAGATTTTATTACTACAGGCAATAGAATTTTGGTTAACGAGTTTAACCAAGTAAAAGGCTATGACCATGTTTTTGCCATTGGTGATATAGCTTGTATGGTAACCGAAGAATTTCCTAATGGTTTGCCAATGATGGCACAACCAGCTATTCAGCAAGGCGATCAGCTGGGTGACAATATGTTAAAATTTATTGAAGAGCAACCCATGCAACCCTTTAAATATAAAGACAAAGGAACCATGGCTACAATAGGAAGAAACAAAGCCGTTGTAGATCTAAAAAGATTTAAGTTTCAAGGCGTTTTTGCTTGGTATGTTTGGATGTTTGTTCACCTTTTCTTTTTAATAGGATTTAGAAACCGTATGGTGGTTTTTGTAAACTGGGTATATAATTATGTGCGTTTTGATAGAGAAGCAAGATTAATTATCAGACCGTTTAAGAAGAAGTTGAAGAAAAAATAAGTTGCCTTAACTTTGTAAGATTAAAGTGATATAAGCCGTTGTTATTCAGTTATTTTAGTTACATTTAAAATATTAATTAACTAATCAAATTTTTTAACAATGAAAAAACATGTCACTATTGCCATGATGATGCTATCTGTCGTCATGTATTCCCAAAAGAAAAAAAACGGAACCGTTTATATTGAGCATCCTGCAATTACAGCGGTAGAAGCTATGCAGCAAGCAGACGTAGCGGGTGATGCCGAAAAAGTAGCTGGTTTTTTAGCTGATGATTTTAAATCCTATAGTGGAACAACTATGGATAAAGATTCAAAAGGATCAGACAAGGAAAGTTTTTTAAAATGGGTAGAAAGCAGAAAGGAATGGGTGTCATACACTAGTTTAACACGACATGGTGAGGCTTACCCTGATGCCATTGAATATAAAGATGGTAAAATCTGGGTGCAAACATGGAATTATTTAAAAGGGGTTCATGATAAAACTGGCATTAAAATAGAAATGCCCGTCCATAATTTGTATCGCTTAAATGATGATAATAAAATCGAGTTAGCCCTTAATTATAATTATCCAATAGGAAATGATATCAGAGCTGCCTTATCTCCACGATCTAATGGAACCATATACAATGAGCATGAATACATAAATAAAGTACGTAGAATGTTTGCTGCTTTTGAATATAATGACATGGAAAAAGCTTATGGTTTTATGGCTAATGACGCTAGTTTTACGGGACTTGAAATGCCTGTTGGGCAAAGCATAAATTTGGAAGAGCTTAAGGAGCGCAATAAAAAATTCTTAGAAAAATACACTATTGAGAGTATTGATGTAGTAGGATACCCCGATTTATTGCACTATGAGATTGGAGACAACTATACCGTTCAATCATGGTGGAATTTTAAACTAATCAGAAAGTCTGATAAAAAGAAATTTACAATACCGGCCATGTACACCCACGATTTTAATGATGAAGGGATGATTGAAAGAGGGATTTCTTATATCAGCACAAAGGCTTTGGATGCTAAATAGAATTTGATAAAAATCAAAAAGCCTTCAAATTTGAAGGCTTTTTTTGTTTTTACTAATATTAAGAATATTACAAATCATCTGTAAAATGACGCTTGCTTTTTTCTTGGTTGAATTTTTCCTTGTTAAATTTTGTAGAATCCCCTTTAGGAATGGATAATGACACCCAATCAGCGCCTTTTAAAAGTTTGCCTAAAAATACAATTTGCCCCACATGATAAGCATAATGAGCCAGTTGCCTGTTAATGGCTTCAAGAACCGTATGTCCGCCATTTCTTATATAGATAATATGTTCTAAATCTTTTACTATTAAAGGCCTAATAGCTTTGAAAAGGCAACGCCAACCACTTTCCCAAGCAGCGATTAGTTCTTCTTTTGTTTGAAAGCTACCAATAAATTCATCATCACGATTTCTCCAGGGTTTTTCGCCATCTTCAGTTAAAAAATTGGTCCATCTACTCAACATGTTTCCTACCATATGTTTTACAAGAATTGAAATACTGTTGGAGTCTTCATTAGCTTGCCATTGCATTTCATCAAAAGATAGTTGACTAAAAGTTTTATCGCCAAGACTTTTATAATATTCAAATTGTTTTAAAATACTTGATAGATAGCTGTTCATAGTACTGTCTAGTCCTAAATAACCGATACAGATTATTAAAGGATTAAATTTATAAATTAAAGCTGAACAATGGTAACATTGT